>NZ_JACJGA010000006.1:0-277892 GCF_014164725.1 Tessaracoccus sp. MC1627 | reverse complement strand
TCCGGCCCTCCTGCACCGCCGCGTAGAGGCAGGGATGGCGGTGCTTCAGGCTCAAAGCATCTGCCAGCTTGGAGGCCGCCACAATGGGTGGGCAGCGCAGCAGGCCGGCCAGTTCGAGGCCGATGAATTCGGAGACGGCCGGGGTGCCGATGCCCCCGACCACGACCCTGCGCTCGGCGAGGACCTCAACGACCTGGTCGTAGTCAACCTCGTAGTGCTCCGCGAGGTCACACAGCAGGGTCAGGGTCTGGGCTTCGGCGAAGCGGCGCAGTTCGTCGGCGGAGCGCAACTGCTCCGCGATCTCACGCGCCTTGTCCTTCATGGGTTCCACGCTATGTCCGACCACTGACATTTTCTGCTCCCAGCAGGGGCGCCGGGCAGAAATTCTTCGAGAAGTTTTTCTGGGGGTTGCGGTGGGGTCGGCGCCCGTGGCGAGGCCTCGACGCGTCGGGCGAGTTGGCTTGTCGGCTCGCGTTTCTTAGGCTTCGAGGCCGCTTCGCGGCACCTCAGCCAGCGGGGAGGGCTCCAGCCCACTGCGCGGCACCTCAGCCAACGGGTAGGGGGAGCTCCGACTCGTAGGGTCTTCCGTGGCGACGCGACACGGCGCCCGGGAGTGGGGGGCTCCCGGGCGCCGTGTCGCGTTGCGGACGGATCAGGCCTTGGCGGCCGCGGCCCGACGCTTGTTCCAAATGTCGAATGCCACTGCGAGCAGCAGCACCAGACCCTTGACGATCTGCTGGATGGACGTCTGGACGCCCATCAGCTGCATGCCGTTGCTCATGACGGCCATCACCAGGCCGCCGATCATGGCGCCGATCACGGTGCCGACGCCGCCGGTGACGGCTGCGCCACCGATGAAGCAGGCCGCGATCGCGTCGAGCTCGAACATGTTGCCTGCGCCCGGCTGGGCGCCGTTGGTGCGCGAGGAGAACACCACGCCGGCCACGCCGGTGAGGAGGCCCATGTGCACGTACACCCAGAAGATGGTGCGCTTGACCTTGACGCCGGAGAGCAGGGCGGCGTTGATGTTGCCGCCGATGGCGTAGACGTGACGGCCGTAGATCGAGTTCTTGGCAAGGAACGAGTAGACCAGCACCAGCACGGCCAGGATGATCAGCACGATCGGGAAGCCACGCGCGGTGGCAAGCTTCCAGGCGAAGAACATCACGACGACGGCCACCGCGACCAGCTTGAAGATGAAGAGCGGCATGCCCTCCACCTCCTGCTCGTAGCGGATGCGGGCGCTGCGGCTGCGCCACTGGGTCCAGGCGAAGCCGGCGATGGCGAACACGCCGATGAGCAACGTGAACAGGTCGAAGCCGTTACCGCCTAACAGCCCGTTGAGGAAGCCGTTGGCGATCTGCTGGTACTCCGGGGTCATCGGGGACAGGGAGACCGAGCCCAGCACGAGGAACGTCATGCCACGGAACAGCAACATGCCCGACAGGGTCACGATGAAGCCCGGGATGCCCACGTAGGCCACCCAGAAGCCGTGCCAGGCGCCGATCGCGAGGCCGACGATGAGGCCGGCGATGACGCCGACATACCACGGCATGCCGTTCTTGATGATCAGCGTTGCCGAGACCGCGCCCACCAGTGCCACCACGGAACCCACCGACAGGTCGATGTGGCCCACGACGATGACGAACAGCATGCCGATCGCCAGGATCAGGATGTAGGAGTACTGGAGGATCAGGTTGCTGACGTTGATGGGATTGAGCAGCGTCCCGCCGGTCAGCACCGTGAACAGGAGCACGATCGCCACGAACGCGATGACGATGCCGCTCTGGCGGAGGTTCTTGGAGAAAAGGTCCTTGACGGTGGCCATCACGCGGCCTCCCTTTCTTTGGTCATGAGCTTCATGAGGCTCTCCTGGGTTGCCTCTCCGCGGGGGAGTTGGCCTGTGATGCGTCCGAAGGCCAACGTGAAGATGCGGTCACAGATGCCGAGGAGCTCAGGGAGCTCCGACGAGATCACAACCACCGCCTTCCCTGCGTCGGCGAGCGCGTTGATGATGGTGTAGATCTCGTACTTGGCGCCGACGTCGATGCCGCGGGTGGGTTCGTCGAGGATCAATACCTCAGGGGAGGTCATCATCCACTTCGAGAGGACAACCTTCTGCTGGTTTCCGCCGGAGAGCTGGCCCACCACGTTCATCACGGTGGGGGTCTTGATCCGCATCTCCTTGCGGTACCGCTCGGCGTTCTTGATCTCCTCGTTGGAGTTGACCACCCCGTTGGAGGCGATCTTGTCCAGCGAGGCGGCCGAGATGTTGCGACGGATGTCGTCGATCAGGTTGAGGCCGTAGCGCTTGCGGTCCTCGGTGGCGTAGGCGAGACCGGCGTCAATGGCTGCTGCCACTGAATGGAGCTGGACTTCCTTGCCGTGGAGGAAGAGCTTCCCGCCGATCTTGCGGCCGTAGGCCCCTCCGAACAGGCTCATCGCCAGCTCGGTGCGGCCCGCGCCCATGAGGCCGGCGATCCCGACGATCTCCCCGGCGCGGACGTCGAAGGAGGCGTTGTCGGAGACCTTCCGGCCGGCGACGGTGGGGTGCAGAACCGTCCAGTCCTCGACCCGCATGATCTCCTCGCCGATGTTGGGCGTGTGATCGGGGAAGAGGTTGTCCAGCTCGCGGCCGACCATGTCCTTGATGATCCGTTCCTGGGTCATGTCCGGGCCTCTGTCGAGGGTCTCGATGGTCATGCCGTCGCGGATCACCGTGGTGGCATCGGCGATGGCGGTGATCTCGTTGAGCTTGTGGGAGATCATGATCGACGTGATCCCCTGCCCCTTGAGGTGCCGGAGCAGGTCCAACAGGTGCGCCGAATCGGTGTCATTGAGCGCGGCGGTGGGCTCGTCGAGGATGAGCAGCTTGACCTGCTTGGAGAGCGCCTTGGCGATCTCCACGAGCTGCTGCTTGCCGACGCCGATCTGGTTGATCGGCGTCATGGGGTTCTCGTCCAGACCCACCCGGGCCAGCAACTTCGCCGCCTCGGCGTTGGTCTTGTGCCAGTCGATCACCCCGCGCTCGACCTGCTCGTTGCCGAGGAAGATGTTCTCGGCGATCGACAGGAGCGGGACCAGGGCGAGCTCCTGGTGGATGATGACGATTCCCGCGTGCTCCGAGTCGTTGATGGAGTTGAACTTGCACTCCTTGCCCTCGAAGATGATGTCGCCTTCGTAGGTGCCGTGCGGGTACACACCGGAGAGCACCTTCATGAGGGTGGACTTACCGGCCCCGTTCTCGCCGCAGATGGTGTGGATCTCGCCGCGCTCAACCTCAAGTGTGACGTCCGAGAGGGCCTTGACACCAGGAAAGGTCTTGGTGATGTTGCGCATCTCGAGGATGTTCTGTGTGTCGCTCATGCGTCGCCTTTCTTCGCTGTCAACGGGCGACGATGGCCCGGCCCCTGAAGGGCCGGGCCACCGCGGGTGCCTGGATCAGGCAACGCCTGCGTCAATCTGCTCCTGGGTCCAGTAGCCGGTGTCGACGAGCGCCTCGGTGATGTTCTCGCTGGTGACGGTCACAACATCGAGGAGGTAGGACGGAACGACCTTCACGCCGTTGTCGTAATCCTCGGTGTTGTTCGCCTCGGGCTCGTTGCCGGCCAGGAGATCCTGGGCGGCTGTGACGGCCTGCTCGGCCAGAAGCCGGGTGTCCTTGAAGATGGTCGAGGACTGGATGCCGTCCTGGATCAGCTTGACGGAGGCGATCTCGGCGTCCTGCCCTGTGACGATCGGGAAGCTGTCGGCGACGGTGCCCGAGTAGCCGTTGTTCTGCAGGGCGGTGATGATGCCGCGGGAGAGTCCGTCGTAGGCCGACAGCACGCCGTCAACCTTGGTGTCGCCCTGGTAGTTGGCGGTGAGGAGGTCCTCCATGCGCTTCTGCGCGGTCTCCTGCTGCCAGCGAAGCGTGGCAGCCTGCTCGATGTCGGTCTGACCGGAGACCACCACCATGGTGCCGTTGTCGATCTCGGGCTGGATGACGCTCATGGCGCCGTCGAAGAAGAAGAAGGCGTTGTTGTCATCAAGCGAGCCGGCGAACAGCTCGATGTTGAACGGGCCTTCGCCGCGGGCCTTGAGGCCGTCGATGAGGGCCTGGCCCTGGGCGACGCCGACCTTGAAGTTGTCGAAGGAGACGTAGAAGTCGACGTTGGCGCTGTCGCGGATCAGGCGGTCGTAGGAGATGATCTTGATGCCCTGGGCGGCGGCGTTTTCCAGCTGGGGGGCGAGTGCGGTGCCGTCGATGGCGGCGATGATGAGGACCTTGACGCCCTGGGTGATCATCTGGTCGATCTGCTGGCCCTGGGTGGGGATGTCGTCGTTGGCGAACTGGAGGTCGACTTCGAAGCCGGCCTCTTCGAGCTGGGACTTGACGGCCTCGCCGTCGGCGATCCAACGCTCGGAGGTCTGGGTGGGCATCGACACGCCGACGCTGCCGCCCTCTTCCATGGGGGCGCTCGCGGACGCCGTGGCGTCACCCGAGGCGGCCGGCGTGGTGGCTGTTCCGGCGCCGCCGCCACCGCACGCGGTGAGGGCGAAGGCCATGAGCAGGCCTGCGCTTGCGGTTACGAACTTCTTCATCTTCATTCGTTCCTCCTGTGAACGTTCACTTCGAGCGGACCGACGCCGCCTCGTGGGGTTGTGCGGGTATGAACGAAGCGCTGAGCGCTGGGCGAACTCCGCACACGGTGTCTTGTGGGCCGGATCTCGGACGGCGCTGTCTCTCCGTTGCGCTTGAGTCTGTCGCGCAGTCGCAGCGCTGTCAACCGATTCTGAGGCCTGACATGGTTGCGAAATTGTAACGATCTGATAGCGCTCCCACCATGCACTTTCGACGGCGAGGGTGGGGGTCGGCTCCGAAACGACGCTGTGTAGTATCCGGACGGTGACTCCGCACCCAGGCACCGCCCCCCACGAGGCCCGCAAGGGCGTGGTCCGCACGCTCCACCACGACGCCGGGGAGCGCCCCCACGTGCTGGTCTGGGAGGTCACCCGAGCCTGTCAGTTGGCCTGCCGGCACTGCCGCGCTGATGCCTTCACCCGGGCGGACCCCCGGCAGCTCACCACCGAGCAGGGCAAGGCCCTCCTCGACGATTTCGCCGCCTACGGCACCCCCAAGCCGATCGTCATCCTCTCCGGCGGCGACGCGTTCGAGCGCGCAGACCTGGAGGAGCTGATCGCCTACGGCACCTCCATCGGGTTGCCGATCGCACTGTCGCCGTCGGTCACGCCGCTGCTCACCGACGAGCGTCTGGCGTCGGTGCGCGAGGCCGGGGTGAAGGCCTTCTCGCTGTCCCTCGACGGCGCCACCGCTGAGACCCACGACTCGTTCCGTGGCATCGACGGCACCTACGAGGACACCATGGCGGCCGCCGAACTGGTGGTGAAGCACGGCTTCCGGTTCCAGGTGAACACCACGATCTGCCGCAACAACCTGCGCGAGCTCCCTCAGCTGCTCAAGCGGACCATGGAGATGGGCGCGGGCATGTGGTACGTGCTGTTCCTGGTGCCGATGGGTCGCGGATCCAACCTCGAACCGCTCGATCCGGACGAGATGGAGGACGTGCTGCACTGGCTGCACGACGTCTCCGACCGGATCGCGGTGAAGGTCACGGAAGCGCCGAACTACCGTCGCGTCGCCATCCAGCGCGACGACGCCCGCGCGGCCGGTCGGCCGTTGCCGGTCCGCGGAGAATTGCATGCCTGGCTGACTGCCGAGACCGACGCCCTGCTGGGTGAGGTCCTGGAGCGGCGGCCGCCGCGTCCGCCGATCGGCGTCAACAGCGGTCGCGGCTTCGCGTTCGTGGACCACATCGGCGACGTCTACCCGTCGGGGTTCCTGCCGCACCGCTGCGGATCGGTGAAGGAGCAGAGCTTCCGCGAAATCTACGCCGAGGCGCCGATGATGAAGGCGTTGCGGGACCCCTCGTCGTATTCGGGCAAATGCGGGGTGTGCGAGTTCAACTGGATCTGCGGAGGGTCGCGGGCGAGGGCTCACGCCATGCTGGGTGACCCCCTCGCCTCGGACCCCACCTGCGTCTACCAGCCCGCGGGTCTGCTTGGCGTGCACGAAACGCCGTCGGACCTGGAGACCGCGCCCGCATAGGTCGCCGGGGCCCCGTCGCGACGGTGTGTCCTGCTGGTCCGGAGGTGCCGGGTGGCGTGCACGAAACGCCGTCGGACCCGGAGTCGGTGCCCGCGGCTCCGGGAAGACGACGCTTGGCCGGGCGGTGCTGGGCCTGGCGCCCGTCACCGAGGGTCGGATCGTCTTCCAGGGCCAGGACATCAGCCACGCCACCCGGTCCGACCGGCGCAAGCTGAGCCAGGACCTCCAAGTGGTCTTCCAGGACCCGTACAGCTCCCTCAACCCGTCGCTGACGGTCGGCGACATTCTCGCCGAGCCGCTGGGCATCCAGGGCGTCACCGGCCCGGACGCCCTCAAGCGGGTGCAGGAGCTGTTGGACCGGGTGCATATGCCGTTGGACGCCATGGGCAGGCTGCCGCGCGAGTTCTCGGGCGGGCAGCGGCAGCGGATCGCCATCGCGCGGGCGCTGGCGCTGCGGCCGAAGCTCATCGTGTGCGACGAGCCGGTGAGCGCGCTGGACCTCTCGACGCAGGCCCGGGTGCTTGACCTGCTGCTGGAGATCCAGCAGCTGACCGGGGTGTCGTACCTGTTCGTCTCGCACGACCTGGACGTGGTGCGGCACGTGAGCCATCGGGTCGCGGTGATGTACAAGGGCGAGCTGGTGGAGCAGGGGGAGGCGGAGCAGGTCACGGGTCGACCCGAGCATCCCTACACGCAGAAGCTGCTGCTCGCCTCGCCGGTTCCTGACCCGGACCGGCAGGCGATCCGTCGTGAGGAGCGACGGCGCCACGCGCGTGAGACGGCGGCGGCCTGACCTGACTCGGGCCCAGGCCTGCAGGATGCTATCCATGGGGCGGTTTCTGTGTATATGCACAGAAGCCGCTCTGTGGATAGCAAGTTGCAGCCCGACACGGAGGTGGGAGCCAGGATGGGGCACCTCGAGACTTCACCCACGAGGAACGGCATCCTGGGTGGCGTGCACGAAACGCCGTCGGACCCCGCGTCGGTGCCCGCATGGGTCCCCGAGGGTCTATCGCGACGGCGTGTCGTGCTGGTCTGGGGGTGCGGGTTGGCGTGCATGAAACGTAGTCGGTGCCGGTGTTCTTCCCTCGCACTCAGGCCGTGAAGCGGCGCGCCCACAGCCTCGACCAGGCGCTGAAAGGATGGGCGTGTCGCCGGAACATGCGAGCGTAGGAGCCGTCGTTTGTCGCCGCCTCCAGCCTGACACCTCGATCCCTGACGGCCGCCAATCGCACGACTCACCGCCTCCCTCCACCACTGCAAGTGAGGTCAGGACCTACCCGACCGCTCTGCGCTGGTCGGCCCGCCCCCGGCTAGGGGGCAGCCGGGCCCCGGGGGCGTCTCTTGGAATTGTCAGGCGTTGCGCAGTGTGACGTCCCCGGACGCCGTGGTCACCCGCACCGTGATGAAGGGGTCCCCCTCTACGGGCTGGCCCGCCGGCTCCAGGCGGGCGTCCACGTCGCCGCTGGTCGACTGGACGTCCTGCCAGATCGGGACGCCGGTCGGTAGGCCGACGCTGACGTCCCCGGACGCCGTCCGCAGCGTGATGGCGGCGCCGTCGAACAAGGCCACCTCGAGGTCACCGGACCCTGTCCCGACCGTCAGCGTGCCGGAGGCGTGCCGCACCCGGACGTCTCCAGAGCCCGTGCGAACCTGCCCGTCGGCGTGGATGCGCTCGGCCGTCACGTCGCCCGACCCGGCGGCGAGCACGGCCTCGTCGGCCTCCTCGACTGTGACGGCACCCGACCCGGTCCGGAGCTTCGTCCGCGCCGAGCGTCCCCCGACCACGATGTCCCCGGACTTCGACTCGACCTGCACGGACGCACCCTCGGGCAGCACGGCGGTGACGGTGACGCCACGGGCCCGCGCGTCGCCGAGCGAGAGGCTCAGGAAGCCTAGGTCGATGGCGAGTCCGCGGCGTCCCGACTGCTCGACGAGCAGCGGCGGCACGCGCACGCCGACGACGTCTCCAGCTGTAGAAAACTCGACCTGGCCGAGGTCGGCCTCGTCGTGGCAGGCCACCTCGATCGTGCACGTGTCGGTGGCCTCGTGCCGAACGGTGACGTCGGCCGCCTGGACCCACACGTGCAGCGTGGTCTTTGCGGATGCCGGGAAGGTCTCGCGGCGAAGGGTTGCGGTGGCGCTCATGGTGGTCCCCTCTCAGGCCCAGCCGGTGATCCGGCGCTCGGTGCGGAGGTCGGGGCCGCGGCCTGCGACCCCGACGAGGTAGGCGCGGACCGCGTTGACGATCCAGGTGTTGAGGGACGTGCCGGCGGAGTCCGCTGCCGCGTCCGCCCTCGTCTTGACGGCCTCGGGCAGGCGGAGGGTGATGCGGGCGGTGCCGTCGGCTTCGCCCTCGGGCGGCACCAGCGTTGGTTCCACGGCGCCGTCCGCAATCTGGTGCTGGACCCACCACACGGGGTCCCGGCCGTCCATGCGCACCTCCACGACGTCGCCCAGCTCGGCGCTGAGGGATGCCGCTGCGTCGGTCAGCGTCTCGATCAGCCGCAGCCGCAGGGCGGGCTCCAGCGCGGCCAGCAGGCGCGCAGCCACGCTGCGCGTGTGCTCATCGGCAAGCGCGGTGGCCTTGGCGAGGTCGTCGCGCAATGCGTTCAGGTAGGGGTCCAGGTCCATGACTCCACTATGACACTACTGTGATGTCACTGCAAGCACCATTTAGGCACTCAACACCGGGCGTAACTCGACGACCTTGCCACCCGCGTCGCCGGACCGACTCCGTAGATCCGGACACGACGAGCCGCGGACGGTAGCCTCGCGCCATCCCGCCGCGATGGGTGGGAGTGGGATCGAGGGTTCGTCACCCAGAATCCCGCTGCTCCGCCCAGGCCGTGCCTGAACGCTGTGGTCCAAGTCGTACGGGGGTGGGCCGTCACTGTCAGTTCGATGGTCCGTCGCTGCTGGCGATGGCTGCAGGCGTGGCGGGCAGGACGTCGATCCCGGATCCGGTGGCCTTCACTCCTTTGACCAGGAGCCACAACGCAAGCCAGCCCGTCCGGCGCGGCAGGTGTCCGGAGCAATGGTCGGCGTATCCGAGGGGATCGGTGAAGGCGTACTCGCGGCCGTCCGCCCCGACGGACCCGCGCACGGCGGTGTGCATCGAGCTGACCATTGAGTACTGATGCGCGAACTGGTTCTCCTTCTTGATGAACGGAGGGGCGGTGGGGCGGATCATTACGTCGGCCTCCACGCCGCCGTCGGAGAACCGCAGGCTCCAGCCCGCCTCGCTTGATCCCGAGTAGTGGACCTGGCCCCGCCGCGAGTCGGCACGCAGCTCCGTGTGGTCGAGACCGGCCGGGGCGGTGAGGAACAACTTCCGCGACCGGGCCACGGGCCTTCCGGCCGCGAGATCGAAGACCGTGAAGACCACGTTATCCACCGGCGGGAGCCTGATGGCGTGGAAGCTCGTGTAGACCGTGCGGCTGTCGTCCACCCAGCCCACGTACCACCATTCCTTGTGCCTGGGGGCACGAACGAGGTCTGAGCGTGAGACGACGCTGGCGTCAAGCAGCATGGGCAGACCTCCGCTTCGCGGCGGTTGGGCATCACCGCCTGTCGACGACCGGATCCCCACCATGGTCCGGTGTTCCGCGCGCCGTCCGCAAGGTCACGAGGCGACGGCGCGCTGCGGCTGCTTGACGAACAAGGCGACGATGAAGCCGGCCAGCAGCACCAGCACCACTCCGAGGATGCCCCAGTGCTGGCTGGACTCCTGCGCGTCGCCCGTCACCGCGACACCCACCGTGATCATCAACCCGAACATCAGCGGTGCCAGGAAGCTGACCGCGCGCCCGGTCGTCGCATACAGCCCGAACATCTCGCCGCTCATGCCCTCGGGGATGAGGCGCGCAAGGAAGGATCGGCTGGCCGACTGCGCCGGCCCGACGAACAGGGTCATGCCCAGGCCGAAGATCCAGAAGACGGTCTTGCCGCCGTCGTGGAAGTAGAAGATGCCCAGGCCGAGGGCCACCAGCATCCCGAGGGAGAACAGGATCACCCGCTTGGGGCCGAGTCTGTCGTCGAGCAGGCCGAACAGCATCGTCGCAAGGCCGGCGACGACGTTGGCCACCACGCCGAAGATCACCACCTCGCCGAACGTGAAGCCGAACGTGCCGGCGGCGAGCACGCCACCGAAGGTGAACACCCCGGCCAGGCCGTCGCGGAACAGGGCGGAGGCGACGAGGAAGAACAGGGTGTTGGGGTTGTCGCGGCCCACGCGCCCGATGGAGCGGAACAGCTCGCGGTAGGAGCCGACGATGCCCAGCGACGGCGGCACGTGATCGGGCCTCCGGTCCTTGAGCGCGATGAAGATCGGGATGGTGAACAGCAGAGTCCAGGCCCCGCAGATGAGCATCGAGAGCCGCACGTCGTCGGGCGTGAAGTCGGAGCCCAGGACAGCGATGATGACCAGCAGGATGGTGATGCCGCCGAGGTAACCGAGGCCCCAGCCCAGGCCGCTCACCCGGCCCACGTCGGACGGGGTGCTGACCTGGTCCAGCGCCGAGTAGTAGTTGACGTTGGCGATCTCCGAGACCACGTTGCCCGCGCCCAGCAGCACCGCGCCCAGCAGGAAGTACTCGGGCGCCGGCGCGACGAAGTACATCGCCGCGCAGATCGCCGCGAGCAGCCAGGTCTGCCAGCGCAGGTGGAACATCCGCTTTCCCGTGCGGTCCGCGCCCTGGCCGAGCACCGGGGCCAGCAGGGCGATGAGCAGGCCCGCGGTACCCGTCGCCCAGGCCAGCTGGATGGTGACCTGGTCCTTCTCACCGAAGGCGGAGCTGGTGAGGTAGACCGAGAACACGAACGTGGTGATCACTGTGGCGAACGGCTGCGTGCCCCAGTCCCAGAATGCCCAGGCGACCACCTTCCTGCGCGGGGCCTTGGTGGAGGACAGCGCGCCGGCCTGTGGCACGGCGTCGACGGCGGGGGGCGGCTCGATCGTCACGCGAGCAATGTATGCCGAACGGGTGAACGGTGAGCGTCATCCCGGGAAACGTCGGTTGCTCCGGGAGGGGGCGATGTTTGAAATCCGCCGAAGTGGGTATGAGGGAGAGATACATCTGAACAAGCAAGGAGCCACTCATGCGTATCGGTTCATCCGTCTTCCTCATCGCGCTCGGCGCCATCCTCACGTTCGCAGTGGAGGCTGACGTCCCCTACATCAGCCTGGATCTCGTGGGCTACATCCTGATGGCGGCAGGTGTCGTCGGCCTCATCTGGGCGCTGCTCGCCTCCAACCGCAGCCGCACCACCGAGACCCGCGTGGTCAGCGACCCTGCCACCGGCGAGACCGTTCGCCGTTCGGAGTCCTCCGAGGGCATCTGACCCACCGACTCTGCAGCCCCCTCCCGTCGCTCTGACGGGTGGGGGCTGTTTTGTGTGGTCTCTACAACAAGATTGGACGCTTTCCGGAGGTTCCCTCCAGCGTTGTAGGGTGGGGGTGCAGGCCAGTGAGTAGGCATCAACGGCGCCCACGACGGTCGCCGGGACCCAAAAGAAAGGCAACGCATGACCGACAGCGGATTCCTCAGGTACGGGGATCTCGAGCTTGAACTGCCGATCGTGGAGGCCACGCAGGGCAACGATGGATTCGACATCGGCAAGGTCCTGGCGCAGACCGGCGCCACCACCCTGGACCCCGGCTTCGTGAACACCGCGTCGTGCACGTCGTCGATCACGTTCATCGACGGCGACGAGGGTGTGCTGCAGTACCGCGGCTACCCCATCGAGCAGCTCGCCGAGCAGGCCACGTTCATCGAGGTCACCTACCTCCTCATCTACGGTCACCTCCCCTCGCAGGATGAGCTCGACGAGTTCAGCCTCAAGATCTCGCGCCGCATGATGCTCGACGAGCGCATGCGCGAGCTGTTCCGCTGCTTCCCGCGCGGCGCCCACCCCATGCAGGTGCTCGCCGCCGGCATCATGGCGCTCGGCTCGTTCCACCGCGACACCCTCTCGGTGCACGACACCAACCAGGTCGAGGAGGCGTCGCTCCGGTTGCTGGGCTCGATGCCCACCCTGGCCGCCTACGCGTACAAGAGCTCCGTCGGGGAGCCGTTCCTCTACCCGCAGACCGGACTCGGCTACGTCGAGAACTACCTGCGCCTGTCCTTCGGCACGCCGCAGGAGGAGTACCACATCGACCCGGACATCGTCCGTGCCTTCGAGACGCTGTTCATCCTGCACGCGGACCACGAGCAGAACGCCTCCACCTCGACGGTGCGGCTCGTGGGTTCGGCAGATGCCAACATCTACGCCTCGGTCAGCTCCGGCGTCAACGCGCTGTCCGGCCCTCTGCACGGCGGCGCCAACCAGGCCGTGCTGGAGATGCTCTCGCGTATCCAGGATGAGGGCCTGGACATCAAGGAGTTCGTCAGCCAGGTCAAGGACAAGAAGTCCGGCGTGAAGCTGATGGGCTTCGGCCACCGGGTCTACAAGAACTACGACCCGCGCGCCAAGATCATCAAGGGTCACGCCGACGCGCTGCTGCGCATCTCCGGCCGCAACAACCGGCTGCTCGACATGGCGCTGGAGTTGGAGGAGACGGCGCTCAACGACGACTACTTCATCGAACGCAAGCTGTACCCCAATGTGGACTTCTACACGGGCCTCATCTACGAGGCGATGGGATTCCCCTCGCAGCACTTCACGGCCCTGTTCGCCCTCGGCCGGCTCCCCGGCTGGATCGCGCAGTGGCGCGAGCAGCACGCGGACCCCAACCGCAAGATCGGGCGTCCGCGCCAGATCTACATCGGCGAGAAGAAGCGCGACTACGTGCCGATCACCGAGCGCTGACGTCCGACTTCAAGGGCCCACTCCCGTCGGGAGTGGGCCCTTCGTCGTTCACCTGCAGGGTCGGGGAGGGGTTGACCGCTCCCGCACGACGGGGCACCATTGGACACGTATTTCAACGATGAAAGGCTGTCCCGTGGCCACCCTCCCGCTCGTCGCCCCCGCTTCCCCTCTGGCCGCAGGCCCGCGTCACCCCGTCGCGATCACCGGGGTCCGCCTGGACCCCGCCTCGCGGCTGGGCGCCTGGCAGCTGCGCAACGCCGCCGCGACCATCCCGCACTGCATCGCCCAGCTCGAGGAGGCCGGCAACCTGGACAACTTCCGCCGTCTGATCGGCGAGTCCACCGCCGAATGGCGCGGGTTCTGGTTCGCCGACTCAGACCTCTACAAGACCATCGAGGCGGTGGCCTGGGAGATCGCCCGCACCGGCACCCGTGAGTTCGACGCCTGGCTCGACGACGTGATCGGCCTCGTGGCCCGCGTCCAGGAGCCGGATGGCTACGTGATGACCTGGATCCAGGGCGTGCACCCCGAGAAGAAGTTCGCGGAGCTGGACTGGACCCACGAGATGTACGTGCTCGGCCACATGGTGCAGGCCGCCGTCGCGTTGGCCCGCGCCGGCCGCACCGACCTCCTGGACATCGCCGTCCGCTTCGTCGACCTCGTGGACGCCACCTTCGGACCAGCAACTGACAAGGTGGGATACTGCGGGCACCCTGAATTGGAGACCGCGCTAGTGGAGCTCTACAGGCACACCGGCGAGCGCCGCTTCCTGGACCTGGCCCGCCACCAGGTGGACCACCGCGGCTCCGGCCTGCTCAAGGTGGGCTCACTCGGGGCCCGCTACTTCCAGGACCACGCCACGGTTCGGGAATCCACCAGCGCCGTCGGCCACGCCGTCCGGCAGCTCTACCTCAACGCAGGGGTGACCGACCTGGTCCTCGAGGAGGGCGACCAGTCGCTGCTGGCTGCGATGCGCGCCCAGTGGGACAGCGCCCACGAGCGCAAGATGTACATCACCGGCGCATTCGGCTCGCGCCACCGCGACGAGGCGTTCGGCGACGACTACGAGCTGCCGTCGGACCGCGCCTACGCCGAGACCTGCGCCACCATCGCGGACCTGCACTGGAACTGGCGCATGTACTTGGCCGAGGGCGGCGCCCGCTACGCCGAGACCATCGAGCGCGAGCTGCACAACGCGCTGGCCGCCTCGCTCGACGGGTCCGGTACCCGATTCTTCTACTCCAACCCGCTCCAGTTGCGCCCAGACCGCTACTCGGAAGAGAGCGCACCCCGTGAGCGCACCCCCTGGTACGCCTGCGCCTGCTGCCCGCCCAACATCGCCCGCGTCTTCGCCCAGCTGAGCGGCTACGTGGCTTCCATCGACGGCGACGCCCTGGCGCTCCACCTCTACACCGCCTGCGAGATCGACGTGCCCGAAGCCCTCGGCGGCGGAATCGTTGTCGTGCGCACCAGCTACCCCGACGACGGCCGCGTCGAGATCGCCGGCCCGGCCGGCCTTCCTGTCGCTCTCCGGATCCCGAGCTGGGCCGATGCTCCCACCATCGACGGGCAGCCGGTCCAGCCGGACGCCGACGGCTACGCTCGCGTCGAACTCGCAGCCACCCCGCTCGCCCTCGACCTGCCGATGGCCCCCCGCTGGACGCAGGCCAACCATCGCGTGGACTCGGTGCGCGGCTGTCTCGCGCTCGAGCGCGGACCCCAGGTGTACTGCGTCGAGCAGGTGGACCTCCCTGAGGGGATCCGCCTGGACGATGTGATCGTCGACGCCACCAGTGCGCCGATCGAGTCCGACGGCGGGCTCGAGATCGCGGTCACCCCACGGCCGGGGGTGGGCCCGCTGTACGGCGCGCCAGCCACCGCCCCCACGGGGCAGCCGGTCACAGTGCGGGCCATCCCCTTCCACACCTGGGGCAACCGCGCCTCGGGTGCCATGCGCGTCTGGCTCCCCAACGCCTAGTGGGCGAAAGTTTTGGCGTCTCGTAACGTTTCGATAAATCTATCGGCGCCCGCTTGACCTTGCGCCGACAAGGGGCAAGGATCAAGGCATTCGATGTGAACGTTCACACGATGCGCCAGGAAACCCGGGGGATGCGACGAAGGTGTCGCGGTTGGGCAACCAGGCGCTGTGCATCACACGTGTTAGGAGCCTTTGATGCAGCAGTTCAATCGCAGGACCATTCTCGGCGCACTGGCCGCGGCGGCAATCGTGCCGCTCGCCGCGTGCGCGGACGACACTGCCTCCACCCCGTCCGGAAGCACGGGCGGAGGGGCCGAGGGCGAGCTGATCGTGCTCGGCTTCTCGCAGGTGGGGGCCGAATCCGGTTGGCGCGCGGCCAACACCAAGTCCATCCAGGACACCCTCACCAAGGAGAACGGCTTCGACCTGAAGTTCTCCGACGCGCAGCAGAAGCAGGAGAACCAGATCCAGGCGCTGCGCTCCTACATCTCGCAGGGCGTGGACATCCTCGCGTTCTCCCCCGTGGTGGAGACCGGATGGGACGCAGTCCTGCAGGAGGCCAAGGACGCCGGGATCCCCGTCGTCCTCACGGACCGCGCCATCGACAGCGATGACGACTCCCTCTACGCCACCTTCATCGGCTCGGACTTCGTCAAGGAGGGCGAGATGGCCGGCGAGTGGGCCAAGGAGCAGTACGACGGCCAGGGCCTGACCATCGTCGAACTGCAGGGCACCACCGGCTCGGCCCCTGCCAACGACCGCAAGACCGGGTTCGCCTCCGCCATCGAGGGCACCGATCTCGAGATCATCGACTCCCAGACCGGCAACTTCACCCGCACCGAGGGCAAGACGGTCATGGAGGGCTTCCTGCAGAAGCACGACAAGATCGACATCGTCTACGCCCACAATGACGACATGGGCCTGGGCGCCATCGAGGCCATCGAAGCGGCCGGCAAGGTGCCCGGCCAGGACATCAAGATCATCACGATCGACGCGGTCAAGGACGGCATGCAGGCCCTCGTCGACGGCAAGATCAACTACATCGTCGAGTGCAACCCGCTGCTCGGGCCGGACCTCGCCGACATCGCCAAGTCGGTGCTGGCCGGTGAAGAGGTGGAGAAGCGCATCGTGGTCAAGGATGAGGCGTTCGACCAGGAGGCGGCCAAGGCCGTCATCGCGGACCGTCAGTACTGACCCCCGCCGCACCTGACAACCACAGGAGAACACCTATGACGGCATCGGACCTCGCTCAGAGCGAGGTGGCCCCGATCGTCGAGATGACAGACATCTCGATCGAATTTCCCGGGGTCAAAGCACTGCAGGACGTGAGTTTCCGACTCCTGCCGGGCGAGGTCCATGCCCTCATGGGCGAGAACGGGGCGGGTAAGTCCACCCTGATCAAGGCGCTCACTGGTATCTACGGGATCGACTCCGGCACCATCGTCGTCGAGGGTTCCCAGGTCCGCTTCAGCAGCCCGGAACAGGCGCGCCAGGCCGGGGTCAGCACCGTCTATCAGGAGGTCAATCTCTGCGAGAACCTCTCTGTGGCGGAGAACGTGATGCTCGGGCAGGAGTTGCGCTCAGGGCCGTTCATCAACTGGGGCGCCACCCGCAGGGCCGCGGGCGAGCACCTGCGCCGGATGGGGCTGGACATCGACCCGGCATCGAAGCTCAGCACCCACTCCCTGGCCATCCAACAACTCGTCGCGATCTGCCGCGCCACCTCCATCGACTGCAAGGTCCTCGTGCTCGACGAGCCCACGTCCTCACTCGACGCGGGGGAGGTGGAGCAGTTGTTCACCGTGGTGCGGGGCCTGCGCGACCAGGGCGTGGCCATCCTCTTCGTCTCCCATTTCCTGGACCAGATCTACGCCATCGCGGACCGCCTGACCGTGCTACGCAACGGGCTGCTCATCGGTGAATACCTCACCCGGGACCTCAGCCAGCACGAGCTGGTGTCCAAGATGATCGGCCGATCCCTGGAGGCTCTCGGACACCTCCGAGTGGCCGCTCCGGCCGCCGGGGCCGAGCGTCGGCCTCTTGTCCGGGCACTTGGCCTGGGCCGGAAGGGCACCATCGAACCGTTCGACCTGGACCTCTACGAGGGCGAGGTGGTCGGCGTGGCCGGCCTGCTGGGCTCCGGCCGCACCGAGCTCGCCCGGCTGCTGTGCGGCGCGGACATGTCCACCACCGGCGAGCTCGAGGTGGAGGGGAAGCCTGCGAAGTTCCGCGGTCCCCGCGCCGCGCTTGACTCCCACATCACCTACTCCTCGGAGGACCGCAAGGCCGAGGGCGTCGTCGGCGACCTCACGGTCCGCGAGAACATCATCCTCGCCGTGCAGGCGGACCGCGGATGGCTGCGGAAGCTGCCTGACAAGCAGGCCGACGAGATCGTCGACCACTACATGAAGGCGCTCAGCATCCGCCCCGCCAACCCCAACCTGCTCGTACGGAACATGTCCGGCGGCAACCAGCAGAAGGTCCTGCTGGCACGCTGGCTCGCCACGCAACCCAAGCTCCTCCTGCTCGACGAGCCCACCCGCGGCATCGACGTCGGCGCCAAGGCGGAGATCCAGAAGCTCGTCGCGGAGCTCGCCGCGGACGGCATGTCCGTGGTGTTCATCTCGGCCGAGTTGGAAGAAGTGCTGCGGCTGAGCAACCGGATCGTGGTGATGCGCGACCGGCGCAAGATCTCCGAGCTCACCAACAGTGGGGACCTCACCGTGAACGACGTCGTGACCCAGATCGCGGGGGCCGCCCGATGACCGATGCACCGACCACACCGAGCGTTGACACCTCCCAGGAGACGCGCCGATCGGGAAGGCTCTCCCGGATGGTGTCGCACAACCTGTTCTGGCCACTCGTCGCACTCGTTGCGATGCTCGCCGCCAACACCATCTACCGGCCCAACTTCCTCGCCGTCACCGTCCGCGACGGGCACCTCTTCGGTTCGCTGATCGACATCCTGCGCAACTCGGCCCCACTGATGCTGGTGGCGTTGGGCATGACGCTCATCATCGCCACGCGTGGCATCGACCTTTCCGTGGGTGCCATCGTCGCCATCTCGGGAGCACTGGCACTCAGCACGATCCAGGCGTCGCCGGACCCCGACTCGGTGCTCACCGTCGCATCCGCCATCGGTATGGCGCTCGCGCTGTGCCTGGTGCTCGGCGCCTGGAACGGGTTCATGGTCGCGGTGCTGGGCATCCAACCGATCATCGCCACCCTCATCCTCATGATGGCGGGGCGCGGCATCGCCATGTTGATCACCAACGGCTTCATCACCACCGTCAACTCCACCCCGTACAAGTGGCTGGGCTCCGGTTGGGTGCTCGGACTGCCCGTCCCGGCGTGGATCGCCGCCGCGGCGTTCCTCATCGTTCTCCTCGTCTGCAGGAAGGGCGCGCTCGGCATGCTGATCGAGGCGGTGGGCATCAACCCGGCGGCCGCGCGGCTCGCGGGCGTGCGGGCACGCACCATCACGTGGACGGTCTACATCGTCGGCGGGCTGTTCGCCGGCATCGCGGGGCTGCTGCTGTCGGCCAACGTCATGGCCGCGGATGCGAACAACGCGGGGCTCTTCATCGAATTGGATGCCATTCTCGCCGTCGTGATCGGCGGCACATCGCTGGCCGGCGGCAAGTTCTCCCTCAGCGGCACCGTGATCGGAGTGTTCATCATCACCACCCTCTCCCTCACCGTGACCATCCTCGGGATCTCGCCGCTGGTCACGCCGCTGTTCAAGGCCCTGGTGGTGATCGCGGTGACGCTGCTCCAGTCGCCGGTGGTTCGAGACAAACTCGAACACTGGGGCCGGCGGCGTCCCCAGGTGCAGGCGGTCGCGGCATGAGCACGACAACCCAGCGCGCGCGCCCACGCTTCCGGCTCTCCGCGGCCCAGCTGCCGGTCATCGGCACCTTCGTCGTCCTGGCACTGATGCTCATCGTGGGCGGCCTGCGCTACGACAACTTCCTCTCCGCGCGGATGCTCGGCAACCTGCTGATCAACAACTCCTTCCTCATCGCTCTGGCGGTGGGCATGACCTTCGTCATCATCACCGGCGGCATCGACCTCTCGGTGGGCGCGGTCCTGGCACTGTCGGCCATCGTCACCGCCTCCACGCTCCGGGACGGATGGCCGATCGAGGTGGTGCTGCCGATGGCGGTGCTGGTCGGATCGACGATCGGGCTCATGCACGGCCTGATCATCCACATCTTCAAGGTCCAGCCATTCATCGCCACCCTCGCCGGGATGTTCTTCGCGCGCGGGCTCTGCTTCGTGATCGCGCCCGAGTCGATCGCGATCAACGACGAGTCCTTCGTGACCCTGACCGGCCGCAGCATTGCCTTCGGCTCGTCAGGATTCCGCCTGACGGTTGCCGTCATGATCGCCTTGGCCCTCGTCCTGCTGGCGGTCTACATCCTCCACTACACGCGCTTCGGGCGCACCGTGTACGCGCTGGGCGGCGGGGAGCAGTCGGCGCTCATGATGGGTCTGCCGGTCGCCCGCTCCAAGGTGCTGGCCTACGTGGTCTCCGGCACCTGCGCCGGGTTCGGCGGCCTGCTCTTCGCCATGTTCTCCAGATCCGGGTACGCGCTGACGGGCGTCGGCATGGAGCTCGACGCGATCGCGGCGGTCGTGATCGGCGGGACCCTGCTGACGGGCGGCAGCGGCTACGTGCTGGGCTCGCTCCTCGGTGTGTTCGTCCTGGGCCTGATCCAGACGATCATCACCTACGAGGGCACCCTGTCGTCATGGTGGACGAAGATCGTCATCGGGGTTCTCCTGCTGATCTTCGTCGTGCTGCAACGGCTGCTGAGTCGCAAGCGGGAGTGACCCGGTCGACGTGGGTAGAGTGCCCACCGAAGGAGTCACCCCGTGCGCAGCATCGTCACCATCATGGCCACAGCCAAAGAGCTGTGGCCCCTCTACCTCACCGTCACGCTCGGCGCGATCGCCACCTCGGCCACCGCGCTACTGACGCCGTTCGTCATCGCCAGGGCCACCGACACGGTGGTCGACATCGCGGAGGGACGCGGCGGCACCGTCGCGGACCTCATGTGGCTGGCGGTGGTGCTGCTGATCATCGCCCTGGCGAACTCGGCGATCACGAACCTCTCGGGCTACTTCGGCGACCTGATGTCCGTGCGGCTGCGCGCCATCCTGTCGGCCAACTACTACCGCAAGCTGCTGCGGCTCCCGCAGCGCTACTACGACAACGAGCTGACCGGCACCATCATCTCCCGGCTCAACCGCTCCATCACGTCGATCACCGACTTCCTCCAGACCTTCAGCAACGGCTTCTTCCCGACCGTGGTGACACTGCTCGCGGTGCTCGTCATCACGGCGTTCTACTCGCCGTGGCTGACGATCCTGCTCATCCTCATCTACCCGACCTTCGTGTGGCTGACGGCCAGGACGTCGAAGAAGTGGCAGGTGTGGGAGAAGCAGAAGAACGACCACTACGACATCTCAGGCGGCCGCTTCTCCGAGGTGATCGGACAGATGCGGGTGGTGAAGAGCTTCGTCACCGAGAAGAGCGAGCTGGAGTCCTTCAAGGGCCACTACCGCGACGCCATCGCCTTGTCGCGGCAGCAGTCCCGGTTCTGGCACACCATGGATCTCTGGCGCCGGGGGGCGCTGGACGTGGTGTTCTTCGGGATCTACGCCATCATCTTCTACCAGACGGCCAGCGGCCAGTACAGCGTCGGCACCATGGTCCTCCTCATCCAGCTCACCACCATGGCGCGGATGCCCGTCACCTCCATGAGCTACTGGGTGGACATGACGCAGCGCGCCGTCGCTGGAAGCCGCGAGTACTTCAAGGTGATGAACGAGACCGACGAGCCCAACAACGCCCTGGAGGCCGCGCCGTCGGCCGTGGTGCAGTGGGTGGACTCCGATCCGGTGATCGAGTTCGACCACGTTGACTTCGGCTACGGCGACGGTGACGGCGCCGACGGGCTGGTCCTGAGAGACATCGACCTCAGGGTGAACCGCGGCGAACGGATCGCGTTCGTGGGCGAGTCCGGAGGCGGCAAGACCACGCTGGTCAACCTCATCATGAAGCTCTACCCGGTGACCTCCGGGGCGCTGCGCGTCCACGGCCAGTCCGTCGACGACGTGCCGACGGTGGCGCTCCGCCGCGAGGTGGGCGTGGTGTTCCAGGACGCCAGCCTGTTCTCCGGCACCATCCGCGAGAACATGGCCTACGGGCAGGACGGCGTCACTGACGAGCAGTTGAGTGTCGCGGCCAGGCGGGCGAATGCGCTGTCCTTCATCTCGCACCTCCACAACGGCTTCGACACCGAGATCGGCGAGCGGGGCGTCAAGCTCTCCGGCGGGCAGAAGCAGCGGCTCTCCGTGGCGCGCGCCCTGCTCAAGGATGCTCCCATCCTCATCCTCGACGAGGCCACCAGCTCCCTGGACACCAAGTCCGAGCGCGCGGTGCAGGCCGGGTTGGAGGAGCTGATGGAGGGTCGGACCACGCTGATCATCGCTCACCGGCTGTCCACCATCTCGACGGTGGACAGGATCGTGACGCTGCGTGACGGTCGCATCGACGAGATCGGCACCCCTGCGGAGTTGGCCACCACCGACGGCATCTACGCCGAGCTGCTGGCCCTTCAGGGCTCCACGCGGAAGGCGGACAAGGCGCGCCTCCTGCGCTACGACATCACGCAGTAGCGTCGGCGCGGCGCTCGAGGCCCTCCGCGTCGAGGATCCGCACCCCACGTCGGCCCGCCAGCTCCACCACGCCGTCGTCGACGAGGTCGCGGAGCCGGCGGCTGAACGTCTCCGGGGTGGTGCCCAGGTAGCTCGCCACGTCCTTCTTCGCCATGGGCAGCTCGACGACCGCGCCTCCGGGCTCGCGGCGGGACGGAAGGTCCAGCAGGTACGCCGCGACCCTCGCGCCCACGTCCCGCCCCCCGAACGCGGCCAGCATCCGCTCGGCAGCGGCCAGCCGCTCGGCCTGCATCTGCAGCATCCGCACGGCGATGTCCGGGTAGCGGGCGACGAGGCGCGCCAGGTCCGCGTGGTCGAACGAGCACAGCTCGACGTCGGTCTCGGCATAGGCGTAGTTGTCGGGGCGGCGACCCAGGATGAACGAAGCCTCGCCGACGACGCTGCCCGGACCCATCACCCGCACGACGCGCTCGTGGCCCGTGTCCAGCAGGTGCACCACGCGGACGCTTCCGCGGTGGACGACGAGGAGGCGTCTGGTCCGGTCCGTCGGCGCGAGCAGCTGCTCACCGGCGGCGGCCCTGATGGGCCTCGCGAATCCTGCCACCTCCTCCTGCTGGCCGGCATCCAGCCCGCGGAAGACGGGGACCAGCGCCACGCAGGTGTCGCCGGCGTGATGGGTCTGAGCGTGCTGAGTCATGGCCCCAGCCTGCCCCAACACCCAGTCTGTCAGGCAATGCCGAACGACTCTCCCGCCGAGTAGGATTCAGTCCTACCCTGGATGGATGGAGGGAGGTCGACATGAGAACTACGAAGCAGATGAGTGTGACGTTGCCCCACGAGATGGCCGACATGGTCCGCGCCAAGGTGGTCTCAGGAGAGTACGCCTCCGAAAGCGAGGTCATCCGCGAAGGCCTACGGGCCCTGGCGGCACGCGATCGGGCGGTCGACGCCTGGCTTCTGGAGCAGGTTGCTCCAGCCTATGACAGGCTGCTGGCAGACCCGGATGGTGCGCTGTCTGCAGGCGAGGTCCGTGCGCGGCTCGTGTCCCTGCGCGGCCAGTGACCTACACGGTTCGGTTTGCGCAGGAGGCGGCAGATCAACTCGATGCCCTGTACCGGTACCTTGCTTCGTCAGCATCGCCGACGGTTGCTGCCGATTACGTGGATGCCATCGTGGCCCACTGCGAGGGCCTCGCGGTGTTCCCGCACCGAGGAACAATGCGGGACGACATCCGTCCTGGGCTTCGCACCTCCAGTTACAAGAAGCGTGCGGTGATCGCTACCTACGTCGATGACGAGACCCAGCAGATCACCATCCTCGGCGTCTTCTACGGCGGCCAAGACTACGACACGATCCTGAGCGGATCCGACAACGCGTGAGTCCTCTGCCCTAGGGAATCACTGATCAATCATGTCCTGGCTGCGGCGCACCGGATCGGGCGATCTGACCCCCCTGCATCTGGATATGGACGTCGAGTACACGCACCAGATGCAGTGGCACCATCTCATCCCGCCCGGCACGTCCTCGCCGAGGACAGCATTGATCAGTAACTCCCTAGAGGACACCGGTGGAACGCACTCAATTGCCGCGATGGGCGTGATCAGGTGTTCGCCGGCGTGCCCACGATCGCCAAGACGCAAGCATGACCGCGGAGGGGCTCGGCTCGAGCGCGTCCGTTGCCTCCCGGAGCAGGTGAGACCTCCCCGCTGCGCAGGCAGGCATGCAGCGCCATTCCCCCGACGCGGCTTGATCCACGTCAAGGAAGCGTCGGCGGCACCCCCGTAGCGTCGAGACATCGCCGCATCCAGCGGCACCGACCCTCCAGGAGGAGACCATGTCCACCGCGACCATCACCCACACCACCCTCCGCGCAGAAGGCTTCAGCTGCCCGTCCTGCGTGGCCAAGATCGAGAAGGCGCTGAGCGCGCTGCCCGGTGTGACGACGGCGAAGGTCCACTTCGCCTCCTCCCGCATCGAGGTGGATCACGACCTCACCCGCACCAGCGTCGACGACCTCGTGGCCGCCGTCGCCAAGGCCGGCTACACCGCCCGCCCGTCGGCGTTCTGAGGACCGGCCATGACACTCCTGTCCCATCGCTGGCGGGTGCCGGCGCTCTCCGGATTCCTCATTCTGTCCTCGTGGCTGGCCGGTGCGCTCGTGTGGCCGGCGGCCGGCTGGCTCATGCTGGCCGCCGCCCTCGTGGCCGGCGCACCGGTGGCCCGGTCCGCGGTGCGGGCGCTTCGACTGCGGGTGATCGGGATCGACCTTCTGGTCGCCGTCGCCGCCGTGGGCGCCATCGCGATCGGCAACTACTGGGAGGCAGCCGCGGTCACGTTCCTCTTCGCCGTCGGCCACGCGCTGGAGGACGCGACGCTGGCCAAGACCCGCTCCGCACTGGCCGAGCTGGTGGCCCTGGCCCCCGACACCGCCACCGTCGTCCGCGACGGTGCCCAGGTGGAGGTGCCGGCCGCTGAGGTGGGGCTCGGCGAGACCGTGGTGGTCAAGCACGGCGGGCGGGTCCCCGTCGACGGAGTGGTGACCTCCGGGCGGGCGGCCGTCGACGAGGCCGCGATCACCGGCGAGTCCATCCCCGCCGAGAAGTCCGCGGGCGACCCACTCTTCGCCGGCACGATTGTCGCGGACGGATTCGTCACCCTCGATGCCACCGGCGTCGGA
The DNA here is from genome assembly GCF_014164725.1 of Tessaracoccus sp. MC1627. Lineage (NCBI taxonomy): Bacteria > Bacillati > Actinomycetota > Actinomycetes > Propionibacteriales > Propionibacteriaceae > Tessaracoccus > Tessaracoccus sp. MC1627. The sequence continues at coordinate 253,628 of NZ_JACJGA010000006.1, read as the reverse complement.
GCCGACACCACCCTCGCGCGCATCGTCCACCGGGTGGAGGAGGCGCAGGACGCCAAGGCCCGCACCCAACAGTTCATGGAGCGGTTCTCGCGCTGGTACACCCCCGGGATCATCGTCCTGGCCGTCGTGGTGGGCCTGCTCACCCGCGACCTCGAACTGGCCCTCAGCCTCCTGGTCATCGGCTGCCCCGGCGCCCTGGTCATCTCGGTGCCGGTGGCGCTGGTGGCGGGCATCGGCCGCGCGGCCCGTGACGGCATCCTCATCAAGGGCGGCGAGTTCCTCGAGACGGCCGCCCGCGTCGACACCGTCGCGCTGGACAAGACCGGCACGCTCACCGTCGGCCGGCCCGCGCTGACCGACGTGGTGGCCCGAGGTGACTGGACCGCCGACGAGGTCCTCGGCTGGGCCGCGCGCGCGGAGGCGGGCTCGGATCATCCGCTGGCCCTCCCCGTCGTCGAGGAGGCGCTGGCCCGCGGGCTGGACGTGCCCGCGGTCCCCGACGGCGTGCGCACGGTGCCCGGGCACGGCGTGGTCGCGATGGTCGGTGGGCGTGAGGTGGCCGTCGGCACGGTGGCGTTGGTCGCACCGCAGGGCGACGCGTGGGCGGCCCAGGCGGCCGCGACGCTCGCCGACGCCGGCCACACCCCGCTCATGGTGGCCGTGGACGGCGACGTCGTGGGCGCCATCGGCGTGGCCGACGCCGTTCGGCCCGAGGCGGCCGCGCTCGTGGCGGCGCTGCACCGGATCGGTGTGACGCGCGTCCTCATGCTCACCGGCGACCAGGCGAGGGTCGCGGCCGCGGTCGCGGGAACGGTCGGGATAGCCGACGCCCGATCCGGGCTCCTGCCGGAGGAGAAGCTCGACGTGGTGCGGGCCCTCCAGGCCGAGGGCCGCGTCGTCGCGATGGTGGGCGACGGCGTCAACGACGCCCCGGCGCTCGCCCTGGCCGACGTCGGGATCGCGATGGGGGCCGCGGGCTCGGCTGTCGCGGTGGAGACCGCCGACATCGCCCTGATGACCAGCCGGCTGGACCGGATCCCGCAGGCCATCGGCCTGGCGAAGCGCACCGTGAGGGTGATGAGGCAGAACATCGCCATCGCGCTCCTCACCGTCGGAACGCTGCTGGCAGGTGTGTTGTTCGGTGGGGTGACGATGTCGATCGGGATGCTCGTCCACGAGGCGTCCGTGCTGATCGTGATCGTCAACGGGATGCGCCTGTTGCGCCCGGTGCCGCGCGTGAATGACCGCGCGATCGCTCACCCGGCGTAGCGGTCGAGCAGGCGGCGAACGTCGCCGACGGTCGATCCGTGGCCATCGGCCCAGCGCGGCTCGTCATCGGAGAGCAGCGCCAACATGCCCGTCAGCTCATCCGTGGCCAGCTGGTGGAGGCGTTGGAGGGCGGAATGGGACGACGGACGGGTGGGGAGGGCGGCCTCGACTGTCGCGGCCCCGTCCTCGGTGGTCACGCCGTTGGCGAGGATCCCGGCCCAGAACAGTCTGGTCCGGGTGAGGTCCCAGAGGTCGTCGTCGGTCACGTACAGAGCGTAACGCGGTTGCCGGCCCGCATTCCGACGGCTGAGGCGCCGCGGTGCGCCCCTCGCTCTACCGCTGGCTGAGGTGAGCGCTGCGCCCCTCGCTTAACCGCTGGCTGAGGTGCCGCGCAGCGGCCTCGAAGCCTCAGAAACGTGGGCCGACAAGGTCATTCTTCTTAGGCTTCGAGGCTCGTCGCTGCGCTCCTCGCTCCTCAGCCAGCGGGCGTGGCTCTTCGCCCTCGCCCGCAGCTGGCTCACCGAACGGGGGAGGTCAGCGGCGGTAGGCCTCGATCACCCCGACGATCGACGGCCGCAGCTCGGCGGCCGTGATCACCCGATCCACCGAACCCACCTCGACGGCCCTGTGGATGTTGTGCACCCCGTCGAACTCCGCCGCGACCTCCGAGATCTTCTCCGCCCGCACCGCAGACCGGACCTCGGCCAACTCCACCTGGATCTCGGCCCGCTGCTCCGGGGAGGCGTCCCGGAGGCTCGCCTCCAACGCCGCGACCCTCGAGTCCGCACCGGTCCGCTTGGCCACGTCGCCGGCGAACACCACCGCCGCCGCGGGCGCGCCACCCAGCACCGAGGCGTAGGACCCCTCGAGCGCCAGCACCGTCATGTTCTCGTTCAACCGCTTGGAGAACACCACGAACGCGCCGCCGTGGTAGCGCGAGATGACCACGAACACGATGGGGCCGTCGAAGTTGACGATGCCCCGCCCGATCTCCGCGCCGTACTCCAGCTGCAGGTTGCGCATCGACTCCGGCGAGCCGTCGAAGCCCGACAGGTTCGCCAGCACCACCAGCGGCCGGTTGCCGGATGCCGAGTTGATGGCACGAGCCACCTTCTTCGACGACCGCGGGAACAACGTGCCACCGGTGAACGTGTCCGGGCCGTCGGTGGGGGGGAACCCCGCGCGCGGCACAGGCTTGGACTCAATTCCGACGACGCACACCGAGTGCCCGCCGACACGCGCGTCGATCACCACCGCCGTCTCGGCCTCCGCCATGCCCGCCCAGCGCTCGACGCGCGGGTGGTCCTGGTCGCAGACCGCCGCGATGACGGTTCGGATGTCGAACGGCTTCTTCCGGTCCGGGTTGTGGGTGGCCGAGAAGATCTGCCCGACGGTGGCGAAATCCGTGCCGATGTTGTGTGGGTACTCCGAGACGTCGCGATCCACGGCATCGCCCGTCACCGCACGGCGGGGGCCGGACTCGCCCTCGGGCGAATAGGTGTGGTCGTAGTGCGACATCAGGATGCCCATGGCCGCACCCAGATCCTTCGCCCAGTACTGCGCCTGGCCGTTGGGGCCCATCACGCGGTCGTAGCCGCCGATGCCGAAGTTGTCCTCCGCCGACACGCCGCCCGAGAAGTCCAGCGACTGCTTGCCCGTCAGCACCATGGCCGAATCAGGCGTCATCACGAGGATGCCCTTGGTGTGCATCAGCATGGTCGCCTCGGCGTTCCAGTACGGCTGGGCGCCCACGTTGATCCCCGCGACGACCACGTTAATCTCGCCGCCCCCTTGGGTGAACTCGACGATCCGGCGCAACGCGGCGGCCACCCAGTCCATGTTCTCGGTGCCCGACTCCATCGAGATCCGGGCCCCGGAGCTGAGCGTGAACCACTCCACCGGCACCCCCATCTCCTCGGCCAGGTCGATGGCGGCCATGATCCGCGAGCACTCCGGCTCCGAGACGGCGCCCAGACCCTTCGTCGGATCGCCCGACAGCACGATCCTGGTCACGCCCTCCGGGTGCAGCGCCGTCGGTGTGGTGACCCGAGCGACGATGATGCCCGCCTTGTTGCGGCCAGGGGCACGGTCCACCTCGACGAGGCGGCCCTCGCCGTCGAGATCGAGCTCGACCAGCGAGCCGCCGGGACCGGCCAGGGTCGCGGAGAGCTCGTACGGGTAGACCAGCCCGCGACGGCGGGCGCGCAGCACCTTGGCCGTGTAGTCGTCGAGCGGCTTGAGCGGCTCGGTGGGCGGCGGGGTGACCGTGGTGGTGACGCCCGCGCCCGGCTGCGCGTGGAAGCGGACGGCCAGCGGGATGAGGCGGTCGCCGCGGACGAAGCGGCCCTGGCAGAGGACCTCCTCGATGCCCGCGCCGTCGGACAGGGGGGTGATCCGGTCCTGGAGCGGCTCGACGTCGGAGACATCCAGGTCGATCTCCGGCCAGACGTGCACCCAGACGTGGTTCATGTCCAGCTTCGAGCCGGCCTTGCCTCGGGCGGAACGGGTCCGACGGATGGCCTCCAGGCAGTTGGCGACCGCGCGCTCGGCGTGCGGCAGGCCGATCAGGCCGCCGTCGGCGTCGCGCACCACGGCCAGCTGCCGCACCTGCGCCATCGCCACGAGGCGGCGGTCGTCCGCGTTGGACTTCGCCACGCACTCGAACAGCAGCACGTCGTCGGGGGCGGGCAGGCGCGTGGTGTCGAAGTCGCGCAACCGCCACAGGTCCAGGCGGCGCCCCACCATCGGAGGCAGGCCACGGATCTTCTCGTCCTCGTAGAGCTCACCGTCAGTGAACCGGAACGTGCGGTACTCCACCGCGCCGTCGGCGGTGCACACCGCCACCGCGACCCTCTGCACGGCCGGGTCCCAGGCCCAGGACCGCAGGCGCTCCAGCAGTTCGGCGCCCAGCGCCTCGGCATCCGGGCGCTCCGGCCACAGCACATACATCTCGACCACGGCGTCATGGCCCGGCGTCCGCTCCGCGACCTGCGAGGCAATCAGCGACTCCAGCGGCCCGCCCGCGGCGAGCTCGTCGGCCAGGCCCACCGTCGTCACGAAGCGGCGCGGCCGCCCGTTGAGGGTGTAATCGCCGAGCACGACGGAGCGGTCGGCCACCGTGACGCTGGAGACGTCCGAGAGCCCGTAATCCGTGTAGTACTTCCGCAGCAGCACCTCGAGCATCGGCTCGTGCGCCGGCACCCCGCGACCCAACCGCGTCGCGAGGAAGTTGGCCGTCCACTCCGGGATGTCGGCCAGCCTGGCGATCCGTTCGTCGTAGTCGGGCGCGTCAGGGGTGGCGGCGAGTGCCTCCACCTCGTCACCCACGCCGGCGACGATGGCCGCCCGCTCGGCGTCCACCTGCGGCTGGTCGAACCAGCGGAAGCGGACCGAACGCGCGAGGTCTCCGACGGCGGGGAACCGCAGCTGCGTGGCGCGCACCAGGCGCTCCAGCTGCGCCCGGGCGATCACCGCACGGTCAGCGTCTGGGGCCGGCTCGGCGATCCAGCGGTCCAGGATGCCCAGCACCAGCGGCACGTCAGCGGCCACCCGCTTCTGCGCCAGGAAGATGCGGAACACGGCCGCCTCCAGCTCGGGCGTGCGGTCCAGCGAGTCCACGCCGTAGTGCCGCAGCGCAGCCGCCAGGCGGTCGACGAAGTGGCCGGGCAGCCCGGCGCGCTCCACGTCGAGGGTGGTCAGGTAGCGGTGGAGGTGCTCGCGGTCCGAGTGGACGCGCAGCTCGGTGTTGGCCTGCTCGCCCATGGGGCGGTTGCGGCTGAGCTCGGCGAGATCGGCGAACAGGGTGAGCAGCTCGATCTCCGCGGCCACCACATCGACGCCCGCGGACCGTGCCTCCTCGCGCGCCACGAGGTAGCGCGGAAGCGTCTTGGCCGAGGGGTCGACGTCGAAGCCCATGAGGATGGCCGACAGATCCGCCAGCAGGCGGCCGGCGCGGACGGAAGGATCCGCCGCGGGCGGGCAGACAGGAATGTCGATCGGCGCGGACTCCACGATCACCGCGGCGGCGCCGTTGCCGAGCGGCTCCAGGCGCACCAGCGGAGCCATGGACTCCACCTGCGAGCCGGTGGTCACCAGCATCTCCTTCACGCGCGCGGCGAAGGGCGCGTAGACGGCGGTCTCCATCTTCATGGATTCGAGGACCACGACGGGGGCGCCGGCCTCCACCTCGTCGCCCACCTTGACCGGCGTCGCCACCACGAGCGCCGGGGCGGGGGAGCGCAGCACGCCGCCCTCATCCCGAGACACCCGGTGGGTCACGCCGTCGACCTCGATGAGGTGGATGGGCCCGTGGGTCGCGGTGATGATCCGGTGCCGGTCGCCGCCGACGGTGACCCGCCCGTGTACGTCGTCCAAGCGCTGCAGCTCGGCCTCGGTGGCCTGGCCTCCGACGACGACCCGATAGCGCCCCGGGGCGATCGCGAACGCGGTGACGCTGTGCACGGCCCCGCGCAGCTTCAGGTCGACGGCGGCGCCGGACTTGTGCTGGGTCTGCGGCCGGCCGCCGTGCGCGGTGGTGAGGAGCCGGTCGGTCTCGATGGCCGTGGTCTCCTCGTAGGCCTCGATGGCCGCCACCACGAGCGCGACGCCGGCGTGCTCGTCGGCGATCAGCCCGCCATCGGCGCGGGTGCGGTCGATCCAGCCGGTGTCGGCCCACGGGATGTCTGCGTCCTGGGGTCCCGCGGCGCGGCGCGCGCCCGCCTGCTTCGGCTGGCGGCCGGTCACCTCGGGCTGGCGGAGCAGCTCGAGGACGAAGCTCTTGTTGGTGGCGCCGCCCTCGATGACGACGGTGGTCTCCGCCATCGCGCGGCGCAGGCGGCCCAGCGCCTCGTCGCGGGTGCGGCCGTAGGCGATGATCTTGGCGATCATCGAGTCGAAGTCCGCCGGGATCGAGTCGCCCTCCGCCACGCCGGTGTCGACGCGGATGCCCGGGCCGGCCGGCAGGTCCAGCCTGGTGATCAGGCCAGGGGCGGGGGCGAAGTCGCGGTCAGGGTCCTCGGCATTGAGGCGGGCCTCCACGGCGTGGCCGAACTCGATGGGGCGCTCAGTGAGGGTGCCCCCGGCGGCGACGTGGATCTGCGCCTTGACAAGGTCGAACTCATTGGTCACCTCGGTGATCGGGTGCTCCACCTGAAGGCGGGTGTTGACCTCCAGGAACGCGAACATCTTGTCGCCCGGGTGGTAGAGGAACTCCACGGTGCCCGCGCCGCGGTAGTCGACGGCCAGCGCCAGACGCTCGGCGGAGGCCTTCAGCTCGTCGGTCTGATCTGAGGTCAGAAGCGGGGAGGCGGACTCCTCGATGATCTTCTGGTTGCGGCGCTGGATGGTGCAGTCGCGCACGCCGATGGCCCACGCGGTGCCCTGGCCGTCGGCGATCACCTGCACCTCGACGTGCCGGGCGCCCGTGACGAGCGACTCGAGGAACACGACTCCGGAGCCGAACGCCCGCTGGGCCTCGTCGCGGGTGCGCTGGTAGGCGTCGGTCAACTCCTCGGGGGTGGTGACCTTGCGGATGCCGCGGCCGCCGCCGCCCGCCGTCGCCTTCAACATCAGCGGGTAGCCGATGGACTCGGCGGACGCGAGGGCGTCGTCGAGGGTGTCGACGCCGCCGCGCGACCACGGCGCCACCGGCACGCCCACCTCCTCGGCGATGAGCTTGGAGCCGATCTTGTCGCCCAGCTTGCGCATGGCGTCGCCGGAGGGGCCGATGAAGGTGATGCCGAGGCTCTCGACGAGGTCCGCAAAGGACGCGTCCTCGGCGACGAAGCCCCAGCCCACCCAGACGGCGTCGGCCCTGGCGTCGGTGAGGACGCGGGCGAGGAGGTCGTGGTTGAGGTAGGGGCGCTCCGACGCCGGGCCCAGCGGGTAGGCCTCGTCGGCCTCGCGGGCGAACATGGCGGAGCGCTCGGCGTCCGTGTACAGCGCGATCGTCGCGATGGGGTCGCGGTCAGGATGTTCAGCGTTCAGGTCCCGCACGGCGTGGATGAGCCGCATGGCGGCCTCACCGCGGTTGACGATGGCGATGCGTTGGAACACCTTGCCTCCTCAGGGGTCGACGGCAGCCCGTGGGGGGCTGAGTGTCAATGTCGCACCCTTTGGGCGGCTGCGCGAGTCGGCGCGACGGTGAGCCCCCGATTGGCGGTGGTGAAGGGGTTGCGGCTCAATGTCGCGGGGAAAACATTGTGAGGTTCCCACAAGCTGTGGGCGTCCCCCGCCATTGGGTGGGTCTTGGGTGTTGTGGTCGGGTCCGGCTGCGTGTGGTGGGGGCCGGGCCGCCCATGATGCCGGCCTCGGTCTCGGGTGTTGTGGTCAGGTTCGGCGGCGTGTGGTGGGGGCCGGGCCGCCCATGATGCCGGCGGCGGCGCTTCGCGCGTGGCGCCGTCATCAACGCCCACCCAACCTGCCCCGGCCCCCACCACCCACCGCCTTTCTGGCGCGGTCACCGGCCTCCCGGTGGGTGAGCCGGTCGGGCGCGGAGCGCCGCCGACCGCGTCGAAGCCTCTCTTACACGGTGGCTCTCCGGAGGCGTGGTCGTAGGCCTCCCGGTGGGTGAGCCAGCCGGCGCGAAGCGCCAGCTGCGTCGAAGCCAATTGCGCCCGATGCAGGGACCTGACAAGCGGAACGCCCCGCCGCTGGGGGAGTGCGACGGGGCGTTCGGGTTCAGGTGAGATCAGTCGTCGTCACCGTCATCGTCGTCCGAGTCATCATCATCATCGTCCGAGTCGTCGTCATCCCAATCGTCGTCGTCACGGTCGTCGGAGTCGTCGTGATCGTCATCACGGCCGTCCGAGTCGTCGTAGCCGTCGTCCGAGTCGTCGCCGCGACCGTCGTCGTCCCGACCATCCCAACGGTCGTCCGAGTCGTCTCGGCCATCGTCGTCATCGTCGTCGTCCCAGCGGGAGTCGCGGTCATCGCCGAGTTCGACGCGGTCGTCACGATCCCGCTCGCCGCCCTTGTCATCGACACCGGAGGACTGGGTCGAGGGAACGTCGGAGGAGCTGGGGGTGCTGCTCGCGGTGGCTGACGGGCTCGCGGAGCCGGCTGGGACCAGGATCGGTGTCGTGTCGCCGTCGTCGGACGAAGCGGGGGCCGAGATGGTCGTCGCGGGGCGGGCGTTCTCGGGCTGGTTGACGGCTGAGGCGAAGAGGCCGCCTCCGACGGCGGTGACGCCGAGTGCTGCTGCGGCGAACCAGGTGAGGGTTGAGAGTGCCATGATGGGCTCCTTCGTCGTTGTCGTTGGCACCATTCGACAGCGACAACATGAGGGCGAGAAGTAGTTCAGCGTGAGACCTCTCTCATCCGCGGGCTTTGGCGGACCGAAGCAGCCTCGCCCCGAGGTGGGCTCTACCCAGCCGCGCGGCTACTTTTCCTCCAGATCGCTTCCCGATGCCCTGAGGGGCCCGAGACCACGCCTGGAGGAACAGCAACCGCGCGCCCTGAACCCGACCGCCCCATGCCTCGGCCAGATGAGACGTTTCTCACGCGGCCACGCCCGGCGGAGGGCACGCGAGCGGGCAGACTGGAACCCATGACCGACGCCGACCCGTCTCGCACCACCCGGGTGACCATCCGGGCCCGCATCATGTGGGCGATGGTGCTGTTGGCCGGGCTGTCCCTCCTGACATCCGGCGCCATCGTCGCGCTCGTGCAGGACCGCGTGATCTCCGCAAACCTGGACGCGCAGCTGGAGCGCTCACGCGACGAGCTCCGCGTCCTGGCCACCCGGGGCGTCGACCCGGCGACGGGCGCACCGTTCGCCGGACCCTCCGAGCTGCTGCGCACCTACCTCGAGCGCACCGTCGTCGGCCCGGGCGAGGGCGAGGTGGCGTTCGTGGGATCACAGGTGCGGTGGGTGGCCTCGGAGGATGTGCCGCTGCGGCCGGAGGACGACGCCGAGTTGATCGCCATCGCCACTCCGTGGGCGACGGGCGACGAGATCATCCTGGAGCGGCTCCGCACGCCCACGGGGGACTATCACCTGCTCCTGGTGCCCGTGAAGTTCCCGACTGAGACCGGGGCCCTGCTTCACGTCGTGGACCGTGGCCTGGCCGAGGCCGAACTCCGCCGCACCATGACCGTGTACGCCGCCGTCGCGCTGGCCACCATGGCGCTCGTGGTCTTCCTGGCCTGGCTCGTGGTCGGCAGGTTGCTGCGCCCGATCGAGGAACTGCGCGAGGCTGCCGAGTCCATCGACGAACGCGACCTCACCTCCCGCGTCCCGCTCCGCGGCAACGACGACCTCACCGCTCTGTCCGCGACCATCAACCGCATGCTCGACCGGGTGCAGCACTCCGTCGAGGGGCAGCGGCAGCTGCTCGACGATGTGGGCCACGAACTGCGCACGCCCATCACCGTCGTCCGAGGCCACATGGAACTCATCGACGTCCACGACCCCACCGACGTCCGGCAGACCCGAGATCTGGTGCTGGAGGAGGTGGACCGGATGGGGGTCCTCGTCAACGACCTCCTCATGCTCGCCCGGGCCGGCGAGAGCGACTTCGTCCAGCCGCGGTGGGTGGACCTGGCCGCCCTGACCGACCAGACGCTGGAGAAGTCGCGCGCCCTGGGGGACAGGGTGTGGCGCCTGGAGCGCATCGCGTCCGCCGAGGCGTGGCTGGACCCGTCACGGATCACCCAGGCCTGGCTTCAGTTGGCGGCCAACGCGGTGAAGTACTCCTCGCCGGGCTCGGCGATCGCGTTGGGGTCGCAGCTCTACCGCGGCGAGGTGCAGCTGTGGGTGCGCGACGAGGGGATCGGGATCGCGCCGGATCAGCTGGCATCCGTGCGGGAACGGTTCGGGCGGACCCGGGAAGCCGAGAGCCACGCGGCCGGCGCCGGGCTGGGGCTCAGCATCGTCGAGACCATCCTCGCCGCACACGGCGGCCGACTGGACATCGAGTCCGAGCCCGGCGTCGGGTCCACGTTCACCATCAATCTGCCGCTCGGGCCCGAGCGTGCCGTCGAGGAGGCCGACGTCTCATGAGCACGATTCTGATCATCGAGGACGAGGCGCGGATCGCGTCGTTCATTGCGAAGGGGTTGAAGTCCGCCGGGTTCACCTCGCACTCGACGGCGAGCGGCGCGGAAGGCGCATCGCTGGCGATCCACGGCGGCTTCGATCTCGTGGTGCTGGACGTCGGACTGCCGGACATCGACGGCTTCGAGGTGCTCGAACAGATCCGTGGTCAAGGGGTCGCGGTCCCGGTAATCCTGCTCACCGCGCGGTCATCGGTGGCGGACCGGGTAGCTGGCCTCGAGGGTGGCGCGGACGATTACATGCCCAAGCCGTTCTCGTTCGAGGAGCTGCTGGCGCGGATCCGGCTGCGGTTGCGCACGGACGCGGGGTCGACGGCGGGGGACCCGACGCAGCTCAGTCACAACGGGTTGTCCCTCGATCTGCGAACCCGTCGCGCGACGGTGGGAGAGAAGTCGGTGGACCTGTCGGCCCGGGAGTTCGCGCTCGCGGAGACGTTCCTGCGCAACCCCGGCCAGGTGCTGAGCCGGGAGCAACTGCTGAGCAATGTGTGGGGGTTCGACTTCGACCCCGGCTCCAACGTCGTCGACGTGTACGTGAGATACCTGCGGGGAAAGCTGGGCAGGGAGCGGTTCGAGACCGTGCGGGGAATGGGCTACCGGCTGGTCTGACGTGACTGCGCGTCAGTCATCGTCATCGTCCCGGTCGTCGTCATCATCATCGTCGTCGTCGTAGTAGCTCGGCTTCGGGGCCGCGACGGTCTGGGGCGCCTCGGCCTCGTGGGCGGTCTGGGTCGCGGACGGCGAAGGCGTCGTCGTCGATCCGGACGTGGCGCTCGGGTAAGCCGAGTCGGACGGGGACGGTGTGGGACTGGTCGGAGTGATGGTCGATTCCGGCGACGGCGACCCCGCGGCGGGCACCATCAGGGCCGGCTCGCGAACCGGGGTGCCCGCCGGTGGGACCATGCTCGCCACCGCCCACACCCCTGCGGCTGCCACGGCGACGATCAGCGCCAACCCGGCCAGCGTTCGTTTCATGTCAGACCTCCTCGACCACACCAGTCAACACCGCCCGCATGAGCCGGGAGCGACGCGCGCATGAGAGAACTCTCATCTCCCCGTCGACTATTGGGTAGGTCTGGTGTGGTGTTGGCCACGATTTCTACCGAGTAGGCATTCGGGGAAGGGACGGGCTTTGAGTTGCGAGCGAGGGTGCGGGACGGCAGGGCGGCTGCGCGCGTGCACGCCCAACCCGACCATCACTCGACGGAACACGCCTGAGCAGACCCGGCCCAAGGCCGCCGTGACGGCACGCGCCCGGAAGGGACCACGCCACTGGAAGACGAGTGCAGGGAGACCTGACACGAGGCCCGGGCGGCTTCACTTCCCGACCACAGCCAGGCTGGCAGCAAAACGGCCGACGGTGGACCATGGCCGCCCGGGGTCGTGTCGGGGCTCCCTGCACCGGGCGCAAGGGGCTTCGACTCAGCGGCGGGCGCTGCGCGCCGCGGCTGGCTCACCCAGCGGGCGTTAAGGGTGCCATTCCTTCGCGCTTCGGGATGGTCAGGGCGATGGGCTTGTTGACCTCGGCGAAGAAATCGTTGCCCTTGTCGTCGACGATGATGAACGCCGGGAAGTCCACCACGTCGATCTTCCAGATCGCCTCCATGCCGAGCTCCGCGTACTCCACCACCTCGACGTGCTTGATGCAGTCCTGCGCCAGGCGGGCGGCGGGGCCGCCGATGGAGCCGAGGTAGAACCCGCCGTGCTTGTGGCATGCGTCGGTGACCGACTGCGAGCGGTTGCCCTTGGCCAGCATGATCATCGAGCCGCCCGCGCCCTGGAACTGGTCCACGTAGGAGTCCATGCGGCCCGCCGTCGTGGGCCCGAACGAACCGGACGCCATACCCTCGGGGGTCTTGGCCGGGCCGGCGTAGTAGACGGGGTGGTCCTTCAGGTACTGCGGCATCGGCTCGCCGGCGTCGAGGCGCTCCTTGATCTTGGCGTGTGCGATGTCGCGGCCGACGATGAGCGGCCCGTTGAGCATGACGCGCGTCTTGACGGGGTGCTTGCGCAGTTCGTCGAGGATCTCGGGCATGGGGCGGTTGAGGTCGATGCGGACGGCCGCGCCCTGGCCGGTGCCGGTGACGCCGTCGGTCTGGGCGTCGAGCTCCTCGTCGACGTGCTCGGGCATGAAGCGGGCGGGGTCGAACTCCAGTTGCTCGATGAACACACCCTCGGGCGTGATCTTGCCGAGGCACTGGCGGTCGGCGGAGCAGCTGACCGCGATCGCGATGGGCAGCGACGCCCCGTGGCGGGGCAGCCGGATGACGCGGACGTCGTGGCAGAAGTACTTACCGCCGAACTGGGCGCCGATCCCGAGCTTGCGGGTGAGCTCGAGGACCTCGTTCTCCAGTTCGACGTCGCGGAAGCCGTGCGCCGCCATCGATCCCTCGGTGGGCAGTGTGTCGAGGTACTTCGCGGAGGCGTACTTGGCCGTCTTCATCGCGAACTCGGCCGACGTGCCGCCCACCACGATGGCCAGGTGGTACGGCGGGCACGCTGCGGTGCCGAGCGAGCGGAGCTTCTCCTCGAGGAACTTCATCATCGACGCGGGGTTGAGGACCGCCTTCGTCTCCTGGTACAGGTAGCTCTTGTTGGCCGAGCCGCCGCCCTTGGCCATGAACAGGAACTTGTAGGAGTTCTCATGCCCGACGGCGGTGTCGGCGTACAGCTCGATCTGCGCGGGCAGGTTGGAGCCGGTGTTCTTCTCCTCCCACATGGTCAGCGGCGCGTTCTGCGAGTAGCGAAGGTTGAGCTTGGTGTAGGCGTTGAACACGCCCATCGACAGGGGCCGCTCGTCGGTGCCCTCGCTGAGTACCTGCTGGCCGCGCTTGCCCATGATGATGGCGGTGCCGGTGTCCTGGCACATGGGCAGGATCCCGCCGGCGGCGATGTTCGCATTCTTCATGAGGTCCAGCGCCACGAACTTGTCGTTGGGGGAGGCCTCCTCGTCGTCGAGGATGTTGCGCAGCTGCTGCAGGTGCGCGGGGCGCAGGTAGTGGGCGATGTCGTGCATCGCGGTCTCGGACAGCAGCGTCAGGGCCTCGGGCGCCACCTTGAGGAATCGTCGCCCCTCAGGTCCCTCCACCGTCTCCACACCCTCTGTGGTGAGCAGTCGGTAGGGCGTCTCGTCGTGCCCGATCGGCAGCATGTCAACGTAGCGAAACTCCGGCATGGGACCTCCTAGAGAGCGGTCCGACCAGTTTCTCAGACGGGGGTTGCCGCGGCAGGAGTGGGGTCGGCGTTGGGGTCTACTGCTGGGCGCACGGGCGGAGTAGCGTCGTCACCATGGCCATGTTCAGGATCGACGGGAAGCGCGCCCTCGTGACGGGCGCCAGCAGGGGGATCGGGTTCGCGACGGCGAAGGTGTTACGCGAGATGGGGGCAGAAGTCACCATCGCGGCGCGCAACGGGGCGGAGCTGAAGGCGGCGGCCGAGCGGATCGGCGCCTGCTGGGTGCCCGCCGACGTGAGCCGTGAGGCAGACGTGCTGCGCCTCGTCGACCGGGCAGGCGACGTCGACATCCTCGTCAGCAACGCAGGAGGCCCACCGCCCGGGCTCCCGAGCGAGGTGTCCCATGAGGCGTGGGAGGCCGGATTTGAGACCACGTTCCTGTCCACGGTGCGGCTCGTCGACGGCGTGCTGGCCGGGATGCGGGAGCGGGGCTGGGGCCGGATCGTCGCGATCACCAGCCTCACCGTGCGGCGGCCGGCGCTGAACCTGCCGGTGAGCAACGCCATGCGGGCCGCGGTGACCAACCATCTGCGGACCCTGGCGATGGAGGTCGCCAAGGACGGGGTCACCTGCAACACCGTGGCCCCCGGCTACACCGCGACAGAGCGGCTCAAGCGCCTCCACACTGACGCGGCGGACGCGCAGCGCCTTCAGGCCTCGATCCCGGCGCGGCGGTTCGGCGACCCTGGGGAGGTCGCGGCGGCGGTCGCGTTCCTGGTCACAGAGGAGGCGGCCTACATCACCGGCCAGGAGATCGTCGTCGACGGCGGCTTCACCATCTGAGGGCGGCGTCGTCGTCTAGCCTGGGGGTGTGGCAGAGGAACTCACGGAGCGCCAGAAGGCGGCCAAGATCAGGCACGAGCTCACCGAGGGGCACGCGCGGGCCGAGGCTGCCCGTGCGAAGGTGCTGATCGACGAGTTCATCGTCGCCGCGCGCGCCCAAGGGCTTGAGCCCCGACCCCTGCAGGCGCGGACGCTGAGCGGTCACCCCGTCAAGACGGACAAGGTGGGCTGGTACCTGCGCACCAACCACTCCGTCGGCATCGACACCGAAGGCAACTACTACTCCCTGACCGTCCCCGGCGGGCTGATGGAGCGCCTCCGCGGGGTGAAGCTGGAGCCGACTTTGGCGCCGCTGGTGATCGGGCGCGGGGGTCGCGACGGCGAGACGGGCGACCTGAGGGAGTTCCTGGCGTGGGCGTTGGAGGGTCGCATTCCGCAGGACTGAACGCTCCTCGCGCCTCAGCCCGCTGTGGGTCGGTTGGCCAACGACGGGACGCGTGGCATCATATTTCTGACGTATTCCCTCACGAGGAGAACTCCAGTGACAGATCTGATCGGCACCGCGCCCCTGCGCTGACCCGTCGAGCTGTCCGCTCCGGTCTCAGCGCGTCCCGCTGATCGATCGGAGTTCTTTTGTTTTCAGTCACGTTCAACCGCGTCCGCCTCACCTGGCCCGACGGCACTCCCTGCCTCGATGACGTCACGCTCGCCTTCTCCCCCGGTGTCACGGGGGTCGTCGGCGACAACGGCTCCGGCAAGTCCACCCTCCTGAAGCTCATCACCGGCGAGATCGCCCCGACGGCGGGCACCGTTGTCGTCGGCGGGAGCGTGGGCGTCCTTCCCCAGAACCTGACCCTCCGCACCGACGACACGGTTGCCGACCTCCTGGGCATCCGGGCGCAGGTCGACGCCGTGCGCGCGATCGTCGGCGGGGACCCTGATCCCGCCCACTTCGACGCCGTCGGCGAGGACTGGGACATCGAGGCCCGCGCCGCCGAGGAACTGGGCGCCGTCGGCCTGGACCTGGGCCTGGACCGGCCCGTCGGCACCCTCTCCGGCGGCGAGGCGATGCTGGTGGCGCTGGTTGGACTGAGCGTGCGGCGCCTCGATGTGGTCCTCCTCGACGAGCCCACCAACAACCTGGACCGCAACACCCGCGTCCGCGTCTACTCGCTGCTCGAACGCTGGCGCGGCACCGCGGTGGTGGTCAGCCACGACGTCGAGCTGCTGCGTCGCGTCGGCTCGATCGTCGAGGTGCGCGACGGCGAGGTCGAGGCGTTCGGCGGCAACTGGGAGGTGTACCGCGAGGCGGTGGGCATCTCGCAGGAGGCCGCCGGGCGCGCACTCCGGGCGGCCGAGCAGCAGCTGCGCACCGAGAAGCGCCAGAAGGTCGAGGCGGAGAAGCGCCTGGCCAGGCGCGAGAACGCAGGCAAGCCCGCGGCCGCGCGCGGGGTGAGCAAGGCCGCCCGCGACTTCTACGCCAACCGCTCCGAGAAGGCCATCGGTAAGGCGCGCGGGGAGTTCGACGACAAGATCGCGGCCGCGCGCTCCGCCGTCGACGACGCCGAGGCCCGGCTCCGCGACGACGAGCGGGTCAGGATCGATCTGCCGGACCCGGGTGTCGGGACGGGCCGGAGGCTGGCCGAGATCGTCGACGCGGCCGGCGTCATTCACGTCATCCAGGGGCCGGAGCGGGTCGCGCTGGTGGGCCCCAACGGCGTCGGGAAAACGCTGCTGATCGAGTTGATGGTTGCGTCGGCGGACACGCTCGGTCACGACCCTTCGAGACGGGCCACGCCGCTCCGCGGGTGGGCCCCCTCAGGGAGCGAGAGACGGGCCACGCCGCTCCGCGGGTGGGCCCCCTCAGGGAGCGGAGCAGCCGGCTCGATCACCGCCCGCGTCGGGTACCTGCCGCAGCGGCTCGACCACCTCGACGACGCCCGCGCCGTCCTCGACTGCATCCGCGACGCCGCCCCCACCGTCGAGCCTGGCGCCATCCGCAACCGCCTCGCCCGCTTCGGCCTCCGCGGCGACGCGGCCCTCCGGCCCCTCGGCACCCTCTCCGGCGGCGAACGGTTCCGCGCCTCCCTGGCCGCGCTTCTCCTCGCGGAGCCACCCGCGCAGCTGCTCATCCTCGACGAACCCTCCAACAACCTCGACCTCGCCACCGTTGAGGTCCTCGTCGACGCACTGCGGCAGTACCGCGGCGGCCTCCTCGTCGTCTCGCACGACGACGATTTCCTCGCTCGCCTCGCCGTCGGGAGGCGCCTGGAGCTACACCACGACGGCTCGATCTCGGACGTCGTCGAACCTGTGGACAGGGCGGACGGCGGAAAATCTGGGGTCTACCATCAATGACCATGGCCACGTTCTCGCTCACCCGCACCACCACCCCCACAGCGGACGCCGCTCGCCTGGCGGCTCTCGCGGACCCGGGCTTCGGCCGCTATTACGTGGACCACATGGCGGTCATCGACTACCAGGGCGGCGACGGCTGGCAGGAGCCACGCCTCGTGCCCATGACGGAGTGGGCGCTGCACCCCGCGGCCGCCGTCCTGCACTACGGGCAGGAGATCTTCGAGGGCCTCAAGGCGTACCGCCGCGACGACGACTCCATCTGGCTGTTCCGCCCCGAGCGCAACGCCGCGCGCTTCGTCCAGTCCGCGAAGCGGATGGGTATGGCGGTGCTGCCGGAGGAACTTTTCCTGGACTCGGTCACCCAGCTCGTCGAGCTGGAGCGGGACTGGGTGCCTGTGGGCGAGAACGAGCAGAGCCTGTACCTGCGCCCGTTCATGATCGCCTCTGAGCCGTACCTCGGCGTCCGCGAAGCCCACACCTACCGCTTCGCCGTCATCG
This sequence comes from Tessaracoccus sp. MC1627, assembly GCF_014164725.1. NCBI lineage: Bacteria > Bacillati > Actinomycetota > Actinomycetes > Propionibacteriales > Propionibacteriaceae > Tessaracoccus > Tessaracoccus sp. MC1627. The sequence continues at coordinate 236,432 of NZ_JACJGA010000006.1, read as the reverse complement.
CCACGCCGGCCGGCCCGTACTACTCGGAGCCGGTGAAGCTGTGGATCACGCCCAACTACACCCGCGCCGCCCCCGGCGGCACCGGCACTGCGAAGTGCGGCGGCAACTACGCCGCCAGCCTCGTCGCCACGCAGGAGGCTGCGGCCAACGGCTGCGGACAGGTGCTGTGGACCGACGGCGCCGAGCACAAGTGGGTGGAGGAGTGCGGCACGATGAACATCATGTTCGTCACCGCCGACGACGAACTGGTGACCCCGTCGCTGGGCTCCATCCTCGCCGGCGTGACTCGCGAATCCATCCTGGCGCTCGCGGCCGAGCACGGGCTCGAGCCGGTGGAGCGCCCCATCTCGGTCGACGAGGTGCTCGACGGCGTGGAATCGGGTCAGATCCCGGAGGTGTTCGCCTGCGGGACCGCCGCCGTCGTCACGCCCATCACCGGGTTCAACTCGCCGGCTCGGGGCGTGCAGACCGTGGCCGACGGCGTCCCGGGACGCAAGACCCGTGAGATCCGCCAGCACCTTGTCGACATCCAGTTCGGCCGCGCCGAGGACAAGTTCGGCTGGACCCGAAAGGTCTGCTGAGGCGGTGGCATAGTGGCGGCATGAGCGCACCCCAGCCGCCGTCGAACCCTCAGCCTCCGTGGGGCGGCGGGCCTGGTCAGCCGCCCTATGGGCCTAGTCAACCGCCCTACGGTCAGGGCCAGCCTCCTTACGGTCAGTCCCAGCCATCCGCTCAGTGGCCCGGGCAGCCCGGGGCTTGGCAGCAGCCGGCGAAGCCTCGCAGCAAGCTGGGGCCCATCCTGACCGCCGTCGGCGCGGTGATGCTGGTGGCCGGTGTGGTGCTGGGGTTCTCCGTCGGGCGGAGCTTCATGCAGATCATTCCGTCGGCCAGCCAGAGCACGCCGGTGGTGGGAGAGACAGTCGTCACCGTCACAGGTGGTGACTCGCTGGTGCTCTACGCGCCCAGCGGGATCATGCCGGTCTGCGACATCATCGGCCCCACCGAGGCTGTGCCCAACATCGACCTCGGGGGCGCGAGCTATCAGTTCTCGGTCAACAACGTGAGTTACGAATCGATGGCCAGGATCGGCGGCCCGGGAGAGCCCGAGGGCGAGTACACCGTCAGTTGCGAACAGACCGGCCTCCTCATCGCGCCGCCGCTCGACGTGGGGGACATCGTCGGCTCCGTGGGCGGCCTGCTCGGGGTGATCGCGCTGCTCGGCATCGGATTCACACTGCTCGTCGTGGGGTTCATCATGTGGCTGCTCGGACGCCGCCGTCCCTGATCGGGAATAGTTTCATTTTCAACTTGTTTGGTCTATCGTAGAGGTAGCAAACAGTTTGGAGCAGTCATGCAGTTCGGCATCTTCAGCATTGGGGACATCACCACAGACCCCACCACGGGGCGCACGCCCACCGAGCATGAGCGCATTCGCGCGACGGTGGAGCTGGCGAAGAAGGCCGAGGAGGTGGGGCTGGATGTCTTCGCCACCGGCGAGCACCACAACCCGCCGTTCGTCGCGCCGGCCAACCCGACGGTGCTGATGGCTTACCTGGCTGCCCAGACCGAGCGGCTGATCCTCTCGACGGCCACCACGCTGATCACCACCAACGACCCGGTCCGCCTCGCGGAGGACTACGCCTACGTGTCCCACCTGGCCGAGGGCCGCGTGGATCTCATCCTGGGCCGCGGTAACACCGGACCGGTCTACCCGTGGTTCGGCAAGGACATCCGCGACGGCATCGCGCTCGCGGTGGAGAATTACGCCCTGCTGCACCAGCTCTGGCGCGAGGAATCGGTCGACTGGGAGGGCAGGTACCGCACCCCGCTGCACGGCTTCACCTCCACCCCCCGCCCGCTCGACGGTGTGGCGCCGTTCGTGTGGCACGGCTCCATCCGCTCGCCCGAGATTGCCGAACAGGCCGCCTATTACGGCGACGGCTTCTTCCACAACAACATCTTCTGGCCCCCGAGCCACACCCGGCGCATGGTGGAGCTGTACCGTCGTCGGTTCGAGCACTACGGCCACGGACGGGCTGACCAGGCCATCGTCGGGCTCGGCGGGCAGGTGTTCATGCGGAAGAACTCGCAGGACGCCATCCGCGAGTTCCGCCCCTACTTCGACCACGCGCCGGTCTACGGCGGCGGGCCGTCGTTGGAGGAGTTCACGCGGGAGACGCCGCTGACGGTGGGCTCGCCGCAGCAGGTGATCGAGCGGGTCCTCGGGTTCCGCGAGTACGCGGGCGACTATCAGCGCCAGCTGTTCCTGATGGATCACGCGGGCCTGCCGCAGAAGACGGTGCTGGAGCAGATCGACATGCTCGGCGAGGAGGTGGTGCCAGTGCTTCGGAAGGAGTTCGCGGCGCTGAAGCCCGCACACGTGCCGGATGCGCCCACCCACGCGTCGCTCCGGGCCGCCCGCGCCCCCGTCGAGGAGCCGGAGCGCACCGAGCCCTCCGTCGACCGGTGGACCGGAACCCGGGCCGAGGACGACAACCGCCTCTGAGTTCCGCTCGGCGCGGGTCGGGGTTTGAGCAAATGGCACGGGTCAAACCGCGAAACCGGCCTTCTTGAACGATCAAACCGCATCGACTCGTGCCATTTGCTCAAACCCCCTCCAGCCCAGCACGCCCCTTCTGCGAAAGGAACGATCCCCATGTCCCGCATCGTCGTCATCTCCGGCGGCCTCGGCACGCCGTCGTCCACCCGCGTCCTCGGTGACGCCGTGGTGGCGCGCCTCCGCGAGAACCTCCTGGAGCGCGGCGAGAGCGCAGAGGTGACGGTCGCCGAGCTGCGCGAGCTGGCCCACCCCATCGTCGACGCCATGCTCACCGGATTCCCGACCGGTGAGCTCGCCACGGTGGTCGACGCCGTGGCCCGGGCAGACGCGCTGGTCGTGGTGTCGCCCACCTTCTCCGCGTCCATGAGCGGGCTCGTCAAGAGCTTCTTCGACATCCTGGAGCCGGGCACGCTCGCCGGGAAGCCCGTGCTGATGGCCGCCACCGGAGGCACCGAGCGGCACTCGCTGATGCTTGAGTTCGCGATGCGCCCGCTGTTCAGCTATCTGGGCGCGCTGCCAGTGCGCACCGCCGTGTTCGCCGCGACCTCCGATTTCGGCGGTCCCGGCGCCGCATCGCTCGCCAGGCGGGTGAAGGAGGGGGCCGACGAGCTGGCCGCCGCCCTCGTGGCGGCGCCCCGTCAGGCCACAGACGACGGTTTCGTCGAGTTCGCCGCGCTGCTGGCGAGCTAGCACTCCACAAGAAAGGGGCCCGCGATGATCGTCATCGCGGGCCCTTTTCCTGTCCCGGTCAGCCGGCGACGTCGTCGCTCTGCAGGCCGGCGAACAGGCAGCTGGCTAGCCCGTCGCCCTTCGGGAACGGCTCCCCGGCGCCCATGAGGTACGCCTCGCCGGAGCCCGGGAGCTCCTGCATGATCCGGTAGAACTGCCAGAACGGGTGCTCGATGTCCACCTGGCTACGGTGAGAGCCCAGCGCCCGCCGACACACGTCCAGCCACGGCGCGGTCTCGATCAGCGCCACGATCTGCGCCGGGTCCGGCCCGAAGCTGTCGGCGTCGCGCTCCTGCTCCGGCCACAACTCCAGCCCGCGCTCCTTCGCGATCATGTACGCCTCTACCCACTTGTCCGTGTTGTGGGTGTTCCAGAGGATGCGGCGGATCTGCCACGGTGCGCCGAGGTCTGGGCGGTGCGACGGCGACGCCGCCAGCACGCTCGCATACATGAGCACCCGGTGCGCCTGAATGTGATCGGGGTGGCCGTAGTTGCCGTGCGGATCGTAGGTGACGGCCACCTGGGGGCGGCGGCTGCGGATCACCTCGACGAGGTGGTTGGCCGCCTCGAGGAGGTCCGCGCGCCAGAACGCGTTGGCGGGCATCCCGTCCGGCACGGCCGCCTTGCCGTCGGGTCCGGTGGTCATGCCGGAGTCGTGATAGCGGCCCACGCCGCCGAGGTACACGTGATCGGTCACGCCCACCTCGCGCAGCGCCGCGTCGATCTCCATCCGACGGTGGTCGCCGAGCTGGGCGGGGGTGAAGTGCTGCCACTCGGGCAGCATGATCTCGCCGAGCTCGCCGAGCGTGCAGGTGACCAACGTGACCTGGGCGCCCTCGTCGAGGTACCGCGCCATGGTGGCGACGGACTGGCTGGACTCGTCGTCGGGGTGGGCATGGACGAGGAGGAGGCGATGGTTCACGGCCGACAGTCTACGCCGCGCCGCAAGGTAATCCAATCTTCAACTAGAGTGGCCGGGTTCCGGTCGGGGCTCCCCGGGGTCGTGCGGTAGATGTTCCTCCAGGCGGGGGCTCGGCGCTCTCAGGGGACCGAGGGCCCGTCTGGAGGAACACCTACCGCGCCGGGGCCGCGACCCTCAGCCGTCCGACAGCCCGAGGAGAGGGCGGAGCTCGTCCAGAGTGGCGACGGAGTGGTCCGCGCGGTCTTCCACCGGCGCCTCCGGCGACTCGAGGGTCGCCGTGGCCAGCCCCGCCGCTGCGGCGGCGTCCGCGTCGATCGGACGGTCGCCCACGGCGAGGCACCCCGCCGGGTCCAGCCCGTGCCGCTGCAGCATCGCGAGGTACATCGCAGGGTCCGGCTTGCGCGGGTACCCGTCGGTGGTGGAAATGAGATCGTCCGCCTCCAGCCCGAGGCCGTCGAGCAGTGACTGCGCGCTTGCACGGTCGCGGTGGGTGACGACGAGGTTGAGTCCGCCGGCCGCCCGCACGTCATGCAGCAGCTGGCGCGCGCCCGGCATCGCCGGAGCCGGATCCAGCCGCCACTGGGCCTTCAGCTCATCCTCCGCCGCCTCGAACTCGGCCTCCGGTACCCCGAACCGAGCGGCGAGTGTCGCGACGGCGTGCCCCGTCGACACCCGGGTCAGCCGCGACACCTCCCGCACTTCAAGGGCGCCGCCGTGGGCGCGGACCACCGCAGCCAGGGCGGAATCCAGGGCCGGGTAGGTGTCTACCAGGGTGCCGCCCATGTCCCAGAACACGTGTTGGTACATGGGGAGAGCTTACGACCCAGCTGGTTGAGCCGGCTGCGGCGCGAGGGCCCGCGGCAGCATCGAAGCCCTTCAGCACCCGGGTGCAGGGCTCGCGGGACGCTTGCGTCGGTCTCGACGCGGGCTGCGCCGCTGCGCGGCTTGGCCCGGCTCAACCGGCGGGTGCGGTGTGCCAGGGGAGGGGGTCGCCCATGAGATCGCGGGCCCGCTCCATCAGAGTGATGGTGGACAGCGTCGCGTCCAAGGGCCGGATCGGCGATTCCGTCAGCCCCGCGCCGATGCACCGCGCCACCTCGAGCGCCTCGTGGTAGAGCCCCACGTGCGCCACCCGCTCCTCCTCCCAGCGGAGCACCTCGCCGTCACGGAACCGCACCTCCACGGGGCCAGGATGGTAGAACGGTCCGTCGAGGACGAGGGTGGCCTCGGACCCCGCGACCACCGCCGTCGTCGGCGTGTCCGCGACCATCGACGCGTGCACCACCGCCTGCCTCGACTCGCCATCGACCAGCAGCGCCGCGAACTGCCCGACGGCGCCCGTTGCGTGCCGCTGCCCGGTGGCCGCCACGACACTCAAGCCCGGCAGAACCCAGTCCACGAACATCAGCGGGTAGGTGCCCAGGTCGTTCATGGCGCCGCCGGCCTGCGCCGGGTCCATGGCTCGGTGATGGTCGACGAGGTACTCGCCCATGTCGGCGGCCACGGACCGGACCTCGCCCAGCATTCCGCTCTCGAGGATCTGCCGGACGACGTCGTAACGCGGCAGCGCCAGCGACCACACGCCCTCCATGCAGAACAGCCCACGGCTGCGGGCCACCCCCACCAGCTCCTCCGTGTCCGCGAGCTTCGGCGTCATCGGCTTCTCCACCAGCACCGGCTTGCCGGCCTCCAGCGCGAGCCGCGCGTGGGCGAGGTGGTCGAGGTGCCCCGTCGCGACGTAGATGACATCGACGTCAGAGTTCACCAACTCCTCGTAGGAGCCGAACGCGTGCTCGATACCGAACCCGTCGGCGAACTCCCGCGACCGCTGAGTCGTCCGCGACCCCACCGCCACCACCCGCTGGCCCGTGTTGGCCAGCAGCGTGGAGACGAACTGGTGCGCGATCCAGCCGGTGCCGAGGATGCCCCAGCGCAGGCTGGGGACATCGCCGACGGGGCGTGGCTGGGGGAGCGCCCTCACCGATCGACCTCGACGAACCTGCCGCCGGTGTGCATCGATTCGACCACGGCTTCGCCCACGAGGGTGGCCCGCTCGGCGTCCTCCAGCGTGGCCACCGTCGACGGCCGACCCTCGCGCACGGAGTCCACCCACTCCTGCAGCTCCAGCCGGTAGGCGTCCGCGAAGCGCGGACGCCAGTCCATGGCGATGGGCGACGAGGTGGCGAAGTTGGCGTTGACCAGCAGCTTCGCTGGCTCGGTGACGGTGAGCACGCCGGTCTCGCAGACAGCGTCGCAGCGGATGTCGTAGCCGTACCGGGCGTTGAGGAAGACCTCGACGGTGCTGAGGGACCCGTCGGCGGTGCGGACCAGGATGAGGAACGGGTCCGCGAGGTTGTTGGCGGTGGAGCTCGGGTGGCCGGCATGCCAGCTGACCTCGGTGACGGGAGCGTCCAGCAGCCACGGAATGAGGTCGAGGTCGTGGATGGCGGAGTTGAAGACCACCGACTCGTTGGTGGCCCCCGGCCCGGAGGACACGCCGCGACCCACGGAGTGGATCATCAGCGGCCGGCCGTGCTGTCGGGACGTGATGGCCGCCTTCATAGCCACGTAGCCGGGGTCGAATCGGCGCATGAATCCGACGGCGGCGCGGGCGGTTCCGCCACCGACGGCGATGCGGTGGGCCGCGACCACCTCGGCGCAGGTTGCCGAGTCGTAGGCCAGCGGCTTCTCGACCAGCACATGCTTGCCGGCCTCGAGGCAGGCCTTGACCTGTTCCGCGTGCAGGAAGTCCGGTGAGGCGATGACGACGGCGTCCACATCGTCGGCCGTGATGAGGTGGCTCGGGTCCGTGAGGACGCGGGCGCCGGGGATTCCGGCGATGGCCGCTTCGGCGCGGTCTTTGTCCGGATCAGCGATGGCGACGACGTCGGCGCCTGCGATAAATCGATGGATGTTCTGAGCGTGATCGGCGCCCATGATGCCTGCGCCGATGACCCCGATGGAGAGACTCATTTGTCCTGACCTTTCTTGGGTGATTCCAGCCTACGCGATGCGCGGGTGTCGCGGAAGGGCTTCCCCCGGGCTGAGGAGTGAGGAGCGCAGCGACGAGCCTCGAGGCCTCACTGACGTTTGCTGACAGGGTCACTTGTGTGAGGCTTCGAGGCCGCTGCGCGGCACCTCAGCCAGCGGGGGCGCTGCGCGGCACCTCAGCCAGCGGGGGCGCTGCGCGGCACCTCAGCCGGCGGGGGCGCTGCGCGGCCCTCCGAGAGTGGGGATCCGGGGAGGGTAGACCGGCCCTGGACCCCCACTCTGCGAGGGGTACCCTGTCGGCCGTGCACGAAATCGACCCCACCCGCGTCCGCGCCCTCAAACGGACCGTCCTCATCGTCGCCCTGCTGAACCTGGGCTACTTCTTCGTCGAGAACGCGGTGGCGCTGGCCATCGGGTCGGTGTCGCTGTTCGCGGACTCGGTGGACTTCCTCGAGGACACCGCGGTCAACCTGCTGATCTTCGCCGCACTGGGCTGGCCGCTGGCGCACCGCTCCGTGGCGGGCAAGGTGATGGCGGGGATCATCCTGGTGCCCGCCGTGGCCGCGTTGTGGATGGCGATCGCCAAGTTCCAGAACCCAGACGCACCAGACCCTCTCTCGCTGATCCTCACCGCCGGCGGCGCCGTCGTCATCAACACCATCTGCGCGATTCTGCTTCTGCGGCAGCGTGACCACGGCGGCTCCCTGACCCGCGCTGCGTGGCTCGCCGCCCGCAACGACGTGATCATCAACCTCGGCATCATCGCGATGGGCATCGTCACGCTCACGCTGGTGCCCAACGGCTGGCCGGACCTGCTACTCGGGATCGGCATCCTGGCGCTGAACCTACGGGCAGCCAAGGAGGTGTGGGAGGTCGCGGAGGAGGAGAACCTCGCCGCGAAGGCGCTCGCCGGCGAGGTCGACGACGACTGATCCGCCCCCGGGTGTCGGCGCTGCGCCCCTGCCCCCTGCGCTGCGCCCCTGCCCCCTGCGCGGCTGTGCCCGGCTCAATCCGGGAGGGCTCAATCAGCGTCGGGAAGGTCAGTCAGGATCGGGGCTCGCGGCGCGACGACCGCTCGGGTCAACCACCACGACCCGATGCCCACCGCCCTCGGCGAGCACCATCACGTCCAGGCCCGGATACAGGGCCAACTCGTCGGCCAACCCCGCGACATTCCAGTCCGCGGACGGGTGGTCCAACCGCCCCCACACCTCGACGTGGGCCCCCGTCGCACGGGAGACCTCGCGGTCAAGCTCCGGCCCCACTGCGCCGATCAGCACCACAGTCCTCGGCCCCCGCGGGCGCGCCGAGGCCCCGGCCACGCGATCGGCCCGGAACACCGCCCCGTGATAGGCCGACACCGCGGCCGCCCCAACCAGGGTCCCCAGCGCGTAGCGCATCGACCGCACGGTGGCCGCCCCGAGGGACCCAGCCACCACGTCCTGCAGCAGGGTGACGGCGGCCGTGATGAGCGCGATCACCGCCGCGACACCCGCCAGCCCGAAGAGCACCACCAGGTAGACCCGACGCGCGGGCGAGGCAGCCTCCGCAGTGGGATCGACGGCGGCGCCCAGGCCGACCCGCCGCCAGAACACCCACCACACGGGTGCTCCCACGACGAGCAGCGTCACCGCAGCCCAAAGCGTGTTGACCACCGGCATGCCCGCGTCGATGCCGGGGGTGAGGGCCTCGATGAGGGTCACCAGCAGGGTGCCGACGCCGACGGCGGCAGCCACCAGCCCGATGCCGGCCACCAGGTATTCGTAGACCCGCTGCGGCTCTGTGCGCGCCAGGCCTTCCTGGCCGGAGGCCAGAACGGAGCGGTGGTACCACCAGATCAGGACCCCTACCAGCAGCGCGGCCAGCTCGAGCGAGGCGCTGTCGAAGTGCACCGACGCCGTCAGATCCTGCCGGTCACCGAAGAACCACACCAGCACGCTCCACAGCAGCCGGCTGCCGGCCACCAGCGCCATCACCAATCCGCCGCCCACCCCGAGCGGCAGCACGAAGGCCAGCCACAGCGGCCGTCGGGGCAACGCAATGGCCCGCGTGGCCCAGTAGCGCACCCAGATCAGCGCCCCGACGAGCAGTGTCGCGGCTCCCTCGCCGAGCATGCCCAGCGGGCGGCCGACCGTCTCGGGGCGCAGCAGCAGATCCAGCGAGGTGCCCAACGTGATGACCAGCCCGGCGGTCCCGAAGGAGAGGCCCACCAGCGATCCGAGCAGCAGATGCGCGGTCTGGCGGGGCTCGTCGAGGGTCCGTCGTGCGATCTCCCAGTGGACCCACCAGACGGCAGCCCAAGGGACGAAGGTCGCGGCGGACTCCGCGTCGAGGCGCCCGTCCGAGACCAGCAGGTAGCCCACGTTCTGCACCGACGACGCCGCGACGACCGCTCCGGTGAGCGCGGCCAGCGTCACGTAGGCCACCCACATCGGGGACTCGGCCTCGGTGGGGTCCGCCCTGTGCATGCGGCGCGTCCACCAGGCCAGCAGCAGCGCCAGGGCGCCGCCGACGAACGTGAAGGCCAGCCCCCGCGCGAGTTCAGCCGACGGATCCTGCCACTGGGGCACCTCGGCGCCCAGCAGCCTCCCCAGCAGCTCGTCCACCCCCAGTGCCACGACGATCACGAGGGCATACAGCACGGCGTACTGGAAGAATCGGCGCACGCTGCGCGCGTCGACGCCGGGGCCGCGGCGCCTGACTCCTGTCGCGATCAGGGCGATGAGCCCCACCACCACCGCCAGGCTGATGAACCCGGAGACCATCTCAACCACCACCGTCCTACTTGCAGCCGTAGACAGGCCAAGGGTGACCGGTCAGCATCCACTCGCCATCCCGCGCGCGAAGCTCGAACTGTTCGCGATGCTCCCACGTATCGAGCATTCCGCCCTGGGATTCGGTGATATCGGCCACGACGATGGCCTTGTCGCCATCAACGCGGGTGTCGGCGACGGTGAGGCTGGCGCGCAGCGGCCGCTGCACCCCCGGCAGGGGGGCGGAGCAGCCGAGGGACGGATCCAGGTAGCTGACCGCCTCGTCGTCGTCGCCCCTGATGAGGGCAAGGGCGTAGAGCTGGACCACGCCGTCGGGCGTCGACGGATCAAGGTCTGGCTGTTCGCGGGTGGCGGTGAAGACGCCGGCCATGACAGCCAGGAGCGCCACTGTCGCGATCACCACCGCGAGCACCACGTTCGGGCGCGTGTTCATGCCTCCAGCGTCCTCCTGCCGCGACCCGTTGGGAAGAGATCCCGGGCGCTCGTTGCGGCAATCTGGTGGGCGGCGTGTCAAAATCGTCGCCATGACACGCGTGATAGCGCTCGACCGGCGCTCCTGGTCCAAGGCCACCTGGCCGCTGGGCACACACCCCCACGCAGAGGGGGTCACCTTCGCCGTCTACGCCCCGGCCGCGACGCGGGTGCAGCTCGAGATCTACCCGGAGGCGATGGGTGCCTCCGCGCAGCGCACCTATCTCCTCGCCAAGGGCCGCGACGGCGTCTGGCGGGCCTGGTTGCAGGGCCTGCAGTTCGGGGCCCTGATCGGCTTCCGCGCCTGGGGCCGGAACTGGCGGTATGTGAAGGGCTGGAAGCCGGGGTCGGATCTGGGCTTCGTCTCCGACCTGGACAAGGACGGCAACCGGTTCAACCCCAACAAGGTGCTCTTCGATCCCTACGCCCGCGAGGTCACCCACAACGTCTTCACCGACCAGCTGCATGATTACGGCGTCAACGACGGCGTGTTCGGCACCGGCGGGGAACTGGTCGACGGCGTCCCCCGTCGCAACATCGACACCGGACCGTACGCGCCGAAGGGGGTGCTGATCGCCGACTACACGCCCGTCACGCCGAAGCCCCGCATCCCGAGCGAGAAGAACGTCATCTACGAGGTGCAGGTGGAGCAGCTGACCGGCCATCCGTCGGTGGCGCGGCTGTCCGAGCTGCTCAGCCGCGAACCGGGCTTCGAGGGCGTCGTCGACATCCCGCCGGAGTTCCAGGGCACCTACAAGGGTGCCGGGATGATGGCGCCGTACCTCAAGGCGTTGGGGGTGACCACCGTCGAGTTGCTGCCGGTGCACGAGACGAACGCGTCGGAATCCGCCCGCCACGGCGCGGTGAACGCCTGGGGTTACATGACGCTGTCCTTCTTCGCCCCGAACCGGCAGTACGCGGCGGACAAGAGCTGGTGCGGGCCCACCCGCGAGTTCAAGGAGATGGTCTCCGCGTTCCACGACGCGGGCCTCGAGGTGTACCTCGATGTGGTCTACAACCACACCGCCGAGGGCGGCAACTGGAACGGTGACGTCAACGCCACCGGCTTCACCAGCCTGGGCGGGTTCGCCTGCGCCGAGTACTACCAGATGACGCCAGACAAGATCCTGGTCGACGGCGCCACGGGCACGTCGAACCAGATGAACTACTCCTCCGAGGCGGCCAGGAAGCTGGTGCTGGACTCGCTGGAGTACTGGACGCAGGACATGCAGGTGGACGGCTTCCGGTTCGACCTGGCCACCGTGCTCGGCCGCCTGCCCGGTGAGGCCGCCGCCGACGACTGGGCCAGGCAGAAGCGGTTCTTCTCGGACCACCCGTTGCTGGTGGACATCGCGGCCATGGCGAAGGCCGAGCACATCGACGTCATCGCCGAGGCGTGGGACCTCTGGGGCTACGAGGTGGGCAACTTCCCCCGCGGCTGGGGCGAGTGGAACGGCCGCTACCGCGACGCTGTGCGCCGCTTCACCAAGGGTGACGCCAACATGGTGGCGTTCACGGACATGTTCAACGGCGACTACCACCACTTCCACGACAGCGGCGGCGCGCAGAAGACCATCAACTTCATCACCGCCCACGACGGCTTCAACATGGCGGACCTGGTGTCCTACCAGGAGAAGCAGAACCACCAGCCGCCGCCGTTCGGTCCCTCCGACGGCGGGTCGGACGACAACCTGTCGTGGGATTCGGGGGGCTCCCAGGCGCTGCGCCGCCAGCGGTTGCGCAACCTCTGGACCATCCTGTTCTTCTCCCGTGGGGTGCCGATGATCGTGGCCGGCGACGAGTTCGGCCGCACCCAGAACGGCAACAACAACCCGTGGGCGCTGGACTCGGTGGCGATGCGCAACAACTACGCCATGATCCCCACCAACGCCCCGCAGCGGGTGCCGGTGGCCGACGGCGTCGACGAGCCGTACCACGACAATCTTGGGCAGTACGAGACGCCCCCGCACGTCAACGGGCAGTTCCGCTTCGCCACCTTCCTCGCCAACCTCCGCCAGCGGCACGAGGCGCTCCAGCAGAGGCGCTGGGGGGACATGGTGGCAGACGACAAGGACGTGTCCTACCTCTTCCACACCCCGTCGGGCGAGGGGTTCCCCATGGAGGGGGACCGGGCGGTCTCCATCCAGATCGACTCCCCGGGGGACGACTTCTGGGTGATGATCAACATGGCCGACCACGAGATCGAGTTCAAGGTCCCGCCGCCCCTGGAGGGCTACGTGTGGCGGCGGCTCATCGACACGTCGACCTTCGCGGAGCCTGCCTGCAACTACTGGAACGAGGGTGAGGGCTTGATCGTGTCCGCGACCGCGACCGTTGCGGCCTGGTCGGTCATCGTGTGGCAGGAGCAGCCGAAGCCCGACGGTTCGCGGGTCATCCCCGTCTGGAAGGACTGACTGACATGGCTGAGGCAAGCGGCGGGTCTGTGGCATCGGGCGAGGCGACGGGGGCACGCGGCCGGCGCGCCGCCGTCGTGTTCAACCCCACGAAGGTTGAACGTGCGGGGCTGGAGAAGGTGGTTGGTGCGGCCGAGAAGACGGCGGGCTGGGGTCCGTCGCTGTGGCTGGAGACCTCCGCCGAGGATCCGGGCACCGGCATGGCACGGCAGGCCGTCGACGAGGGGTGCGCGGTGGTGCTCGGGGTCGGCGGTGACGGCACCATCCGGGCCGTGGCCGAGGGCCTGCGGGGTAGCGGGGTGCCGCTCGGGCTCTGTCCCCAGGGCACGGGCAATCTGCTGGCCAGAAACCTGGAACTGACGTTGGACAACCTGCCCGAATCGGTGAAGGCCGCGTTCGAGGGCGTGGCGCGGCCGGTGGACCTGGGGATCGCCGCATGGACGCGGGAGAGCGGCGATCGCGAGGAGCGCACCTTCGTCGTGATGGCCGGCATGGGCCTGGACGCCCAGATCATGTCGTCGGCGGATGAGAAGCTGAAGAAGAAGTTCGGCATGGTGGCCTACGTGAAGGCCGGTCTGGAGTCGCTGCGCAAGAACCACCGGATGCGTCTGCAGTACCGCCTCGACGACGACGCCCCCCAGCGCGCGCGGGTGCACACGGTGCTTGTCGGCAACTGCGGATCCATCGGCGGCAACGTGCTGCTCATGCCGGATGCCGCCGTCGACGACGGGGTTCTCGACGTGGTCGCGGTGGAACCGCAGGGCCGCTTCGGGTGGGTCCGCGTGGCGTGGAAGGTGTTGGTCGACAACGCCATTTTCCGCGGCCGGAAGCGCAGCCAGGGCGGGAACCGCGAGCTGAGCTACCAGCAGTGCCGACGCATCGAGGTGTGGTTGCGCGAGCCGGAGGAGATCGAGCTCGACGGGGACCACTTCGGCGAAGTGACCTCGGTGACGGTGACTGTTGAGCCGAAGGGGCTGCAGGTGATGATGCCCGCCGGGTGGGAGCCCTCCGCCGCCTGACCCCTCCGTCGGCCCGGCGCCTGCACCGCCGTGCTGCCGCCCCCGACGGGGTCCCGAGTGTCACTTGTCATGCTCAGGGTCGAGTACGACCTTGAGCATGACAAGTAGCCAACCCCCCATAATGGCGGCATGGAACTGCTCCCCATGACGTTCGCCTCCGGGTGGGCCTCCGGCATCAACGCCTACGCGACGGTGTTCATCCTCGGCCTGCTGGGCCGGTACGCAGGCACCGGCGGCGTCCCCGAGGGGTTCATGCGCACCGACGTGCTGATCATCATGGGTGTCCTCGCCCTCCTCGAACTGGTGGCGGACAAGATCCCCGTCGTCGACTCCATCTGGGACGTGCCCTCCACTGCGATCCGCCCCATCGCCGGGGCCGTCATCGGAGCGCTCATCGCCGGCGCCAACGGCGACCTGCTCACCATCTCGCTGGCCGCCGTCGGAGGGGTGACGGCCCTGCTCAGCCATCTGTCCAAGGCCGGGATCCGGCTGGCGGTCAACACATCCCCGGAGCCGGTGTCCAATGTCGCGGCGTCCGTGGCCGGGGACGTCGGCGTGGTGAGCGTGGCCACGTTGGCGGTGCTGTTCCCAGTAACGGCCGCGATCGTCGCCGCGATCCTGCTCGCCATCATGATGTGGCTGGCGTGGACACTGATGTCGCGGATCAAACGCGGGTGGGAGTGGTTGAAAGCCCGGTGGGGCGCGGCGGACACACCCGCCTAGCGCCGCCTCACGAACCACACCGCGACACCCGCCGCGACCAACGCGACAATCAGCCCCGCGGCGACGGCTGGGTCTGCCAGCAGACTGACCCCAGCCGACGGCGTCCCAGGAGACGGCTCCACACGTGAGGGATCTCCCAGGTAGGCGGTCAGCTCGGCCGCGACAGTGTCGTCGGCCGGCCCGGACCCGTCGCACAGGTTGGACCGCCAGGCGGCACCGTCGGGCTGGGCGAACAGGATGATCTCCATCCCCTCCTCGATGCCCTCCCAGCCGCAGCTGGCGCCTTCAACGGCGGTCAGCACCTCGACGGTGCCGGGAGGATCGCCCTTCCACGCCTGCGTCAGCTCGACGGTGTAGGTGGCGTCGTCGAGGCTCGACGTCGGTCTCGCGGGCCGCTCGACCAACACCACGGTGCCGCGCGCCACCACGTCGGCCATGTCGGCCTGTTCCGCGGGCGTGAGTGCCACGCAGCTGCACGCGACCGCCCGGGGTGCCTGCTGCCAGCTGACCACGAGCGTGGTGGCGAGCATCGCGACCACCACCAGGAGCGCCTTGATCCTCATCCCTCCAGGGTGCCACCGCGACCCTGCTGGGTCATCCCCGAGGCGGTAACCGTCGCCGAATCGTGACCTCGGCTGTCAGCCTGAGAGGGGTGCGTGGGTGAGGGTGCGGTCCACCCAGGCGTCGAGCCAGCGCCCCGCGGAGGGCCGGAACGAGTAGACGAACGCCAACCGCAGCCGCGCCGCCGCTCCGTAGGTCGCCAGCCGCTCCGGGCTGATCCGCAGCTCCTCGACGACGCCGGCGAGGGCCTCGCGGACGGGTCCTGGCTCCCGAAGCGATCCCTGAGCGTGCCGCAGGTCGACGTGGGTGAGCAGGTTCGCCAGGTCCAGGGCCGCCTCGCCCCGGGCCGCGGTGTCCAGATCCAGTAGGGCGAGCGAATCCCCGTCCCACAAGGCCTGTTTGTCGTGCAGGTCGCGGTGCAGCGTCACCGCGGGGTCCGGTGCGTCCGCGAGCCCCCCGCACGTCCTGTCGACGGCGCGGGCCAGCTCCGCCATCCGCGGCAGGGACCCGAAGAGCTCAGCGTGCCCCAGCCACTGCCGCAGCACCGCGACCTCGGCGGCCGCGTCGTGGGCAGGCACGTTCACCGGCTGCCGTGCCAGCAGAGGCCACCGGGCCGCGAGCTCGCGCCACCCGTCGAGGCCGTCGTCGCCGAGCTCATGCAGGGTCCGGCCTGGGAGCAGCTCGAACTCCAGCCGATCCTCCGCCACGGCCCGCACTGCCGCGGCGCCCAGGCCGGCCCGTCGGCACGCCTCGCCCATCTGCGACGACACCGCCGCGACCCCCGCCGCCCGCCCGGGCCGCAGCACCTTCGTCGCCCGGTCCGGGTGCAGCACCACGGCCCGCCTGTGCAGCCGGTGCACCACCAGCCGCCCTCCCGACGGCGTCAGCCCGGGGAGACGAGGGTCGCGGCGGTGCCCGGCGAGCCGCAGCCCACCGTCGGCGGACAGCCGCCCGGCCAGAAGCGACGCGTCGCGCACCACCTCGACGGTGAGCGAGCCGTCGCTCGCCGGCCACGCGCGCCTCACCCCTGGCAGCTCCCGCAGCGCGGACAACGCCCGCGACACGCCCGTCACACCAGTTCCTCGAGGATGTCCAACCGCCCCGCGACACCCGCGCGCCACCCCGGATCGGCCCGCCGCAGGGGATCGACGGCGCCCAGCAGCACCGCTCGCGCCCGACCCACCCGCAGCTCCGCATCGCCTGGGATGCTGCCGCCGCCCGCGCGGTACCCATCGAGCAGGGCCTCCCCGAGCCCGGGGGCGGCGGAGGCCAGGTAGGAGCCGAGGTCCGCCGCCGGTGCGCCGACAGTGGCCCGGTCCAGGTCCGTCAGCCACACCCGCCCGGTCTGCCGCTCCAGCAGCACCTGGTCCGGGGAGAAGTCGCCGTGCAGCAGGGCGCCCCCGCGCCCGACCCGCGCCCACAGGGCCGCGACCCGATCGGTCAGGACGGAGACCCGGGAGGCCAGGCCTGCTTCCAATGGCGCCAGGATCTCCGCGTGGGCGCGGCCCTGCGCCGCCAGGTCCGGCTGCCGAGCCGCCAACCAGCCTGCGACCTGCACCGGTACCGCCCCGACGGCCCCGTGCAGGAGAGCCAGCGCGACCCCCGCCGCGCGGGTGCCGGCCACGTCGGGGGTCCGCTCCAGGTCGGTGTCGCCCACGAACCGCTGGATGCGCACCCCCCGCCGCGACCCGTCGTCGATCCGCCCAGGCACGGGCACCCCGGCTGCGACCAACACCGTGTCCAGCGCCAGCGCCGTCGGGTCCGCCTCGTCGGCCACCCGCACCGTCGTCGCTGCCCGGCGCACCACCAGGCGCCGGGCAGGGTTGTAGCGCAGCACCGGATCGTCGACCCCCAGAACCCCGGCCACGGCAGCGCCCCGCAGTGCGCCGGCGAGCACCGGGTCCGCCCACACCTCACCGCTCTCCAGCACCAGGTCGCCATCCAGCGTCCGCAGGCGGTACCGCTGGCCGCGCCGGACTGCCCGTTCCTCCGCCTTCTCCGTCTTGGCCCGGCTCGCCGGCCACAGCACCCGCGCCCACCCGTCGACCTCCCCCGTCCGCGCGTCCGCCAGCGCCGCCACCACGGACACCCCCGGTTTGATCCGCAGCCGCGACACCACAGCCTCGCGCCCCGTCAGCTCCGAGATCGACGGCGGGTCCAGCAGCAGCGCCACCACCTCGTCGGTCCTCATCGCGTGCCCATCCGGATCTCGTCGGGGGTGCGGCCGCTGGCCTCCACCCAGGCCCGGAACGAGGGGTCGTCGGCGAGCAGCGCCGCCGGCGAGCCCTCGCGCAGGATCCTGCCGTCCTCCAGCCACACCACCCGGTCCGAGCGGAGCGCCATCTCGACGTCGTGGGTGACGGCCAGGGTGGTGCGGTTCTCGACGAGGGTATCGATCGCGTCGAGGACCAGCCGGGCGGACTCCGGGTCCAGGCCGGTGGTGGCCTCGTCGAGCACCACGACTGGGGCGTCGCGCAGCAGCGCGCGGGCGATGGCGACGCGCTGCCGCTGCCCGCCGGACAGGGTGCCGCCGCGCTCGCCGACGACGGTGTCGTAGCCGTCTTCGAGGTCGAGGATGAACTCGTGGGCGTGCGCGGCGCGCGCCGCGATCTCGACCTCCACGTCGGTGGCGTCCTGCCTTCCCAGCCGGATGTTCTCCCGGATGGTGCCCGTGAACAGCACCGCCTCCTGGGCCAGCAGCGAGACGTTGGCCCGCAGGTGCCCCAGGTCCAGCTCCCGCAGCGGATGACCGTCCAGGGTCACCTCGCCGAGCTGGGGGTCCAGCGCCCGCACCAGCAGCGAGACCAGCGTGGACTTGCCGGAGCCGGACGGGCCGATGACGGCCACCTTCTCGCCGGGGCGGGCCGTCAGCGTCACCCCGCGCAGCACCGTCGTCCTCCCGTAGCCGGCCACCACGGAGTCGAACCGCACCCAGCCCCGCACAGCCCGCGGGGTCACTGAGCGCCGCGGGGAGACCACCTCGGGGGCGATGTCCATCAGGTCCGCCACCCGCTCGCCCGAGGCGCTGGCCCGCGCGATCCGGCCGGTGTACTTCGCCATGTCGCGCAGCGGTTTCATGGTGGTGCGCAGGTAGGTGGTGAACAGCACCAGATCGCCCGGCGTCATGGCGCCGTCCAGGACGCGCAGGCCGCCGCCGACGAGGACGACGGCGGTCGCGAGCCCGACGATGACGTCGGTGCGGCGCTCCAACCCGGCCGCCAGCCGCCGGGACTTCACGCCCTCCTTGAGCGAGCGGTGGTTCGCCGACGAGAACCGGCCGGCGATGTGCTCCTCCAGGCCGTACGCCTGCACGATCCGGATCGACGAGAGCGACTCCTGCGCAGTGTTGGCCAGCTGCCCCTCGCCCTTGCGGGTCTGGCGTGAGGCCACCGCGATCTTCTGCGAGGTGCCCACCGAGCCCACGAAGAACAGCGCCATGGCCGCCACCACCACCAGCGACAGCAGCGGGTCCAGCACCAGCATCACCACCAGCATCACCGCCAGCGTGAGCAGGTTGGCCACCAGCGGCAGACCCGCGGTGACGGCCACCTCCTGCATCCGGCCCACGTCGCTGACGAGGCGCTGGACCGTGTCGGCGCTGCGGTTGCGGGAGTGGAACTGCTGCGACAGGCCCTGCACATGACGGAACACGCGTGCCCTCAGCGTCGTGGCCACCCGCGACCCCACCAGCGCGAACGCCACCGTTGCCAGGTAGTTGCTGAGCGCCCGGAGCCCCACGATCACCACCGTCGCCACGCCGCACCAGACGAGCAGGCCGACGGTGGCGGGGGCCTGGCCCGCGCCGAGGTCGGCGCCCAGCGAGGCACTCACCGCGTCGACGACGAACTTCATCGGCCACGGCTCCAGCACCCGGAACACCACCTCGAGCAGCAGCACCCCGGTGCCGCCGAGCATCAGGCGCCGGTGGCCGACGAGGTCGGGGCGCAGCAGCGCCAGGGTGCGGGCCATCGCGGAGCGGTCCAGCCGCGTGCGGTCACTCATCGCCCGCCTCCGCGAGGGCCAGGATGCGATCCACCACGCCGGCCCAGCTGTGCCGCTCGACGGCGTGCGCCCTGGCCAGGCGGCCCATCCGCGACCTGAGCGCGGGGTCGGCGGCCAGGCCATCGAGCGCGCCCGCCAGGGCGGCCGGGTCCGACGGCGGCACCAGGACGCCGTCGCCGTCGAGGATCGCGGGCAGCTGCCCGACGGCCGATGCCACCACGGGCAGCCCGGCCGCGAGGTACTCGTAGACCTTCAGCGGCGAGAAATACTGGTCCCCGTCCGCCGGCGACGCCGGGTAGGGCGCCACGCCGACGGCGGAGCCGGCCAGGTGTCGCGGGATCTCGGCGGGGGCGACGGCGCCGCGGAACTCCACCTCGACGCCCAGCCGGGCCGCAAGTCCCTCGAGGGCGCCGCGCTCCGGGCCGTCGCCGATGATCCGCAGCCGCCAGGGCACGTGGGCCAGCGCGGCTGCCTCCACCAGGTCCGAGACGCCGTGCCAGGGCTTGAGGGTGCCGACGAACGTCACCACCGGCGCCCCGTTCGATTCCGGCTGGGGCGCGATGCGCTGCACGCCCACCCCGTTGGCGACGGTGTGCACCCGGCCGCCGTCGGTGTGCCGTCGCACCCAGGCCCGCACCGGGTCCGAGACGCACACGGTGGCCGAGGCCGCCTTGACCTGCGCGCGGAGCGCTGCCCAGGCGAAGGGCGCGTCGACGAGGTCACGGTGCCGGCGCTGCTCCTCGATGAGGGGGGCGTTGACCTCCAGGACCGTGCGGGCGCCCAGCGCCGCGCCGACGCGCGCCAGGGCCGTGCTGAACAGGGAGTAGCGCTCGTAGACCAGGTCCGCGCCGCCGTCGATCACCTGCCGGGCGATCATGTCCGAGGCGGTCCGCTGGGCGCGCTCGCGGGCGGCAGGATCGCCCTTCGCGACGCCGACGTGCACCACGTCGAGGCCGGCCAGATCCTCGGGCACGTGCTCCCCGATGCGGGTGGCGTAGACGGTGACGTGGTGGCCGCGGGCGCGGAACTCGCGGACCACCTCCTGGATGTGCACGGAGGCGCCCTTCGTGCCGAACACCGGGATGCCGGGGTCCACGGACACGTAGGCGATCCTCATCGGGCGGCTCCGTTCTGCCAGGCGCTGAGTGTCGCGGCGTGGCGGCGGCTGTCGAAGCGCTCCTCGATGAGGGCGCGGGCGTTGGCGGACATCGCCGCGGCGGGTAGCCGGCCGGCCGCGAAGGCGGACAGGGCATCGGCCAGGCCGGACACGTCGCCGGGCTCCAGGAGCACGCCGGTCTCGCCGTCGAGGACCACCTCCGGTAGGCCGGTGACGGCTGTGGCGACCACGGGCGTGCCCACGGCCATCGCCTCCAGGACGACGGTGGGGAGGCCGTCGACGTTGCCGTCGTCTGCGGGGATGCAGGGGGCGGCGAACACGTCGGCCTCCTCGATCAGGATGCGGATCTGGGTCTGGGTGCGGGGGCCCACCAGGCGGACGGTGTCGCGGAGGCCGAGCTCGTCGATCCGGGCCTGGAGTGCGGGCTCGAGCTCGCCGTCACCGGCGATGGTGACCCGGAGTGGAAGCCCGGCGGCGGTGGCCTGGGCGGCGGCGTCGACGAGGTCGGCGAACCCCTTCTTCGCCACCAGCCGGCCGACCGCCGCCACCTTGAGCCGCTGGCCCGGCTCGGGGAGGTCGCGGTAGGGGAAGCGGTCCAGCTCCAGTGCGTTGTACTGCAGGGTGATGCGGGCTCCTGTCCCGTCGAGGACGCGCTCCAGGTGTGCGAGGTTGAACCGGCTGATGGCGATCACCCGGTCCGCGTCGGCGGCCAGGCGGCGCAGCCAGGCGAGGTCCACGGACTCGTGGAAGATGTCCTTGGCGTGCGTGGTGAGCGTGAACGGCACCCCGGTGAGGCGCGAGGCGATCCACGCGGCGCGCCCGGCGAGGGTGGCGAAGTGGGCGTGCAGGTGCGTGATCCCGTCGGCGACGACGGCCTGCGCCAGCTCCACTCCCTGGGCCACCTCGTCGCCGGGGAGGTCCGCCAGATGCGGGAGGGTCGCGGCGAAGCGGTCCCGCATGGCGGGGTCCTGGACGCCGTCGGCGATCCGAGCCCACAGGTCCGCGCCCTTCGCGTACCGGGAGATCCACGTCACGTTGGCCTCCACGCGGGCGATCTCGGGGTGGAAGCGGGCGTCGGTGGTGGGACGCAGGGCGTAGATGGAGAGGTCGTCTCCGTGGGCCTCGCGGGCCAGGATCTCGGTGACGATGAACGTCTCCGAGAAGCGCGGATAGACCTTCAGGACGTAGCCGATGCGGGTCATGCCCCCACCCCCACGAGGTAGCGGGAGCGGTCCGCGTTGAGCAGGGTCGCCGCGTAGCCGGCGGTGACCGCCAGGCCGTCGAGGCGGATGCCGGAGCGGTCGACGCGACGGTGGACGGCGTCGGCCGCCCAGGAACCCAGCGCGGCGGGGGTGGCGTGTCCGGCCCGGAGGAGGTCAGCGGCACCCGCGCGGGCCATGGAGCGGGCGCGGATCAGCTGCTCTGTGCGGGGCTGCTCGCGAGGCACCAGGAGCGCCGGGGTGGCGGTGGCGAGGACCTCGCACACCGTGTTGTAGCCGGCCATCGCGATCACGGCCGAGGCGGCCCGGATGTGGTCCGGGAGGCCGGGAAGGTCGCGGTGCACGTCGGTGAGCGGGCCGGCGGCCGCGGCGATCTCGGCGTGGGCGTCGTCGTCGAGTTGGGGCCCGGTCACCACCAGGTGCCGGTGCCCGGGGGGAACCTCCATGGCGACGGCGGCGCGCAGCAGCTCCACGCCGTCGGAGCCGCCGCCGGTGGTGGTGAGGATGAACGGGGGATCGGCGGCGAGGGTCGCGGCGGGGGCGTCGGCACGCCCCTCCGCCAGATAGCCGGTGAACCGGATCCGGTCGATCAGCGCGGGGGGAGCCTCGCCGGAGGCGATGGGATCGTGGATCCGCGGGTCGCCGTACACCCACACCTCGTCCACCAGGTCGCGCAGCTTCATCGGGTTCTTGAGCCGACGCCACTCCGCCGCGACCACGTCGGGGGCGTCGAGCACCTCCCGCAGCCCGAGGACGACGCGGGTGGTGGGGCGCGCTGCTCGCAGCCGGCGCAGGGGGCGACGGAGCTCCTTGCGGACGCCGTAGATGTGGCGGTCGATCACAACCAGGTCCGGCGCGAAGCCGAGCAGCGCGGCCTCGAGCACCGAGGAGCGGAGCTGGATCAGGTCGTCGGTGCCGGCGTCCAGGTGTCGCGGGTGATACTCGCCGCCGTCCTTCGCGATGCCGGGGATGGTCAGCCAGTCGAAGCCGGCCGGGAGCGGGAACGCGCTGGCGCGGGGGAGGCCGGAGACCAGCAGGCCGGAGACCGGCCGGCCGGTCAGCGCGGGGAGCGCGGCGGCGAGGTGGTGCGCGATGGCGAGGTTGCGACGCACATGGCCGAGGCCCTGCGAGTCGTGGCTGTAGAGCACCACTTTGGTGGGTGAGCTGTCGTCCGGCATCTCTGCTCCAGTCCCTCGTCCGCCGGGTGTCGGCCCGGGCCGCCGGTCCCAACCGGCCGGTGAGATGAGCCTGCCGGGCGTCGGTGAGGCGCCCGTGAGCCGTCGATGGGAGAACTCTCATGAAGCCGCCGTGGTGCGTGCAAGACTGACGCCCATGGAGTTCTCCTCGCTGTACCGCCACGGGTTCGCGCGGGTCGCGGCCTGCACGCTCCCGGTGATCATCGCCGACCCGGCCGCCAACGCACACGCCATCGCCGTCGAGGTGAAGGCCTGCCACGACGACGGTGTCGCGGTGGCGGTGTTCCCCGAACTGTCGCTCTCCGGGTACGCCATCGACGACCTCCTGCTGCAGGACGTGCTGCTCGACGCCGTGGACCGCGCCGTCGTCGAGCTGGCGGAGGCGACCGCGGACCTGCTGCCGCTGATCGTCGTGGGGGCGCCGCTGCGCGCAGGCAACCGGCTCTACAACTGCGGAGTGGTGATCCACCGCGGGCATGTGCTCGGCGTGGTGCCGAAGGCCTACCTGCCCAACTACCGCGAGTTCTACGAGAAGCGCTGGTTCGCTGACGGCGCGGACCTGGACTTCGACACCCTCCACCGGCCCGGGTGGCCCGCCGAGTTCGGCGAGGTCCCCTTCGGCACCGACCTTCTCTTCGAGGCCAGGGACGTGCCCGGCCTCACCGTCCACGTCGAGGTCTGCGAGGACATGTGGGTGCCCGTGCCGCCGTCGTCCCTGGCAGCGATGGCAGGCGCGACGGTGCAGCTCAACCTCTCCGCGTCCCCCATCACGGTGGGCCGCGCGGAGGACCGGCACCTGATGGCCCGCTCCGCCAGCGCCCGCAACAACTCCGCCTACGCCTACGCCGCGGCCAGCTTCGGCGAGTCCACCACGGACCTGTCCTGGGACGGCATGACGATGGTCTACGAGATGGGCGATCTGCTGGGCCAGACCGAGCGGTTCCCGCACGCGGCGCAGCGCACCGTCGTCGACGTGGACCTGGACCGCCTGCGCCAGGAACGGATCCGGCAGGGGTCGTTCGAGGACAACCGGCGGGCTGTCGGGGTGGGGGAGTACCGGAACATCGACTTCGCGGTCCGGCCACCCTCGGGCGATCTCGGGCTCCGTCGCCCGCTGGACCGCTTCCCGTTCGTGCCCGACGACCCGGCCAGGCTGCACCACGACTGCTACGAGGCGTACAACATCCAGGTCTCCGGGCTGGAGCGGCGGATGAAGGCCATCGGGGGAGGGGATGCGGCCAAGTCGCCGAAGATCGTCATCGGCGTCAGTGGAGGGCTGGACTCCACGCACGCCTTGATTGTCGCGGCGAAGGCGTGCGATCGGTTGTCGCTACCCCGCACCCACATCCTGGCGTTCACGCTGCCCGGCTTCGCCACGTCGTCGCACACGAAGAACAACGCCACCCTGCTCGCCGAGGCGCTCGGCGTCACGTTCAAGACGGTCGACATCACGGCCATGGCCACCCAGCTGCTCAAGGACCTCGGCCATCCCGCGGGCGACGGTGAGCCGGTCTACGACGTGACCTTCGAGAACGTACAGGCCGGCATCCGCACGGACTTCCTGTTCCGCGCCGCGAATCAGCGCGGCGGGATCGTGCTGGGCACCGGGGACCTGTCCGAGCTGGCGCTCGGCTGGTGCACCTACGGTGTGGGTGATCAGATGAGCCACTACGGCGTCAACGCCGGGGTCCCCAAGACGCTCATGCAGCACCTCATCCGCTGGGTGATCAGCACCGGCCAGTTCGAGGAGAGCGGGGTCAACGAGACCCTCTCGTCGATCCTGAACACGGAGATCTCGCCGGAGCTGATCCCGGTGGGGGAGGGACAGAAGCCGCAGTCCACGGAGGACTCGATCGGGCCCTACGCCCTGCATGACTTCACCCTGTTCGGCGTGCTGCGCCGCGGCTACCGGCCGAGCAAGATCGCGTTCCTGGCCCACCACGCGTGGCGGGATGTCGACGCGGGCCACTGGCCCTCGGGGTACCCGGAGGCGGACCGTACCGCCTACGACCTGGCCACCATCAAGAAGTGGGAGTCGGTGTTCCTGCGTCGGTTCTTCGCCAACCAGTTCAAGCGTTCGGCGATGCCCAACGGGCCGAAGGTGCTCTCGGGTGGGGCGTTGTCGCCGCGGGGGGATTGGCGGATGCCGTCGGACGTGTCGGCGACGGCGTGGTTGGCCGAACTGAAGGACAACGTTCCGGACTGAGGCGTCATTCCCGCTGGCTGAGGTGCCGCGCAGCGGCCTCGAAGCCTATGAAACGCAGGCTGACCAGCGGATGGGGACCCGC
The DNA here is from genome assembly GCF_014164725.1 of Tessaracoccus sp. MC1627. Classification (NCBI taxonomy): domain Bacteria; kingdom Bacillati; phylum Actinomycetota; class Actinomycetes; order Propionibacteriales; family Propionibacteriaceae; genus Tessaracoccus; species Tessaracoccus sp. MC1627. The sequence continues at coordinate 211,445 of NZ_JACJGA010000006.1, read as the reverse complement.
TCAGCCGGTGCGCGGACCCGTGAGTCGACGCCCGGGCGGCCGTTGTGCGTGGTCTGCCTTGGGGGTTCAGTCTTCGCGGTGGCCGGGTGGTGAGGCCGCCCGGGCCTCGTCTCCCGTCTCCACGCACTGGTCTCCGTGTGGCGTGGTTGGCTTCGGGCGCCGTTCGCCGGGACGGCCCCTGGTGCGGGTCAGTCCAGGCGGGACGCCAGCTGGGTGATCGTCGGGTTGGGCATCACTGCGCCGAGCCGCCCCGTCGATCCGCTCCCAGCGGACCACGACGCCTCCGTACTCCTGGCTCCGCCGGGGCTGAGTCCTGGGACGGCTCTTCTGCTGCCTGAGCGCGTGAGACGAGCGGCCTCTCCCGGTGGCTGAGTGCCGCGCAGCTCTCTCCCGCTGGCTGAGGTGCCGCGCAGCGGCCTCGAAGCCTATGAAACGTAGGCTGACAACGAACGTCCCTTGAGTCCCTCTAAGACTCGTCGCTTCGGGATGGGGGCGGCGACCCCTCTCAGCTGGGTGAGCCAGCCGGCGCCCGGGGCTGGGACCCGCCCCAGGGCCGCCGACGAGCCGGGTGCCCCCCAATTCACCAGGCTCGCCGGCGGCTGCTCGTGGGGTTGGCGTGCCTCACCGCCCGTCTTGGGCCGCACATCTGCACGAGGCGTGACGGACCGCAGGCCCCGCTTCAGGAGGTGGCGATGGTCCAGGCGCCGTCGGCCTTGACGAGCAGCAGAGACGGGCCGGCCATCAAGGGGACGCTGCCCTCGTAGGCGCCGATCTCGTTGATCAGCAGGCTGGGCCAGGTGCCGTCGGACTGCTGGAGGACGAAGTTTGCACCGCCGTCGTGGGTGACGGCCGCGACCGCCGCCCCACCCTCGTACTTGAACACGGCGTCGCCGGCCCCGCTGAGTTGTGCCGGTGCCACGGGAGCAGCGGTGACGGGATCGATCTGGACCGTCCAGGAACCGTCCGCCGTGATCTGCAGCATGGTGGGCTCGCCACCCATGAGCCCGTAGGAGACGGTGCCGGAGTAGGTGCCGATCTCGTTGACGAGCAGGTCATCGAGCTGGTTCGAGCCGTCAAGCGTCTGGAGGACGAAGTTGGCGCTGCCTTTGTGGGTGGCGGTGACCAGAGCGGCCTCGGCTTCGGCCGGCAGCTGAATCACGGAGTCCCCGGTGCCGCTCTGCGTGATGGTGGCGAAGGCGCCGAAGCGCTCGGCGTAGGGGTCGGCTTCTGGCGCCGGGGATTCCTCCGGCTGTGTGGCGGCGGTGCTCGACGGGGCGCTGCTGGCGGCGGGTGATGCAGCAGGACTCGACGGACTCGTTGCAGGGGCGGAGCTGGAGGCGGGGGCGGCCACGGGTGCCGCAGTCTCGGCCGGATCCGAGAAGGCGCCGCCGATACCGGCCAGCACCAGGAGGCCCGCAGGGATCAGTACGCGCTTCTTGCGGTACCACGGCCTGGTGAGGCGCGGAGGGGTGGGCATGGGTGCGCTGGGCTGTTGTTGCCACTGTGGCGTGGTGGTCACGGTGTCTCCTTGGGGTCGACGATGGATCCACGATCCCAAGGCTTGTCTCCCATGTCACAGAGGCATGCGATAAATGGGGTTATCGCAGCCCAGCATGCGCAGTGGCCATGCTCGGCTACTGTGATCGCCGAGGGGAGGGCGCCATGCTCATCACAGCTACCGACGTGTCGATGATCGCGCGCGTCCGCCGCCCCGTCGTCTCCATGTGGCGCAAGCGCTACGCAGGGGCCGACGCCTTCCCTGAGCCTGACAGCGCAGGGCTGTTCGACGCGGAGCGGGTCGTCGGCTGGCTGACGGAGCACGGGCGCGGGAACAACCCGCAGCCTGAGCGTGCGCTGCCGCTGCTCGGCATGCTCGTCGAGGCGCGCACGGACGTGGCGCGGGCGATGGACCTGTCCGCCGTGCTCGCGTTCCGCGCGGCGTATGGCGAGGAGCTCGTCGACGATCTCGCCGCTCACAGAGGCGCCGCTCTCGGCGGACTCGACGCGTGGGACAGGCTCCACTGCTTCGGCAGTGAGGTCCTGGCCCTCGGCGACGGCCTGCCTGAGACGGCTGCAGCGGTAGACGCCTTCCTCGACGAACGCTTCGGGGCGGCCGACGCCATGCGGTGGCTCGCCGACGACTGCCTCGTCCGCCACCTCCCGCCCTTCGCCGCCGCAGGGCTGTCTGACGCGGCTGCAGGACTGGTGGCCCGGGCCGCCGTGGGGCTCGCGGACCTCTCCCCGCAACCCTCGCTGCTCGATTCGGCTGGCACCGGCTTCTCCTGGCTGCAGCACCTCCCCCCGGAGTGGCCCGCGCCGGTGGGGATCCGGGTGGATGAGTCGCCAGTGGGCCGCCACTCCCGGCGGGTCCTGCAGGTGGGGGAGTGGGACGCGCTGGCGGTGCACGACGAGCGCGGCTGGGCCGTCGCCGTCGACGCAGCCCTCGATGCAGACCCTTCGGAGCTGTTCGCGCGCGCCGCGCTCGGCGACGACCGCCAGGTCCGGCTGGTGCTCGGCCCCGCCAGGCTGCTCGCCGATCCCGCAGGGGATCTTGTCGCCCGCGACGCACTCCTCCGCGACGGCGTGGTCCGCGCCGTCGTCAAGCTGCCGGCGGGATGCCGCCCGGCCCACCCGCGCGAGGCGCTGGCGCTCTGGCTGGTGGCGGAGCGCGACGAGCTGCCGTTCGAGCAGCACCGCACCTTCGTCGCGGACCTCACCGGCGTGGACCTGCCGCAGGTGACCGCCGACCTTGTGGTGGACCTGACGGTCGCCGCGCAGGACCTTCCCGCCCAGCAGCACCGCGCGTGGCGGGTGCTGCGCCCAGCCCTCACCCGGCACCTCCTCGCTCGCCGCGGCTCCCTTGTCGCCATCTCCCAGGCGCCAACAGGACGGCGCGCGCAGGCCCCGACGCCCGCGGAGTTGGAGGCCAAGGCCGAGGCGGTGGGGTTGGGCACGCTCCCGCTCCCACGCAGCTCCGGCGCCCGGAGGACCCGGTCCGAGATCACCGCCCAGACAGGCCTCGACGACGGCTGGCTCAAGCTTCTCGCCGGCTCCCGGATCTCGCCCGATCAGCTAGGCGAAGGCGACCTCACCGTCTGGACCGCCGACGGCGGCCGCCTCGCCCGGACCGTCCGCGTGGACCGGTTGGCCGCCCTCGGCCGCCCGCGCACGTGGCTGACGCAGCCGGGCGACGTGATCCTCGGCCCGGGCCCGGCCGCCGTCCTTGACCTCGACGGTGGCTCGCTCGTCGCCGCCCCCGCCCGGGCGTTGCGCCTCACCACTGACGCGCCCGTGACCGCCCAGCAGCTGGCCCGCGCCGTCGCCGCCGCGTCGCGCGGCACCAGGCCGTCCCAGTGGCGGCTCACCCCGCTCGATCCCGCCCAGCGCGCCGCACTGTCCGCGGCGGCTGACAGGATTGGGCAGCGTCGGGCCGAGCTCGCCGCCCAGCTCGACGCCCTCAACTCGTTCGAGGACGCCCTCCTCGACGCCTGCGAGACCACCACCCTCACCCTGGAGACCCGCTGACCATGGCCAGAACACCCGCCGCCCCCGCCGCGCCCAGCACCGCGAAGGAGCTCAAAGACCTGCTGTGGAAGTCGGCTGACAAGCTGCGCGGCTCGCTGGACGCCAGCCAGTACAAGGACATCGTGCTGGGGCTGGTGTTCCTCAAGTACGTCTCCGACGCGTTCGAGGAGCGCCGCGAGCAGATCCGCGAGGAACTCATCATCGAGGGCTACGACGAGGCCACCGTCGCCGAGACGCTGGAGGACCGCGACGAGTACACCGGCTCCCAGGTGTTCTGGGTGCCGCAGGAGGCCCGGTGGTCCTACCTCGCCGCGCACGCCAAGGGCACGCCGGACAAGTCCACAGGGGAGCTCGTCGACGACGCCATGCGCCGGCTCATGGAGGAGAACAAGTCGCTGGCCGGGACGCTGCCCATGGTGTTCAACCGGTCGAGTGTCGACATGCGCCGCCTCTCGGAGCTGATCGACCTCCTCAACGGCGCCCGCTTCACCGGCGCCGGCGCCACCAAGGCCCGCGACCTCCTCGGCGAGGTCTACGAGTACTTCCTGGAGAAGTTCGCCCGCGCCGAGGGCAAGCGCGGCGGCGAGTTCTACACCCCTGCGGGCGTGGTGCGGGTGCTCGTCGAGGTGCTGCGCCCGACGTCTGGCCGCGTCTATGATCCCTGCTGCGGCTCGGGCGGCATGTTCGTGCAGGCGGAGAAGTTCCTCGAATCGCACCACCGCTCGCCGGGCAGCATCTCCGTCTACGGGCAGGAGCTCAACGAGCGCACCTGGCGGATGGCGCGGATGAACCTGGCCATCCACGGCATCCTCGGCAACCTCGGCCCCACCTGGGGCGACACCTTCGCCCGCGACCTCCACCCGGACCTCAAGGCCGACGTGGTCATGGCCAATCCGCCGTTCAACATCAAGGACTGGGCGCGCCGCGAGGACGACGCCCGCTGGGCCTACGGCGTGCCGCCGGCCGGGAACGCCAACTACGCCTGGCTGCAGCACATCCTCAGCAAGCTCGCCCCCGACGGCCAGGCGGGCGTGGTGATGGCTAATGGCTCGATGTCGTCCAACAGCGGCGGCGAGGGCCAGATCCGCGCCGAGATGGTGGAGGCGGACGTGGTGAGCTGCATGGTGGCGCTCCCCACCCAGCTGTTCCGGTCCACCGGCATCCCCGTGTGCGTGTGGTTCCTGGCCAAGAACAAGGGGACCTTCGGCGAAGCGACGGCGGACCGCCGCGGTCAGACGCTGTTCATCGACGCCCGCAACCTCGGCCACATGGTCGACCGCGCCGAGCGAGCCCTGAGCGACGACGACATCGCCAGGATCGCAGGCACCTTCGCCGCCTGGCGCAGCATCGAGGGCGAGTACGACGACGTGCCCGGCTTCTGCCGATCTGTTCCGACGGCGGAGATCAAGGCCGCGGGCTACGCCCTGACCCCGGGTCGCTACGTCGGCAGCGCAGCGGTCGAGGACGACGGCGAGCCCCTGGACGAGAAGATCGACCGGCTTACCAAGGAGCTGTTCGAGGCGATGGACGAGTCCGCCCGCCTCGACGCCGTCGTCCGCGAGCAGTTGGGGCGAGTGAAGTGAGGTTGGAAGATCTCTGCGAGGAGTTCGTCGACTGCAAGAACCGGACAGCTCCCCTTGATGAAGGGGGTGAGTTCTTCGCGGTTGGTACACCCGCCATGAGGAGCAATCGGATCAGCTTTGGTGAGGCGCGGCCAATTTCGCGGTCGACCTATGAGCTGTGGACGGCCCGGCTCGTGCCGCGCGAAGGCGACCTACTGCTGGCCCGTGAGGCGCCCGTCGGACCGGTCGTTCTGGTGCCTCGGGCACCGAGGGTAGCCGCTGGCCAGCGGACGGTCCTGCTACGAGTGGACCCCGCCGTCGCCGTGGCTAAGTGTCTCTACTACTACCTCATCGACTCCGGCACGCAGCAGCGGCTTCAAGGCTTGGCCCATGGATCGACAGTTCCTCACCTTCGGCTTTCCGATGTGCGGGATTTTGAGGTCGACCTGCCAGACCTCGCCACCCAAACCGCCATCGCCGACGTCCTGGGAGCGCTGGACGACAAGATCGCCGCCAACGAGCGCGCCAACTCGATTGCGTCCGCGTTGTCGCAGTCGCTGCTCGTTAGGGCGTCCGACTCGGTTCCTTTGGTCCCTCTGGGACAGCTCGTCGACGTCCCGAGGAACACAGTCACGCCGGTTCCAGGTGGCGTGTGGCACTTCAGCCTGCCGGCCTTCGACGAGGGGGAGGTCCCCAAAATGGAGGATGGGGCCGAGATCAAGAGCGCCAAGCAGCGCCTGGATCAGCCTGCCGTGCTCCTCTCGAAGCTGAACCCGCGCATCCCGCGGGTGTGGGACGTGGCGTCAATCCCGGAGGCGCATCCTGCCTTGGCGTCGACGGAGTTCATCGTGCTCGAACCACGCTCGGCATCAACCGCAGTGCTGGCAGCGGCGTTGAGGCTGCCCACATCGTTGGATGGCCTCCAATCCCTAGCCCGCGGCACGTCAGGATCACACCAGAGAGTGAGTCCTGCTGACGCGATGGCCCTCGAGATCCCCGATGTCAGGCAACTCCCCGTCGATCTACGCGAGAAGTTAGCGGTGTTGGCCGCAGCCACGGCCAGCAGGCGCACAGAGTCGGCACGCCTCGCCGCGACCCGCGACGCCCTCCTCCCCGAGCTCATGTCCGGGCGGCTCGCCGTCAAGAACATTTGACAGCCGTGCTAGCGTGTAACGAAGAAGGTTACATCCATTGAGGATCAGCTACTCGTCCAAGCAGCTTCAGAGGGAGTGCACCGACGACCGTGAGATGAAGCGGAAACGCGGGTCGGTGGCTCTGAAACTGAGGCTGCGAATCAACGCTTTGAATGCGGCAACGTCGTTGGAGGATCTGCAGACGTTGGATCCTCTTGGCCGGTGGCACCCGTTGACGGCCAATCGCTCTGGTCAATGGGCCGGGGACCTCAGTCGCAACTGGCGGCTCATCGTCGAGGATGACGGCGTCGAGGGCGGAGAGGTTTCGGTCATGGTGATCGAGATCCGGGACTATCACTAGAGGGGAGGGGACATGGACAGGAACTATGCGGTCGCGCCGGGGGAGTACCTCGCCGAGTGGCTGGACGACGAGCACTTCACCCAGCAGCAACTGGCCGACAGGCTGGGGTGGAGCCGCAAGCGGGTGAACGAGATCGTCGGGGGTCGCGCCCCGATCTCCGCTGAGGCGGCCATCCAACTGGAGCGGGTCACCGACATCCCCGCCGACTCGTGGCTGCGCTTCGAGGCCGCCTACCGGGCCGACCTCGCGCGGCTGCACGACGCCGAGCAACTTCTAGCGGACGTCGACGTGGTCGACGCGCGCGTGGCAACGTACCTGCGAGCGCTCGGGGCCACGACGGCGACGGCCAGGAGCAAGACGCAGCTGGTGGCCGACTTCCTGCGCTTCCATCGCTGCGGCACGGTCGCCGCCTACCGGGAGCTGGTGGACGAGCAGTTCAGGAGTGAGTTCCAGCTCGCGGCACTGAAGGAGTCCACGGACGCCGTCGATGAGGGGCTGCTGATGGCCTGGCTCCGCGCCGGCGAACTCACGTCCGAGTACGAGGCGGCCCGCACCCTGGCCTTCGACCAGGAGTGCCTGCGAGCGCTGCTCCCCGAGCTGCGCCGCCGCGTCGCCACCCCCGACGACCGAATGATCGACGACGTGCGCGCCATGCTCCGAGCTGTCGGGGTGACGCTCCAACTGGTCGATCCGCCGGCGAGCTTCCCGCTGCACGGGGTCACTCGCTGGATCGATGGTCGGCACCCGTTGATCCAGCAGACCGGCCGACGGGGCAAGGACGGCTTCATCATCTGGATGCTGTTCCACGAGCTGGGCCACATCCTGAACGACCCCCGCGGCGAGATCCATCTGGAGTTCACCTCGTCGAAGACTCGGAACTCGCACGCGGAGAAGCAGGCCAACCAGTTCGCGATGGCAACGCTTTTCGGCGAGTCCGGGATCGAGCCCTTCGATGGACTCGAGCGCGACGGCGACATCCGTCGCGTGGCGCAGGAGGTGGGAATCTCCCCGGGGCTCGCGGTGTTCCAGATGCACCGGGCCCGGCTGCTCGCCTACAACCGGGGCAACCAGCTCTGCGTCGATCTACGCGCCTGACCGAACCTCGCGCTCACTCGGCCGAACGCCGCTACGCAGATGCGGATCGTTGTCAGTGAAGTGAGAGTGTGACCACACTGATCGAGACTGAAACACACTGAAGGACACTGACAGTGTGAGTCGACGAGAGTGAAAGTAGAAGCTCTCACCGTTGTTAGCGTTGCACGTTGTGAAAGCTGGGTTCACAGGAGAAGACACACGATGACTCTGAAAGACTGTAAAACTTGAAAACCCAAGTCTTGTGTCGTATGTTTCAACTGTGAAGTGGGACAGCGCGAGTCTTCAGGATGCGATCGTCGGGCTTCGGGAGCGGCGAGCCGACAGCGCGGAGATCGAAGTGAAGTCAGCTGCCGGCGGTGCTCCAACGCTGGGGTCAACCCTGTGTGCCTTCGCCAACATGCCCGAAGGAGGAACAATCATCCTCGGGCTCGATGAGGCGGCAGGTTTCGTGCCAGTGGATCTGACGAGCGTCGCCGCCCTCGAACAGGCGGTCTCCGATCAGGCAAGAACCAGCGTCGTCCCGCCCCTGCGGTGCGAGTTCCAGACTTTTCGGGTGTCGGGCAAGCCCGTGCTCGTCGTCGAGGTGATAGGCCTGCCACTCGACCAGCGGCCTGCGCGCCACGGCGGCAAGGCGTATCTCCGCCAGACTGATGGTGATTACGTGATGAGCGAGCAGGAACTCGCCCAACTCGAGCTGGCCAAAACCCAGGCCAAGCAGCCCACCCATCCTGACCGCCAGCCTGTTCCCAGCTCATCGGCCGACGACCTTGACGGCGGACTGGTCGCCTCGTATCTGGCCGCCGCGCGCGCCGCGTCGCGTCGCTATGCAGCAGCCACTGACGAACAGATCCTCCTTCACACGGGCGTGACGACGCGTTCGGGCGAGGTCACCCTGGCCGGTCTCTATGCCATGGGCCAGTTCCCACAGTCGGGTTCGCCGAGCCTTGGAATTACCGCCGCCGCCGTGCCGCCGCGTGATTCGGATGGTCCCCGCACTCGAGACCTGGTTCACCTCATCGGGCCCATACCTGACCTGCTGGACGAGGCCATGGCTTGGGTGCTCCGCAACACGCGCACCACCATGGGCTACGACGACAGGGGCCATGGCGTCGACCGCTCAGAACTCCCGATGAGAGCCGTGCGCGAGATAGTCGCCAACGCCCTCGTCCATAGGAACCTGGATCCCATCACCGACTCGAAGCGGGTGGAGATCCGGCTCCTCAACGATCAACTGGTCATCACGAGCCCCGGAGGTCTCTGGGGCGTCTCGGAGAGCCAACTCGGGCGCCCAGGCGCGAAGAGCGCCGTCAACCCGGTTCTCTACGAGATCTGCAAGTTCGTACGTATGGCTGACGCGAGTCGAGTCATCGAAGGGGAGGGGGGCGGGATTCGCGAGGCGATTCAAGCCCTCACTGCTGCAGGACTCCGTCCGCCACGGTTCATCGACAACGGGCTCCAGTTCACCGTCATCATCTCCAGACACACCCTGGTGGAGGACGCGGACCTGGTGTGGCTTCAGGACGTCACCGACGATGTGGACCTCTCAAGTGAGGAACGGGCCGTCCTTGTGTCGATGAAGCACGGGGGAGTCTGGAGCAACGTCCGCGTCCGGCAGGAGTTCGCACCGATCGACTCGACGGCGGCCCGGAAGCTGTTGCAACGGCTCGTCGAGGCCGGGCTTGCGGTGGCCGACGGCGAACGTCGGCAGACGTCTTATCGAATCTCACCCTCGCTGGCCTCCTCTGCGCAGGAGGAAGTGGAGGTGTTGGAAACGGCTCCTTCAAGGCCGCCACGCCTCGACGATACGGGTGCCCCTCGACCACGCGTCAAGCATTCAGACTCGATTCTTGCCGCGATGGAGCGTGCGGCGACGCTCCACGAGCTCGTCGAGGCTACCGGCCTCACTGAAGGGCAGGTTCGGTACGCACTGAAGAGGCTCATAGAGACTGGGGACGTCGTGATGATCGGCTCCCAGGGAGTGCGTGATACCCGCTACGAGCGCTCGGGTGGCGTCCACTAGTCAGCGACAACGACATTCGCCCTCAATGCACATCACTGAGTGCTCACTGAACAACAGTGATGTGCAGTGAATGACAGTGAGGTCAGTCAGCAGTGGCCGCGAGGCGGCTGCTGATGTGCTGATGCAGGTCGTCGACATAGACAGGAAGCCGCATAGACCGGAGCGAGAAGGAACCACACTCTGGCTCGCACCAGGCGAACACGTCGGCGTCGGGGGCCCGAACGCCCTTCAGCAGTGCCAGAGCTTCGGCGTCGCGCCCGAGGAGATGGCGCACGAACGCACGGTTGGCGGTGTTGAGCTCTGGCTGCCTCAGCGGGAGGCGCGACGCCCGGTCCAGTGGTCCCACCGCTTGTGCTGCGCCTTGGGGGATCAGGCAAAACCCAAGGTTGTTGAGAGCCTCTCCGTCCGCTGGGTTCATGAAAGCCAGCGCAGTGAAGATCTCAGCGGCTTCCTCAGGCCGGCCCTCCTGGAGGTGGCGCACAGCCTCGCTGACGAACTGATCAGTGCTCAGGTCGCGTGTCTGCGGGAAGGTCTGAGGTGTGGACTCGGCCAAGCGGTCAAGGGCCACGGCGGCAACGTCGGTAGGACTGATAGTCCTCGCAGCGAGGACGCGCTCCCCGCACTGAGTACCGATCCTGCCGCGCGAGTATCCCCATTCCATGACGAGGCTACTCGTGGTCCAATTCGACAAGTGAGTCACTGTGAACCGTTCCCACAGCCAGAGTGCCTCGGGCTCGGGAAGCGTGGGTGGCAGATTACTGAACAGCGCCTCCGCCGGCGCCTGCCACCCTAGGAACCCATGCAGGTCCGTCTCGACCAGACGCGCGAGCCACTCGGTCACATGCGTCGCGAACCAAGCGCCGTACGTGTGGGAACTCGAGTTGCGATCAAGGCATCTCTCCCAGAGTCGTCGCCAGACGTCTGACGCGGGGAGGTCGGTGATCATCTGCGTGATGACGTCCGCGACGGTAGGTGAGACCCCGACACGCAGGATGGGGACGACATCCAGCCCGCGCCGAGACAACTCGCCCCAAATGCCGAGGAAGTCCTCATCCGATGTGGTGCGAGCGATTGGCGGTGTCGCGGCGTGCGTACGCAGCCGGAGCAGCAGTGCGGTCGTGCTTGCGCCCGCAACCGGTGAGTCCAGATCGCGGAGCATGGCCTCCGTAGCGTCGAAGAGGGAAGCGCCCGAAGCGATCTCAATGGGCCGCGAGACGCCGGTCATGACCAGTCCTCCGAGCACATTCACCGAAGTGGTGGGTCTGGAGACACCGAGCTCGAGCAGCGTGTCACGGCACTCCTCCGCGCACGTTGGCCCTTGGGGACCCTCCCTGAAGTAGGGGCACGACGGAGTCAGGGTCGGAATGGTGCAGGCATCGCTGTAGGCCGTGAGGGCACGAGTAATCAGTCCATCTCGAAGTGAAGAAGCTTCCCCCATGACCGCAGCCTAGATCAGTCGGGGTGCGGGCCGATGGTCACGATGGTGATGTGCCCGTCACCGGGCCCGTAGATCCAGAAGATGCGCCATGCGCCGGGCGTGTGATTCTCGACGTAGGACTCCCACAAGTCCGAGCCATCCACCGACTTGACTGACTGATACTTGTGGGAGTTGAGCCCCGGGTGCCGAGGATTCTGCTCCAGGAGCCCCAAGGTCTTGCGCACCTTCTTCAGCTTCACCGAGTAGTTCGGTGAGTCCGCAAGATCCTTCAAGACCTTGGTGGCCTCCCCGGTGAAACGTAGCTCCACCGGGCTAGTCCTCGACGTCCTCGTCGGCGTACTGGGCGAAGCTGCCGAGGCTCTGGGTCACGCCTGCCGCCGCCTCCGCCAAGCCCCGCGCCAGGGACTCGCGCAGCATCTGGTTCTCCCACACGATCAACTCGCGGCGGGGGATCGAGACCAAGGGGGTGAGCAGGATCTGCCCGTCGTCGTTGACCGCTACTGCGTACCGATCGTCCTTGCGAACGCCGGTCTTGGCCATGGGCAGGCGTCCGCGCTCGTCAGCAAGTGCTTCGCCGACGCTCTTGAAAACGTCCGTGTTCATGTGAGTCCTTCCCCTCCGCGAGAAATGTAACACTTGACCCGCGGTTGCATTGCCCCACTGGGGCATTGCCCACGGTACGCCTTTCTGGTGGCCTGTTCAAGTCGGGAGTAATGTTCTGTGGACAACTCGAAGCCTGCCGTATCGGCTTGGTCCGGCAGCGCGCCGGCTCGCGTCACGCTGGAATCACCGACGTCGTGACGAACCAATGGTCATGGTTCCTCCGCGCTCGGCCGCGGTTGAACCGGTAGCCACAGTCCCAGATCACGCGGGCAACACGTAGAAGTACATCAAGAGGTAGTGCAGGAACGCCGCCACCGCCACGAGCACGTGCCAGATCTCGTGAAAGCCGAATATCCCGGGCCACGGGTTCGGTCGCTCGATCACGTAGATCACGAAGCCCGCGCTGTACACCAGGCCGCCCGCCGCCAGCAGGACCAGTGCGGTCGGCGGGAGCGAGACGTCCGCGCCCAACAGCGCGATGGTCATCCAGCCCAGCGTGATGTAGAGGGTGTTGGTGACGTACTTCGGGACTCGTCGCCACACTGAGCGCAGCACGATCCCCAGGATCGCGACGGCCCACACCGCGCCGAACACCGCCCATCCGTACACGCTGCGGAAGAGCACCAGCACGAGGGGAGTGACCGTGCCGGCGATCAGGGTGAAGACGGATGCGTAGTCGAGCGTCCGTAGTGCCTCGTTGATTCGTGGGCCTCGATCGAGTCCGTGGTGGAGCGTGCTCGCCGCGAAGAGTGTCATGAGTGCCAGCCCGTAGATGCTGAAGCCGACGATCTTCCACGGATCTCCCTGGTCTATGGCCTGGGAGACCAGCAGGACCGTCCCCAGGACGGAGAAGCAGAAGGCCACCAGGTGCGAGAGGGTGTTGAACCGCTCGTCGGTCACGTGGACGCTGCCGTCCCTGCTTCTGATAGGGCTGTTCACAAGCCGCCTTCCGAACGTAGGGCCGTGCGTGAGGGGGGTCCAATCACGACGCAGTACCGGGGTGGAACTGTCGTACCTGCGCCCTAGCGTCGGCGTCAGGAGTCGACACTCGGGTCGGCACGCGAACGGTAGGAGGTCCTCATGGACGACGTGATCGATCTGGACGCCACGGTGGAAGCGTCGTGGGGCAGGTTCGAGCAGGAGTACGCAGCCGCGGTGCGGGAGTTGCGGCCAGGGCAGCACCTGCTGGCGAGTATCGACGATGGCTATGTAGACGATGACGACGAGGACGGCGGATACGGGATGGAAGCCACCCCCTCCGTCGTGACCCTCGCCTGGGAGGGCGAGCTCGGCGTCATCGTGGAGGGCAACGACGTCCTGGCCTGCGCCTATCACTTGACCCGGGCCGACATGTCCGCACTGCGGAAGTGTGGGCTGCGGCGCTTCAGCAGGCACACCTCGGCATATCGGCTGGTGCTCCCCGTCAGCGAGGCGACGCACGCCGCGGCCGTAGCTGCCTCGGTACTGCGCGACGTGTTCTCCGTGATCCACCCTGCCTTTCTCAAGGGTGGAGGATTCTCGGTGGGCGGCCAGCCTCGCAGCGAGTGACCTTGTCCCGAGGCGCTCGGCACTCACTCGCCGGACAAGGGAAGCATTGACCTGGAGGAATGTTCACCGCACTCGTCGACACCTCGGTCCTGTGGCCTAGGTCCCAGCACTTGGCGGCCGATAACGGGCCTTCTCGCACGCCGCGTCGGATGCGGACGGACATGCGGGCAGACTAGGGCTCATGCTCGAAGACGACCTCGAACTCCTCGCCCACGACTACCTGGGCGAACTCGGGTGGCGTCCGGTTCACGGCTCCGAGCTCAACGCCCGCCGCGCGTCGGCCGCGGACCCGGTGCTCGTCGTCGACTTCCGCGCGGCGCTGGCCCGGCTCAACCCGGCGGTGCCCGCGACACTGCTGGACCAGGCCGTCACAGAAATCCTCACGCCCGCGTCGCAGGACGCCGCCTCGGAGAACCTGCGCCTCCACGAGCTCATGGTGCACGGCTACCGCGGGGTCAGCTGGCTGGAGCCCGACGGCACGGAGCGCACCCCTACGTTGCGGCTGATCGACCCCGACCCGTCGGCCAACGACTGGCTGGCCGCGCGCCAGGTGATCGTCCGCGACCGCGACGCCCACCGTCGCTTCGACCTCGTCCTCTACTGCAATGGCCTGCCCGTCGGCGTCGTGGAGCTGAAGAACGCCGGAGACCAGTCCGCCACCGTCGCCACCGCCCACGCCCAGCTCGCCACCTACCTGCGCGAGTTCCCGATGGCCTTCCGCACCTGCGTGGTCACGCTCCTCAGCGACGGCGTGCTGGCCAAGTACGGCAACCCGTTTGCCCCGCTCAACCACTACGCCGAATGGAACGTCGACGACGACGGCCTCCCGCTCGCCGACCAGGCGCCCGCGCTCGAATCGCTGCTCGACGGCGTGGCCAACCTGGAGCGCTTCGGCCAGCTGATGCGCAACTTCACCGCCTTCGCCGAGGGGGAGGGCGGCATCCTCAAGCGCACCGCTAAACCGCACCAGTACTTCGCCGTCACCAAAGCCGTCGGCCGCACAGTCCAAGCCGTCGAGAGCGACGGCAAGGCCGGCGTCGTGTGGCACACGCAGGGTTCAGGCAAGTCGTTGGAGATGGAGTTCTACACCAACCTCCTCCTGCGCACCCCGCGCCTGCAGAACCCCACCGTCGTGGTGGTGACCGACCGCACCGAGCTCGACGGTCAGCTCTTCGACGGATTCGCCGCGTCCAAGCTGTTCCCCGAGAAGCCGGAGCAGGTCTACACCCGGGAGGCGCTCCGCGCCGCGCTCACCGAGCGCAACTCCGGCGGCATCCTGTTCACCACCCTGCAGAAGTTCGGCCGCACCCAGCAGGAGCGCGAGGCCGGGCGCGAGCATCCGCTGCTGTCGGGGCGCCGCAACATCGTGGTCATCGTCGACGAGGCGCACCGCAGCCACTACGACGACCTCGACGGCTACGCCCGCCACCTCGCCGACGCCCTCCCCTCCGCCACGCTCATCGCGTTCACCGGCACGCCCATCAGCTTCACCGACCGCAACACGCGTGAGGTGTTCGGCGACTACATCGACATCTACGACCTCACCCGCGCCGTCGCCGACGGCGCCACCGTGCCCGTCTACTACGAGCCGCGGCTGGTCACCGTCGGGTTCGACGACGGCGTCACCTCCGAGCAGCTCGACGCCGCGGCCGACGAGCTGACCCGCGACCTCGACGAGACCGAGCGGGACCAGGTGGAGCGGTCGGTGGCTGTGATCAACTCCATCTACGGCGCGCCCGAGCGGCTGCGCACCCTGGCCGCGGACATCGTTGAGCACTGGGAGAAGCGCCGGGCCCGGATGTATCCGGAGATCGAGGGGCCGGGCAAGGGCCTGATCGTGTGTGCCACGCGGGAGATCGCCGCGAACCTGTACTCGGCCATCGTCGAGCTGCGGCCGGACTGGCACTCGGATGCCATCGACGGCGGCCGCATCAAGGTGGTGTACTCGGGCACGGCCTCGGACCAGCCCCCGATCAGCGACCACGTTCGCCGCGAGTCCGAGAACAAGGTGATCAAGAAGCGGCTCGCGACCGCCGAGGACCCGCTGGAGCTCGTCATCGTCAAGGACATGATGCTCACCGGCTACGACTCGCCGCCGCTGCACACCCTCTACCTCGACCGCCCGCTCAAGGGCGCACTGCTCATGCAGACCCTCGCCCGGGTCAACCGAACATTCCGGGGGAAGTCCGCGGGCCTGCTGGTGGCCTACGCGCCGCTTACCGACAACCTCGCCCATGCTCTTGCCGAGTACACCCTCTCCGATCAGCGCGAGCGCCCCATGGGCCGTGACGTGGGCGAGGCGGTCGAGCTGGCGCGGGCCCTCGTCGAGCAACTCCGCGACCTCGTCCGGCCCGTGAACTGGCGGGCCAAGCTCGGCACACCTAGAGGCTGGATGGATGCCGCTCGTCTTCTGACGGCCTGGCTGCGGGACCCGCGGAATCCGGGGAACCGCGTGGCGGAGGGGCACGCCACGCTCACCGACAGGTACCGGCACCTCACCACGCAGCTCGGCCGCGCCTGGGCGCTGTCCGCAGGTGCCGACAACCTCGCCGACATCGCCGACGAGGTCCGGTTCTACGTCGAGGTGCGCGCCTGGGTGGCCAAACTCGACGCGGCCGAGCGGGAGTCCACTGGGCGGCCGGTGCCCGAGGAGGTGGCGCGGGCGCTGCTTGCCGTCGTCGAGGACTCCACCGACTCGCGCGACGTCATCGACATCTATCAGATGGCGCAGATCACCCCGCCAGACTTCGACCACCTGGCGCCGTCGGTGCTGGAAGAGGCACAGGCCTCGCAGAACCCGCAGCTGGCCATCGAGGCGCTGCGGGCCGCGCTGCTCCTGGAGGCGGCGCGCGTTTCAGGCCGGAACCTGGTGCGGCAGCAGACGTTCGGCGACCGAGTGGCAGACGTCATCAACCGCTACACCAACGGGCAGCTGACCTCCGCTGAGGTGCTACTGGAGCTGTGGCGTACGGCCGAGGAGATCGCGTCGGAAGCGCGGCGCGGGGAGCAGTTCGACCCTCCGCTCGGCACCGACGAGTTGGCCGTCTACGACGCTGTCGCCGCCAACGACTCGGCGATCGAAGTGCTCGGGCAGCCCGTGCTGGGGCAGATCGCGCGCGAGCTCGTGGAGATGCTCAGGCGCGACGCGAAGACGGACTGGACGGTGCGTGACGACGTGCGCGCCTCGATCCGGGCCAAGATCAAGCGCCTACTGCGCAAATATAAGTATCCGCCGGACCGCTCCGAGGCGGCCGTCAAGTTGGTGGTGCAGCAGATGGAGGCGCTGTCCGCTGCCTGAGGTCTGCTGGCCTCGTCAGCTCGGCTGCGCCACGGAGACGCGGCGTCGCTGAGGGACTGGGCAGGCGATGCTGCCCGAGAGGCGGAATACCAGCCCGACGGCCAGCAGGATCAGGGACAGGGCCGCGAGCCAGGGCTGGAGCGGCCCGAAGTAGGTCAGTGCCCCCGTGTAGCCGAGGGCCAGCAGGGCGATCTTGTTGCAGACCGGGCATCCGATCGCGAACCACGCCCCGAAGGCGCCCACGGTGCCC
Source organism: Tessaracoccus sp. MC1627 (assembly GCF_014164725.1). Lineage (NCBI taxonomy): Bacteria > Bacillati > Actinomycetota > Actinomycetes > Propionibacteriales > Propionibacteriaceae > Tessaracoccus > Tessaracoccus sp. MC1627. Next base: position 194,612 of record NZ_JACJGA010000006.1, on the reverse strand, counting down.
CAGACGGAGAGTTTCTCGTCCTCTGCGTCCGCGGTCGCCTTCGGTCCGCTGCGGAAGTACGTGGCGATGAGCATGCCGGACAGGACCGAGGTGACGATCCAGGCCGGGTAGCTCCACGCGGTGGGCGGGATCTCGCGGCCGAAGATTGGGTTCGGGATCAACACCGTGACCACGCCCAGGGCCAGCCCTACGACGAGGGTGGCCACGGCGGCGCCCGCCCATCGACTGGCGGACCAGGACCGCAGGGCCTGCAGGGAGAGGTTCAGATGGCGACGCATTCGACCAGTCTGCCTCACGCGGCCCAATACCCCCAGTGGTATCCGTCAAGGCGTGCAAGTTTGCTCGTTCAAATCGTTGCCGAATTGTGACCTTTCTAACGTGCCAATTCGCCGCGAGGACCGTTAGTGTCGAGCCATCGACGTGGTCAGCGGTGACGCTGACGACGTCTCCCCGCCCTCAAGAGGGCGGGCCGCAACGTCACCTAGGAGGGTACGAACCCCATGAAGAACCTGAAGCGCTCCATCGCGCTCCTTGCGGTCGCGGCACTGTCCGTCGGCGCGCTGGCCGCTTGCGGCGATGACGAAGGCGCCAGCGGCGATGCTGAGGGCTCGGTCTACTTCCTCAACTGGAAGCCCGAGTCGGAGGCGACCTACGGCGAGATCGCCGAGAAGTACACCGAAGAGACCGGCGTCGAGGTCAAGGTGGTCACCGCCGCCTCCGGCACGTACGAGCAGACCCTGCAGGCCGAGATGACGAAGTCGGACGCCCCGACCCTGTTCCAGATCAACGGCCCCGTCGGCCTCGTCAGCTGGCAGGAGTACGCCGCTGATCTCGGCGAGACCGACTTCGCGAAGGACCTGAGCGATCCCGGCCTCGCGCTCACCGGCGAGGACGGCACCGTGTACGGCGTGCCGCTGGCCGTCGAGGGCTTCGGCATCATCTACAACGACGCGATCATGCGCGATTACTTCGAGATGGACGGCGCCAAGGCCGCCTCGATGGACGAGATCAACAACTTCGACAAGCTCAAGGAAGTCACCGACGACATGCAGGCCCGCAAGGCCGACCTCGGCATCGACGGCGTGTTCGCGTCGACGTCGCTGGCTACCGGTGAGGCCTGGCGTTGGCAGACGCACCTGTTCAACACCCCGCTGTACCACGAGTACCAGGAGAAGGAGATCACCGACGCCGAGGAGATCGAGTTCACCCACAGCAACGAGTTCAAGAACATCTTTGACCTCTACCTGACCAACTCAACCGTCGAGAAGACGCTCGCACCGTCCAAGACCGTGACCGACTCCATGGCCGAGTTCGCCACGGGCAAGGCTGCCATGGTGCAGAACGGCAACTGGGCCTGGAGCCAGATCAAGGACATCGAGGGCAACGCAGTGGCTGAGGAAGACATCAAGTTCCTCCCCATCTACTCGGGCGTCGAGGGTGAAGAAGACCTGGGCATCAACGTCGGCACTGAGGCCTTCATGGCCGTCAACAGCCAGGCCACCGAGGCCGACCAGCAGGCCACCATCGACTTCGTCAACTGGCTGTTCACCGACGAAGACGGCATGAACTACGTGACCGAGGATCTCGGCTTCATCGCTCCGTTCAAGTCCTTCGGCGATCGCACGCCGGCCGACCCGCTGGCCAAGGAGATCAACCGCTACATCAGCGACGATTCCCTGACCGCCGTGCCCTGGGTGTTCACCACGATGCCCTCGGCCAAGTTCAAGGACGACTTCGCCCAGCTCCTCGCCCAGTACGCCTCCGGCAACCTGGAGTGGGCTGAGGTCGAGGAAGCGGTCGTCGCCAACTGGGCCACCGAGAAGGCTGCCGTCGGCGGCAACTGACCGTCGGCTAACATCTGGGGCGGGCCACGCACAGTGGCCCGCCCCAGTACCCCATTCGGCATCGCGGCCAGGCGGGGTTGAACGGAGTAATCACTATGCAGAGATCCCTGAAGAAGTACTTCCCGCTATTCGTGCTGCCAACGTCGGTCGCTTTCATCATCGCGTTCCTGGCACCGTTCGTCATTGGCCTGTACCTGTCGTTCACGAAATTCACCACGATCACCAACGCCGAATGGGTCGGCCTGGACAACTACCGTCGGGCGCTCGATCCCGCTGACGGGTTCCTCGGCTCGTTCTGGTTCACGATCCTCGTCGTCGTCGCGTCGGTCATCACCGTCAACCTCTTCGCCTTCGGCATCGCCAAGCTGCTGACACAGAAGCTGAAGGGCACCAACGTCTTCCGGACGATCTTCTTCATGCCGAACCTCATCGGTGGCATCGTGCTGGGCTACACCTGGCAGGTCATCATCAACGCGGTCCTCGCCAACTACGGGACCACCCTGGTGGCCGACTGGAAGTACGGCTACATCGGCCTCATCCTGCTGGTCAACTGGCAGCAGGTGGGCTACATGATGGTCATCTACATTGCGGGACTGCAGAACGTGCCGCCGGAGCTCAACGAGGCAGCGGCCCTCGACGGCGCCGGCCGCTGGCAAACGCTGCGCAACGTGACGATCCCCATGATCATGCCGACGATCACCATCTGTCTGTTCCTCACGCTGTCCAGCGCGTTCAAGATGTTCGATCAGAACCTCGCGCTCACCGACGGCGCCCCCATGGACCAGACCAAGATGGTCGCGCTGGACATCTTCAAGACGATGTTCTCGCAGATCGGTCGGCAGGGCGTCGGCCAGGCCAAGGCCGTCCTATTTGTCATCGTCGTCGTGGCGATCGCGCTGCTGCAGCTGCGCGCCACCCGGAGCAGGGAGGTTGAGGCGTGAGCACGCAACCGCAGACAGTTACCCCCGTACCGGTCGCTGGACCGACGACGCCCCCGGCGGCCGAGGCCGGCGGCAAGCGCCGCGACCCGGTGGGCAAGATCCTCATCTACGCGCTGCTGGTGGCCCTCGTGGGCCTGTTTCTGGGGCCGATCGTCTTCATCGTCCTCAACTCCTTCAAGCAGAAGTTCTCCATCTCGTCGGACCCCTTCGCGGTGCCGCTGGGGGACATGTGGGCCGGGTTCAGCAACTACATCACCGGGATCCAGGCGCAGAACTTCTTCGAGGCCATCCTCTGGTCGTTCGTCATCACCATCGGATCGGTGCTCATCATCGTGTTCCTGACGGCGATGCTGGCGTACTTCATCACGCGCGTGAAGACGTGGTGGACGTCCCTGATCTACTACCTGCTCGTCTTCTCCATGGTCATCCCGTTCCAGATGGTGATGTTCCCGACGGTGAAGCTCGCCGATGCCCTCGGCCTGGCCAACCCGGTCGGCATGATGGTGCTCTACCTCGGCTTCGGTGCGGGGCTGTCGGTGTTCATCTTCTCCGGGTTCGTCAAGTCGATCCCCCTGGAGATCGAGGAAGCCGCCTATATCGACGGATGCTCACCGCTGACCACCTACTTCCAGGTGGTCTGGCCCATCCTCAAGCCCGTGACGATCACGGTGGCAATCCTCAACGCCATGTGGATCTGGAACGACTACCTGCTGCCCTACCTGGTCATCGGCCTGTCGACACGCTTCAAGACCATCCCGGTCGTGGTGCAGCAGTTCGTCGGCTCGAACGGTAACCGCGACATGGGTGCGCTCATGGCGATGCTCGTGCTGGCCGTGGTCCCGATCATCGTGTTCTATCTGTTCGCGCAGAAGCACATCATCGAGGGCGTCGTCGCCGGGTCGGTCAAGGGCTGAGTGGTCGACCCCAACTCGCGGACCTGGCAGGCGCTCGGCCTCGCGGCCGACGTCGTCGTCGTCAACGCGCTCACCATCGTCTGCTCGTTGCCGGTGGTGACCGCGGGGGCTGCGCTGTCCGCGGCCCACGGCACTCTGCTGGAGATGGTCCGTGAGGAGGGGGCGAAACCTGCCCGCACCTACTTCTCCTACTTCACCCGCACGTGGAGGACGGCGACCTTCGGGTGGCTGCTGCTGCTCGCCGTCGGCTCTGTCCTGGGCTGGGAGTACTGGGCGCTCGGCCGCATGGACGGTGGCGCTGCGCTGGTGGCCCAGGCCGGAGTGCTGGCCGGGGCCATCCTGGTGACTCTCTGGGCTGTCTGGTTCTTCCCACTGGCCTCTCGGGGGGAGGGGTTCGCCCGCACCGCGAAGTTGGCCGCACTGCTCGCGCTCGGCAAGTTGCCCCGGAGCCTGCTCGCCTCAGTCTGGCTCTTGATCCCCGCCGTGCTGATCATCCTCAACCCCGGCGGCTGGGTGCTGTGGCTCGCGGTCATGGCCATCATCGGGGTGGCTCTGATGCTCTACCTGGTCGACCTCGTGGTCGTGGAGACGATCGATTCGCTCCCGCCGCGCGGCTCCACCGTAAGCGCGCAGTAGTCTCGACGGCATGCCATCTGCCGAAGGAAACCTGGACTGGAAGCCGCTCGCCGACCATCCCGAGTTGGTCGCCCATCCCGTCGCGCAGGCGGCGCCCCGCGTGCCCGACGCGCGGGTCGCCGAGATCGACGAGGCGCTCGCCGACACCGCCGCCTTCTGCGAGCGGTACGACGTTGCGCTCGAGGCGTCGGCCAACTGCGTCATCGTCTTCGGGCGACGCGGCGAGGAGACCGTCCACGCTGCCGTGATGGTGCTGGCGGTCGACCGCGCCGACGTCAACAAGACCGTCCGCAAGGAGCTGGGCATGCGGAAGATGTCGTTCGCCGACCAGCCGACGGTGGAGCAGCTGACCGGGATGACGCAGGGAGGGATCACCCCGGTGGGGCTGCCCGACGGCTGGCCGATCCTCATCGACGAGGCCGTCGTCAGCGCGGGGCCGGTCGTGATCGGGGGAGGGGTCCGGGGGAGCAAGATTCTGCTTGACGGCGCCGACCTGGCACGACTGCCCGGCGCCAAGGTGATCCCGCTGGCTCTGAGTGGCGCCTGACGGGCTCAAGGGAGGGCCCTGCGGGGTGTTACATTGTCACGATTCGTTTAACGAATACCGTTATGGCTCCGCGCGCCAGGCGCCGCTGTAACTCACGCCGGCCGCCCATGGGGACGGCCAGCGCGATGCGAGCGGCAGGGTCAGACGAAGATGACCTGCGCGCCCTCGGAGATCTCGATGAAGTCGGTGGCGCTGATGACGCCCTCGACGCCGGGGTGCAGGTCGGCCTCGATCATCTTCATCATGTCGAAGGTCAGCTTGCAAGCGTACATGTGGGCACCGGCGGCGTGCAGCAGGTCGATGAAGTCGGGCACGTCGGGCACCTCGAGCTCTTCCATCTGCTTCTTCATCATCGACGTCGCGAAGCGGGTCATGAACGGGATGTTGCCCATCGCCTGGGGCATCGAGACGTGCTCGAGCCCGGGCTTCAGGCGTCCCAGCTGCGGCACTACGACGACCTCGACGGGTACGCCCGCCACCTCGCCGACGCCCTCCCCAACGCCACGCTCATCGCGTTCACCGGCACCCCGATCAGCTTCACCGACCGCAACACGCGCGAGGTGTTCGGCGACTACATCGACATCTACGACCTCACCCGAGCCGTCGCCGACGGCGTTACCGTGCCCGTCTACTACGAGCCGCGGCTGGTCACCGTCGGGTTCGACGACGGCGTCACCGCCGAGCAGCTCGACGCGGCGGCCGACGAGCTCACCCGCGACCTCGACGAGACCGAGCGGGACCAGGTGGAGCGGTCGGTGGCAGTCATCAACTCCATCTACGGCGCGCCCGAGCGGCTGCGCACCCTGGCCGCGGACATCGTTGAGCACTGGGAGAAGCGGCGGGCCCGGGTCATCACCGAGATCGAGGGGCCGGGCAAGGGCCTCATCGTGTGCGCGACTCGCGAGATCGCCGCCAACCTGTACTCGGCCATCGTCGAGCTGCGGCCGGACTGGCACTCGGATGCCATCGACGGCGGCCGCATCAAGGTGGTCTACTCGGGCACGGCCTCGGACCAGCCCCCGATCAGCGACCACGTCCGCCGCGAGTCCGAGAACAAGGTGATCAAGAAGCGGCTCGCCACCGCCGAGGACCCGCTGGAGCTCGTCATCGTCAAGGACATGATGCTCACCGGCTACGACTCGCCGCCGCTGCACACCCTCTACCTCGATCGGCCGCTCAAGGGCGCGCTGCTCATGCAGACCCTCGCCCGGGTCAACCGAACATTCCGGGGGAAGTCCGCGGGCCTGCTGGTGGCCTACGCGCCGCTTACCGACAACCTCGCCCATGCCCTTGCCGAGTACACCCTCTCCGATCAGCGCGAGCGCCCCATGGGCCGTGACGTCGGCGAGGCGGTCGAGCTGGCCCGCGCCCTCGTCGAGCAGCTCCGCGATCTCGTCCGGCCCGTGAACTGGAGGGCCAAGCTCGGCACGCCCCGAGGCTGGATGGACGCGGCCCGGCTGCTGACAGCCTGGCTGCGGGACCCGCGCAATCCGGGCAACCGGGTTGCGGAGGGGCACGCGACGCTCACCGACAGGTACCGGCACCTCACCACTCAGCTTGGCCGCGCCTGGGCGCTGTCCGCCGGTGCCGACAACCTCGCCGACATCGCCGACGAGGTGCGGTTCTACGTCGAGGTGCGCGCCTGGGTGGCCAAGCTCGATGCAGCGGAGCGGGAGGCCAGCGGGCGGCCGGTGCCCGAGGAGGTGGCGCGGGCGCTGCTCGCCGTCGTCGAGGACTCCACCGACTCGCGCGACGTCATCGACATCTACCAGATGGCGCAGATCACCCCGCCGGACTTCGACCACCTGGCGCCGTCGGTACTGGAGGAGGCGCAGGCGTCGCAGAACCCGCAGCTGGCCATCGAGGCGCTGCGAGCAGCGCTGCTGCTGGAAGCCGCGCGGGTCTCAGGCCGCAACCTGGTGCGGCAGCAGACGTTCGGCGACAGAGTGGCCGACGTCATCAACCGCTACACCAACGGGCAGCTGACCTCCGCCGAGGTGCTGCTCGAGCTGTGGCGGACAGCGGAGGAGATCGCGTCGGAGGCGCGACGGGGGGAGCAGTTCGACCCGCCGCTCGGCACCGACGAGCTGGCCGTCTACGACGCCGTCGCCGCCAACGACTCCGCCATGGAGGTTCTCGGGCAGCCCGTGCTGGGGCAGATCGCTCGCGAGCTCGTGGAGATGCTCAGGCGCGACGCGAAGACGGACTGGACGGTGCGCGACGACGTGCGCGCGTCGATCCGGGCCAAGATCAAGCGGCTGCTGCGCAAGTACAAGTACCCACCGGACCGCTCCGAGGAGGCGGTGAAGCTGGTGGTGCAGCAGATGGAGGTGCTGTCGCGGGGGCAGGGCGGCCGGTCACACTGACCGGCGATCAATCCGTTCGGCCGCATCAGCTGGCTGATGCAGATAGGTAGCGTGGTGGGGGCGGGGTTTCGCCGCCGCTTGCACCGTCGAAGGGGGATCCCATGAAGGACCTGACCATCCTGCACAATCCGCGCTGCTCCACCTCACGCGCGGGACTGGAGGCCGCGGAGGCCTCGGGGCTGAGCCTCGAGGTGCGCAACTATCTCAAGGAGCCACTCGACGAGGCCGGCTGGCTGGCCGTGCTGGAGATCCTCGACGCGGACCCCACCGAGTTGGTGCGCCGCGACAAGGCGTTCGACGAGCTGGGCCTCAGTGACGACGACGTGGCCAGCGTGGACCAGGTGGCTCGCGTCCTGGCCGCCCATCCCGCCTTGGCACAGCGCCCTGTGCTGATCAGGCGCGACGGGGTGCGCGAGCGGGCGATCATCGGCCGGCCGAAGACCGCCGTTACCCCCTTCCTGGCTTAGCCCCCGCCGGCTGAGGTGCGAGGAGCGAAGCGACGAGCCTCGAAGCCTAAGAGAGATTCCTTGTCAGCCGACGTTTCATAGGCTTCGAGGCCGCTGCGCGGCACCTCAGCCAGCGGGAGTGGGCCGCTGCGCGGCACCTCGGCCAGCGGGGGAGCCGAAGACCGCCGTTGCCCCCTTCCTGGCTTAGCCCCCGCCGGCTGAGGTGCGAGGAGCGAAGCGACGAGCCTCGAAGCCTAAGAGAGATTCCTTGTCAGCCGACGTTTCATAGGCTTCGAGGCCGCTGCGCGGCACCTCAGCCAGCGGGAGTGGGCCGCTGCGCGGCACCTCAGCCAGCGGGAGTGGGCCGCTGCGCGGCACCTCGGCCAGCGGGGGAGCCGAAGACCGCCGTTGCCCCCTTCCTGGTTTAGTTGGGAGGGGACAGTCTGCAACTTGCTATCCAGAGCGCGCCTTCTGCGGATATCCACAGAAGCCGCGCTCTGGATAGCAAGTTGCAGACCGTTCAGCCCGCGAGGTTGAGCACCGCCGCGACATCGGTCCACTCGCGCCCGAACGCCTCGGCAACCGGCCGCGACACCAGCGTCCCCGCGTGGGTGGACAGGCCGCGCGCCAGCGACTCGTCGGCACGCATCGCGTCGCGCCACCCACGGTCCGCGATCGCCTCGACGTAGGCCAGCGTGGCGTTGGTGAGCGCCCAGGTGGAGGTGTTCGGCACCACGCCGGGGATGTTGGACACGCAGTAGAACGTCGATCCCTGCACCTGGAAGGTGGGGTTCTCGTGCGTGGTGGGGCGAGAGCTCTCGAAACAGCCGCCCTGGTCGATCGACACGTCCACCAGCACCGAGCCCGGCTTCATGGACGCCACCATGTCGTCGGTGACCAGCTTCGGCGCCCGCGCGCCCGGCACCAGGACGGTCCCGATGACGAGGTCAGCCCCCAGCACCTGCTCCCGCACGGCCAGCGTCGACGACGCGATCTGGTGCACCCGGTTGTCCCAGCGCCAGAAGCTCATCCGCAGCTTCTGCAGGTCCGTGTCCAGGAGGGTGACGTCGGCGCCCATGCCGAGCGCGATGTTGGCGGCGTTCTGCCCCGCGACACCCGCGCCCAGCACCACCACCTTGGCGTTGGCCACCCCGCCGATTCCGCCGAGCAGAACTCCCCGTCCGCCCTGGTTCTTCAGCAGCGCGTGGGCACCGACCTGCGGCGCGAGGCAGCCCGCAACCTCGCTCATCGGGTACAGCAGGGGGAGCAGACCTGACGAGAGCTGCACGGTCTCGTAGGCGATCGACGTGGTCCCGGCCGCCAGCAGTGCGTCGACGAGGGGTTCGTCGGCGGCGAGGTGCAGGTAGGTGAACAGCACCAGGTCCGAGCGGAGGCGGTGGTACTCCTCGGCCACGGGCTCCTTGACCTTGAGCACCAGCTCGGCGTCGCCCCAGGCGGTGTCGGCGTCCGCGACGATGGTGGCGCCCACCGCACGGTAGTCGTCGTCGCTGAACGACGACCCGGCCCCGGCGCCCTGTTCCACCAGTACCTGGTGGCCGCGCTGCGTGAGCTCGTGCACGCCGACGGGGGTGATCGCCACCCGGAACTCGCTGTTCTTCACCTCTCGGGGGACGCCGATGCGCATCTGATGCTCCTTGCTGGGCTCGCGGGCCGCTTCGTCGCGGCGACGGTTCAGGCTATCGCGCACCTGTGCCCACCGGTTGTGGTCGGAGGTCTGCGGCTGATGTTCCTCCAGGCTGGGTCTCGGGCGCCCTGGGGGCTCCAGGGCCGTTCTGGAGGAACAGCTACCGCACCTCCGCCAGGAGCCGGTGGGCTGAGCTCGGTTGCCGTGCACCCGTGGCAGAGGCGGGCGTTGCGGCGTTTCGAGGATTTGAGAGCGCTCTACAAGGGCTATTGCGCTGGTCCAGCTCGCGGGTTATGATCAATCATCGAAACGCTTCGCCAATGGAGGCAGAGTCATGATGAACAAGGAACCAGCACCCAACACCGGGTGACCAGCTCGGCGCCGGCGCCCACGCACCGGCGAATCCGCAGGGACGCGGCTGATGTCGGTCGCGGCGCCGGTGCAGCCCCCGAAGCCTGAGGTTGTCGCCACCGCCAAGCGTCGGCTTCGTCGAAGCGACGCCCCCGTCGAGGTGAAGTCGTCGCGGCGGCGCCCCTCGAAGGCGATGTTCCTCAGCATCCTGCCGTTCCTCATCCTCGTCTTCCTCTTCTCCTACTTCCCCCTCTACGGGTGGGTCTACTCGCTCTACGACTACAAGCCCGCCCTCGGGCTTTCCGGCAGCGAGTTCGTCGGCCTGCAGTGGTTCCGGCTCCTGATCGGATCGCCGACGCAGCTGGCCCAGATCGGGCAGGTGATGGCGAACACGCTGGGCATGAGCTTCATCGGCATCGCGTCGTCGGTGCTTCCGCTCGCGTTCGCTGTGTTCCTCAACGAGATCCGCGCCCCATGGTTCAGGAACGCCATCCAGACCCTGACCACCCTGCCCAACTTCATCTCGTGGGTGCTGGTCTACATGATCGCGTTCTCCATGTTCTCCACAACGGGCCTTGTCAACACGCTGATGCTGGACTCCGGACTGATCACGGTGCCCACCAAGTTCCTGGACTCGGACCAGAACGTCTGGCTGACCATGGCGGCCTGGGGCATCTGGAAGACCGTGGGGTGGGGGGCCATCATGTACCTCGCCGCGATCGCGGGCATCGACCAGGCGCTCTACGAGTCGGCCAAGGTCGACGGTGCGGGCCGCTTCCAGAGGGGTGTCGATCTCGTCGGCTGTGATGTGCGCGTGTCGGAGAGCCCGGCCAGCGTCGCGTCCACCAGTGCCTCGAGGGCGGGGCGGGTGACGGAGGACTCAGCCGATGGGGCGGACGCCGGGCGCGCCGGGACGGCCGGGGCAGAACTGGCTGGGTCGGGAGGTGTAGAAGCCATAAGGTCGAAGCCTTTCGATGCATGAGTGGCGGCGGTGCCCGCGGTGATCGTTGCCTCAATCATGCACTATCCACGCTGCGCACGCGCGATCGTTCGACGAGACTGTCGCGGGGTGTTGCGGCCTGAGCCGCCGTCGTGGTCTACTTGTGTCGAAATGATTCGACGACGAATCGAAAGATCGTCCAACCCGGTGGAGGAGTGCAATGCGGTTCGGCGCGCTGAGCTCAGCACCCCTGGCGGGCGGGCCTGGTCACTCGACCCGCGGCGCCACCAGCCTGCGCTCCGGAAGGGAGCGGTCGTTGACGAGACTCATCAGCATGTCCACGGCGGTGGAGCCGATGGTGGTGCCCGGGATGTCGATCACCGTCATCGGCAGCAGCGGCGCGAGCAGCAGGGACTTCGGCCCGATGGCCACCACCGCGACCGAGTTGGCCACCTCGGGGCCCCGTCGGGCCAGCGCCGTGATCACGCCCGGAAGGGCTGCCTCGTTGTGCACGATCAGCCCGGTGATGCCGGATTCCACCAACTCGTCGATGAGCGGGGACGCCTCGAGCGGATCGTCGCCGCAGGCCAGCCGCTGCAGCGTGATGTGGTGGGCCTCCGCCTCCCGGTCGGCGCCGCGCGCCAGCCGGACAGCGTACGAGGTGCCGCGGCTGTGGACCGCGGGCGAGGACCCGATGAGCGCGATCCGCGTGTGCCCCGCGGTGGCCAGCTTGCGCACGGCCATGGAGCCGGCGTTCTCGAAGTCGAAGTCGATGCAGCTGAGCGAGCCGGGATCCTCCGGCATGCCGATCAGCACGCTGGGCTGCCGCAGCGCAGCCAGCGTCGGGAGGCGGCTGTCGCGGGATTCGACGTCCATGACGATGAAGCCGTCCACCATCGAGCGCAGCGAGACGCCCTCGATGCCGGAGGCGTCCGGCTCGGTGACCAGGAGAACGTCATGCTCGTAGTGGCGGGCCCGCGTCGCGATGCCGGCGACGAACTGCATGATCACGTCCACGTTGACGCCCGGGCGGAGCGGGGTGACCAGGCCGAGCACGTGGGTCTTGGACGACGCCAGGGCGCGCGCTCCGGCGTGCGGCCGGTAGTTGAGCTCATCGATGGCCTTGAGCACCCGCTCGCGGGTGGTCTCGGAGATGGGGCGTCGGCCGCTGAGCACGTACGAGACGGTGGATTGCGAGACGCCCGCCTTGCGTGCGACCTCCTGGATTCCAGCCATCGACACCCCTTGTCCCAGGGCGGGAGCGGCGGGGTGTGGCCCCATCAGCCCGACGGGCTGGCGCCGTCGACAAACGGCCCTGTGTCTCACCAGCGTAGGCCCGCGCAAGCGTTTCGACCAAGCGGGGGCGCGGACGCGCAACCCGTGTCAGACGGTCCTGGAAGAGCTGTCTTCCGCGGCCTCGTCGCCCAGCAGTTTCCCGCGCGGCACCGCGTCGTGTCGCGTCACCCAGAGAGGACCCGAGCATGAAGTTCACCGACGGCTACTGGCAGATGCGCCCAGGCGTCACTGCGCTCAGCCCGCGCAGCATCGCCGACATCGTGGTGGAGGACGGCCGCATGGTTGCCCATACACCCACGCGCGTCATCGAGACGCGCGGCGACACCCTCAACTGCCCGGCCCTCACCATCACCGTCGACTCGCCGGCCGACGGCGTCATCGGGGTGACCATCGAGCACTGGGACCAGCCCACCACCGGGCCGAGCTTCGCGCTCTCCGGCGGCGGGCATGAGGTGTCGGTCGTCGAGACCGACGACGCGGTGTCGCTGACCAGCGGCACCCTCACCGCGACCTTGGGGAGGGAGGTGCCGTGGGACCTCCAGTTCGTCGGCGCGGGCGGGCCGCTCACATCGTCGACGGGGCGCTCGCCGTCGGCCCTCACCAACCCGGACGGGGGGCGGTTCGTGCGGGAACAGCTGGCCATCGCGCCCGGCGAGCATCTGTACGGGCTCGGCGAGCGGTTCGGGCCGCTGATCAAGAACGGCCAGAGCGTGGAGATCTGGAACGCCGACGGCGGCACCTCCAGCGAGCAGGCCTACAAGAACGTGCCGTTCTACCTCAGTGATCGCGGATACGGCGTCTTCGTCGACACCCCGGACCACGTCTCCTACGAGCTGGCCTCCGAGTTCGCGTCGCGGGCGCAGTTCTCCGTCCCCGGCCACCGGCTGCGCTATCTCATCATCGACGGCCCCACCCCGGCCGACGTGCTGCGGCGCTACACCGCGCTCACCGGCCGCCCCGCGCGGGTGCCGGCGTGGAGCTACGGGCTGTGGCTGTCCACCAGCTTCACCACCGACTACGACGAGGCCACAGTCACCTCCTTCATCGACGGCATGGCTGAGCGGGACCTGCCGCTGTCGGTGTTCCACTTCGACTGCTTCTGGATGCGCGCCTTCCACTGGACGGACCTGGTCTGGGACCCGGCCACGTTCCCGGACCCGGAAGGGATGCTGTCGCGGCTGCACGAGCGCGGGTTGAAGGTGTCGGCCTGGATCAACCCCTACATCGCGCGGCGCTCGGTGCTCTTCGAGGAGGGCCGGGAGCTCGGGTTCCTGGTGAAGCGCCCCGACGGGTCCGTGTGGCAGTGGGACCTGTGGCAGGCCGGCATGGCGTTGGTGGACTTCACCAACCCGGACGCCTCCGCCTGGTTCGTCGACAAGCTGCGCGGCCTGCTGCGGCAGGGCGTCGACTGCCTGAAGACCGACTTCGGTGAGCGGATCCCCACCGACGTCGTCTGGCACGACGGCTCGGACCCTCAGCGGATGCACAACTACTACGCGCACCTCTACAACAAGGCGGTCTTCGACCTGCTGGTGGAGGAGCGTGGCGAGGGTGACGCCGTCGTGTTCGCCCGCTCCGCCACGGCCGGCGGGCAGCAGTTCCCGGTCCACTGGGGCGGCGACTGCGAGTCCACGTTCTCGGCCATGAGCGAGTCGCTGCGCGGCGGGCTCAGCCTGGCGGCGTCTGGTTTCGGTTTCTGGAGCCACGACATCGGCGGCTTCGAGGGCACCCCGGACCCGGCGGTCTTCAAGCGGTGGCTGGCGTTCGGGCTGCTCAGCTCGCACAGCCGCCTGCACGGCTCCAACTCCTACCGGGTGCCGTGGGCGTTCGACGACGAGGCCGTCGACGTGGCGCGCAGCTTCATCCGGCTGAAGATGCGGCTGATGCCGTACCTGGGCCAGCTGGGCGAGATCGCGCACCTCGAGGGGCTGCCGGTGATGCGGCCCATGTTCCTCGAATTCCCCGAAGACCCCGGCGCGGCGATGGTGGACCTGCAGTACATGCTGGGCGACCAGTTGCTGGTGGCGCCGATCTTCACCGACGACGGGACCGTGTCGTACTACGTGCCCAGCGGGCGGTGGACGCGGGTGCTCGACGGCGGCGTCGTCGAGGGACCGGGCTGGCGCACGGAGACGCACGGGTTCGACTCGCTGCCGCTCCTGGCGCGCCCGGGCTCGGTGATCCCGTGGGGCGCCGTCGACGACCGGCCCGACTACGACTGGGCCGACGGCGTGGAGCTGACCGCCTACGGGTTCGAGCCTGGAATGTCGCGGACGGTCGAGGTGTCGCGGCCGGACGGGTCGGTGTCGCGGTTCGAGGTGGTTGCGGACGCCGATGGCGAGGTGTCGGCCAAACTGCTCGACGGCTCGGCCCCGGTGGGGTCCTGGACCCTGACCGTCCGCTGAGGTGAGGTCGTCCGCGCATCGCCCTGCAGGTCGGGTGGCGGCGTGTGCTGTGGTCGGTTTGGGCGGCGTGTGGTGGGGGCCGGGCCGCCCATGATGCCGGCGGCGGCGCTTCGCGCTGCCGCGACCGTCATCAACGCCCACCCAACCTGCCCCGGCCCCCACCACCCACCGCCCTGTGGTCCCGTCTCGGCGCCTGGCTTGCGTCTCGGCGCCTGGCTCGTGTCTCGGCGCCTGCTCTATATCGCAGGCGGCCCGGAGCCGCCTGTCCTCGGTTCGGCCGCCGGCGCTGTAGCGCCGGCGGCCAGACTTAACGCAGGCGCCACCGGATCCGCCGCCCTGAGACGAGCCGACGCGAGATATGCACGAGGGTGGGGGACGGCAGGGCGGCTGCGCGTCGGGATGCCCAACCCGAGGATCACCAGGCCGGCCTCCCGCCTCAACTCACTTTCACCAGGGCCGCCCGGCCGGCACGCGCCCGGATTAGACGACGCCACAGGCAGACCAGTGCGGGGAGACACGAGACGAGGCCCGGGCGGCCTCGATTGCCCGACCCAGGACCAGGTCGCGACAGATTGCGAACGGCGGACAGCGGCCGCCCGGGCCTCGACTCATGGGTCACCGCACCGGGAGGGATCAGGTCGGCGAATACGTCGCAGCGGCGTTCCTGTTCCCAGGGGGACTCACGGGAGGGTGAGGCCGACGTCGGTCCGGACGGCCAGGCCGTCGGCCACCAACGATGCCGCGCAGGCCTCGAGCTGCCCTCCGTCCGGCCACGCGACATCAGCCAACCGCACCACCCCGTGCCTCCGGAGCGCCGCCATGATCCGCCCGCGACACTGCCGGTCCGTGCCCTCCCACGCCTGGACCCGACGCTCCGGCCCGTCCCACGCGGGCCGCCCCGCCGCCAGCCACGCGCACGCATCAGCCACCGGGCACTCTTCGCACCGCGGCGACTTCGCCGTGCACACCAACGCCCCGAGTTCCATCGCCGAGACCGACCACAGCGCCGCTTCACCGTCGTCCTCGGGCACGAATTCCCACGCTCGCCGCCGCTCGGCCGCCGTCTCGTGGGCGACGGGGAACTCCACCCCACCGTCGATCCTCGCGAGGACGCGCCGAATGTTGGTGTCGAGGACCAGCGAGCGGAGCCCGAACCCGAACGCCCGCACCGCGGCCGCGGTGTAGCGTCCGACCCCCGGCAGCGCCATCAGGTCGGCCTCGCCGCAGGGCACCTCCCCGTCGTGCACCTCGACGACGGCGCGCGCGGCCTCCTGCAGCCGCAGCGCCCTCCGCGGATAGCCCAGCCGATCCCAGGCGCGCAGCACGTCCGCCGTCGGCGCCGTCGCGACATCCGACGGCGCGGGCCAGCGTTCCATCCACTCCACCCACTGCGGGGCCACCCTGGCTGCCGGCGTCTGCTGGCACATCACCTCGCTGACCAGCACCCCCCAGGGGGTCACCCCCTCCGCGCGCCACGGCAGGTCGCGGGCGTGCGCGACGTACCACGCCGCGAGGCGGGGGTGGAGTGGGCCGGTGGTCACGGGTCGATCATGCCAAAAGCTGGCATGGTGCCGGCTGGGCCGCGGAAACGATCCCTCAGCGTCGGTGTCCCCATGGAGCGCTGAGCGTGGTGCCGGTCACTGGGGGCCCAATTCCGCGCCATAGTTACCCACCGCCCTCTTGGCCCGGCTGGGAGCCGACGGGCGGCAACTCCCTGCAACATCGGCACCGGACTCATGCTCCACGGGGATGGCGGTTTAGGCTGAGCGGTCTAGCCAGGAGCCCCGGCGGGCTCCGGTGAAGGGACCAACGATGGAATACCCGTGGTGGAGCATGCTCCCGTTCGTCGCGATGCTGGGCGGCATCGCGGTGTTCCCGCTGCTGTCGCGGACGAAGCATCAGTGGGAGAAGCCCGCCTCGCAGCTGGGCTACGCGTTGGTGCTTGGCCTCCCCGTCGCGTTGGCGGTGTGGGCGCTGGACGACCCGTGGCGCGTGGGTCACGCCGTCTACGAGTACGCCCAGTTCATCGCCCTCCTGCTGGCGCTGTTCGTCGTCTCCGGTGGGCTCTTCCTCAAGGGCGACATTGAGGCCACGCCGCGCAACAACACCACCTTCCTGGCCATCGGTGGCCTGGTGGCCTCCTTCGTCGGCACCACCGGCGCCGCGATGCTGCTGATCCGCCCGCTGCTCAACACCAACGTGGAGCGCAAGCACCGGGTCCACACCGTGCTGTTCGCGATCTTCATCGTCGCCAACTGCGGCGGACTGCTCACCCCGCTGGGGGACCCGCCGCTGTTCCTCGGCCTGCTCCGGGGCGTGCCGTTCACCTGGACGTTCGGGTTGTGGCCCTACTGGCTGTTCGTGAACGCCATCCTGCTGTTCAGCTACTACGCGCTCGACCGCCGCATCTACGCCACCGAGGCACCGGAGGACGTGGCCTTCGACCGCACCCACATCGAGCCGTTGGGGGTGCGCGGGAAGATCAACTTCCTCTGGTTCGCCGTGATCATCGCGGCTGTGGCGTTCGCGCCGTCGATGGACCTCCACGCCATCGAGGCCGGCCATGCGACGGCATTGTCCTGGGTGCCGGTGCGCGAGCTGATCATGCTCGCGGTGACCGCTGCCTCGTTGCTGACCACCCCCCGCAGCGTCCGCCACGACGACAACGAGTTCAGCTGGGCCCCCATCGGGGAGGTCGCCGCGCTGTTCATCGGCATCTTCCTCACCATGATCCCGGCGCTGGAGTTCCTCGGCCAGCAGGCGCCCAAGCTGCCGCTCAACGAAATCACGTTCTTCCTGTTCACCGGCGGCCTGTCGTCGGTGCTGGACAATGCCCCCACCTACGCCACCTTCTACGAGATGGCCTCCCAGCTGCCGCCCCCCTCGGGGGTCGCGATGATCGGCACCTCGCCGCCGGTGCCGGAGACATTCCTGGTGGCCATCTCGCTGGGTGCCGTGTTCTGCGGCGCGCTGACCTACATCGGCAACGGGCCGAACTTCATGGTGAAGTCCGTGGCCGACTCCCGGGGCGTCCACATGCCGTCGTTCGGCGTCTACGTCGTGCGGTCGATGCAGTATCTGGCCCCGACCCTGCTGGCCATGATGCTGCTGATGATCGCGGACCACTGGGCCGCGTGGGTGGCGGGCGCTGCCATCGTGGTGTGGATTCTTGCGCGGGCGGTCCTGGACATCCGCCGCTCGACGGCGGTGCCCGTCCCCCCGGCCTGACCGGGAGGCGCGAAGCCACGTCTCAGGCGATGGCCGAGCCCCCGTCGTGGGCGCCCCGCGGCGGTCGGGCGGCTAATTGGCAGGTCTGGTACCGACTACGGCACGAGACCTGCCAATTAGGCCTTCGCCGACGCGGCCCATGCCATCCCGCAGCGCTGAGGTGCCGCGAAGCGGCCTCGAAGCCTCGGGAACGTGACCTTGTCAGCGGCGGTTTCTTAGGCTTCGAGGCTCGTCGCTTCGCTCCTCGCGCCTCAGCCAGCGGAGAAGGGCTCCTCGCGCCTCAGCCAGCAGGGTGGGCTCGTGCCTCGGCCTGCGGGGTGGAGTCGTCGCTTCGCTCCTCCGCCCCCGCCAGCGGGTGCGTCCCGGGGGCCTTAACCGGTGTTCTGCAGGCCGGCCGCGGCACCGTTGACGGTGAGCAGCAGCACCCGTGCCCACTCGGCGCGCTCCGCATCGTCGATCGGCGAGGCGGCGTCGCGGATGAGCCGCAGCGCCCGGAGTTGCAGGTGGCTGAGCGCGTCGATCGACGGCGCCCTCAGGCTCACCCGGCCCTGCAGCAGCGGCTTGGCCTCGAGCAGCTCGGACTGGCCCATCGTCTCCAGGACCAGGCGCCTGGTCAGATCCAGTTCGGTCAGCACCCGCTCGGTGACCTCAGGCCGCCCGCCCAGGGCAAGGAACGACCGGGCAAGCCGCGGGTTGGCCTTCGCCAGGCTCATCTCCGCGACGTCGATCAGGCTGGCGAACAGCGGCCACTCCTGATACGCCGCGCGCAGGCGCTCCGGATCCCCGACGGCGGCCAGGCCGGTGCCCAGCCCGAACCAGCCGGGGATGTTGGCGCGGATCTGCGACCACGCGAACACCCACGGGATGGCCCGCAGGTCCGCAAGGTCGCGGCCCTCCGTAGCGCCGCTGCGCCGGGCCGGCCTTGACCCGAGCCGCAGTTCACCGAGCTCCTCGAGCGGGCTCGACTCGGCCACCACGTCGGCGAACCCCGGGATCCGCACCAGCTCCCACCAGGCCTCGCGGGAGACGCTCTCGACGGTGGCCGCCACATCGGCGAACCGAGCCGCCGCGTCGCGGTTGCGGCACGTCGCGTCCTCGGTGTCTGCCAGCAGCACCGCCGAGGTGAGCCGCTCCAGGTGCGCCTGGGCCAGGGTCTCATCCGCGTACCGGGCGAAGATCACCTCGCCCTGCTCCGTGACCTTGAACCGGCCGGCTACGGAGCCCGGCGGCTGCGCCAGGATGGCGCGGTGCAGCGGGCCCCCGCCGCGACCGAGCGAGCCGCCGCGGCCGTGGAAGATCGTGAGGTGCACGCCGTGCCGGTCCGCCCAATCCACGAGCTCGCCCTGCGCGGTGTAGAGGGTCAGCGTCGCGCTGGCGGGGCCCACGTCCTTCGCGGAGTCCGAGTAGCCCACCATCACCTCCACGTGGCCGGAGGTCTGGCCGAGCCAAGCGCGGGTGCTGTCCAGGGGCAGCCAGCGCTCCAGGATGCCGACGGCGCCGTTGAGGTCCGCGCCGGTCTCGAACAGGGGCACCACGTCCAGCCGGAGCGGACCGTCGCCGACGGCGAGCCGCGCGAGCGCCCGGACGCCCACCAGGTGCTCGGGCGCCTGGGTGAAGCTGACCACGTAGCGGCCGCAGGACCGCTCGCCCCACCGCTCCTGCAGCCAGGACATCACGCGTAACGTGTCCAGCACCTCGCGCGTCCTGTCGGTGGTGGCCTGCACGTGGCTGGGCCAGCCCTCCATGGCCAGGCGGTCCAGCAGCGCCAGCCGGGCCTCGTCGTCTGCCGGCTTCTCGTCGAGCTGACCCAGCAGCTCGTCGAGGGCCGCCTTGTGGACGGCGCTGTGCTGGCGCACCTCGAGCTCGGCCAGGTGGAAGCCGAACGTCTCGGAGAGCCAGATCAGGTGCTGGAGCTCGCCGAAGGCCGCGCGGTCGTCGCCGGCGACGCGCAGGGAGTCCTGGATGAGCCGCAGGTCCTCGAGCAGTTCCTCGGGCCGGCGGTAGGCGAGCTCGATCCGTCCGTTCCGCGTGGCGGCCAGGCGCTCAGCGACGAACAGCAGCTTCTGGCGGTGTGGCTCGCTGGGCGACGACGTGCGGATGGCGGCGAACAGCTCTGGCGCGGCGACGGCGTCGCGGGCCAGCGAGTTGGCCAGGTCCGGCGACGCGGGGGTGGCGTCGTCGCTCATGGTCAGGGTGCGCGCGATGCGTTGAGCCCCCGTGGCGAGCGCCCGCAGGGCGTGATCAGCCTGGATGGCGGCGGTCTGCCGCGTCACCTCGGCGGTGACGAACGGGTTGCCGTCGCGGTCGCCACCCACCCAGGAGCCGAACCGGAGGAACGCGGGCACGGCCGGCTCGCGGCGGCCGGCGTCCCCGTTGGAGATCACGGACTCGACGGAGCGGTACAGCCGGGGCACCGCGTGGAACAGCGTCTGGTCGAAGACCTGCATGACCGCGCGCACCTCGTCCGACGGTTGAGGCTTGGTGGTGCGCAGCGGCGAGGTGCGGCTCAGGATGTCGATCTCCTCTAGCATCCGGCGCAGCGCGGCGGCCCGCTCCTGCCTGCCGACGGCCGCGTCGTCGTAGTGGTCGAGATGGTCCCCGATCCGGTCCAGGGCCGACGACACGGCGCGCCGCCGGGCCTCCGTGGGGTGGGCGGTGAGGACGGGGTGGACGCGGAGGTCCCGCACCCGCGTGGCCAGCTCACCCAGCGCCGCGACCGCCGGCCACATGTCCGGCGTCGCGTCGCCCGAGCGAGGGTCGGCGCCGCGGAGCAGGCGGGACCGGTGCCGCTCCTCCGCCAGGTTGATGAGGTGGAAGTGCACGGTGAGGGTCTGCGCCAGGCTGGCTGCCGTGGTGGCCGGGAGGCCCTCGATGATGTGCGACGGGGCGTCGGGGTCACCACCGTCAGCGGCGCCCGCGGCGGCCTCCTCGAGGCGGTCCATGAGCGTGGCGAGCTCGCCGCGGCCGGATTCGGTGAGCACCTGGCGGTGCAGCTCGGTCAGCAGCGCGAGGTCGGCGACCAGGAGCGCGTCCGGCGAGGTGTCGACGGGGGGGAGGGCTTCACCGGGCATGAGAGGGCCTTTCGATCGCGAAGTCCGATACGCGCATTATTTCAGCACTCCGCATGAGAGCAGCATTCGCGCAGGCCAGGGTGGACTGGACGGCCGGTCACATGGGGGCGTTGATGAAGCGGCTGTAGTGGCCCTGGAACAGGGCGTCGATCCTGCCGGTCTCGCCGTTGCGGTGCTTGGGGATGTGGAGCGTGGCCAGGCCGCGCTCCTCGTCGGTGGGGTTCTGCGAGTACATCTCCGGGCGGTGGAGCATGATCACGATGTCCGCGTCCTGCTCCAGGGAGCCGGACTCGCGCAGGTCCGAGAGCTGCGGGATGCCGTCCTTGCGCTGCTCGGTGTTTCGCGAGAGCTGCGACAGCGCGATGACCGGGATCTCCAACTCCTTGGCCAGGAGCTTGATCTGGCGGGAGAACTCGGAGACCTCGAGCTGGCGCGACTCCACCTTCTTGCCGGAGCTCATCAGCTGGATGTAGTCGATGGCGAGGATCTGCAGGTCGTGCTTCTGCTTCAGCCGGCGCGCCTTGGCCCGGATCTCCATCATGGTGAGGTTGGGGGAGTCGTCGATGAAGAGATTCTTTTCGCCGAGGATGGCGGACTTGTCCGTGACGCGCTGCCAGTCCGTCTCGTCCATCTTGCCGCCGCGGATCTTGCCCAACGGCACCGACGCCTCGGCCGAGAGGATCTTCATCACGATCTCCGTGCGGCTCATCTCCAGGGAGAAGAACGCGGCCGTGAGGTTGTGGTGGATGGCGGCCGAGCGGCACACGTCCAGCGCGAACGTGGACTTCCCGACGCCGGGGCGGGCCGCGACGATGATCATCTGCCCCGCGTGGAGGCCGTTGGTGATCCGGTCCAGGTCCACGAACCCCGTCGGCACCCCGGAGAGGGCATCGCCCGAGGAGGCGATGGCCTCCATCTCGTCGAACGTGGGCTCGATCAGTTCGCGGAGGGACTTGTAGTCCTCCGAGGCCTTCTTCTCGGTGACCTCGAAGAGGGTCTGCTGGGCCTCGTCGACGATCTTGTCCACCTCGCCCTGGCCCTGGTAGCCGAGCTGGGCGATCCGGATGGAGGCGTTGACGAGGCGGCGCAGGACGGCCTTGTCCCGCACCAGCTCGGCGTAGTAGATGGCGTTGGCCGCGATGGAGACGGAGGCCAGGAGATCGTGCAGGTAGACCGCGCCGCCCACCTTGGACAGCTGGCCGCTCTTGCCCAGCTCCCCGGCCACGGTGATGGGGTCCGCCGGCTCCCCGCGACCGTAGAGGGTGACGATGGCGTCGAAGATGGTCTCGTGGTTGGGCCGGTAGAAGTCCACCCCGCGGAGCACCTCGACCACGTCCGAGATGGCGTCCTTGGACATCATCATGGCGCCCAGCACGCTCTGCTCCGCGGCCAGGGCCTGCGGGGGAGTGCGGTCCAGATCACGGTCGTCATAGACGGCGGTCTGCGTCATGTCCCCTCCTCATGGCCACCGGTTTCCGGCCACAGGACAGGCTAGGGCACGCCACTGACAGGTTCTGTGACGTGCCTGTGGGCAAGCCTGGGGGCGGCCTGTGGGCGGCCTGTGGACAACTCCTCCCGTCGTGCCCGTGGGGTGTGCACAATGTTGTGGGTTGAGCGTCGAATCCCCGTTATCAAATTGTTATAAAGACTCGCCGATCGACGGCTCCCGTCACTTTGTCCACAAATCGGTGAGCGGGTCAAGCGCCTCCGGCGCTGACTCGCCTCCGGCGGCACAACGCTGCCGCGCCGTCGCCGCGAAACGCTATCCGACTAGGGGTGATCGTCGATCATCGACCAACTCGAATCACGCGTCCAGCCGTTGTGATATGCGCCTCGAGCGCCTCGTCGGGGGCGTGCCGGGGGTGCCCCGCGAGGGATGTCCACAGGCTGGGCGCGCAATCTGTGGATAAGTCAGCCTGTGGGGCCCTAGGTCACCCCGGACGGGGGCCTGGACCCCCGTCGTGTCATGATGAGATCAGTTGAATCCAATACCCCCATGGGGTATGTTGGGTACCGAGAAGGGGGACCGATGACCGACATCATTGAGGAGAGCTGCCACGCCACTCACGGGTACACGCCCGAGAAGGCTGCGTACCTGCGTCGGTTGAAGCTGATCGAGGGCCAGGCGCGCGGCATCGCGCGCATGGTGGAAGAAGATCAGTACTGCATCGACATCCTCACCCAGGTGACCGCCGTCACCAGTGCACTCAAGGCGGTCTCCCTCGGACTTCTCAACGATCACCTCTCCCACTGCGTCGCCGACGCCGCCCGCAAGGGCGGACCGGAGGCCGAGGAGAAGATCGACGAAGCGATGCAGGCCATCAAGCGCCTCGTCCGCTGACCCACCACGAGAGGATTCACCCCATGATCAGCAAGTACACCGTCTCGGGCATGACCTGTGGCAACTGCGTCAACCACGTCACCGAAGAGGTCTCCGAGGTCGACGGCGTGATCAACGTCTCCGTCACCCTGGACAGCGGCGCGATGCTCGTCGAGTCCGCGGATCGCGTCCCCTTCGACGCCATCATCGAGGCCGTCCACGAAGCGGGCAGCTACTCCGTCGTCGAGGCCTGACACCGGCGGGCCGCGCCCGCCGCCCCCGGGCGCCCATAGTCGGCGCCGCTGACATCCCCAGTGCCCGCGTCTACCCGCGCGCCCGAAATCGGAGGGCCGACATGGCCAGTTCCACCATCCAACTCGACATCCAGGGAATGACCTGCGCCTCCTGCGCCGCCCGGATCGAGAAGAAGCTCAACAAGGTCGACGGCGTCACCGCCACCGTCAACTACTCCACCGAGCGCGCCACCGTCGAGGCGCCCACCGGAGTCACCGCGCAGCGCATCATGGAGGTCGTCGCCCAGGCCGGCTACGGCGCCACGCTTCCGGTGCCCGAGGCAGAGAAGGCCGACGAGGCCGCCGCGCTCAAGCCGCGCGTGCTGTGGTCCTTCGCGCTGAGCATCCCCGTCGTCGTCGTGTCCATGGTGCCGGCCCTGCAGTTCCCCGCCTGGCAGTGGGTGGCGCTGGTGCTCTCCAGCGTGGTCGTGCTGTGGCTGGGCCGCAACTTCCACCACGCCGCCTGGACCAACGCCCGGCACGGCACCACCACCATGGACACGCTCGTGTCCATGGGCACGCTCACCGCCTACGCCTGGTCGCTGTACGCGATGGTCTTCGGTCACGCCGGCATGATCGGGATGAAGCACGAGTTCTCGCTGACCCTCAGCCAGCAGGACGCGCGCGGATTCATCTACTTCGAGGCCGCCGTCACCATCATCTCCTTCCTCCTGCTCGGCCGCTATATCGAGGCCCGCGCCAAGACCGAGTCCGGCGCCGCCCTGCGCGCGCTCCTCGAGGTGGGCGCCAAGCAGGCCAGCGTCCTCGTCGACGGCGAGGAGCGCCGGGTGGACGCCAAGACCCTGCGCGTTGGGGACCTCATCGTGGTGCGCCCCGGCGAGAAGGTCGCGGCCGACGGCGAGGTGGTGGAGGGTCGCTCCGCCGTCGACGCCTCCGTCATGACCGGTGAGTCGCTCCCGGTGGAGGTGGAGCCGGGGTCGATCGTGGTGGGGGGATCGGTCAACACGACGGGGCGGCTGGTGGTGCGCGCCACGGCCGTCGGCTCGCAGTCCCAGCTGGCCCGGATCGCGGCCATGGTGGAGGAGGCCCAGACCGGCAAGGCCGAGGTGCAGCGCCTCGCCGACAAGGTCTCGGGCATCTTTGTCCCCATCGTGCTGGTGATTGCCGCGCTGACCCTGGCCGGGCATCTCCTGGTGGGCAACGGGGTGACGATGTCGCTGTCGGCGGCCATCGCCGTGCTCATCATCGCCTGCCCGTGCGCGCTGGGGCTGGCCACGCCGTCGGCCCTCATGGTGGGCACGGGTCGCGGCGCCCAGCTCGGCACCGTCATCCGGGGGCCGCAGGTGCTGGAGCGCGCCCGCCGCGTCGAGACCGTGGTCTTCGACAAGACCGGCACCCTCACCACCGGCCAGATGTCGGTGGCTGAGGTGGAGACCGCCGACGGCGTCACCCGCGACGAGCTGCTGCGGCTGTCGGCCGCCGTCGAATCAGGCTCCGAGCATCCCATCGCCCAGGCCATCGTGGCCGAGGTGGAGCGGCCGGGCGCCGTGGTGGACTTCGTCAACGTGCCGGGTCGCGGGGTGCGGGGGGTGGTCGACGGGCGGGCCGTGTTCGCCGGATCGGCGGCCTTCATGGCCGACCTCGGGCTGGCGCCGGTGGCGTGGCCAGGTGAGCCGGTGGGCAGCGTCGTCGAGGTGGCCGACGAGCAGCGGGTGCTGGGCCGGATCATCGTCGGGGACACCGTCAAGGAGTCGGCCGCGGCCGCCATCCGTGAGCTCAAGTCCCTGGGCCTGCACCCGGTGCTGCTCTCGGGCGACAACGAGCGCACGGCGCGAGCGGTGGCCGCCCAGGTGGGCATCGACGACGTGCGCGCGGGCGTCACGCCCGAGGGCAAGGTCGCGGCCATCAAGGAGCTGCAAGCGGCCGGCCGGCAGGTGGCGATGGTGGGCGACGGCGTCAACGACGCAGCGGCCATCGCGCAGGCGGACCTCGGGATCGCGATGGGCACCGGCACCGATGCTGCGATCGCGGCCGGCGACATCACCCTGATGCGGCACGACCTGATGGCCGCCGTCGACGCCGTCCGCCTCTCGCGGGCTACGTTGCGCACCATCAAGTCCAACCTGGTGTGGGCGTTCGGCTACAACACCGCGGCCATCCCGCTGGCGGCGCTCGGGATGCTGACGCCCATCATCGCGGGCGCGGCGATGGCCTTTTCCAGCGTTTTTGTTGTGCTCAACAGCCTTCGGTTGAAGGGCTTTCGGAGCGTGAACCGCCGCTGACTAGGGGTGTTGGCGCGCAAAGTCAAGAGATCGTCAAGAAACCAAAAACCCAGTACTGCGAGTGCATGTGAATGCCACCGGATCGGGTACATTTATCTCCGACGCTGTTGGTGTCACCAAAGACCGCTCGGCCGCTGCCGCCCCCCCAAGGGCAGCGGCCGAGCTCTTTTTCTGCCCGGGCGAGGCGCCGGCGAGGGTAGGTTGGGGCTCATGGGTACCCGCATCGAAACAGACTCCATGGGCGAGGTCCCGGTAGCCGAAGACCGCTACTGGGGCGCACAGACGCAGCGCAGCCTGCACAACTTCGACATCGGCCGCGACACCTTCGTGTGGGGCCGTGCCATGATCCGCGCGCTCGGCGTGCTGAAGAAGGCCGCCGCGCAGGCGAACGCCGAGCTCGGGGAGCTGGCCGCAGACAAGGCGGATCTCATCTCCCGCGCCGCCGACGACGTGATCGCGGGGCGCCTGGACGACCACTTCCCGCTCGTGGTGTTCCAGACCGGCTCCGGCACGCAGTCCAACATGAACTCCAACGAGGTCATCTCCAACCGCGCCATCGAGCTCGCAGGCGGTGTCCGCGGGTCGAAGGCGCCGGTCCACCCCAACGACGATGTCAACCGCGGCCAGTCCTCCAACGACACGTTCCCCACCGCCATGCACATCGCGGTGGTGACGGAGCTCAACGAGCGGCTCTACCCGGCCATCGCCCGGCTGCGCGACGTGCTCGCTGCAAAGGCCGATGAGTACGACGGCGTGGTGATGGTGGGCCGGACGCACCTGCAGGACGCCACGCCGGTCCGGCTGGGCCAGGTGTTCGGCGGCTGGGTGGCGCAGCTGGACTTCGCCGTCGAGGGTGTCCGGCACGCGGATTCGCGGGCGCGGGATCTGGCCATCGGCGGCACCGCCGTCGGCACCGGGCTCAACGCCCATCCCGACTTCGGTCGCCTGGCGGCTGAGAAGATCACCGCGGAGACCGGCCTGGAGTTCCAGCAGGCGGAGAACCTGTTCGCAGCGCTGAGCGCCCACGACTCGCTCGTCGAAGTCAGCGGCGAGCTACGGGTGCTGTCGGGGGCACTGATGAAGATCGCCAACGATGTGCGGTGGTACGCCAGCGGGCCGCGGAACGGGATCGGCGAACTGAACATTCCGGAGAACGAGCCGGGCAGCTCTATCATGCCGGGCAAGGTCAACCCCACCCAGTCCGAGGCGCTGACGATGGTCGCGGCGAGGGTCTTCGGCAACGACGCCACAGTCGGGTTCGCCGGCAGCCAGGGCAACTTCCAGCTCAACGTGTTCAAGCCGGTGATGGCGCACGCGGTGCTGGAGAGCATCCGGCTGTTGGCCGATGGTGCGCTGTCGTTCACTGAGCATTGCGCCGTCGGCATCGAGCCGAACCTGCCGCGCATCGAGCACAACCTGTCGACCAACCTCATGCTGGTGACCGCCCTGAACCGGCACATCGGCTACGACAAGGCGGCGAAGATCGCCAAGCAGGCGCACAAGGAGGGGACGTCGCTGCGGGAGTCGGCGCTGGCCAACGGGGTGAGCGGTCAGGACTTCGACGCGTGGGTGATTCCGGCGGACATGACGGGGAAGTAGCCCTCACCTGCACCGCCGAGGGAGGACGGGTCTGCAACTTGCTATCCAGAGCGCGGTATCTGCGTATATACACAGATACCGCGCTCTGGATAGCAAGTTGCAGAGGGAGTGGCCCCACACCTCGACCAAGCGGGAGCGGGTTTGGGGTCGTCGTAGCGCTCCTCGCGCCTCCGCCCGGGGGAGGGGTCAGCGCGTGGCCGCGACCTCCGCGTACAGCCGAAGCAATTCCGCAGCCTGAGACTCGATCGACCACTGCGACGCCAGTTCGATGGAGCGCTCAGACGCGTGCCGACGCCAGGCCTCGTCGTCGAGGCGGTCGATCACCCGCATCAGCCCGGCGGCCAGCGACGCAGCCGTCGGGCGCGTGATCTCCCCGTTGACGCCGGGCTCGATCACCAGCTGCAGCTCGTGATCCACACTCACGATGGGCAGCCCTGCCAACGCGGCCTCGTGGAGCACGAGGGCCTGGGTGTCGGTGAGGCTCGGGAAGGCGAACACGTCCGCCATGCCGTAGTACGCGCCCAGCGCGTCGCGCTTCTGCTCACCCGGCAGGATGATCTTGCCCGCGGCCCGGCCGTCGGCCAGCACCTTCTTGATGCGCGGATACCTCTCCCAGTCACCCACCACGCACAGCCGCGCGTCGGGCCGCTGCGCGTACACGAGGTCGAAAGCCTCCGCCAGCAGGGGGATGCCCTTCTCGGGCGCGATCCGGCCGGCGTACAGCACCAGCGGCCCCTCGGGGTGGGGGAAGGGCGGCGGGCCGGGCGGGAGGGGGTCCACGCCGTTGGGCACCACGACGATCTTGGCGTCCGGGGAGATGAGGCGGAGGCGGCTGGCCGTCTTCGGCGACGGAGTGGTGGTGAGCGTGGCCATCTCCAGCATCTTTTCGCAGATGCTGAGCAGCGATGCGGTGGACTTGCCCCGGTCCTCGTAGCGGATCTCGGCGAGCCGGATGTCCTCGGCGCTGACGAACTGCCCCTTGGTGATCCGCGCGAACGCCCGCAACACGCCCGTGAGCAACGGCAGGACGGCCGAGTAGTGGTCGCCGTAGGCCTCGAAGTCCGTGTGCCAGGTCACCATCATGGGGATCCCCAGCCGCCGCGACGCCCACGTCCCGAGCAGACCGACGGTGCCGAATCCGTGCACGTGCAGCACGTCCGGGCGCATCTCGCCGAGCTGGTCGATGGTGCGGTCGAAGTGGCGGCCATTGGCCACCCGGGTGGGCATCTTCGGCACGCGGACCGACGGCAGGCGCACCTCGGTGCGGCCGGGGCGCCCGTGGTGCGGGTTGGGGCCCTTGGTCTCCGGCGCCACCACAATCACCTCGTGGCCGGCGTCCAACAGGTTGCCTTCGAGTTGCTGGACCGCGAACATCAGCCCGTTGCTGCCGGGCCCGTAGTTGTCCGTGAACTGCGCCACCTTGAGGCGGCGGCCGGGCACTGCGGGTGAGGTCACCCGGTCACTCTATCGGCTCGCGCCGGTCGCGTAACCGGGGTTGGCCGGGCCGGCCCCGGACGCCGTCGATCACCTTAGGCTCAGCCCATGCACATTGTGGTCGCGCCCGATTCTTTCAAAGGGACCCTGACGGCCGCGGAGGCCGCGGAGCGCATCGCCGCCGGCTGGCTGGCCGTCCGCCCCCGCGACACCGTCGCCCTCCACCCCATGGCCGACGGTGGCGAGGGAACCCTGGACGCCTTCGCTGCTGTGCCCGGTTCGGAGCGGGTGCCGGTGGCGGTGGTCGACGCCGTGGGCCGCCCTAGGGGGTCGTCGTGGCTGAGACTGCCCGACGGGACGGGCGTCGTCGAGCTGGCCGCCGCGTGCGGCATCGTCGGCCTCGATCCCCTGGATGCGCGGGGTGCGCACACCACCGGGTTCGGGATGGCGATCCGGGCGGCGCTGGAGGCGGGAGTGTCGCGGCTGCTGCTGGCCATCGGCGGCAGCGCGTCCACCGACTGCGGTGCCGGGCTCCTGGTGGCGTTGGGGGCGCGGCTGCTCGACGACGGGGGCCGCGAGGTGACCTCGCCCGGCAACTCGGCGCTGCCCCGCGTGGCGACGGTGGACCTCTCCGGGATGCCCCCGCCGCCTCCGGGCGGCGCGGTGGTGCTCTCGGACGTGACCAACCCGCTGCTCGGCCCCCTCGGCGCGGCCGCTGTGTTCGGCCCGCAGAAGGGTGGGGTGGGGATCGTCGAGGAGTTGGAGCTCAACGTCGGGCGGTTCGCGGAGCTACTGGGCGGCGACGTCGAGGCCGCCGGGGCCGGCGCCGCAGGCGGGGCGGGTTTCGCGCTCCAACGGTGGGGGGCGACGACTGAGTCGGGGGCCAGGGCCGTCGCGGAGGCGGTGGGTCTGGAGGCGGCGCTGGACGGCGCGGACCTGGTGATCACGGGCGAGGGGCGCTTCGACAGCCAGTCGGCCGGAGGCAAGGTGGTCTCCGTCGTGCGGGAAATGGCCGGGGACCGGCGGGTCGCGATCGTCGCGGGGCGGATCGACGCCGCCGTCGGCGGGCTGGCGGGTGCGGTGTCGCTGTGGGATCTCGCGGGCGAGGGTGCGCTGACGGAGTCCGCGAGTGTCGCGGAGGAGGCGGGGAGGGTCCTGGCGTCGCGGTTCGTCCTGCCTTGATCTTCGGGCGCGTTCCGGGCTTCCAGG
Organism: Tessaracoccus sp. MC1627; assembly: GCF_014164725.1. NCBI lineage: Bacteria > Bacillati > Actinomycetota > Actinomycetes > Propionibacteriales > Propionibacteriaceae > Tessaracoccus > Tessaracoccus sp. MC1627. The sequence continues at coordinate 164,884 of NZ_JACJGA010000006.1, read as the reverse complement.
CTGTGGTCGGGCTTGGCGGTGTGTGATGTGGTGGTCGGGTTGGGCGGCGTGTGGTGGGGGTTTGGTACGGCGGTGGTGCTGTGGTCGGGTTCGGCGGCGTGTGGTGGGGGCCGGGCCGCCCATGATGCCGGCGGCGGCGCTGCGCGCTGCGACGCCGTCATCAACGCCCACCCAACCTGCCCCGGCCCCCACCACCCCCCGCCCTGTTGTCCCGTCCCGCCGCCTGTCTTCGGTCTCGTCGCCTGGCATGTGTCTGGAGGCCTGGCTTGTGTCTCGGCGCCTGCGCTGTATCGCAGGCGCCCCCCAGCCGCCTGCCCGCAGTTCAACCGCCGGCGCTATAGCACCGGCGGCCAGACTTATCGCAGGCGCCAAGGGCACCGCCCCGAAACGAGCCGGCGCGAGACGCCGGATGGGTGCCAGGGTGGGGGACGGCAGGGCGGTCTGCGTCGGGGTGCCCAGCTTGAGGGTCACCGGACTGGCGTCCCGCCTCGACAGACTCTCGCCAGGCCGCCCTGACGGCACGCGCCCGAACTCGACGACGCCACCGGGGACGAGTGCGGGGAGACGGGAGGCGAGGCACGGGCGGCCTCGATGCCTGACCCGAGGCCAACGCGCGCGTGCGTGCTGACGTAGGGAGAGCGGCCGCCCGTGCTTCGGCTCACGGCTCCCGGCACCGACGGCGGGGTCAGCTGGGAGGACTCGTGTCGGGGTTACTGCACTGGTGCGGGTGGTTTCGACGCAGCAGCGGGCGCTTCGCGCCGCGGCTGGCTCAACCAGCGGTGTTGAGCGGGCGCTTCGCGCCGCGGCTGGCTCAACCAGCGGGGCTCAGGCGACGGTGACCCGTACCTCGTGGTATCCCTCGGCGCCGTTGGGGAACGGCTCCGCGGGGCCGACGGGCTGCGGCCGACCGTCCGCATCGGTGACACGAACGGCCAGCCGATGCTCGCCCGGGGTCGCATCCCAGGCGTAGGTCCACTGCCTCCACATGTCGATCCCCGCGTCGGGGCCCTCACTCGCCACCCGCCAGGGCCCCTCGTCGATGCTGACCTCGATCTGCGCGATCCCGATTCCCTGCGCCCACGCCACGCCGGCGATGGCCGCCCGGCCGGCCGGCACCGTCGATCCATCGCGAGGCACGTCGATCCGGCTTGCCGGCTTGATCGGCCCCTGCTCGTCCCATCCACGGACCGTCCAATAGGCCTGATCCCGCGCGAACGTGGTCACATTCAGGTTGGTCACCCACTTCGTCGACCCCACGTACCCGTACAGGCCGGGCGTGACCAACCTCACCGGCGCCCCGTGGATGCGCGGCAGCGGCTCGCCGTTCATCCCGATGGCGAGCAGGGCCATCCGGTCGTCGGTCAGCGCCTGGATGGGGGTGGAGATCGTGAACCCGTCCACCGAGCGGCTCATCACCATGTCGGCTTCCGGGAGGGGCCCGGCCATCGTCAGGACGTCGGCTACCCGGACGCCCAGCCACCTCGCCGCCCCCACGTACGGCCCGCCGACGGGGTTGCTCACGCACAGCATGGTGATGTCGGCCTCCACCACATCGAGCGCGAGGAGGTCGTCCCAGGTCAGGGTCAGCGGGCGCTCCACCATGCCCTCGACGTTCAGCCGCCACTCACGGTGGTCGAGCCGGGGTGGGCTGAGGGAGGTGTCGATCCGGTAGAAGTCCGCGTTGGGGGTGTAGAGCTCTGACACCCCCTCCACCTCGCCCTCCAGGCCGGCGGCCCGCGCAGGGAGGGGGCTCGGGGGGACCGGCAGGACGGGCGGCCCGCCAGGAGCGCCGGTGGGTGCCAGCTCGCCGAGCCCGAACCCCGCCAGCGCCACCCCGCCACCGGCCGCCCCGACGATGACGCGCCGTCGGCTCAACACCGGGCCGGGTGTGTCGCCGTCGCCGACTCCGAGGCGGGAGAAGGCCGTCAGGATCCCGCCGCCCACCAGCACGGCCAGCACCGACGGCGCGGCCCACAGCGGCGTCGCCTCGGGATCCGTGAGCGCGGCCGCCCCGACCACCAGGCCCAGGGCGGCGGTGGCCAGCCAGGCGGCCGTCAGCGATCGGGTGGCGAGGCGTCCGACGGCCAGCCCGAGGAGCGCGACGACGGCCAGCACGCCCACCAGCAGGATGGGCTTGTTGGCCGTCCCGAAGGTGGCCACGGCCCATTCCTTGACGACGGTGGGGGTCAGGTCGATGAGGCGGTTGGCCGTCGCGAACAGGGGCGAGGATCCGGCCGAGACGAGTGCCGACAGCCCGTGCCCGACCCCAAGGCCGGCCGCCACCGCGACAAGCCCCTCAAGGGCGGGGATCCGTCCACGCTCGGGCATGCACCAATAGTGCCCCCCGGCGCAAGGGCGGCGGAAGGGCCGACGTGTGGGCCGGACACGGCCCGCGGCGACGGCTCGCGAGCCGGATCAGAGGCTCATCAGAAGTGCCCCATCGTGCCTGGCCAGCTGAGTGAGCCAGATCTGCATTTTCCACCCGGAACGGGCGCCCCGCCAGGGGCGACCCTGCTCAACCCGGAGGGCGCCCCGGTGCGAACGATCCACGCGCCACGAGAGCTGGCTCCGGCCCAACTCCTGCAGCGCGGGGCGCAGAGTCCAAGCGGTGGACGCGGGTGCAGCGGGCCACCAGGTCGGGGTCGTGGGTGAGGACCAGTAGCGGCATGTCGGCGAACTCGCGCCACACGTCGTCCATGAGGGCGGTGGCCGTTTCGCGGTCGAGGTGCTCGGTGGGCTCGTCCAGGATGACGACGTCCGGGCTGCCCACCAGCAGCCGCGACATCGCGAGCCGCCGTCGCTCACCACCGCTCAGCGTGGTGCCCGCCTCGCCGATCCGGCGCTCAGGGTCCAGGGGCAGGCCGGCGCGCGCGAGGGCGGCGCGGATGTCGTCGTCGGTGGCGTCGCGGTTGCCGATGCGCACGTTCTCCGCGACGGTGGTGGCGAAAATGTGCGCGTCCTGCGCCAGGTAGCCCACCCGGCCGCCCCGTCGCACCTCCCCGGCCAGCGGCGGGATCAGGCCCATGACGGTGGCGGCCAGCGTCGTCTTCCCCACGCCGGAGGGCCCCACCACGGCCACCTGCTCGCCGGGCGCCACGCTGAGCTCGATGCCCGCCTGCACCGGGCCGGCGCCCGGCCACCCCACCGCGACACCGGTCAGGCGCAGCCCCGCCTCGCCGTTGTCGCCCGCGACAGCGTCGCCATTGCCGACGGGTGGCTCGCTCAGCACCTCGCCGAGCCGGTCCAGCGCGGACCTGGCGCGGGTGTCGGTCTGCGCCGCCTGCGCGAAGGTGCCCAGCACCTCGTGCAGGGCGAGGGGGGTCAGGGCCAGGACGGCGAGGAAACGGGGGTCGAGATCGCCCGAGGCGACGGCGTTCGTCCCGAACCACAGCGCCGCCAGCACGGCGATCCCGGCTGCCGCCACCTGGCCCCCCGTCGCGATGCCACGCACCCAGGCGCCCCGCCACTCCTGCCCGCGGAGCTCCTCGTCGACGGCGAGCAGCCGCGCCAGCGTGGGGGCTTCGGCCCCGTAGGCGACGAGGTCGTCGGAGGTGCGGGCCAGCTCGCGCACGCCGTCGGCCAGGCGACCGCGGGTGGGGACGGCCGCGGTGTCGGCGGCACGGCTCGCCTGTTGCGTCCACAGGGGCAGGACCGCGCCCGCGAGGAGGGCTGTGGCCAGCAGCGCGACGGCGCTCTGCCAGTTGAAGAGGGCGAGCATGAGGCTGGTCGCGGCCACGACTGTCGCGGCGGAGGCGACGGGGATCACCACCCGCACCACCAGATCCTGGATGGCCGCGACGTCCGCCACCACCCGGGTGAGCAGGTCGCCGCGGCGCCGCCCGATCAGCGTGGTCGCGCTCAGCTTGGCGTAGATCCGCACGCGCAGGGCGCCCTGCAGGCGGAGTGCGACGTCGTGGCCCACCAGGCGCTCCACGTAGCGGAACACGCCGCGCGAGATGCCGAAGGCGCGGACGCCCACCGCGGCGGGCTGGAGGTAGAGCACCGGCGGCGCCATGGCGGCGAAGGAGATCAACCAGGCGGAGACCCCCATCAGCGCCACCGACGAGCCCGACGCCAAGGTGGCGAGGAGGACGGCGAGCAGGAAGCGGGTGCGGGCCTTCGGCGCGGTGGCGAGAAGGTCGCGGAGCAGGGAGGTGGGGGCGCTGGGCGAGGAGGTCGCGGGATACGACCCTTCGAGACGGCCCTCGCCGCTCCGCGGGTGGGCCTCCTCAGGGAGCGAAGTGGAGTGTGGCGGGTCTGCTTCCTCGGGGAGCGGGGTGTTGCTTCGCGGGCGGGCCTCCTCGGGGAGCGGGGTGTTGCTTCGCGGGCGGGCTTCCTCGGGGAGCGGGGTGTTGCTTCGCGGGCGGGCCTCCTCGTGGAGCGGGGTGTTGCTTCGCGGGCGGGCCTCCTCGTGGAGCGGGGTGTTGCTTCGCGGGCGGGCTTCCTCGTGGAGCGGGGTGTTGCTTCGCGGGCCGGCCCCCGCAGGGATCGGAGCGCCCGCCGTCGACACGACGCGGTCCGCCGCGACCAGCACCGCCGGGCGGTGCGACACGATCAGGGCGCCGGCACCGGTGGCCCGCACCGCCTCGATGACGCGCGCCTCCGTCGCGGCGTCGAGGCCGGCGGTGGGCTCGTCGAGCACCAGCAGCCGGGCGCCTCCCAGCCGGATCCGGACCAGGGCGCGCGCCAGCGCCACCCGGCGACGCTCCCCGGCGGACAGGCCCTCGCCGTCGTCGCCGACGGGCTTGTCCGGCCCAAAGTCCGCCCCCGCCTCGTCCAGCGCCCGCCGGATGTCATCCTCCGCCGCGCCCGGGCAGCCGAGCGCGACGTTGTCGCCCACCGTGCCGTTGAGCATTCCGGGCTCCTGGCCCACCCAGGCCAGCTGCCCCCGCCACGACGCGAGGTCCACGCCGGTCAGGTCCACGCCGTCGACGGTGACCCGGCCCGACGTCGGGGTGAGGAAGCCGAGCGCCATGGCCAGCGAGGTCGACTTGCCGCCGCCCGACGGGCCGGTGAGCGCCACCACCTCGCCAGGTGCCACCTCCACGCTCAAGTGCTCGACGGCCCGGCCCGCGGCGCCGGGATAGGAGTAGGTGAGGTCCTCCAGCCGCAGGGACCCGCCGCGCGGGGCGGGCTCGGTGCCGGCGTGCCCAGCCCCGCCGTCGATCATCTCGAAGGCGGCGTCCGCCGCGGCCACCCCGTCGGCCGAATCGTGGAAGTGGACCCCCACCTGCCGCACCGGCAGGAAGGCCTCCGGGGCGAGGATCAGCACGAAGAGGGCGGTGGGGAAGTCGACGTTGCCGTAGACCAGGCGGAAGCCCACCGTCACCGCGACCACCGCCACTGACAGCGTGGCCAGCAGCTCGAGCGCGAACGAGCTGAGGAACGAGATGGTCAGAACCTTCATGGTGGCGTCGCGGTAGTCCTCCTCGCCGAGTTCCACCCCGCGCTTCTGCGCCCGCGCCCGGGCGAAGGCCTGGAGTGTGGGGAGGCCGGCGATGAGGTCGGCGAAGTGGTTGGCGAGCCGGTCCGCCACGGCGAAGCTGCGGCGGGTGGCCTTCTCGGTGGTCCAGCCGATCAGCGCCATGAAGACCGGGATCAGCGGGAGGGTGAACGCGACGATGATCGCAGAGGGCCAGTCCGCCAGCAGGATCGCGCCGCCGACGAGGAACGGCACTGTCGCGGCGAGGCCCAGTTGGGGGAGGTACTTGGAGAAGTAACCGTCCAGGGCGTCGAGGCCCTGGGTGACGATCCGGATCAGCGAGGCCGACGACGCGGCGCCGACGGGGGTGTCGAGGCGGGCGGCGAGAATGTCGCGGCGGAGCTGGGACTTGACTGTCGCGGCGGAGCGGTGGGCCAGGGTTGAGCTCAGCCAGGCCAGCAGTCCGCGTGCCAGGAACACGGCCGCCAGCAGGAGCAGCGCCGTCTGCCACCCCGGCGGCAGGGCCTGAGTCTCGAACGCCAGGGTGATCCAGTCCGCCAACAGCCGCGCCTGGACGATGAGCAGCCCTGCGGTGACCAGGCCGACGAGCACCGTCGCCACCATGAACCCACGGGTGGCGCGGGCGCGGGTGAACAGTCGGGGATGGATGGGGCCTGCCACCTGGCCAGTGTTCCACAAGGCCAGTGGGGCCTTCTGCGGGGCCGGTGGGCGCCTTCGTCTCTCACCACTCGCGCGCGTCGCCGCACACGGGGGGAATGTTCTTGCCCTTTCAACTGTTGTGGTCAGCGTGCTCGTCGTCCACCGGCCAGCCACCCCCTCGCAGAGCCGGAGCAGCCAGATATGACCTCACCCGTGACCGACACCAAGCCCGCGACGCGCAGCCTTCTCGACAGCACCCGCGCCCCCCAGATCACTGTTTCGCGTGTGCCCACCTTCGTCGACGACGTGACAGTCCGGCTGATCGCGGCGGTGGTCGTGGCCGTCGGCCTGCTGGCGCTGGCCACGCAGCAGTGGTGGCTCTACGCCGTCCTCTTCGCCGACTTCATCCTCCGCGCCGCTGGGGGCCCGCGCTGGAGCCCGATCGCGCGCGCCGTCGGCGCCTGGCTCCGGCCGCGCCTCGCCGCCCCGAAGCAGCCCACGCCGTTTGCGCCCAAGCGGTTCGCCGCCGGGATCGGCGCAGTCATGACCGCGACCATCACCGCGCTGTGGATTGCCCACTCCCTCACCGCGGCCCCGGGCCTCATCGTCGCCGCGACCGCGCTCGCCGTCGTCATGATCGTGCTGCCTGGGCTGGAGGCTGCGCTCGGGTTCTGCCTCGGCTGCACCATCTTCGTCGCCCTGATGCGCGTGGGCCTCATCCCCGAGGACGTCTGCGTGGACTGCGCCCCGTCGTCGCGCCGCGCCTGACCCACCAGAGTGACGAGAAGGCCCACCCCGTCTGGGGCGGGCCTTCTCGCGCGTTGAGGGGCGGGGTCAGTGGACGGCGACCATCTCGTCGGGGATGTTCTTCGTCGAGATGCGGCGGCTGAACACCCAGTAGGACCACGACTGGTAGGCCAGCACGATCGGCACGAAGATCACGGCGGCCCACGTCATGATGGTGAGGGTGGTGTCCGACGACGCCGCGGTGATGATGTTGAGGCGCTCGTCGACGGGGACCGTCTCGTCCTGCGCGAACCCAAGGTTTCCGTACATACGAATGAAGATGCCGATGAACAGCGTCACCACCGTCGCCCCGGTCAGGATGAAGCCCCAACCGTCGCGGCCCTTGGTGATCATGAGCGTGGCGCCCAGGATGGCCACGATGGCGATGATCCCCGCGCCCCACGCGAACACGGTGAAGTCACCGAACTCGGAGTTGGCCGGCCAGAACACGTTCTGGGCGATCACGAACAGCGCCACCATCGCGGAGGCGGCCCAGCCCACCTTCGAGCCGAAGGCCTCGGCCCGCTCATGGATGTGTCCCTTGGTCTTGAGCGCGATGAACGCCGAGCCGTGGACCAGGAACAGGGTCACCAGCATCACGCCGCCCAGCAGCGCGAACGGCCCGAACAGGCCCCAGAAGGAGCCGTTCCAGAGCAGGCCGTCGTTGGCGAGGCCGATGACGAAGTTGGCGAACCCGACGCCGAACACCAGCGAGGGCAGGAACGATCCGACGGTGGCGAACCAGTCCAGCATCGCCCGGTAGCGGGTGTCGGGGTGCTTCGAGCGGTACTCGAAGGCGACGCCGCGCAGGATCAGGCCCACCAGCACGAGCAGCAGCGGCAGGTAGAGCCCCGAGAAGAGCGAGGCGTACCAGCCGGGGAACGCCGCGAACATCGCGCCGCCCGCGGTGAGCAGCCACACCTCGTTGCCGTCCCAGACGGGGCCGATGGTGTTGACGAGGACACGCTTGTCCTTGTCGTTCTTCCCCAGGACGGGGATCAGCATGGCTACGCCGTAGTCGAAGCCCTCGAGGAAGAAGTAGCCCAGCCACAGCACGGTGACCAGCAGGAACCACACGATGGGCAGCGTCGGAACCGACACCGTCGCTTCAAGCAGGGTGATCATCTCTGGTTCTCCTCTCTCAGTACGCGAAGGTCATGGGGGCGTCGGGATCCGTCTGCACCTCGATGGGTGCGACGTCTGGCAGGCCCGCCTTCGCGTACCTGAGGAACAGCCACACCTCGATCACGGCCAGGCCGCCATAGATGAGCGTGTAGGTGATCATCGAGAACAGCACCTCGCCCACGCTGACGGTGGGGGAGATACCCGACGCCGTCGGCATCACGCCCGCGACGATCCAGGGCTGGCGGCCCATCTCGGTGAAGATCCAGCCGAACGAGATCGCGAACAGCGGCAGCAGCGGCATCGCGAACATCAGCCACGTCCACAGGGTGCTCGGCTGCGGGAGACGCTCCCTGCGGGTCACCCAGAGCGTGAGCGCCGCGATGGCCATGCCCGCGAACCCCAGGCCGATCATCAGCCGGAAGGTCCAATAGGAGACCGGCACGATGGGCATGGGGTCCAGGTCCGGGTAGTTGGCGGAGAGTTCGGCCGCGTACTGCTCCTGGATGGTGGTCTGGGTCCCGTCGAACTGGCGGAAGCCCTCGGTCTCGAACTCCTCGCGGAGGTCGTTGATGCCCTTGACCTCTTCATGGCCGGACAGGATCGACAGCAGGCCGGGGATCCGGAGCGACCACACCTCCTCCGTGCCGTCGAGGGAGCCGATGGTGACGATGGAGAAGGATGCGTTCTTCTCGGTGTAGAAGAGCCCCTCGGCGGCGGCCATCTTCATGGGCTGGACCTGCGTCATGATCTTCGACTGCAGATCCCCGGTGAAGACCACCACGACGGAGGACACCAGCAGGACCCACGCGCCCATCCGCACGGAGAAGCGGTAGGCGCTGGTGTCGCCGGGCCTGGACTCGCCGTCGCGGTTGATCTTGGCGAGGTGCCACCCCGCAATGCCCGCCATCAGGCCGCCGGCCACCATGTAGGACGACGCGATGACGTGCGGGAAGGTGACCAGGAGGACGGGGTTGGTGAGCACCTCGAGGAATCCCGCGACACCGTCGAGTTCGGCGCGGCCGTTGTTGAACACGGTGCCGACGGGGTTCTGCATCCACGAGTTGGCGGCCAGGATGAAGACCGCCGAGAGCATCGTGCCGAACGCCACCATGTAGATGGTCATCAGGTGGATCTTCTTGGGCAGCTTGTCCCAGCCGAAGATCCACAGGCCGAGGAAGGTGGATTCGAGGAAGAACGCGAGGAGGGCCTCTAGCGCCAGCGGGGCCCCGAAAACGTCTCCGACGAAGCGCGAGTACTCGGACCAGTTCATGCCGAACTGGAACTCCTGCACGATTCCCGTGACCACGCCGAGGGCGAAGTTGATGAGGAAGAGCTTCCCGAAGAACTTCGTGAGCCGCAGGTAGGCGTCGTTGCCTGTGCGCACCCAGAAGGTCTGGAGAACCGCCACCAGCATCGACATCGCGATGGTGATGGGGACGAAGAGGAAGTGGTAGACAGTGGTGATTCCGAATTGCCACCGCGCCAGGGTCACAGCATCCATAGCTGGACGGTACTACCCCGGGTCGTATTTGCCCAACGAGTCCACCCCGGGGGGTGACATCGCCCCTTATGCTTAGCCCCATGCCCTCACGTGGAGAACTCGAGCAGCGCGTCATGGAGCTGCTGTGGTCCTCCGGGGTGCCCCAATCCGTGGCGGACGTGCACGTGCAGCTCAACCGGGAACGCGAACTTGCCTACACCACCGTCATGACGGTGCTGGACAGGCTCGCGAAGAAGAGCCTGGTGTCGCGGGAGCTGGTGAACCGCGCATGGCAGTACCGGCCGATGGCGCCCCAGGCAGATGTCGTGGCCCGCGACATGGAGCGACTGCTGGAGCCGGTGGCACCGGACGTGCGCATCGATGCGCTGCGACGCCTGGCCGAGAGCCTCAGCTCGGAGGAGCGGGCGGCGCTGGCTGCGCCGTTGGCCACGGCCTGACCAGCGCCGCCACGCGTCACTTCTTCTTCCCCTTGCCGCCCTTCTTCTTGTTCTTCTTCACCTTCTCCGGCGCAGCGTCGTCGCCAGATGTGGGAAGGAGATCTGGCCCGACGCCGGCGAGCAGTTCCCGCTTGTGGGCCAGCGTCCGCTCCAGATCGGCCAGCAGGCCCTCCCTCTTGACCCGGAGCCCCTCCAGCGCGGCCGCATGGGCGTCGTCGCCCTGCCCCTTGGCGCGCAGCATGACGGCTTCCTCGCGTACCTCGGTGCTTGACTCGAGGGCCTTCATCACCACGGCCTCCGTGTCCGCCATCGATTCCGCGAGGGCCGCTGGGGACATCGTCGCGGCCAGCTGCCGTCGCTGGACCTCCGGCTTCCACCGCGGCTGCGGCCACTTGAGGTCCATGTCGACGAGGGCGCGGGTGAGGATCTCCGTGGCGGCCAGCCGCGAGTACCACTTGCGGTCCGCGGGCAGGACGTACCAGGGGGCGTGATCGGTGGAGGTGAGCCGGAACACGTCGGCGTAGGCCTCCTGGAAGTCGTCCCACCTCGCGCGGGTGGTGAGGTCGCCGGAGCTGAACTTCCACCGCTTGTCGGGGCGGTCGAGGCGTTCCATGAGTCGCTTGCCCTGCTCGTCGTGCGAGACCATGAGCGCGAGCTTGATCACGATCGTGTCGTCGTCGACGAGGGACTTCTCCCACTTGTTGATCTCGGCGTAGCGCTTGCGCCACACCTCCTCCTCGACGAGTTCCTCAACCCGCACCACGAGCACGTCCTCGTAGTGGGAGCGGTCGAACACGCCGATCAGCCCGGGGCGGGGGAGGCCGCGCTTGATCCGCCACAGGTAGTGGTGCCGCCGCTCCTCGGGGGTGGGGACCCCGAAGCTGCGCAGCGCCACCCCCTGCGGGTCCACCATTCCCATCACGTGGCGGGTGATGCCGCCCTTGCCGGCCGTGTCGAGGCCCTGCACCACGACGAGGACCTTGCGGTTGCCCCCTGCGCGGCCATGGGCGAAGAGGCGTTCCTGAAGCTCGGAGAGCAACTCCCCGCGCTCCTTCATGGTCTCCTCGGCCTGATCCTTGTCGCCCGTCCAGCCCGGGGTGCCGGCCCGGTCGAAGGTGGACAGGTCGAAGTCGGGTCCGACGCGCAGGGCGCTGCGCGGGTCCTCGCTCCAGAAGTCGGTCATGGGTGGTCCTTTCTCTGGGACCCCATTGTGTCGCGGCAAGCCGGTGAGCGTGAGCTTTCCGCTCAGGCGTCGTCGGTGAGCCGTCGACGGTTCCGGCCAGAGGTCACCCATCGGGCCAGGGCGCCCCCCTCGTGGAGCAGTTCCAGGCGGCGCTGCGTGCGCTCAACCAGGTCCGTCCGCGCCGCAAGCAGGAGCTGGTCGTTCTCGCGGAGGCGGGTGCTCCTGTCCGGGACCAGGATGGCGTCGCCGCGGATCACCATGGACACCACCGCGCCGCCGGGGAGCCGGAGGTCGTCGACGTACATGCCGGTGAGGCGGCTGCCGGGGGGCACGGTGACCTGCACGAGGGTGGCGTCGATCCCCTCCAGGGGCGAGGAGTCGAACGTGACGGCGTGCTGTGAGATCGCCTCGGTGACGCCCATCCACCGCGCGAACCGGGGCAGGGTCGGGCCCTGCAGCAGGGTGAAGGTGACCACCAGCAGGAAGGTGACGTGGAAGATGTGGCTGGCGTAGGGCAGGTTCTCGGTGAGCGGGATGGTGGCCAGCATGATGGGCACGGCGCCGCGCAGCCCGGACCAGGAGGTGAACGCCTTCTCGCGCCAGGGCACCTTGAACGGGGCCAGACACAACCACACCGAGAGGGGGCGTGCCACGAACGTCAGGACGGAACCGATCACCAGGGCGTCGACGATGGCGCCCGGCAGCTCGGCCGGTGAGGCCAGCAGCCCGAGCATGATGAACAGCGCGATCTGCGCCAGCCACCCGAGGGATTCGGTGAAGCCCTCGGTGGTGGAGTGGTGGGGGAGGGCCTGGTTGCCGAGCCAGATCCCGGCCACGTAGGCCGCCAGAAGGGCGGAACCCCCCGCGATGCCGGCCGTCGCGAAGGCCGCCATCGCGATCGTCAGGGTGGCCAACGGATACAGCCCGGCGGACGGGAGGGAGATCCGGCCCAGCAGCACCTGCCCGATGCGGGCGATGATCAGCCCGATCAGCGCCCCGGCGACGAGCTGGAAGAGTGCCGTGCCCAGCATCGCGGCAACCGAACCCTCGCTCCAGGCGTCCGAGGCGACGACGCTGACGAGCACGATCGTCGGGGGATCGTTGAACCCGGACTCGCCCTCCAGCGTGGTGCGGACGCGGCGCTTGATCGGCAGCCGGCGCAGGATCGCGAAGACAGCGGCCGCGTCCGTGGAGGACACCATGGCGGCGAGCAGGATCGCGGTGCGGAGGTCCAGGTCCAGGATCAGGACGGCGAAGGTGGCCGCGACCGCGACGCTCACCATGACGCCCGCCGTCGCCAGGATCCCGGCGCGGAGAGCGACGGGGCGCAGGTCCGCCCAGCGGGTGGTGAAGCCGCCGTCGATGAGGAGGACGGCGACGGCGATGAGGGCAAGGTTGAACGCGAGCTGGCTGTCGTCGAAGCGGATGCCCAGGCCCGCCTCGCCGATGATCAGGCCGATGCCGAGGTAGAGCAGCATGCCGGGCATCCCGCTGCGCGAGGAGATCCGCACCGCGACCACGGCCGCGAGGAAGATGCCGGACACGGCCAGCACGACGAGGTTGAGCTCCTCGTGGGTCATGGTCTGGCTCGCGTGGTGCGCATGGGGACCCTTCGGCCGGTGGGCAAGAGCTTAGCGGCGTGGTGGGGCTCGCAGACTCCGTCGGTCCACCGTCGTCGCGCCTGCGGTCAATCTCGTCGCCTGCGCTCTAGCGCGGGCGGTCCGAGGTAAGTCAGGCGCCTCGGGGGCGCCTGCGTTAAAGGGCAGGCGCGGAGACGTAACGCAGGCGCGCGGCGTGTCAGCCGACGGTGAGGCGGATCTCATTCCTCCACGGATCCAGCACCGACAGCGTCTGGCCGTCGAACGTCGGCGCGTGGCCGGAGAAGCGCAGCCGCTCGTCGGCCTTGGCGATCTCCTCGGCGGTGGGCACCAGGATGTCGATGACCCCCATCCCGAGCGTGTTGTGTCGCGGGCCGGCGCCGGCCGAGTTCCACACGTTCATCGCCATGTGGTGGTGGTATCCGCCGGCCGCCACGAACAGGGCCGAGCCGCCGAGGGAGGCGGTCTGCTCGAACCCGAGCGCGTCGACGTAGAACGAGCGGGCGGTGGCGACGTCGCCCACCTGGAGGTGGACGTGCCCCAGCTCGGCCTCGGTGGGCGGCAGTGTCGCGGGGTCGGTCCCGGCCAGGTGCTTGGCGACGAACTCGTTGGGATCGATGTAAAGCGTGGCCATCTGGACCTGGCTGCCGTTCCACTGCCACTGGTCGCGGGGGCGGTCGTGGTAGAGCTCCACGCCGTTGCCCTCGGGGTCGGTGAAGTAGAAGGCCTGGGACACGAGGTGGTCCCCGGTGCCGGCGTAGGTCTGCGGATACCGCTCATACATCCGCACCAGGGTGGCGGCGAGGGCGGGTAGCTCGGCGTAGACGACGGCGGTGTGGAAGAGGCCCGCGTCGGTGCGCCGCGCGGGGCGCAGGTCCCTGGCCTCGGTGAGGCGGACGATCGGGGTCTGGGAGTGGCCGAGTGTGACCGAGCCGGGCTCGTCGATGAGCGGTTCGAGGCCCACGCCGTCGGTGTAGTAGGCGAGCATGCTGGTCATGTCGCGGACGCGCAGCTCGAGGCGACCCATGTGGGTGTCGGCGTGAAGGCTCATACCCCCAGTCTAAAGTTTAAACTTCAACTAATCAAGCGCGATCGCTCGACGGCGGGGCCCAACGCGCGGGGTCGTCGAGCACCCGCTCCAGTGCCACGTAGGCCGCGCCGAACGCCGGTGCCGCGTGGTCCGGCGTGGCGGCGATGAGGGCGGGCTCGGTGAAGGGCCTGGCCAGCAGCCGGGTGTCCAGCTCGCGCTGGATGAAGGGCCGGTACTCCTCGACGAGCACCGCGAGGTCGCCGCCGAACACGACGGTGGTGATGTCGAGCAGGTTGCCGGCGTTGGCCAGGGCGAGCCCGAGCGCGCGCCCAGCCGCCCGCACGGCGTCCACGGCCGCGGGGACGCCGTCGAGGTAGGCCTGCCGGACCTCCTCGATCGAGCCGACGCCCACCAGCTCGGTGAGCGCGCGGGTGCCGGCGTAGCGCTCGAGGCAGCCCTTGGCGCCGCATCCGCACTGCGGCCCGTCCGGATCGATGAAGGTATGGCCGATCTCACCGGCCCAGCCGCGCGTCCCCAATGAGACCGAACCGTTGATGACAAGGGCTGATCCGATGCCCACCTCGCCGGAGAGATAGAGGAACGCGTCGAGGGGGCCGGGGCGGCCGGGCCTCTCGTGGCCCACGTAGATGGCGGCGCAATCGGCTTCGTTGGCCACGCCAAAGTCCACCTCGTCCACCTCAGGGAGCCCGCCCTCGCGAAGAAGGGCGCGCGGGTCCACGTCGTGCCAGCCGAGGTTGGGGGCGCGCAGGACCATGTGCGTGGACGCGTCCACCAGGCCCGGGACGGCGAGCTGGATGCCCACCAGGCTGCCGCCCTCGGGGAGCGCGCCCAGGCACTCCCGGGCGAGCCCTGCCACGCGGGCCAGTGCCTCGGCCGGGGACAGGTCCACGTAGTGGGTGGCGGCGTCCGCCGCCGCGACGACGGTGCCGGTGAGGTCCACCAGTCGAGCGGCGCTGTGGCCGACGTTGATCTCCAGGCCCAGCGCCAAAAGCGTGCCGGCGCGGGGGTGCAGCGGCGTGGCGGGGCGCCCGCGCTTGGTGGCCGGCAGCGGGCTGGACTCCGAGACGATGCCGGCCGCCACCAGCTCGTCGACCATGCGCGAGGCCGTCGATCGCGTCATGCCCGTGGCCTGGGCCACGTTCGCCCTTGCCGGGGCCGTGTCGCTGGCAAAGACGTACCTGGCCACCAGCGAGAGGTTGCTGGCGCGGAGGCTGCCCTGCCTGGCCACTCCGGCCGCGGGATCGAAACGTGTGCGCATGGGCTTGACTCTAGCCCAGAATCGTTATAAGTTCAGGATGAAAACAATATGCTTTCTCGACGAGGAGACCCCCATGACTGATCACGACTACAAGTTCTCGTTCGGCCTCTGGACCGTCGGGTGGCGCGGCACCGACCCGTTCGGCTCCGACACCCGCCCCGAGTTCGACCCCTGGCACTACGCAGACAAGCTCGCCGAGCTCGGCGCCTGGGGCATCACGTTCCACGACAACGACATCTACCCCTTCGACGCCGACGAGGCCACCGCCAAGGGCCGCATCAAGCAGCTCAAGGACGCCTGCGACAAGTCGGGCCTGACCATCGAGATGGTCACCACAAACACCTTCAGCCACCCCATCTTCAAGGACGGCGGCCTCACCTCCAACGACCGTGGCGTGCGCCGCTTCGGCCTGAAGAAGATTCTGAACGCCGTCGACATCGCCGCCGAGGTGGGCGCCTCCACCTTCGTGATGTGGGGCGGCCGCGAGGGCGCCGAGTACGACACCTCCAAGGACTACTTCGCCGCCCACGCCCGCTACGCCGAGGGCCTGGACACCATCGCCGGGTACATCAAGGACAAGGGCTACGACCTGAAGATCGGCCTCGAGCCCAAGCCCAACGAGCCCCGCGGCGACATCCTGCTCCCGACGATCGGGCACGCTCTCGGCCTCATCGCCACGCTGGAGCACGGCGACATCGTCGGCCTCAACCCCGAGGTGGGCCACGAGCAGATGGCCAACCTCAACTACACCACCGGCCTCGCGCTGGCGCTGTACGCGGGCAAGCTGTTCCACATCGACCTCAACGGCCAGCGCGGCCTGAAGTACGACCAGGACCTGGCGTTCGGTCACGGCGACCTGATGAGCTCGTTCTTCACCGTCGACCT
This sequence comes from Tessaracoccus sp. MC1627, assembly GCF_014164725.1. Taxonomy (NCBI): domain Bacteria; kingdom Bacillati; phylum Actinomycetota; class Actinomycetes; order Propionibacteriales; family Propionibacteriaceae; genus Tessaracoccus; species Tessaracoccus sp. MC1627. Next base: position 148,978 of record NZ_JACJGA010000006.1, on the reverse strand, counting down.
CCTGGTCAACGGCTTCCCGGCCAGCCCGGACGCGCCCCGCTACGAGGGCCCCATCCACTTCGACTACAAGCCCAGCCGCACCGAGGGCGTCGAGGGCATCTGGGATTCGGCGAAGGCGAACATGGAGACCTTCACCCTGTTGGCCGAGCGCGCCCGCGCCTTCCGTGCCGACCCGGCCGTCCAGGAGCTCATGCGCCAGGCCTCGATCTTCGAGCTGGCCGAGCCCACGCTCGCCGAGGGCGAGACGATCGCGGACCTGCGCGCCGCCGAGATGCCCGACCCCGATGAGAAGGGTGCCCGCGAGTACCACTTCGTCGAGCTGCAGCAGGCCGCCATCCGGCACCTGCTCAAGGCCTGAGGGGTTAAGCCGTGACGCTGGTCGCCGGCGTCGACACGTCGACGCAGTCGTGCAAGGTGCTGGTGGTTGACGCCGGCACCGGTGAGATCGTCCGCCAGGGCGCCGCCTCCCATCCCGACGGGACGGAGGTGCATCCAGACCACTGGTGGACCGCCTTCCAGTCGGCCTCCGCCGCCGCGGGTGGGCTCGACGACGTCGCCGCGATCAGCGTCGGCGGCCAGCAGCACGGCATGGTCGCGCTGGATGCCTCCGGTGAGGTCATCCGGCCGGCCCTGCTCTGGAACGACACCCGTTCCGCCGAGGCCGCCCGTCAGCTCCGTGAGGAGTTCGACGGGTGGGTCCCGGAGGTGGGCTACCTGCCCTTGGCGTCGTTCACCAACACCAAGCTCCGCTGGATGGCGGACGCCGAGCCGGATAGCGCGGCCCGCGTGGCTGCGGTGGCACTGCCGCACGACTGGCTGACCTGGAAGATCCAGGGAACCGGGGTTCTGACGGATCTCGTGACGGATCGCTCCGACGCATCGGGCACGGGCTACTTCGACTCCGTGGCCAACGAGTACCGGCGGGACCTGCTGTCGCTGGCGCTGCGACGCGACGCGTCGTCGGTGATCCTGCCGCGCGTGCTCGCGCCTGACGAGGGCGTCGACGGCGGCCGCTGGGTTCTTGGACCGGGCTGCGGCGACAACGCCGGAGCAGCCCTCGGGCTGGATCTTCGGCCCGGGCAGACGAGCGTGTCGCTGGGCACGTCGGGGGTCGTCGCGGCGGTGTCGTCGACGCCGGCCTACGACGAGTCCGGCCTGGTCAACGGTTTCGCCGACGCGTCGGGCTCCTGGCTGCCGCTCACCGCGACCCTCAACGCCGCCCGCATCCTCGACGCGGCGCGTCGGGTGCTGGGGGTGGACTTCGACGAGCTGTCGCGGCTGGCGCTCTCGGCCCCCTCCGGGGCAGAGGGCCTGGTCATGGTGCCGTGGTTCGAGGGGGAGCGCACGCCCAACCTGCCCGATGCGACGGCGTCGCTGGTGGGCATGACGCTGAAGAACTTCACGCCCGAGAACGTGGCGCGGGCCGCCGTCGAGGGCCTCCTGTGCCTGATGGGCGAGGGGCTTGAGGCGATCCGTCGCCTCGGCGTCTCGATCGAGCGGGTCAGCCTGATCGGCGGAGGCGCGAAGTCCGAGGCCGTCCGACGGCTGGCCCCCGAGGTGCTCGGGGTGCCCGTCGACGTGCCGGCTCCGGCGGAGTACGTGGCGCTCGGCGCGGCACGCCAGGCGGCTTGGGCGCTGACGGGATCGCGCCCGGCGTGGGAGTCGTCGTCGACGGAGACCTACGAGGCGGTGTCGCGGCCGGAGATTGCTGCGCGCTACCGGGAGGTCGCGGGTCGGTTGGTGTCGTCGAACGGTTGGTGAGTCACCCGCCGCCTCCCCCGCGGGCTGAGGTGCCGCGGAGCGGCCTCGAAGCCTAAGGAAAGTGAGCTGACAAGGGATTTGGCCCAGCTTGCCTGCAGGACCTGTGGTCGGGTTGGCGACGTGTGGTGGGGGCCGGGCCGCCCATGATGCCGGCGGCGGCGCGTCGCGCTGCCGCGCCGACATCAACGCCCACCCAACCTGCCCCGGCCCCCACCACCCACCGCCCTGATGTCCCCGTCGATCGGCCGCCTGGCTGATGCCTCGTTGGCTGAGGTGCCGCGTAGCGGCCTCGAAGCCTATTTGAGTTCCCTTGTCAGGTTGCGTTTCTCAGGCTTCGAGGCTCGTCGCTGGCGCTCCTCGCTCCTCAGCCAGCGGTGCTGGTCGCGTCGCCAGGCTGATGCCTCGTTGGCTGAGGTGCCGCGTAGCGGCCTCGAAGCCTATTTGAGTTCCCTTGTCAGGTTGCGTTTCTCAGGCTTCGAGGCTCGTCGCTGGCGCTCCTCGCTCCTCAGCCAGCGGTGCTGGTCGCGTCGCCAGGCTTGTGGTGTCAACGCAGGCGCCACAGGGCCCGCCACCCTGCCGACCCACTCCCTCGCGGGGATCTTTGGACCCCATCCCGTTGGGTGAGCCGGTCGGGCGCGTAGCGCCGCCGACCGCGTCGAAGCCTCCGTCGGCTGCAAAGGGACCTGTGGCAGGGGGCGTCAGTCCCGCTCCACTGACTCGACCGACAGGGAATGGGCCCACGCCTAATTGTCACGACTGGAGTCGAGTACGACCTCAGACCTGACAATTAGGCTCCGGCAGGCTCGGGTCTGGAGGAAGGTGGAGCCGTGTCCGGCTCAGCTCCGTCCTGCGCATCGGGTGACCCCGGCTTTCACGGCCGACGGTGGGTCATGAGGGGGCGCGAGGGTGGGTGACGGTGGGGCGGCTCGGCGCAGTGCTGCCCAACTCGAGGATCACCCAGCTGGCGTCCCGCCCGGGCAGGCCCGACCCAGGCCCGCCCTGCCGTCGCGGACCCGCACCCGACCACGAGATCCGCGTGAAGGTGGTAGTCACGACCCTTCGAGACGGCCCACGCCGCTCCGCGGGCGGTCCTCCTCAGGGGGCGAAAGGACGGGCTACGCCGCTCCGCGGGTGGACCTCCTCAGGAGCGAGAGCGGGTCAGGCAGCGGTCTCCTCCTCGATCGCCGCGTTGAACTGGCTCTGGTACAGGTCGTAGTACGCACCCCTCGCGTCGAGGAGCTCGTGGTGGGTTCCCTGCTCGACGATGCGACCCTCCTCCATGACGAGGATCAGGTCCGCGTCGCGGATGGTGGACAACCGGTGCGCGATGACGAACGACGTCCGCCCGGTGCGCAGTGCCGCCATCGCGTGCTGGACCAGCACCTCGGTCCGCGTGTCCACCGACGAGGTGGCCTCGTCGAGGATCAGCAGCGCCGGGTCCGCAAGGAAGGCGCGCGCGATGGTGATCAGCTGCTTCTCGCCGGAGGAGACGTTGGAGCCCTCCTCGTCGATCACCGTGTCGTATCCCTCGGGCAGCGAGTGCACGAACCTGTCCACGAACGTGGCCTTGGCCGCGGCGCGGATCTCCTCTTCGGTGGCGTCCGGCCTGCCGTAGGCGATGTTGTCGCGGATGGTCCCGCCGAACAACCACGTGTCCTGCAGCACCATGCCGATGTTGCCGCGCACCTCACCCCGGGGCGCGGACGCGATGTCCACGCCGTCGATGAGGATCCGACCGGACTGCAGGTCGTAGAACCGCATGATGAGGTTGACCAGCGTGGTCTTTCCTGCTCCCGTCGGCCCGACGATCGCGACCGTCTGCCCCGGCTTCGCCGTCAGCGACAGGTCCTGGATCAGCGGCTGCTCGGGCTTGTAGGAGAACCCGACGTGATCGAACACCACGTCTCCCCGCGACACCTTCAGCTCACCGGCGGGCTCCTTCGACATCTCCTCGGAGTCCAGCAGCTCGAAGACGCGTTCGGCCGACGCGACGCCGGACTGCAGCAGGTTGGCCATCGAGGCCACCTGCGTCAGCGGCTGCGTGAACTGGCGCGAGTACTGGATGAACGCCTGCACGTCGCCGATGTTCATCCGGCCCGACGCCACCCACAGGCCGCCCACGACGGCGATCACCACGTAGTTGAGGTTCCCGACCAGGAACATGACCGGCATGATGATGCCGGAGATGAACTGGGCGCCGAAGCCCGCCTTGTAGAGTTCCTGGTTGCGGACCTGGAACTCGGCCTCGACCTCCTTCTGGCGGCCGAACACCTTGACCAGCGAGTGGCCGGTGAAGGCCTCCTCGATGTGGGCGTTGAGCTCTCCGGTGGACTTCCAGTTCTGCGCGAACAGCTTCTGGGAGCGCTTCCCGATGACGGAGACCACCACCATGGCGATCGGCACCGACACCAGCGCGACGAGCGCCAGGATGGGGGAGATCCAGAACATCATGATCAGCACGCCGATCACCATGAGCAGCGAGTTGAGCAGCTGCGACAGGGTCTGCTGCAGCGTCTGCGACACGTTGTCGATGTCGTTGGTGACGCGGCTGAGCACCTCGCCGCGGGGCTGCTTGTCGTAGTAGGACAGCGGCAGCCGGTCCAGCTTGGCGGCCACCTCGCGGCGCATCTGGTAGATCGACTTCTGCACTGCGCCGTTGAGGACCCAGCCCTGCACGTAGGAGAAGATGAACGACACCACGTAGAGGCCGAGCACCCACAGCAGGATGCCGCCGATGGCGCCGAAGTCGATGCCCTCGCCGGGGATGAAGTCCAGGTTGCGCAGCAGGTCCGCGAAGTCGGTGTTGCCTTCCGCGACGGCGGCGTCGATGACCTGCTGCCTGGTCACGCCGGCGGGCATCTGGCCGCCGATGATGCCCGACAGCATCAGGTCCGTGGCGCGGCCGAGGATCTTGGGCCCCACCACGCTGAGCGCCACCGACAGCACGCCCATCGCGATGGCCAGGATGATGCCGGCACGCTGCGGGCGCAGGTGGCTGAGCAGCCGCCGGACCGACACCTTGAAGTTCGCCGCCTTCTCGCCGCTGCCGGCCATCGGGCCGTGCCCGGGGCCACCGCGGTGGGTGGGGGCGTGCTTGGGGCGCTCGTTGGCCTTGACGGGGATTGCCTTGTTCTCGCTCATGCGGCGGCCTCCTCGGCGCTCAGCTGGGACTCGACGATCTCGCGGTACGTCTCGTTGGACGCCAGCAGTTCGTCGTGGTTGCCGCGTCCGACGATCCGGCCGTCTTCGACGACGAGAATCAGGTCTGCGGCGGTGATGGTGGAGACGCGCTGGGCCACCACGAGGACCGCGGCGTCGGCGGTTTCGGGCCTGAGCGCAGCCCGGAGGCGCGCGTCGGTGGCCACGTCGAGGGCCGAGAAGGAGTCGTCGAAGATGTACACGCTCGGCTTCTTCACCAACGCCCGGGCGATGGCGAGGCGCTGTCGCTGCCCGCCGGAGACGTTGGTGCCGCCCTGCGAGATGTGCGCGCCGAGCTGGTCCTCCTTCTCAAGCACGAACGCCTCCGCCTGCGCGACGCGGAGCGCTGACCACAGTTCGTCGTCGGTGGCGTCCGGTTTGCCGTAGCGCAGGTTGCTGGCGATGGTGCCGGAGAACAGGTAGGGCTTCTGCGGCACGAGGCCGATCCGGGCCCAGAGGGTGTCCGGGTCCAGGTCGCGCACGTCGACGCCGTCGACGAGCACCCGTCCCTGCGTCGCGTCGAACAGGCGGGGGATGAGGCTGATCAGGGTGGTCTTGCCGGCCCCGGTGGACCCGATGATCGCGGTGGTGGTGCCGGGGGTGAGCTCGAAGGAGAGGTCCTGAATCACCGGGGACTCGGCGCCAGGGTAGGAGAAGCTGACCCGGTCGAACAGCACGTGGCCGCGCTCACCCGACGGCGCCACCGGGTTGGCCGGCGGGGCCACCGAGCTCTCGGTGTCGAGGACCTCCATGATGCGGTCCGCGCAGACGGCGGCGCGGGGCGCCATGACCAGCAACATCGTCGTCATCATGACCGAGATGAGAATCTGCATCAGGTAGGAGATGAAGGCGGTGAGCTGGCCGATCTGGATGTCGCCGGACTCGATGCGCTGGGCGCCGAACCACATCACGCCCACGGTCGAGACGTTCATGATGAGCCCGACGAAGGGGAACAGGAAGGCCATCAGCCGTCCGACGGTGGTGGTGGTGTCCACCAGCTCGGCGTTGGCCTTGTCGAAGCGTCGGGCCTCGTGGGGCTCCCGGACGAAGGCGCGCACCACCCGGATGCCGGTGATCTGCTCGCGGAGCACACGGTTGAGGGTGTCGATGCGCTTCTGCATGGTCTCGAACAGCGGGCCCATGTTGACGATGAGGACGGTGATGCCCGCACCCAGGACCACGACGGCGGCCAGGATGATCCACGACAGGCCGGCGTCCTCGCGCAGCGCCATGAAGACGCCGCCCACCATGGTGATGGGGGCCGAGACCAGCATGACGGCGCTCATCAGCACCAGCATCTGAACCTGCTGCACGTCGTTGGTGTTGCGGGTGATCAGCGACGGCGCCCCGAACTTGTTCAGCTCGCGGGCGGAGAAGGAGAGGGCGCGCTCGAAGATCGCGGCGCGGACGTCGCGGCCGAACTGCATGGCGGCGTTCGCGCCGGCCCACACCGCGGCGATCTGGGCGGCGCCCTGGACGGCCGTCAGCAGCAGCATGATGCCGCCGGTGCTCCAGATGAAGTCGGTGTTGCCGGTGACGACGCCCTCGTCGATGATGCGGGCGTTCAGGGTGGGCAGATACAGCGACATGATGGTTGCGATGGTCTGCAGCACGATGACGATCGCGAGCAGCCCCCAGTAGGGGCGGATGTAGCGGTTGATGAGCCGCCCTAAGCGGGAGAGCATTCGGTGTCCTTTCGGAGCGCCCCGTGGAGCGCGAGGCGGGCGAGGTCGTCGAGTGAGAGCGACGACGAGACGAACCGGGAGGCGTGCCCGACGGCGAACGTGCGCAGCAGCGTCGCGAAGGCGCTGAGGGGGATCGTGATGTGGTCGCGGTGGGGGGCGAAGGCGTCCGTCATCCAGGCGTCGAGCTCGGCTGTACGTGCCTCGAGTTCGGTGCGGGCGCACTGCGCCGCGTGGGGCGCGGTGTGCTTGGCGGCGCCGTGCGCGGCGACGAACATGGTGTGCACCGAGTGCAGGTACTGCTCGATGAGCTCGATGGCGGCGCGGGTCTGGGTCTCGATGTCGCCGGTGAGGTGTGTCATGGCGAGCCGGGTGGTCAGCCGCTCGGAGGACAGCGCCTCGCTGATGGTGGCGGAGATGAGGTCGTCGAGGGAGTCGAACACGCGGAAGATCGTGCCCTCGGCCACCCCGGCCGCCTCGGCCACCATGCGGGTGGTGAGGGCCTGGCCGTGCTCGCCAAGGAGGGGGATGCTGGCCTCGATGATGGCGGCGCGGCGCTGTTCGGGGGGCATCGGGGCAGCGCGGGTCACAGGTGGAAGTGTAGTGAGTGAACACTCACTCATCAAATGCGCTGTGCCCTCGCGTGGTCTCCAGGCGCGTGCGTGAGTTCGGGCCGCCTGCGTTGGCTCCCGTCGCCTGCCTTGGGTTGGGCCGCCTGTGGAGGCGCCTGCGTTGGTGCGCGCCGCCCGCGCTGAAGCGCAGGCCGCGCGACATTACGCAGGCGGCAAGACTGACCGGAGCGCGATGGACGTCACTCGTCCGGTTGGACAGTCCACGTCGGGGGCTCGTCCTTGCCCGCCTTCTCGTCGGCCTCCGAGTCCTCCTCGGTCTTGTGCACCTTGCCCTTGGCGTGGTGCGACGGGGCGTAGATCACGTAGAGCTGCATGGGCTCGTCGCCGGTGTTGACGATGTCGTGCCAGGTGCCGGCCGGGACCTGGACGGACCAGCCGTCCTCCACGTCCACCTTCACGTTGAGCTCATCCTTGGAGGGACCCATCAGGCAGCGACCCTTGCCCGCGTCGAGGCGGATGAACTGGTCCGTGTCCGGGTGCACCTCGAGCCCGATCGAGTGGGCCACGGGGATGGACATCAACGTGATCTGCAGGTACTTCCCGGTCCATGCGACAGTGCGGTAGTTGGGGTTCTCCCTGGTAGCGGTCTCCAGGTCGAAGACGTTGGGCTCCGGCCCATTGTCGGTGATCTTCATCGGTTCTCCCTCCGGTCGTCTTCCCACATTAGCCCAGCGGCGGGGCCAGCGGTGGGGGGGACCGTGCGGCTCCGTGGAGCTGAGGTCAGGCGGTGAGTCGGGCGAGCTCTGCGGCCAGGTTCTCTCGCGCCCGCGACCCCCACAGATCGCGGCCCCCGGTGGTGCGGAACAGGGGCTCCATCGCGAGCAGGTGCCGTAACACCTCCGCCCGCCCCACCCTCCAGGCGTCGTCGTCGACGTGGGCGTAGTCCAGCCGGACGTCGCGGACGTAGACGTGGTAGCGGCCGGGGATCTGGCCGAGGATCGAGAGGTCCGCGTCGGACAGCAGCGCCCCGCGCTCGTCGTCGGGGGCGTGGGTGGCGGTCATCCTCACCAGCCGCGACACCTGAGCCACGTCGTCGGCCGGAATCAGCCCACCCAGCGACGACTCGGCGAACGCGGCCGAACGCTCCTCGTCATCCCCGGGCACACCGTCGTAGACGGAGTCGTGGAACCATGCCGCGAGCTCGACGACTCCGTCCCGGCACCCCAACTGCCCGAGGGCGGTGAGGCACTGCGCGAGGTGGCGGACGTCGTGGTAGTGGCGGTGAGGCTCCGACCATCGGGCGACGAGGTCGTCGCGGAGGGTCGTCGGCAGACGGAGACGCTCCCATGCGGTGACGACGGCGACGCGGGCCGCCGGGCGGGTGGGGGTCTTCTCGTGGACGCGCACCCGCAGGCCGGAGGCGGCCAGCCGGCGCACCAGCTCCCGCTCATCCAGCGGGAGGGCCCCGGCGGAGACGAGCTCGTCATAGCGCGACACCGGCACGTCGTAGTGGTCGTGGTCGAACGCCCTGGGCGGGATGCCCGCGCGCGCGGCGAAGTCGTGGAGTTCGTCGAGGGACGCGTCCGAGACGAGATGGCCGAACACGGTGCCGTGCGCCGGCCAGCGGGGCGGGTCGATCAGCACGGCCATCGTCGAACCCGCCGTCAGCCGCCGGCGAAGGGCGGGAGGACGTCCAGGAGGGCGTCGTCGGCCAGCGGGGTGGCTGGGTCCTCCACGTATTGGCCGTCGTGGAGGACGGAGCTGACCTCCAGCACCCGCGACAGCCTCGCCCCGTGCCGCGAGCGCAGGTCCGCCAGGAGCGCGCCCAGCGTGGGGGCCGCCACCTGTTCCTGCTCTGTGCCCGCGGCCTCGGCGGCCGCGGCGAAGTACCTCACCGTCGCCATGGGAACCAGTGTCGCATCAGTAGTGGGGGAAGCTCGGGTCGATCCGTTCGCCCCACGCGATCATGCCGCCCTCCATCAGCGACACATCAGGGTGGCCGAGCCCGATGAGGTGCGCGGCGGCGCGGCGCGCGCGGGGTGAGATCTTGCAGTAGACGATGACGGGGCCGTCGGGAAGGTTGTCGTCCAACCGGTCCCAGGTCAGCACCTCGCCGAGCGGCACCGCCAGCGAGCCGGGAATCGTGCCCAGTGCGTGCTCCGCGGGCTCGCGGACGTCCAGGAGCGTGGGCCGCGCGGGATTCTCCAGGATGGCGGCGACGTCCTCGACGGTGAGCTCGTTCAGTGTCATGGGGGCCTCCGCTGTGTGGGGGTGGGTGTGGGGGCGGGTATGGACGACGGGGGGTGCGGGGCGCAGCGGCACCTCGCGGGTGCGCTGGGTGAGCGCGTCGATGAGGAGGATGCGGCCGACGAGGGGGTCGCCGAATCCACAGATCAGCTTGACCGCCTCCGCGGCCATGATGGACCCCACCTGGCCCACCAGCGCGCCCAGCACGCCGGCCTCGGCGCACGACGGGACGTCCTCCGGGCGGGGCGGGACCGGGTAGAGGTCGCGGAGGGTGACCGACTCCGGGCGGCCGGGCACGAAGGACGACACCTGGGCGTCGAACTGCAGCACCGCGGCCCAGACCACGGGGAGTCCGAGCTGGGCGCAGGCGTCGGAGACGGCGTAGCGGGTGGGGAAGTTGTCGGCCCCGTCGAGGACGAGGTGGTGGCCTTCGAGGAGGTTGCGGGCGTTGTCAGGGGTGATGCGGGTGCGCTGGGTGGTGACCGTGACGTCTGGGTTCAGGCCGGTCACGAACGCGGCGGCGGAGTCCACCTTGGGGAGGCCGACTGCATTGTCGCGGTGGATGATCTGCCGCTGGAGGTTGCTGGCGTCCACCACGTCGTCGTCGATGACCGTGAGGTGCCCGACGCCGGCAGCGGCGAGGTAGGCCAGGATCGGGCTCCCGAGCCCGCCGGCGCCGACGACCGCGACCCGCGCGGCGAGCAGGCGCCGCTGGGCCTCGATGCCCATGCCGGGGACCAGCAGGTGCCGCGAGTAGCGGGTGAGCTGGGCGCGGGTGAGCTCCGGGCCGGGTTCAACGAGCGGGGCTGTCACGCATTCGAGCCTACCCTCGCATTCTTCGGAGAGCCCCCGCCCGGTAGGGGGTTTGAGCAAATGGCACGACTCGCGACGGAGGCCACGCTCGTCTTGAGCGCGGAGCTGACCGCGAGCCGTGCCATTTGCTCAAACCCGTCACACGGGACCGGCCGCCGCGCTGCCGAGCGACTCCCGGTACCCGACGAGCCGGTCCGCGGCCGGCGCGGGGGGCTCTTGGCCGGGAATCCTTCGAATCGACGGTGGCGTCATCCTCTCACGCACCGCCAAGTGCCTGCCCGTCTACGATGACCCCATGCGGACCACAGCGCAGTTGCTCGCCGAGATCCGGGCCGACGGTGGCCTCGAGGAGTTCTGCGCGGCCCAGGGGATCGACCTCTTTGTGATGCGTCATGACCACGTGGCTGTTGATGACGGGGGAGGGAGATCGCGCGGAGGGGCCACCCTCGGAGGCGCCCTGAAGACCGGGTAACCGTGGACCCCGGAGTCGATTCTTACGCATCCGTAAGTTACGGTACCGTAGGAACACCATTTGTGAGGAGATCATCAGTGCCCATCACACATCCCCCGACCGTGATTCAGGGCGGCATGGGCGTCGCAGTGTCGTCCTGGAAGCTGGCCCGCGAGGTCTCCCAGTGCGGCGAACTCGGCGTCGTCTCCGGCACCGCCCTCGACGGCGTGCTGGCCCGGGTGCTGCAGGACGGCGATCCGGGCGGACACCGCCGTCGGGCGCTGTCGCACTTCCCGTCGCCCGCGATGGCCCAGCGGATCCTCGACACCTACTTTCTCGAAGGCGGCCGCGCTCCCGGCCAGCCGTACCGCCCGCACCCCACCCTCACGATCTCGCCGAGGCGGGCGGCCATCGAGCTCAACCTCGTCGGCAACTTCTCCGAGGTCTGGCTGGCCAAGGAGGGACACTCCGGCCTGGTCGGGATCAACATGTTGGAGAAGATCCAGACCGCCAGTCTCTCCGCCATCCTCGGCGCGATGCTGGCCGACGTCGACTACGTGATCATGGGCGCCGGGGTGCCGCGCGAGATCCCCAGGCTGCTCACGGAGTTCGCGGCCGGCCGCACCGGCCACCTCACCATCGACGTGGTCAACTCCACGACGACCCACACGGCTTCCCTCAACCCGGTCACCGCCATGGGCGACGAGCTGCCCGCCCTGCGGCGCCCCAACTTCCTCGCGATCGTCACCCTCCATGTGCTGGCGGACTACCTCAACCGCGACCCCGAGATCCGTCCCGATGGCTTCATCGTCGAGGGCCCCCGCGCCGGTGGGCACAGCTCCCCGCCGCGCGGCGTGCGTGTCCTCGACGAGGCCGGGGACCCGATCTACGGGCCGAGGGACGACGCGGACCTGAGCAAGATCGCCCGCGTGGGCCTGCCGTTCTGGGTTGCCGGCGGCTACGCCACCCCGGAGAAGGTCGCGGAGGCTCGCGCCGCAGGCGCCGAGGGCGTGCAGATCGGCACCTTGTTCGCACTGGCGGACGAGTCCGGCCTCACCCCTGCCATCCGGCAGCAGTTGATGGCCGAGCTGGAGTCCGGTGACTTGGTGGTGCGCAACGATCCGCGCGCGTCGCCGACCGGCTTCCCCTTCAAGGTGGCCCAACTGGCCGACACCCTCTCCGAGGAGGACGTCTACCAGGCGCGGGAACGCATCTGCGACCTCGGGTACCTCCGCATCCCTGTCGAGCGCCCAGACAAGTCGATCACCTACCGATGCCCGTCGGAGCCCCTCAAGCCCTACCTCCGCAAGGGCGGCTCCGAAGAGGACACGGTGGGGCGCAAGTGCCTCTGCAACGCTCTGATGGCCAACATCGGTCTTGGGCAGCTCCGTAAGGACGGCTACCAGGAGCAGCCTGCGGTCACCCTCGGGCAGGACCTGGACGGCGCCAAGGCGCTGTCGGCCCTGTATCCCGGTGGGTGGACCGCTCGGCAGGCTGTCGACTGGTTGCTGTCGGTCCACGCGCCGCGTTGACCCCTGACGAGGAGTAGCCGCACCCTTCCCTGACCTCGGATGGCGACGAGGTCGGGGAGGCGTGCCGACTGATCTGCAGGAATCTACGTAGAGAGCGGCATTTGTGTATATACACAAATGCCGCTCTCTACGTAGCATGTTGCAGATCACTTGGGCCTCAAGTGGCGGCGTTTGCGGAGTTCATGGATCAAGCTCTGTTGGGTAGCCGGCCATTTCTTCCAGATCTGCTGGTAGCTGAGCCTCAGCGTCGTGTAGCCGAGTCCTCTCGCGGCAAGGTCCCGCCGTCGGTCGTTCTCGTAGTTGGTCTCGCCGTGGTGTGCCTGGCTGTCGCACTCGACGATGAGCGAGTCTCCCACCAGGAGGTCGACGAACCCAACGCCGTCGATCTCGGCCTGAGCCCTGACGGGGACGCGCCTGCGCACGAAGAAGAGCCTGACTCTCGTTTCGCTCCCGGACTGGGCGGGTGCGATTCGGTCGCGGTAGTCGGCGTACTTCTTCGGCAACCCTCCGAGTGCCCAGCGGACTTCCTCCAGAGGTGCCAGGCCGAGGTTCAGGGCGGACTCGGCCACGATCATGGCGTCCTCCACCGGGTGTCGGACCGCCACCTGTCGCAGGCAGTCCGACAACGGCCAGACTGCCTCTGGCGGATATCTGACCCCGTAAGGATGGGCGATCAACCCCTTGCGCCTGACGGGGTCGGTTCCAGACCCGTAGACGACATGGATTCCTGACCTGTTGGGGACCCAGAGTCCATGGTGCCGGCATCCGCTGAGGCAGCCCAGCCTGGCGCCAGCCTTGAGGGCGCGCTGCACGTCTTCGTCGGCTCCGTCCGTGGCGTACCAGCCCGGGCGGATCCGGCGCAAGCTTCCGTTCTTCACCAGCAGAGCGGCGTGGTGCCGGGTGATGCCCGCGTCTCGAAGTTGAGCGGGGGAGTAGATGCCTTGGAGATCCATGCCGCCACTCTCGGCAACCTGGCGGGGCATTTCCCGCCACGCCTGACGCCCTGTGGACGACCTCGCCTCTGCAAGTTGCTATCCAGAGCGCGGTTTCTGCAGATATCCACAGAAACCGCGCTCTGGATAGCAAGTTGCAGACAGGGGTGGCCAGATCCGGGCGTTGGTCAGGAAGTGAGGTCGAGTCCGAGGTCGAGAACCTCTGCCGAGTGGGTCAGGGCGCCGACGGCAATGAACTCCACTCCTGTGGCCGCGACCTCGGCGGCCCGCTCAAGCGTCAGCCCTCCGCTCGCCTCCGTCCGGACCCCCGCTTCGCGGCACACAGCAACGGCCTCGCGGGTCTCCGCCAGGGTCATGTTGTCCAGCAGCACCAGCTCGGCGCCTGCCGCGACGGCCTCGCGCACCTGCGCGACGGTGTCGCACTCCACCTCCACCGCGACACCCGGCGCGTGCGCACGCACAGCCCGGAACGCCGCCGCGACCGACCCCGCCGCCGCGACATGGTTGTCCTTGATCAGCGCCGCGTCCCCGAGCGCCATCCGGTGGTTCACCCCGCCGCCACAGACGACTGCGTACTTCTGCAGGGCGCGCATCCCCGGCACGGTCTTGCGCGTGTCGCGGATCCGGGCCTCGCTCCCGGCCACGGCGGACACCCACTCAGCCGTCTCAGTCGCCACCCCGGAGAGCTGCCCCAGGAAGTTCAACAGCGTCCGCTCGGCCGTCAGCAGGCAGCGCACGGGACCGGCAATTCGCAGTACGACGTCCCCCGGTGCCACCCGCGCCCCGTCGGCCAGCACCACCTCGGCCGACGCCTCGACCCCCAGCCGCGACGCCACCGTCCGCAGCACCTCGACGGCCACCGGCACCCCCGCGACGACTCCAGCCTCGCGCGCCACCACCTCCGCGACCCCGACAGCGCCCGCCGGCACCGTCGCCTCCGTCGTGACGTCCGGCCCGAGCCGGAGGTCCTCGTCCACCGCCACGGCGATGATCCGCCGCACCTCGGCTGGGTCGACGGCGCCCCAGGCGTCGACCACGTCGCGGTCCAGTGGGGCAAGGTCGATCTCGGTCGACAGGGCGTTCATGCTGCGGTCCTTTCGGCGATGGTGAGGGGCGCAGAGGTGAGCTCAAGGCCGCCCTCCGTGAGGCGGATGGCGATCCTCCGCTCCCAGGTGGGTGACGTGGCGGCGAAGTCCGAGCGCCGATGCGCCCCCCGCGACTCCGTCCGCTCCGCCGCGGCCGCCGCGATGACGGTGGCGACGGCGTGCAGGTTGGTGGCTGTCAGCGAGGCATGATCCACCGGGTGGGCAACGACGGGTGCCGCCGCCAGCGCCACCCCGAGGGAGGCCAGCCCGGAGCCCGTCCGCGACACGAACGCCTCCCGCTGCATCCATCCCCGCAGTGCGGGCAGGAAGGCCGGATCGACGACTCGGCCCCCGTTCTCAATGGCGCCGGCCGCCGACTGGAGATCCGCCTCAACCGACGGGTGACGAGCGGAGACGCTCTGCCGTGCGCGGTCGAGGTCGGCGAGTGGCACGTTGACCTGGTCGCGCACCGCCGGCCCAGCCCCGGGCCGCGACGAAGCCTCCGCAGCGAGAAGCGCGCCCACCCGGTCGCCCGCGACCAGCGCCTCGGTCAGCGAGTTCGACGCCAACCGGTTCGCCCCGTGCACGCCCGTCGCCGCGACCTCGCCGACGGCGAAAAGCCCCTGCACCGACGTCCGCCCGGACAGGTCCGCCGCGACACCCCCGCACGCGTAATGCGCCGCCGGGTGCACCGGGATGAGTTCGGTCACGGGGTCGACGCCTCGGCCCCGGCACAGCGCCAGGATCCCGGGGAAGTGGCCCTCCCACGTCGACCGCCCGAAGAACGTCGCGTCCAGCCACACGTGCGCGGCACCCGTCCGTTCCAGGTGAGACATGATCGCGGCCGAGACGACGTCGCGCGGCGCCAGCTCGAGCAGCGGGTGCACCCCAGCCATGATCCGGCGGCCCGCGTCGTCGACCAGCCACGCGCCCTCGCCGCGCACCGCCTCGGACACCAGGACCCCCCGCGACCCCGCGTCGGCGTCGGCCAGCACGGTGGGGTGGAACTGCATGAACTCGAGGTCGCGCACCTCGGCGCCGGCCCGCAGCGCCGCGGCCACGCCGTCGCCCGTCGCGCCCAGCGGGTTGCTCGTGACGGGCCACAACTGACCGATCCCGCCGGTGGCGAGCACGACGGCGCCGGCGAACAGCTCGCCCACCCGACTGTCGGCGTCGAGCAGCCGCACCCCGCAGGCCCGCCCCTCGGCATCCGTGAGCACGTCGACGAGTCGCGTCCGGGTCATGACCCGCGTCCGCGACCCCGCGAGAGCCGACGACAGCGCCGCCCACAGCGCACGCTCGATTTCCGCGCCTGTGGCGTCGCCGTCGGCGTGGATGATCCGCCGCGCGGAGTGCCCGCCCTCGAGGTGCAGGTCCAGCCCGCCCCCAGAAGCCCGGTCGAACCGCGCCCCCAGCCCGATCAGCCGCCGGATCGCGCCCGGGGCACTCGCCACCAGATCCGACACGACCCCCGCGTCGCACAATCCCGCCCCGGCGGTCAGGGTGTCGGCCACGTGGGAGGCGAGCGTGTCGCCGTCGTCCCACACCGCCGCGAGCCCGCCCTGCGCCCAGGCGGTGGCCGAGTCCGTGACCTCGCCGCGGGTGACGGCCACGCAGTCGACGCCGGCGGCGGCCAGGTGCAGCAGCGCGGAGAGGCCCGCCGCGCCGGTGCCGACCACCACGACGTCGGTCCGCCCCGTCCAGGCGGGGGCAGCCGCGGGCAGCATCATTCCCCCGACCCGGGGTTGCCGATCGCCACCATCCGCTCGACGGCCTGCCGCGCCCGGGCGGCCACGTCCGCCGGAACATCCACCTCGTACGCCCTGGTCAGCGCAGGGTCACCGAGGCACGCCTCCAGCTTCTCCGGCGTGGTCATCTTCATGAACGGGCACGCGGCCTTGGGGTTGACCGGCTGGAAGTCGGTCAGGGGATTGGCCTTGCGCAGCTGGTGCAGCATGCCGATCTCGGTGGCCACCAGCACCTGGCGCGACGTCTCCCGCCGCGCGTAGTCAAGCATTCCGCCGGTGGAGAGCACGTGGGTGCGGTCGCCGGGCAGCTCGCCGGACTCGGCCAGCCACAGCGCGCTAGTGGTGCAGCCGCACTCGGGGTGCACGTACAGGTCGGCGGCGGGGTTGGCGCGCACGGACTCGATGAGGTCCGACGGCGAGATGTCGGCGTGCACGTGGCACTCGCCGAGCCAGACGTGGATGTTCGTCCGGCCGGTGGCGCGGCGGACGTGGGCGCCGAGGAACTGGTCCGGGAGGAAGAGGATCTCGCGGTCCTCGGGGATGGAGCGCACCACGTCGACGGCGTTGGAGCTGGTGCAGCAGATGTCCGTCTCGGCCTTGACCTCGGCGGTGGTGTTGACGTAGGACACGACGACGGCGCCGGGGTGCTCGGCCTTCCACGCGCGCAGCTGGTCCGCGTTGATGGTGTCGGCGAGCGAGCAGCCGGCCGCCTGGTCCGGGATGAGGACGCGCTTGGCGGGGGAGAGGAGCTTGGCGGTTTCGGCCATGAAGTGGACGCCGGCGAAGACGATGGTCTCGGCGTCGGAGGTGGCGGCGATGCGGGAGAGGGCCAGCGAGTCGCCCACGTGGTGCGCGACGTCCTGGATGATCGGTGCCTGGTAGTTGTGGGCGAGGATGACGGCGTTGCGCTCCGCGGCCAGCGCGTGGACGCGGGTCTGCCACGCGGCTACCTCGTCGGGGGTCCAACGCTCCCAGGCCTCGAGGCCGACGGCGGGCTCCTGGAGGAGAGTCATCTCCTGCTCCTTTCCGGTTTTCGACTATCAGGCGAAAACTAGGGGAACTGTAGCATGCCATCCATGGCTCCCCACACCCCGCGCGATTCCGTGGGCGTCGCGCTGTACCGGCACGAGGCCATCGGGGCGGTCCTGCAGGTGCGCGGGGTCGACGACGGCGCCCCCCGGCTCTCCGTGCTCCTCGCCGGCCGGGACCACGAGCCCTACGCGGGCCGGTTCGCGTTGCCGAGCGGGCCCGTCGAGCCGGAGGAGACCCTGGAGGCTGCGGTGCTGAGGCATCTCGCGCAGAAGGTGGACGTCGCGGGGCTGACGCACCTCGAGCAGCTGGGCACGCGCTCAGACCCCGGCCGCGACCCGGCGCAGCGCACCATCGGCACCAGTTACCTCGGCCTCGTGCCGACGGTGCTGGAGCCACATCTGCCCGAGCGGGCAGCGTGGTTCGCCGTCGACGATCTGCCGGAGTTGGCGTTCGACCATGACAGCGTGGTGGCCCAAGCGGTGACCAGGCTCAGGGCGAAGCTGAGCTACACCAACCTCGGGTTCGCGCTGATGCCGACCGAGTTCACGGTCGCGGAGCTGCGGGAGGTCTATGTCGCGGCCCTGGGCCACGACGTCAAGCCGACGAACCTGGAGCGCGTCCTGACGAGGCGCGGCCAGCTGGTGCCGACGGGGGAGATGTCGGCGCCCGGCACGAAGGGTGGCCGCCCGGCCCGGGTGTTCCGTTTCCGCGACCATGCTTTGGTGGTCACCGACCCGTTCGCCGTCCTCCGCCCCGAGTAGGCCTCACCCAGCGCGGGGAGGGGGGTCGGCGTCGTCGCGCCCCGGGATTGAGATGGTGTCGTTCACGGCATCGGCCTGCCCACCGCGGATGCCGATGAGGGTGGCCAGCAGAATCAAAGCTCCGCCGGCCACGAGGCGGATTGTGACGGCCTCGCCGCCGAAGCCGACGGCGAACGCCGAGGCGAAGACCGGCTCGAACGTCATGAGTAGGGCCACCCGGGTGGGGGTGATGTGGCGCTGCGCCCAGGTCTGCAACAGCATCGTGACGATGCCGGCCATGATCGCGGTGTAGACGATGGCGCCCCAGACGCCGGGGTCCGCGGGCACGTGGTAGCCGCCGGGGAGGCCCAGGAAACCGGTGGTCAGCGCCACGCCGATGAGCTGGACGATGGCCAGGCTCATGGCGTCCATGGAGCGTGACCACCGGTCCAGCAGGACGATGTGAACGGCGTACAGCGCCGCGCCGACGAGGGTGAGCGCCTCGCCGACTCCGCCGTTGCCGAGCCCGGTGAGGCTCAGCACCGCGAGCCCGGCGAGTGCCAGCGCCACCGCCACCCACGTGCGGACGTTGAGTCGGGCCTTGAAGGCGATCCACATGATGATCGGGGTCAGGACCACGTACGTGCCGGTGATGAACCCGGAGACTGAGGCCGCCGTCGTCTGCAGGCCCACGGTCTGGACGATCTGCGCAAGGCCGTAGAGGCAGCCGAGGGCCAGTCCGATCTGCCACTGCGTGGCGGTGAGGCGGCTGAGTCGTCGCCAGAAGACGAAGGCGGGGATGGCGGCTCCGACGGCGAACCGGACGGCGAGGAAGTCGATGGGGTCGATCTTGCTGACGGCGTCCTTGATGATGAAGAACGTCGACCCCCAGATCGCCGTCACCACGAGCAATGCCAGGGTGGCGACGGTTGGCTTCCGCATGCTCCTCCTCCCGCTCTGTGTGTCGCGGGAAGTCTACGGGCGGCTAGCCGGAGGCGCGGATCTTCAACTCCACCGGCAGCGTCACCGGAGACGCGATCTCCCGCCCCTCAACGAGGCCCAACACCATCAGGGTGGCCTGCCGGCCCAACTCGACCGCGGGGTTGACCACCGTCGTCAAGGGCGGGTCGAGTGTCGCGGCGGCCGCGAAGTCGTCGAATCCGATCACCTTCACCTGCTCGCCGATCCGGATCCCGCGCGCCCGGAGCGTATCCATCACGCCTTGGGCCATCAGGTCCGAGGCCGCGAAGATCCCGTCGATCGCTGGGTCTGCGTCGAGCAGCTCAGCCGCCGCGCGGGCGCCCGACTCGCGGGTGTAGTCGCCGTGCGCGACGGCGACCTCGAGCCCCGCATCCTCGAGAACCGTGCGCCAGCCGGTGAGTCGGTCCAGCGCCGCCGACATGTCCGACGGGCCAGCGACGGTGGCAGGGCGGCGCACCCCCGTCGCCAGCATCCGCTCCGCCGCGAGACGTGCGCCGCCCAAGTTGTCGGTGTCCACGAAGTACGGATGATGATCAGTGTCCGGAAGCAGCGGCGCCCCCAGGAACACCGTCGGGATGGGCAGGTTGAGCGCGGCCGCGACCAGCCCGTCGGAGCGGTGGTGCGACACCACGATCGCCCCCGCAACGCGCCCCTCAAGCAGGAAGTCGACGACTGAACCGGACCGGTCCGGGTGTGACGCGAACACCATCACGAGCTGCATGTCTGTGCCGGCCATGCCGTCGTTGATGCCGGCCACAGCCAGGCCGAAGAAGGGGTCCGAGAAGACCATCCCGTCCGGCTCCGGCACCACCATCGCGAGCGTGTTGGAGCGCCCCGTCGCCAGGGACCGGGCCGACGCGTTGGGCACGTAGCCCAGCTTGGAGACGGCGGCCCCCACCTTGGCAGCGGTCTCCGTTGCCACCCCGGGATCGTGACGCACGACGCGTGACACCGTGGCGCGCGAGACGCCCGCGAACCGTGCGACGTCCTCCAGCGTCGGCCTCACCATCGTCGGTCCCTTCACTACCCCTGCACGCCATTCTGGCGCGCAGCGTCACGGAAGAATAGAGCCGACGCCTTCGGGGTGCGCTGCTGTGTCTCGTAATCCACGCGCACGATGCCGAAGCGCTTGTCGTAGCCCCACGCCCATTCGAAGTTGTCCATCAGGGACCACACGAAGTACCCGCGCACGTCCACCCCGGCCGAGATGGCGTCGTGGACGGCGACGAGATGGTCGCGCACGAACGACACCCGGTCCTGGTCGTCGACAAAGCCCTCCGCGTTCGCCACGTCAGGCATCGCGGCGCCGTTCTCAGTCACGTACAGCGGGATGCCGGCCGGGCCGGTGTACTCCTCCTGCAGCCGCACCAGCAGCCGGGTCAGGCCCTCGGGCTGGATCTCCCAGTCCTGATCCGTGACCGGCAGCCCGCGCGGCACGGACGTCACCCACTCGGAGCCGATGTTCGGGTTCCCCCGAACCCGCCCGTCGGGCAGCACCACCGGTGCGTAGTCCGACGACGGCGTGCCGGTGACGGCCTCACCGTGGTAGTAGTTCACGCCCAGCACGTCGATGGGGGTGGAGATGATCTCCAGATCCCCCGGCTGGATGGCGTCCTCGAGGCCGAGCCCCGCCAGGTCTTCCAGCACGTCCGCCGGGTACTCCCCGCGGAAGATCGGGTCCAGGAAGAAGCGGTTGAAAATCCCGTCGATCCGCCTGGCGGCCTCCACGTCGTTGGCCGACGACGGGTCCAGCGGGTCCGGAACCGTGTGGTTGGTGGTGATCCCCAGCGTGGCCGACGGCGCCAGCTCGCGCAGCCGCGCCGTCGCCATCCCGTGGGCCAGCAGCAGGTGGTGCGCCGCGTGCAGGCCTTCGCGCCGCGAGGCATGCCCGGGGGCGTGCTCCCCGCAGGCGTAGGAGAGGAACGACGAGCACCACGGCTCGTTGAGCGTGGTCCAGATGTTGACCCTGTCACCCAGCGCGGCGTGCATCGCCTCGGCGTACTCGACGAAGCGGTAGGCGGTGTCGCGGTTGGTCCAGCCCCCCTTGTCCTGCAGTGCGGCGGGCAGGTCCCAGTGGTAGAGCGTCACCCACGGCGTGATGCCGTGGCCGAGGAGCTCGTCGACCAGACGTGAGTAGAAGTCCAGGCCCCGGGGGTTGAGGTCCTTGTCGTCGGGGCGCACGCGGGGCCACGACGTCGAGAAGCGGTAGGACTGCAGTCCCAGGTCCGCCATCATGCCCACGTCCTGCGGCATGCGGTGGTAGTGGTCGCAGGCGACCGTGCCGTCGTGGCCGCCGAAGACGGCGCCCGGCTCACGGCAGAACACGTCCCAGATGGAGTCCGTGCGGCCGTCCTCGTGGGTGGCCCCCTCGATCTGAAACGACGCGGTGGCGCTGCCCCACAGGAAGCCTGGGGGGAACTGATAGGCGGTCATCCCTTGACTGCTCCTTGCATGATGCCGGCCACCAACTGGCGCCCGGCGACGGCGAACAGGACAACCAGCGGCAGCGTGGCGACGAGGACGCCGGCCATGATGAGCGAGTAGTCCTTGAAGTAGGACGCCTGGAGCAGCTGCAGCGCCACCGGGAGGGTGGGGTTGGCAGAGCCCAGGATGATGAAGGGCCAGAAGAAGTTGGTCCAGGACCCGACGAAAGTGAACAGGCCCAGCATTGCCGCGGCGGGACGGGCCGCCGGGAGCGCGATGGACCAGAATGTGCGGATCATGGAGGCGCCGTCTACTCGGGCCGCCTCGATCAACTCGAAGGGCAGCGCCTCGCGCAGGTACTGGGTCATCCAGAACACACCGAAGGCCGTGACCATGCCGGGCACGATGACCGCCTGGAGCTTGCCCACCCAGTCCAGCTCGGACATGAGGATGAACAGGGGCACGATGCTGAGCTGCGTCGGAACCGCCATGGTCGCGATGACGAACACCAGCAGGCCGCTGCTGCCGCGGAACCGTAGCTTCGCGAACGAGTAACCGGCCAGCGTCGAGAAGAACACCACTGAGATGGCGGTGATCGTGGAGACGATCACCGAGTTGCCCAGCGCCGTCCAGAACTTGATGTCCGAGGTGATGACGCGACCGATGTTGGCCATCAGGTTGCCACCAGGGATGAAGGACGGGATGGGGTTGCGCGCGATCTCGGGCGCGGTCGAGGAGGCCAGCAGGATCGTGAAGTAGATCGGGTAGATCGAGATGAGCACGACGGCGGCGAGGGCGGCGTACGTCGCCCAGCCTGGGCGCTTGTCAACGCCGTGCAGCTTGCGTCGCACCGCGCGGGCTGCGCCCTTGCCTGCCAACTGCTCGACCATGGGGGAGGACATCTGCGTGGACATCAACGGCCCGCCTTTCCGCTCGAGGATGACGCGATGGAGCGCGTGATGAGGTAGTTGATGACGCCCACCAGGATGATGATGAGGAACAGGATCCAGGACACGGCCGCGGCGCGGCCGAAGCTCTTCTGGGCTCCCCAGCCCAGCTCGTAGATGTACATCGTCAGCGTCATCCACTGCCGGTCCGCGCCGCCCTGGCCCAGGGTGTCGAACATGCGGGGCTCGTCGAAGATCTGGAGGCCGCCGATGGTGGAGGTGATGACGACGAAGATGATGGTGGGCCGCAGCATCGGGATGGTGATGGAGAAGAAGGTGCGCCAGCGGGCGGCGCCGTCGACGATCGCGGCCTCGTAGACCTCCCGCGGGATGGCCTGCATGGCGGCGAGGAAGATCAGCGCGTTGTAGCCGGTCCAGCGGAAGTTCACCATGGTGGCGATGGCGATGTGGGCGGCCAGCGGATCCGCGTGCCAGCCGATGCCGGCCGCGCCCAGGTTCGCGAGGACCGCGTTCACGAGGCCGGACTGGTCGGCGAAGATCTTCGCGAAGATCATGGAGACGGCCACGGGCGCCACCACGTAGGGGAGCAGCACGCCCATCCGCCAGAAGGTCTTCGCGCGGAGGTTGGTGTCGAGCAGGTAGGCGATCACAATCGCGGCCATGACCTGCGGCACGGAGGAGAGAAGGAAGATCGAGAAGGTGTTGCGCAGCGCCTTGTAGAAGTTGGGCTGCTGCAGCACGTCGGTGTAGTTCTTGAGGCCCACCAGGTCGCCTTGACCGCCGATCAGGTGCCAGTCATGCACCGACACGTAGGCGGTGTACACCAGCGGAAACAGGCCGACGATGAAGAACAGGATGAAGAACGGGCTGATGTACAGGTAAGGCGACGCCTTGACGTCGAGCCGGCTCAGGCGCTGGCTCAGGGTGAGCTCTCTCATGGGGATGTCTTTCGGGCAGCGGGGACGGGGCGGGGTCGGGGGCCGGGGGGCGACCCCCGACCCCGCGGTGAGACTCAGCTGAGGCCGAGGGCGTCGTAGGCCGCGAGGGCCTTGTCCCACGAGCCGGCGGCGTCGTCGGTGCCTTCGACGTCGACACGGTTCAGACCGTCAGTGACCAGCTGCGCAAGGGCGAAGTAGTTCGGGCCCTTGAAAGGCTGCACGGTGACGGCCTTGGCGCGGTCGGCCAGGATCTGTCCGGTGGGCGCGTCGTTGAAGAACGCGTTGGTGGACTCCAGCAGGGCCGGGTCCTCGAGGGCATCGACCTGCGACGGGAAGGTGCCCTTGGCCTCGAACGCCTTGATCTGCTGCTCAGGGGCGGTCAGCCATGCGGCGAGCTCCTTGGCCGCCTCGTGGTTGGGGCCCTGCTCAGGAACGGTCAGGTAGGAACCGCCCCAGTTGCCGCCGCCGCCCGGGTAAACGTTGGCGATGTCCCAGCCCTCGACGCCCTCGGCGTTGCCCTCGATGACGCCCAGCATCCAGCCGGGGCAGAGCATGGTGGCGAACTTCTCACCCTGGAAGGCGTTGGTCCAGTCCTCGGTCCACTGCGCCAGGCCGGCGGACAGGCCGTCGTCGACGGCAGCGGTGGCGATCTGGTCGTAGATCCCCTTGATCTCCTCGTTCTCGCTCAGCGGGATGGGGGTGCCGTCCGAATTCTCGAAGGGGTTTTCCACCTGGTTGACCATGCCCTGGAAGGTGGCCGAGGCGGAATCGAACCAGGCGACGCCGCCCGACTTGGCCACGTAATCCTTCCCGACGGTGAAGTAGTTGTCCCAGTCGCCCTCGAGCAGCGCGGCCACCTCCTCGCGGTCGGTCGGGAAGCCGGCCTTCTCCATGAGGTCGGCGCGGTAGCAGATGCCCTGGGGGCCGATGTCGGTGCCGTAGCCGATGAGCTTGCCGTCTTCGGTGGTCACGGCGGCGGTCTTCCAGTCGAGCCAGCGGCCCTCGAGCTCGGGGTCCGCCAGGTCGACGAACTTGTCCGGGTACTGCATGAGCTCGGTCAACCAGTCGATCTCGATGGCCTCGATGTCGGCCAGGCCCGAGCCTGCGGCGAGGCGGGTGTTCATGTTGTCGCGGGCCTCGTTGGCCGTCGCGGCCTTGCGCTGCTCGACGGTGATGTTGGGGTTGTCGGCCATGTACTCCTTGATCAGCTCTTCGTAGCCGAACTCGTTGAACGTGGCGACGGTGAGGGTGATCTTCTCGTCCGGGTTCGCCGAGGCGTCCTGGGACGTGGTGGCGTCGGGGGTGCCCGACGAGCAGGCCGTCAGTAGGGCGCCGACGCAAGCGACGGCGGCGAGATTGCGAATGACAGGACGCACGGTGACTCCTTTGTGATGACTGTGTGCCTTCCCGTAGAGAGCGCTCTCATCTGTCTTCGGCGAATCATCGAGAGCGCTCTCAGGGATTGCTAGAAGCGTATGTGCGACCCCCGCCGAAAGTCAACCGGGGTTATCAACTTGTGATAATTGGGCCCCACCGCGGGCTCTGCCCTCCCCACGGACGGGGCCTACGGTCCGCGGCGGCTGAGGGGGACCGGCCTCGCCCATGGGGCGCCCCGTCGGCAGGCCCAAACCGCCGGCCTGCCTAGCCCCAACGCCCGACCCACCGCGACCGGTCCCCCTCAGCCACCGCTCGGCGCTCAGGTGCGGGTTGCCCTGACTTCGCCGCCGCCGATGACTGCTGGGGATGGTTCCTGGTGGTCGGGTGGTGCCGGGCTGCGCCCGCTGTGGCGTGAAGCGGTGCTGGGTGGTGGCGGCCGGGCCGGGTTGGCTCGGGCATGTGCGACGAGGTCAGGCGCGTCAGCGCCTCATCGAGGAGTCACGGGCGGGACCGGCCGCCACCATCCAGCGCCAACCCGACCCACGCGTTAAGGCCCCCGAGTTCAGGCCCCGACCTCATCAGCTGGTGCTAGGGCGGAGGAGGGGGTAGAGGATCGTCTCGCGGATGCCGACGCCCGTCAGCAGCATAATCAACCGGTCGATGCCCAACCCCAGACCGCCCATCGGCGGCACCCCGTACTCGAGCGCCTCGATGAAGTCGCCGTCGAACTGCATCGCCTCCGGATCACCCCCGGCCGCCTTCAGCGACTGCGACACCAGCACCTCGCGCTGGATTACCGGATCCACCAACTCCGTGAAGCCCGTCCCACGCTCCAGGCCGCCGATGATCAGATCCCACGCCTCCACCTTGCCCGGATCCGTGCGGTGCTGGCGGGCCAGCGGCTGCGCGATCGACGGGTAGTCGTAGACGAACGTGGGCTGCAGCAGGTCCGGTTCGATCACCTCGGAGAACAGCTCCATCGCCATCTTGTCCGCGGCCCACTTGGGGTCGTACTCCACCTCGTGCGCGTCGGCGATCCGGTGCAGGGTCTCCAGGGGCGTGTCGACGGTGATCTCCTCCCCGAACCGCTCGGACATGGCCGGGAAGACCGACAGCCACGGCCACTCGCCGTCGAGGTCGATGACGCCCTTCGGCGTCTCGATCTGCCGCGACCCCACCGCGTCCGCCGCCGCCACGACGATGTCCTGGATCAGTCGCGCGATCGTGCGCTGGTCCCCCCACGCCATGTAGGCCTCGAGCATGGTGAACTCCGCGGAGTGCGTCGAGTCGATGCCCTCGTTGCGGAACACCCTGCCCATCTCGAAGACGCGGTCCGCGCCGCCCACCATGGTGCGCTTGAGGTGCAGCTCCAGGGCGATCCTCAGCGTCATGTCGATGTCGAACGCGTTGATGTGGGTGGTGAACGGGCGCGCCGCGGCGCCGCCGTGCACGAGCTGCAGGATGGGCGTCTCCACCTCGATGTAGTCCTGCGCGTACAGCGTCTGGCGGACCGCCCGGGTGATGGCGGCGCGCGTGCGGACCATCTGGCGGGCGTCGTCGCGCACGATGAGGTCCACGTAGCGACGGCGCACGCGCGCCTCCTCGGAGAGGTCCTTGTGCATCACGGGCAGCGGCCGAAGCGCCTTGGATGCCATCCGCCACTCGGAGGCCATGATGGACAGCTCACCGCGCTTCGACGAGATGACCCGGCCGGTCACCCAGACGAAGTCGCCGAGGTCCACGTCGGCCTTCCAGGCCGCGAGCGCCTCATCGCCCACCTCGGCCAGCGACAGCATCACCTGGAGGCGCTCGCCGTTGTCGTCGGGGGTGAAGCCGTCCTGCAGGGTGGCGAAGGCCAGCTTGCCGGTGTTGCGGATGAAGACCACGCGCCCGCCGGTGGTGACGAGGTCCTGCGTCTCCTGCCCGGCCTCAAGGTGTCCCCAGGTGCCCCGGATTGCCCGCAGGGTGTGGCTGCGCTCCAGGTCCGCCGGATACGGCTCAACCCCGGCGTCCAGCAACCGGGCGCGCTTCTCCTTGCGGATGGCGGTCTGTTCCGAGTCGCTGGGCAGGGCGGAGGGGGTATCAGTCACGCGGGACATCCTAACGGGTGGGGGTGTCCCGCCCGTCACGGCGAGGGCTCACGCCCAGCTGACGCGCACCCCGTCGACGGTGTCCTCGAAGACCACGCCGGCGAGGCTTTCGGTGGTCCAGTCCGCGGCGAGCTCGTCGGCGCGGTGCTCGGTCAGGACGCCCAGCACCTTCATGCCGGCCGATCGGGCGGCGGCCACCCCGGCGGGGGCGTCCTCGCAGACCAGGCAGCGCGCGGGATCCACGCCCAGCCGCAGGGCTGCGAGCAGGAAGCTGTCCGGGGCCGGCTTCCCGTTCTCCACCTGGTCCCGGGTCACGATGACCTCGGGGCGAGGCAGGCCGGTGGCGCCCAGGCGGGCGTCCAACAGCGCGGTGGTGCAGGAGGTGGCGATGGCGCGACGGTGGGTGGGGATGGCCGCGAAGGCAGCGGCCGCTCCTGGGAGCGCCACCACGCCGTCGGTGTCCGAGACCTCCAGCTCGTCGATCCGTGCCCCGGCAGCGGGCGCGATGTCTGCAGGCAGGAGCGCGCGCGCCACCGCCTCGGCCGGCCGGCCCGTGTACTGCCGCAGGGTCTCGAGATCCACCCCGTACTCGGCGGCCCACAGCCTGTAGGCGCGATGCATCGAGGCGATGGAATCGGCGAGGGTGCCGTCGAAGTCGAAGATGACAGCGTCGAATGTGCCGATCCCGGTCACTTCCACAGGGTCATTCCTGTGAAGCTCACGACGATCAGGCCCAGGCCGATGGCCAGGTTCCAGTCCCCGAGGGAGCGCATGAAGCCGATGTACTCATAGGCCAGGTTCCAGGTGACCATCCAGGCGACGCCGATGAGGCCGATCGGCAGGAAGACCGCCGGCACCCAGGACCGTCCGCGGGGCGCCAACCGGGCGGCTTCACGTCGCTGCTCCGTGAGCTCTGCCTTCGCCTTGGACTTCTTCTTGTCCTCGGCGGTCTTGCGCACCTTTGATTCGGGCACTTTTGCCTCCTTCGTCGGGCACCTAGCCTAGGTCAGCGTCGACGAATCGCCCACATCGGCGCCTGAGGAATCCCTGGCGCGCCGCGCGCCGGGTACCGTGGGGCCATGGGCATGTGGGGCGCGCTGAAGCAGCGGGTGCCGCGCGTGCGCGCCAACATCGGCAAGAACCAGCTTCGGCACCGCTCCGGCCGCGGACGGGTGACCACCATCCTGGTCTGTGTGCTGGCGGGCTTCATGATGACGGTGGCGGCGCTGGCAGCCCGAGGCACGGATCTGAGGACGGACCGCAACGCGGACATGCGCGACCTCATCGTGTCGCAGGGCCAGCGCAACGCGGAGTTGAGCCTGGAGGCTGACGAGCTGCGGGCCGAGGTGGCGTCGCTCGGCTCGGGCCAGGTGGGCACAGGGGATCTCGCCGACGACCTCGCTGAAGCCGAGTTCCGGGCGGGCCTGGTCGCGGTGGGCGGGCCGGGCCTGAGGGTGACGCTGACCGACGCCCCCAACGACGTCCGCCCCGCAGGTGTTGACGACGACGCGCTCGTCGTCCACCAGCAGGACATCCAGGCGGTGGCCAACGCGCTGTGGGCCGGCGGGGCGGAGGCGATGACCATTCAGGGCCAGCGCGTGATCGCGACCACCGGCATCAAGTGCGTCGGCAACACCGTCGTGCTGCACGGCATCCCGTACGCGCCGCCGTATGTGATCGAGGCCGTCGGGGATCAGCAGCGGCTGCAGGCTGGGCTCGATGCGTCCGAGGCGGTGCAGATCTACCGGCAGTACGTTGACGCCTACGGCCTCGGCTACGCGGTGGAACGGCCCCAGCAGCTGGAGCTACCCGCCTTCAGCGGCACAACCGGCATCTCCCTGGCGCAGGCCGCCGGCTGACGGTGTCGCGGCGCCGCCGAACGGCGCGCGGCGGATCGGGCTCCCGGTGGCACAATGGCCGCGTGGCAGCCATCCTCGTGATCGACAACTACGACTCGTTCGTCTACAACATCGTGTCCTACCTGGCGCAGATCGGCGCCGAGGTCGAGGTGTGGCGCAACGACGATCCGCGCTTCGCGGAGGAGGGCTGGCACAAGCGCTTCGACGGCGTGCTCCTCTCCCCGGGGCCCGGCACGCCCGAGGAGGCCGGGGTGTGCGTCGACGTGGTGCGCACGCTCGGCGGCGTGAAGCCGCTGTTCGGGGTGTGTCTCGGCCTCCAGGCCATGGGCGTGGCCTACGGCGGTGTCGTGGACCGCGCGCCGGAGTTGCTGCACGGCAAGACCTCCCCGGTGTTCCACGAGGGCAAGGGCGTGTTCAAGGGCCTGCCATCGCCGGTGACCACCACGCGCTACCACTCGCTGGCCATCGTCGAGGAGACCGTGCCTGACGTGCTTGAGGTCACGGCGCGGACGGAGACCGGTGTGATCATGGCGGTCCGGCACCGCGACCTCGCCGTCGAGGCGGTCCAGTTCCACCCTGAGTCGGTGCTCACCGAGGGGGGATATCAGATGTTGGCCAACTGGTTGGTCGAGTGTGGCGACGACGACGCCCCGCGCCGCGCCGAGGGCATGTCCCCGTTGGTCACCACCACCCTCGACTGATCCCGGCCCCCGGGGGCTACCACCCCTCCGCAGAGTGTGGATTCCGGGATGGTAGACCGACCCCGAGGTCACACTCTGCGGGCACCCCCGATTTCCGAGCTTCCGCGGGAGATTTCGAAGGCTCCAGAACCTGCGCGTGAACGCACGGGTTGGGGACGGCAGGGCGGCACTGCGCAGCGGTGCCCAACCCGACGATCACCCAGCTGGCATCCCGCCCAAGCAGACCCAACCCCAACGCCGCCCTGCCGGCCCGCACCCGGGACAGGACCACGCCACAGGGAGGACCGAGTGCGGGGAGACGGGAGACGATGCCCGGGCGGCCTCAACAAACCGACCACAGATTGACCGGCGGCGATCAGCGGACCCTGGACAACGGCCGCCTGGGCATCGACTCACGGCTCCCCGCACCCGACCACCAGAACTGCATGAAGGTGGTAGTCACGACCCTTCGAGACGGTCCACGCCGCTTCGCGGGCGGCCCTCCTCAGGGAGCGAAAGGGGACGGTCCTCGCCGCTTCGCGGGCGGCCCTCCTCAGGGAGCGAAAGGGGACGGTCCTCGCCGCTCCGCGGGCGGCCCTCCTCAGGGAGCGGAAAGACGGCTGCGCCGCTCCGCGGGCGGCCCTCCTCAGGGAGCGAGGGGACGATCCGCGCCGCTACGCGGGCGGCCCTCCCAGGGAGCGGATGGGCGGCCCTTCTCAGCTCAGGGAGCGGGAAGGCCGGGCCAAGCCGCTCCGCGTCGTCCGGGGCTACGGGGTCGCGGACGGGTCAGGAGTCGGGGGCTCAGAGGCCGGCGGGGAAGGGGGAGGTGTCGGGGTCTCAACGACGGGTGGCTCACTCGTGGGCGGAGGCGTCGTGGGTTCAACCTCCGGGGGAGCCACCGCGACCCTGATGTTGATCACCGTTCCACGGTCCAGCGCCGTACCGGCGGTCTGATCCTGATCGAAGACCAGGCCGGACGACACCTCAGTGGTCTCCTCCTCAGTGACCTCAACCCGGAAGCCCGCAGCCTCAGCCTCACGCTGCGCCGCCGACGCCGTGCGCTCCGTCAGCACGGGCACCAGCGAACGACCCGTCGCCACGGTCAGCACGATCTGCTGATCCGGCGGCACCGTCGCACCGGAGGCCGGATTCACCGACACCACATTCCCCGCGACAGCATCGATCGGCTCGGTGGCCGGGTCCGCATCCTCCTCGGTGACCTGGGTCAGTCCGGCCGCCTCGAGCAACCGTCGAGCCTCCGCGACCGTGACCCCCGTCAGCCCATCGGGCACCGTCTTCTCGTCCGGCCCGCTGGAGACCACCAGTGCCACCCGTGACCCGGGTTCCACCATCGTCCCCGCCACTGGATCCGAGCTCAGCACCACCCCCTCGTCGACGTCCGAGCGCGCCTCGTAGGTGACGTTGGGCACCAGCCGGGCGTCGGTGAGGATGTTGGTGGCCGCCAGCTCGGTCTGCCCCACCACCGTCGGAATCTGGACTGTTGCCGTCGACGGCGGCTCAGGCGGGTTGAGGATGGTCCAGATGGCCACGCCCATGGCGATCAGGATGAGCCCGGCGACGATCGCCAGCGCGATCACGCCCTTGTTGGACTTCTTCTCCTCGGGCTCCATCAGGTCCGTGTCGGTGGGAGAGAGCACCGGCGACGGAGCAGGCACCACAGCCCCCCGTCGCGCGGTGGTGGTCATCGGATCGCTCGGAATCACCTTCGTGGCCGGCTCTGCCGGCAACGCGGCCAGCACAGGTTGCCCGTTCAGAGCGCGGAGAAGGTCCTCGCGCATCTCGGAGGCGTCCTGGTAGCGGTCCCGCGGGTCCTTCGCCAGCGACTTCAGCACGATCGCGTCCATCGACGGGCTGATCTCGGTGTCGATCTCCGACGGCGGCACGGGAATCTCCCGCACGTGCTGGTAGGCGACGCTCACGGGGGAGTCGCCCTTGAACAGTGGCTGCGAGGTGAGCAGTTCGTAGAGCAGGCAGCCGACGGAGTAGATGTCCGAGCGGTTGTCCACCTTCTCGCCGCGCGCCTGCTCGGGGGACAGGTATTGCGCGGTGCCGATCACGGCCGCGGTCTGCGTCATGGTGGCGGAGGTGTCCGCGACAGCCCGGGCGATGCCGAAGTCCATCACTTTGACGGTGCCGTTGGGGGTGAGCATGACGTTGGCGGGCTTGATGTCGCGGTGGATGATGCCGGCGCGGTGTGAGTAGGCCAAGGCGTCGAGCACGCCGGCCGTGAACTCCATGGCGCGGTCCGGCACGATCTTGCGGCCGTCGCGCAGGACCTCGCGCAGCGTCACGCCCTCGACGAGCTCCATCACGATGTAGGGGACAGAGACCTCCGACGAGGGGTCGCGCTCCTCGCCTGTGTCGTAGACCGCGACGATGTTGGGGTGGTTCAGACCGGCCGCGGACTGAGCCTCCCGTCGAAAACGGGCCTGGAACGTGGGGTCGCTGGCCAGGTCCACCCGCAACCGTTTGACCGCCACATCGCGCTCGAGACGGAGATCCCGTGCGCGCCACACCTCGGCCATGCCGCCCCGACCGATCACCTGGTCGAGTTCATAGCGGCCGCCGAGCAGCGCTCCTCGCTCTGTCATCGCTTAACGATCCTTTCGGTCAGTCACGCACAATAGTGCGCCATCTACCTGAGAGGTGTCTGAGAAGTTCATCGGAGAGCCTCCAGTACGGCCTTGAAGATGGGGGCCGCGAGCCGACCCCCGGAGATGTCGTCGCGGTCCACGTCGGCGTTCTCCACGAACGCGACGATGGCCACCGACGGGTCCTCGGCGTAGCCGACGAACCACGCGTAGGGGGGGCGGTCCGGCGCGGTCTGGGCGGTGCCAGTCTTCCCGCCGACCACGACGCCGTCGGTCTGCGCGGGGCGCCCGGTGCCGTCCTCGACGGTGGCCACCATCATCTGCTGCAGCAGCCCGGCTGTGGAGCCGCTGATCGGCTGGCCGATCACCTCGGGGCCACGGGAGCTCAGCACCGTCAGGTCCTGGTTGGTCACGGTGCTGACCAGGTAGGGAGACATCATGACGCCGTCGTTGGCGATGGCGGCCGCCACCTGCAGCATCTGCAGGGGGGAGGCGGCCACGTCGTACTGACCGATCGCCGACAACGCGGTCTGGGCCTCGTCGAGCTCGGTGGGGAACCGTGACGTGGCGGCCGCGAGGTCCAGGCTCTGTTCCTGGTTGAACCCGAACGCCTCGGCCATCGCCTGCAGCTTGTCGCTGCCCAGATCCAGCGCCAGGGACCCGAAGGCCGTGTTGCACGAGGTCTGGAGCGCCTGCTGCAGGGTCACGGTGGTGCCGCCGCAGTTGGTGGAGTTGCCGATGGAGCGGCTGGAGTTGGGCAGCCGCAGCGACGCGGGGGCATCCAACTCGCTGCTCGGCACCATGCCGTCCTCCAGAGCCGCCGCAGCCGTGACGAGCTTGAAGGTGGAGCCGGGCGGGTACACCTCGCGGGCGGCGCGGTTCTTCAGCGGCTCGTCCGGGGAGTCCAGGAGCTCCGTCCAGGCCTCCCGCGCCACCTCGAGGTCGACGGTGGCCAGCCGGTTGGGATCGTAGGTGGGCGTGGAGACCATGGCCAGGATCTCGCCGGTCTCGTAGTTCATCGCGACGGCGGCGCCCTGCTGGCTGCCCAGGGCGCGGACGGCCGCGGCCTGGGCGCGCGGGTTGAGGGTGGTGGAGATGTTGGCGCCCTGCGAGCTCTGCCCGGTGACCAGATCGACGATCCGGTCGATCGACTGCTCGGACGAGGTGCCGGCCAGCTCCTCGTTGAAGGAGCTCTCGAGGCCGGAGCGGGCGTAGTCGTAGGAGTACCAGCCGGTCACCGTCGACCACAGCTCTCCCGCGGGATAGGTCCGCACGTAGGGGAACCGGCCGGGCCGGGGCACCGAGACGGCGATGGGCTCGTTGCCCACCAGGATGGCGCCGCGGGGGCGGGCGAACTCGGCGTCGCGGACCCGACGGTTGCTCGGGTGCGCGTTGAGGTCCTCGGCCTGGACCACCGAGATGGCGGTGAGGTTGAGCAGCAGCGCGGCCATCATGAGGGCCACGAACACCGTCACCCTGCGGATGGGCACGTTCATCGGCTGATCACCGCCGTCTCATCGTTGACCGCACCCATTTCGCGCGGGGCGGCCGTGGCGGCCTGGGGCATCCGGCTGCGATGCGAGATCACCATAAGGATGGCGATGATGATCCAGTTGGCGATCAGGCTGGAGCCGCCCTGGGACATGAACGGCGTGGTGAGGCCCGTCAGCGGCAGGAGCCGGGTGACGCCGCCGATGATGGCGAACACCTGCAGCGCGAACGTGAAGCTCAGCCCGGTGGCCAGCAGCTTGCCGAACCCGTCGGGCGAGGTGACTGCCGTCTTGAAGCCGCGCGCAACCAGCAGCGCGTACACCAGCACGATGGCCATGAGCCCGAGCACGCCGATCTCCTCACCCAGGGCGGCCGCGATCATGTCGCTCTTGGCCAGCGGGGTGAGCCCGGGCCGGCCGAGGCCCCAGCCGCGGCCGAACAGTCCGCCCCAGGCGAACCCGAACTGCGCGCTGATGATCTGAAGGTTCTGGTCGTAGTTGCTGAACGGGTCCAGCCAGGCGTTGACGCGGCGCGGCACGTGGTGGGTGAACTGGTTGGCGGCAAGGGCGGCGACGACGAAGGAGAGGCCGGCGAGGATGGGCCACGCGGGCCGCTCCGTCGCCACGTAGATCATCACCGTGAACAGCCCGAAGAACAGCATCGAGGTGCCCAGGTCGTTCTGATACACCATCACCACCAGGCACAGCAGCCACATCACCGCGATGGGCCCGAGGTCGCGGGCGCGGGGCAGTTCGATGCCCATGAACCGCTTACCGGCAAGCGCGAGCACCTCGCGCTTCTCGTAGAGGTAGGCGGCAAACGCGATCGACAGCGCGATCTTGGCCACCTCGGCGGGCTGGAACGAGAAGCCGAAGACCCGGATCCAGATCTGGGCGCCACCCGAGGAGACGCCGATCACCGGGAGCAGCGGCAGCAGCAGCAGCACAAGGCCGGAGATGAACAGGAGGTAGGGGTAGCGCTGGAGGCGGCGGTGGTCGCGGAGGCCGATCGCGACGGCGGCGAACAGGATCAGCCCGAGCGCCGTCCACAGCAGCTGGGTGGCCGCGTCGTCGTTGACGGGCTCAGGGATCTGGTCGATCCGCGAGATCATCGCCAGGCCCAGGCCGTTGAGGAGGAACACCGACGGCAGGATCACCGGGTCCGCATAGGGCAGTCGGAAGCGCACGACGAGGTGCGCGGCAACCCCCATCCCGTACCAGAGAGCGGTCACCGGAATCAGGTTCTGGGGCAGTTCGCCGTAGAGGTTGAGGCTCGTGATGACCCAACCGGCCAGACCGAACGACTGAGCGAACAGCACCAGGAACAGCTCGACCGTCCGTCGCTTCTTGTAGACGATCACCTCATCCGAGACCGCCGGCTGGACCGCTGCCGTCATCAGCAGGCCTCGGGGTCAGCCTCGGCGCTGGCCGTGGGGGTCGCGGTGACGAGGGTGGAGGGAAGCAGGAAGCTCGGGGGAGCGGACTGCGCGGTGGCGCCGGGCACCGCCGACAGCGTGGTGGTGGGCAGCCCGGGGATCGTCGACGACGGGGTGGCCGTCGGGCTGGGTGACGGCGACAGCTGCGGCGTGGGCTGCTGCCTCTCCTCCCGCACCTCGACGCAGCGCTCGGCCAGGGTGCGCAGCTGCTGGGTGGTGCCCCGGGCGGCGGGCAGGCTGTCCACCTGGATAGCGCCGTCCACCACGCGCTGATAGAAACGGGGCAGGTCGGTCACGGGGATGTCGGTGCGCTGGGTGAGGGTGTTGAGGTCCAGCCCCAGCAGTGAGCCGGGGATGCCGTTGTAGATCGCCACGTACCCGTCGTCGGCGGCCACGAAGTAGCGGGTGCGCGAGTACGAGATGACCCCCCACGCGCTGCCACCGAGTACCAGAGCGACGGCGAGGACCAGGGCCGTGATGCCGGGCCAGCGGTGCTTCGCCTCGTGCGGCGCGTAGCGCGCCACCTCCGCCGCGTCGTGCTCCACGTCGACGGCGGGTGCGGACTGCGGCCACTGCGGCCCGCGTCCAGTGCCGCCCTTCGTCATGGCCAACTGCCCCGTCCGGGGGACCTTGAGGTCGACGGCGGCGCCGACGAGCTGGCCCTCGAGCGCGTCAAGGGCGTCGTCCTGAGGCACGACGTCGCCGATCACGATGGTGATGTTGTCGTGGCCACCGTTGGCGTTGGCCGTCTCGGACAGCCGGGAGATCGCAGACGACGCGTCGTCGATGGTGAGGAACTCGCGGAGGGTCGCATTGTCCACCAGGCCGCTGAGCCCGTCGGAGCAAAACATGAGGCGGTCGCCCACCTGCGCGTCGAGGACTTCGAGGTCCGGCTCGAACTCGACCTGTCCGTTGAGGACCTTGAGGATGAGCGAGCGGTGCGGATGGGTGGCGGCCTGCTCCGGGGTGATCTTGCCGTCGTCGAGGAGCGACTGGACCCACGAGTGGTCGTGGGTGAGCTGGGTGAGTTCGCCGTCGCGGAGCAGATAGCCGCGGGAATCGCCGATGTGCGCCAGCCCGAACTGGGTGCCGTTGAACATTGCGCCGCAGAAGGTGGTGCCCATGCCGTCGAGCTCCAGGTCCTCCTCGATCAGCTCCGTGAGTTTCGTGTTGGCGCGGGCGATCATCCCGGCCATCCGCTCCAGCATCTCCTCGCCGTCAGCCGCGCGCTGATCCGAGCGTGCCGCCTCCTGCGCCGCGACGGCGGAGGCCAGGTCACCCGCTGCGGCGCCGCCCATGCCGTCGGTGACCAGCAGCATGGTGGGGGAGGCGTAGCCGGAGTCCTGGTTGTTCTTGCGGATCCTGCCCACTTCCGAGTGGGCGGCGAAGCGGAGGGAGAAGGTCATGGATCAGATCTCGAACCGCATGAGGGTCTTGCCGATGCGGACCACGTCCCCGACGGTGACCTTCGTGGGTTCTGTCACGAGTTTGCCGTTGACGTAGGTGCCGTTGGTGGACTGCAGGTCCGTGATCACCCAGGTGGTGGGGTCCTTCTGCACCAGTTGGGCATGCCGGGCGGAGGCGTAGTCGTCGTCGAGGAGCAGGGTGGAGTCCGCGGCGCGGCCGAGGTTGATGGTGGGCTCGACGGGGACCGCGGTACCCTGCTGCCCCCCGGCCGTGATGGCGAACCGGGTGGGCAGCTTCGAACGGTTGCGGCCCCGCCCCCGGTCCGCGGGGATGGCCGCGAGCGATGAGACGGGCACCCGGCGACCGAACATGTCCGTGCGCACCACGTTGGCGACGAAGAGGATGAACAGCCAGATCATGGCCATGAAGACGATCTTGATCGTCCCGACGAGAAGGTCAGACACGCTCAGGATCCCGTCGGTGAGTGGATCAGCATCCTGGTGTTGCCGACCTCGATCCTGGCCCCCTCGCCGACACGGGTCTTGGTGACCCGGCTCCCGTTGACGTGCACGCCGTTGGTGGAGCCGAGGTCCTCGACGGTGATCACCGGGTGATCCGGGTCACCGGAGACGCTGATCATCGCGTGGCGCCGGGAGACGCCGGGATCGTTGAGCCGCAGGTCCGCCTCGGCGCCGCGGCCGATCAGCAGGCCTGGCGCCACCAGCGGATGCCGCACGCCGTTGACCTCGACGACCAGCCGTCCAGGGACAGCCGCAGGAACGGAGGAATGGCCCGCGCCCTCGGAGGGGAGGGCGTGGCTGGTTACGGTGAACTGCCCGGTGGGCAGCGATTCGTCGAGGGAGTAATCGATGGTGACGGGCCCGTTGAACACGTAGTGGCGGTCCGCGGCGTGGTCCCGGATGCCGGGCAGGATCTCGGCGTTGAGGGTCTTCGAGTAGGGGACGAGCCTGTCGAAATCCGCCTGTGAGAGGCCGATGGTGAAGGCATTGGGCACGAGGCGCTTGTCGCGCGAGAGCAGCTTGGCCTCCGCGTCGAGCTCGCGCTGGATGCCCGCGACGATCTCCACGGGATGCACGAAACCCTTGAAGGCCTTCGCGAAGACCTTGCCCACGGCGGACTCGATCCGCTTCTCGGCTTTGTCAAAGACTCCCATGTGCCTCCTCTCGGTGCTTGGACAGCGCCTCCCCCCAGGCACACGTTCGCCGCCAGTCTAACCGTCGAGCCTGCGCGGGTGCGATATCGGGCTGCGACAAGGAGGAAGGCCGCGTGATCCGCCGGTGCCGTCTCTGTTCCCCTCGGCTCCCGCTGTCTTGGCCCTGGCTGCCGGTGCGGGGAGCCCAGCCCCGTCGCCCGGGCGGCCGTTGTCTACGGTCTGCGCGTTGGTGCCGGTGCGTTGGTGGTCGGGTGGTGAGGCCGCCCGGGCCTCGTCCCTGGTCTCCTCACACTCGTCTGCTGGTGGCGTGTCCGGGTTCGGGTGTGTGCCGCCTGGCTGTCCCCGTCGCGTCGACTGGCTTGTGTCTCGACGCCTGGCTTGTGTCTCGACGCCTGGCTTGTGTCTCGACGCCTGGCTTGCGTCTCGGCGCCTGCTCTAGATCGCAGGCGCCCCGGAGCCGCCTGTCCTATGTTCGGCAGCCAGCGCTGTAGCGCGGGCGGCCAGACTTATCGCAGGCGCCACAGGGCCCGCCGCCCTGAGACGAGCCGACGCGAGGTGTGTGCGAGTGTAGGGGTCGGCAGGTCGGCTCTGCGTCGCGAGCCAAATGCGAGGGTGGGGGTCGGCGGGGCGGCTGCGCGTCGGGATGCCCAACCCGAGGATCACCAGGCTGGCCTCCCGCCTCAACCCACTTTCACCAGGGCCGCCCGGCCGGCACACGCCCTGACCCAGGGCCACGCCACGGGGAATCGAGTGCGGGGAGGCGGGAGGCGAGGCCCGGGCGGCCTCGATCACCCGACCCACGCGTGACTCGCCGCAACTCG
Source organism: Tessaracoccus sp. MC1627 (assembly GCF_014164725.1). Taxonomy (NCBI): domain Bacteria; kingdom Bacillati; phylum Actinomycetota; class Actinomycetes; order Propionibacteriales; family Propionibacteriaceae; genus Tessaracoccus; species Tessaracoccus sp. MC1627. The sequence continues at coordinate 110,967 of NZ_JACJGA010000006.1, read as the reverse complement.
CAGAGACCGTAGACAGCGGCCGCCCGGGCGTCGGCTCACGTGTCCCGGCACCGTCAACGGGTCAGGACACCCAGGGCGGCGCCCAGGCGGCCCCCAGGGGTTTGGGGTCAGGCCTGGTGGCCGTGGTGGGCGTGGTGGGCCCACGGGAAGGTGGGCAGGGCGTCGGCGAACGCGCGCAGGATCAACTGAGACCCCTCCAGCGCCGACAGCGCCTCCTCCGCCAACTGCGCCTCCACATCCTTCGCGACAGAACGCACCTGAGGCGAGGTCCGCAGCGACTCCAGCAGCTCGTCGCGCACCATGTTCCACAGCCAGTCGCGCTGCTGGTCCAGCCGGCGGGCGGCCAGCGACCCCTCCGCCTCCAGCTCGGCACGATGCTTCTCGACGGTGTTCCACAGCTCGTCCAGGCCCACCCCCGTGTACGACGAGCAGGTCAGCACCGGAGCCCGGCGCTTCTTCGTGTCGCTGGTGATCAGCTTCATCGCGATGCTCAGCTCGCGTGCCGCGACCCTAGCCGCCTGCTCGTTGTCGCCGTCGGCCTTCGTGATGGCGATCACGTCCGCGAGCTCGAGGATGCCGCGCTTGATGCCCTGCAGCTGGTCACCGGTGCGGGCCACCTGGAGCATGAGGAACGTGTCCACCATCCCCGCCACCGCGACCTCTGACTGCCCCACGCCGACGGTCTCCACCAGGATCACGTTGTAGCCGGCCGCCTCCAGGACGAGCATGGACTCGCGGGTGGCGCGCGCCACGCCGCCCAGGTGGCCGCCCGACGGCGAGGGCCGGATGAACGTGTCCTCCCGCGCCGCGAGCTCGGCCATCCGGGTGCGATCGCCGAGGATGGAACCGCCTGTCCGCGACGACGACGGGTCCACCGCGAGGACCGCCACGCGGTGGTGCCGCTCATCGATCAGCTTGATCCCCATGGCGTCGATGAAGGTGGACTTGCCGGCGCCGGGGACACCGGAGATGCCGACGCGGAAGGCCTTGCCGGTGAGCGGGGCGATCAGCCGCAGCAGCTGATGCGCCTGCTCACGGTGCTCCGGCTTCGATGACTCGACCAGCGTGATGGCGCGGGCGATGTGCCCCCGCGATCCCGCGACGATCCGGTCCGCCAACTCCTCGGGTGTCACCTTCCGCATGGCCCGACCCTACCGCCGCAGCCGCCCGCGGCGACGTCAGCCCCGCCTGGCGTTGCCTTCGAGTTCCAGGATCTCCTCGGCGGCCGCCGCCACAGCGTCCCGCAGCTGCACGTCGTCGGCGAGCGACGGGTCGAGGAACGCGACGACGCGGGCCGCGTCGGCCTGCAGGTCCTCGCCGACGAGCCCGACAAGGCCCTCACCACCGGCGTCGCGCACAGGGGCGCCGTGCCCGCGGAGGTGCAGCAGCCACGCCGCGACCGCCCGCACGGCGGCCGCGGGCACCTCACCGCGCGCCCGGAACGCACTCACCGTCGGCATGATCCGCACGGGCAGTTTCAGTGACCCGTCGCTGGCGATCTGGGCCAGGAGGTGCCGGATGTTGGGGTTCTCGTAGCGATCGAGCAGCGCCCGGGCGTAGTCCTCCCACGGCACCTGTAGCCCGACCCCGGCCTCGGTCCACCACTGCTCAACCCAGGCGCGCAGCGTCGGGTGGGCGATGGCCTCGGACACTGTCTCGACGCCGAGGATGGGCCCGGCGTAGGCCAGCAGCGAGTGCGACCCGTTGAGCATCCACAGCTTGCGCTGCTCGTAGGGCTCCACCTCGTCGACGATCTGGACGCCCGCGGACTCCCAATCCGGACGGCCGGCGGGGAACTCCCCACTGATCACCCATTCGCTGAACGGCTCGGTGGGCACCGGGGAGGCGTCGACGTAGCCCTGCGTGCGGGCCACCTCCACGAGGTCCCCGTCGGTGGTGGCCGGTGTGATCCGGTCCACCATGCTGGTGGCCCAGGCCACGTTCCGGTCCATCCAGTGCACCAGCGAGGGCTGGACGGGCCAAGGAGCATGGCACCGCCATCAGCTTCGATCTCGGTGAAGGTCGCCCGAACGACGACCACGACTTCAACCTCGGCATCGTGCTCGACAAGCTCGAAGGCAAGTCGGAGTTCAAGGGCACGCCCAACACCGAGATGTTCCCCTTCCCCGACACCCGGATCTGAGGACCGACGATGACTGACAAGATGCCCGAGCGCGCCCAGGTGCTCCTCGACTTCCAGCCCACGAAGCAGTTCTTCGTCGGGATCGACTCCGACGGCTGCGCCATGGACGCCATGGACATCAAGCACCAGGAGTGCTTCACGCCCGCCTACATCAAGTACTTCGACCTGCAGGCCGCCTCCACCCTGGTCCGCGAGACGGCCCTGTTCGTCAACCTGTACTCGACCACCCGCGGCCAGAACCGCTGGGTGGCGCTGGCCAGGCTGTTCGAGCTGCTGAGGCAGCGGCCCGAGGTGGTGGAGCGCGGCGTGAAGGTGCCCGAGGGCGTCGAGCTGCGGAGGTTCCTGGACTCCGGCTACCCGCGCTCCGATCGCGGGATCGCCGAGTTCGCCGAGGCCCATCCGTCAGAGGAGATCGAGCGCTGCATCGCCTGGGGCAAGGGCGTCAACGAGCTCATCGCCTGGATGGTGCACGGCTGCGCACCCTTCCCGGGTGTGCGCGAGGCCATCGAGGCGATGCAGCCGGACGTGGACTGCATGACCGTCTCCGCGACGCCGATGGAGGCGCTCGAGCGCGAGTGGCACGAGCACGACCTGGCGAGGTACATGAAGGTGGTCGCCGGGCAGGAGATGGGCTCGAAGGCCCAGCACGTGCACTGGGCCGCCAAGGGCAAGTACCCGGATGACCACATCATGCTGATCGGCGACGCGCCCGGCGACCGCGACAGCGCCTTCTCCGAGGGCGTGCTGTTCTACCCGATCATGCCCGGTAGCGAGGCCGAGTCCTGGCGGCGGTTCCGCGAGGAGGCGCTGCCCAGGTTCCTGGGCGGCACCTACCGGGGGGAGTACATGGACTCCCTGGTGGCCGAGTTCGAGGCGCTGCTTCCGGAGAGGCCCACCTGGGTCACCGTTTGACGCTTGGGTCCTGTCCCGCGGGCTCCTCATCGATGATGAGGAGCCCGTTGTCGTTCAGAGCGGCCAACTGGGCCGCGACCGCCTCCGTGAGGGAGCCGTCGGGCGGGGTACCGAAGGCCGCCGCCAGTTCGTCGGTGAGCTGGTCGAGGGTGACCGGCCCGTTGCCCAACAGCTCAAGGATGAGGGTGGCGACGGGGCCCAGGCGGAGGACCTTGTCGTCGAGGAGGACCAGGGACTCGCCGTCGACAGGCAGGAAGTCCGTGAGGTCTGCGCACCTGATCACTGTTGTCCCTCCAGGTGGTCGGTGCACCACGGGAGGATCTGCTCCACCTCGCCGTATTCGACGAGGGTGCAGCCGGCGCGACGATGCACGTCGGCCATGAGGTGCAGCGGGCGGGGCAGCTTCGAGAGCGAGGAGGTCTCCGGGGCGATCATGGCCAGGGCGTCGAGGACGGGCAGGGGGGTGAAGGCGGCGTTGTCGCGGCCGGGGGTGCGGCGCAGCAACACCAGGTCAGTCAGCGTCGGAGACGGGGGGGCCTGGAGCAGCCCGAGGTCGTCGGGGGAGTTCTCCCGCTTCGGGTGCCCGTGGTCCGGGGCCAGCGTGATGGGCTTGGGGTAGGGGTGGATCCGCAGCGTGACCGGGTCGATGCCCACCGTCTCGTCGGAGAGGTAGCCGTAGCTCCTCCCGAGGCGGCGGGTGAGCGTGGACTTGCCCGTGCCGCCGGGGGCGACGAACACCAGGGCGCGCCCCGTCTCCGGGTGTGCCACCGCCCCGGCGTGGAACATGAGGAGCTGCCCGGCGCGGGCGGCGATGAACGCCTGGGTGATCTGCTGGGTGGCTGACTCCTGTGAGGAGTTCTTCCTCACGGTGACGTCGGCCTGGGCGGTGGTGTCGCGGGAGAGGCAGCGGGCCCAGAGGTGCCGGACGGCGTCGAGGTCGAGGCCGGAGTCGCCGAGGTCCACTGCGATCCCTGTGCCGAGGCCCGCGAGGGTGAGCGTGTGGGGTGCCTCACTCATCGGAGACCGCGAGCTTTCTCGCCGTGAGATCGGCCAGATATGCGGCAACGTGGGCGTGGATCTCCGCCGCCTCTGTGCCTGTTGCCTCGCTCACCGTGGCGACGATCTCGTCTGTGGTGGCGCCGTCGAGGCAGTGCCAGATGAGGGCGGCGGTGCCGTCGAGGATCACCACCTCCCCGACGGTGGGGGCCGTGGCCACCACGCGATCCTCGTCGTCCTCCCAGACCACCTCGGGATGGTGGCGGTGCGTCATGCTCTGCCCCCCGTCGAGGTGCGACGGGCGGCCAGCTCGCCGAGCAGTCGTCTCCATCGCAGCAGCGTACGCTGAGCCACCTCGCGGTGGCTGGGCGCGTGCCCCAGCTCGGCCTCGAGTAGGGACGGGTCGAAGAACAGCAGCCCCTGGACGACGGCGGCCTTCTTGCCGACGGTGGTCGCTGCCCGCCAGCGAGCACGCCATTCGTCGAGGCGGCTCGGGTTGCCGTCGCGGAAGTGCTTCCACAACAGGTACTCGGGATGGTCCCTGAAGGCCTCCAGGTCCCCGACGGCGGCCGCCACCCCGATCTCGGCGCCGAGATGTCGCGCCAGGGCGAGCACCCCCGTGCGCTCGTCGGCGGTGGCGCGGTCCCAAGCACGACCCGTATCGGGGTGGTGGGGGCCGCTGCGCGCGGAGTGCAGGAGGAGGAGCAGCCGCTGCGCCGTGACCGACGGCGTGGGGCACGGCACGTGACCCAGGTCCGTGCTTGTGCGGGCCCGCCACAGCTCGTCGAACGCCTCCGGCGCGAGGCCGGGGAAGCGGCGGTGCACGTCGGCGTTGCCTAGGGTGGGATGGAAGATGTTCATCGCGTGGCCGAAGGCTGAGCTGGTGGAGAAGCTGGTCTTGCGGATCCAGCCGTGCCGGGAGGCCCCGTCGAGGAAGCGGTGGACGTGCTCGGGGCGGATGAGGAGATCTGCGTCGCTGCTGTTGCGGTGAATGATCTCGGTGCGTTCGAAGCTGCCCTCGGCGTCGTGGATGTCGCGGGTGTCGAGCAGTTCCCGCGCGACGGCCGGCCCCTTGACGTGCAGGACGTCCGCCCCGGCCTTGTCGGCGATGCGCTGCAGCACGCCGTGGGTGAGGCGTAGCCGGACGTGGAGGGAGGGCTCTTTCGTCATCGCAGGGCGTCGAGGTAACGGCGGAGGGCTTCGGTGCCGTCGCTGGGCTGGAATCCGGTGGCCTTGATTTTGGCCAGGTCGAGGGTGCTGTGTCGCGGGCGTGGTGCGGTGATCTTGCCGGCTGAGAATGTCGCGGTGTCTGTGCGGGTCACGCGGCCCTGAGCGCCGCGGGCGTCGAAGACGGCGGTGGCCACGTCGAACCACGACATCGGGTTGCCGTCGGAGGTGACGTTGTAGATGCCGGCGGGGGCGCCCGTCTCGACGAGGTGGAGCGTTGCCCGGGCGAGGTCGTCGGCGAAGGTGAGCCTGCCGAACTGGTCGTCGACGACGGCGGGGCTGATCCCGGAGTCGGCGAGGCGGGCCATGGTGCGCACGAAGTTGGGGCCGTCTCCGATCACCCAGCTGGTGCGCAGGATGTAGTGCCGGGGCAGGGTGGCGACGAGCGCGTCGGCGGCGGCCTTGGAGGCGCCGTAGGCGCTGAGGGGTGAGAAGGGCTCGTCCTCGGCGTGGGTGTCGCGGGTGCCGTCGAAGACGTAGTCGGAGGAGACGTGCACGAGGGGGAGCCGGTGGCGGTTGGCGGCTGCGACGAGGTTGGCAGTGCCGGTCACGTTGACCGCCCAGCAGGCAGCCCGTCCGTCGGCTTCGGCGGCGTCGACGGCGGTCCAGGCGGCGGCGTTGATGATCGCGGAGGCCCGTCCCCACGGGAAGGCGGCGACGGCGTCGGCATCAGTGATGTCGAGTTCGTCTCGATCGAGGAATTGGGCGTCCGGAAGGAGCCGGCGCAGTGCCTGGCCGAGTTGGCCGCCGGCCCCGGTGACGACGGGGCGGGGCCGGGGCATCGGGATGACGTCGGCGAGAGCCGAGTGGGTGCGGTCGGCCTCGGAGACGATGGCCGATTCGAGGGGCATTGGCCAGTCGATGCCCGGGTGGTTGAGGTTGGCGAAGGTGTACTGGGACTTGGTCTCGGCTGACCAGTGCTCGTTGACCAGGTACGAGTAGCAGGTGCCTGCTTCGAGGGCCTGGTAGGCGTTGCCCACGCCGCTGGGGGTGAAGACGGCGGTGTCTGGGCCGATCTCGTGAGTGACCACGGCGCCGAAGGTGTCGCCCTCGCGCAGGTCCACCCAGGCCCCGAACACGCGCCCGGTGGCGACTGAGACCAGCTTGTCCCACGGCTCGGCGTGGATGCCGCGGGTGACGCCGGCCTCGGCGTTGAAGCTCATGTTCTGCTGCACGGGCGCGAAATCGGGCAGCCCGAGGGTCATCATCTTGGCGCGCTGCCAGTTCTCCTTGAACCATCCGCGGGCGTCGCCGTGGAGGGGCAGGGTGAGGATCAGGAGGCCGGGGATCGAGGTTGAGGAGAGGCTGAGCCCTGCGATCCCCTCCCCTGGGCGCACAGCGTTGGTCACGCGGCCAGCCTAGCCGGTGGATGCCTTGGCGCTCGCTCCATCCTCGTCAGTAGGCGCCGCGCGAGCTCACGACCGCGCGGAAGGTGCGCAGGAGGATGACGATGTCCTGAAGCATGGACCAGTTGTCCACGTAGTAGAGGTCGAGACGGACGGTGTCGTCCCACCCGAGGTCGGATCTGCCCGACACCTGCCACAGGCCCGTGATGCCTGGCCGCACGTCCAATCGACGCCGCACATGAGTCAGGTAGAGCGCCACCTCCTGCTCCATGGCCGGGCGCGGCCCGACGAGACTCATCTCCCCTCGCAGCACGTTGAACAGTTGGGGGAGTTCGTCGATGGAGAAGCGGCGGATGAAGCGCCCAAAGGGGGTGATGCGGGGGTCGTTTCTGATCTTGAACAGGGCACCCTCCGCCTCGTTGGCGTCCTCGAGGCCTTCGGCCCGGATCTGCTCGGCGTTCTGCACCATGGAGCGGAACTTCAGCAGTTGGAACGGCTCTCCTCCCATGCCCACGCGTTGCTGCCTGAAGAGCACGGACCCGCCGTCGCTCAGCTTGATGACGAGGGCTGTCACCAGCATGAGGGGGGACAGCAGCACCAACAGCAGTACTGAGGCGACCAGGTCGAAGGCTCGCTTGGTGAACCTGAGGGACCGCTCCGCCTGCGGCTTTCCCACGTGCATGAGCGGGAGTCCGGCCACGGGCGTCACGTGGATGCGCTGGCTGGAGATGTCGGTCATGGCGGGGACCACCACCATCTCGGCGCGGTGGCCCTCCAACTTGCGGGCCATCTCGTTGAACTCGCGCCCGCGTCGGACGGAGCCCGTGGTGAAGATCACGGCCCGGGCACCGGTGCGATCGATCACGCTCAGGAGGTCGTCGAGGGTGCCCACCTCGTCGATGTCGCTGTCTGACCTCGCGTCGACGTCGATCGACTCGTCGTCGGGCGGAGCCACCACGCCCACCGGGGTGTAGCCGAGCCACGTCTCCCTCCGCAGCACGGCCACGACATCGTCGACGGCGCCTCTGTCCCCGACCACCAGGGTGGGCAGACAGAAGCGACCGGACACCCGCAGCTGTTGCAGGATCCGCCTCGCGGTGCGGCGCCCCAGAAGCAGGGCGGGGATGCCGATGGCCACCAGGATGGCGACGAATCCCCTGGACAGCGGGTAGTTGAAGATGAAGGCGAAGAAGCCCAGAGCGAGCAGGAACAGCAGCGATGAGTTGAACACCTGGCGGTACTCGGCCACTCCGAAGCCCCAGTGGCGCGGGCGGTATGCCCCGCCGAAGGCCAGTGCGAGCAGCCATCCCACCACGATGAGTGGGGCAACGGGGATGACGAGTTGCTCCGCGTCGTTGATGCTCCGGAGGAAGGGGACCCACCTGCGCAGCGCCACCGCGGCAACCGCAGCAGCAGAAATCAGGGCAGTATCCAGGGCGACGAGTGCCCAGCGATACAGATTACGCATAGTGCTCCCCAACACCCCCTTCCGAGCACTCTAGCCAGTGGGTGTGGCGGACGCCGAATCCTCGACGGTGCGTGCCCTGCGGGCGGTGCCTATACTCGGGAGGACCGCGGGGCGGCACCCGCGATTATGTCCGGGGGTTCCGTACGTGACGCTCATCGAGTTCGTCCGCTTTCTGCGCCACGACGCGCGCCTGATCGCCATCATGACCCTCCTGGGCCTCGTGGCGGCGGCGGGCTACGCCTACCTGCAGCCGGTGGTGTACCAGTCGAGCGCAACGGGCATCGTCGTCGCCGGGGACAACACGAGCGTCGGCGGCGCCATGAGCGGCAGCGCGCTCGCGCAACAGCGCGCGGCGGTCTACGTGGCCTTGGCCGGGACGGCGGCCGTGCGGGACCGCGCCGCGGAGGCACCCTCCATCCAGGAGAACCCTTCGGCCGCCAACGGATCGATCAGCGCCAGTACTGTGACGGGCACGCCGCTGCTCACAGTCAGCGCCACCGGCGGTTCGGGTGAGGAGGCGCGGCTGCTGGCCGACGCCGGACTCGAGGCGCTCGCCGCCGAGGCGCTCGCCCTGGAGATGCGCACCCCCACTGAGGAGGGGACGCCGGCGAATCCGGACGATGTCGCGGTTCGGATCGCGACATACAGCCCCGCCTCCGCATCCTCCGAGCCGGTCTCGCCGAACTGGCTTCGACTCCTCCTCATCGGGACCGGCGCCGGGCTCGGGCTTGGGTTGGCCGTTGCCTTCGCCCGCTCGAAGCTGGACGTGAGGGTGCGCACTATGGCGGACGTCGAGGCTGAAACCGGGCACGGAGTCCTCGGTGTGATCCCGGACACCAAGGAACTGTCCGAGGCGCGCACCGGGGCTCGGATCAGCCTGTCCAAGCTCGGTCCGGCCGGAGAGGCGCTGCGCCAGCTCCGCACCAACCTGCGCTACGTCAACATCGACTCGCCGCCCAGATCGATCGTGGTCACGTCGGCGAACCCGGGCGAGGGTAAGTCCACCATCTCATCCACCCTCGCAGTGTTGATCGCGCGGTCGGGGCAGCCCGTGGTGCTCATCGATGCCGATCTGCGCAAGCCGGTGCAGCACACGATCTTCGGCGCGGACAACGCGATCGGGCTTTCGCAGGTGCTCGTGGGTGACGTGTCCGTGGACGACGCGTTGCAGCGCACGAGCGAGCCGAATCTCATGGTCCTCACCTCGGGCAAGGTACCGGCCAACCCTTCGGAGATGGTGGGCTCGCGGCGCATGAAGACGCTTCTGGCGGGCCTCTCAAAGCACTACTTCGTGATCACCGATGCGCCGCCGATCCTGGCGGTCACCGACGCTGGCCTCCTGACGGCGTCCACCGACGGGGCGGTTCTGGTTGCTCGGGTGGGGAAGACGCACAAGGAGCAGTTACGGATGGCGACGAAGCTGCTGAAGCAGGTGGGTGGCTCGGTACTGGGCACGGTTCTGCATCGAGCGCATCGCAAGAGCATGGGTGATGTGGTGTACGGCGCCGGACACGGCGGCGCTTATCAGGCCTACTACGGCACCGGAGACACCCTGCTCACCGAGGAGGACACCGCGCCCATCACGGTCCGACGCGCCGCAGCCCCGTCAGAGCCCCTCGCTCGCATTCCCGGTGACGTCACTCCGCCGGTGACTGTTCCACGCTCCGCGAAGCGCAGCGCAGGTCACTGACCTCCGTCCGCCTCCGCTGCAATCCGCTCACGCGCCGCTCCGTGATAGGCGAGGTAGAGACCCAGAGCCACGGCAATCGGCGGGCTGGTCAGGGAAAAGCCAATGTTGAAGGAACAGATAAGGCCGCAGATGAGCGCGCCCTCGGCCCAGACAGGTCGGTCCTTCGCGGGTAGCTGGTGAAACATGAGGAAGACGCCGACGATCAGGGCGATCAGAAGGCCCATGGCGATGAGGCCGCCCTCGGTCTGCATCGCCCGGTAGCTGTTGTGGAAGAACAGGGTGGTGCCCCTGATCTGTACCTCCGCCGTGCCAAGCCCCTGGCCGAGCCATCCCGCATCCCGAACCATCTGCTGTTCGGCAAGAGCGAGGGCCGCGCGGAGGTCGTCCGAGCCTGAGCGTTCGGTGAACCAGCCCCGTTCTTCCGCCAAGGCATCCATCCAGGCGTAGAGAGCCGCGGACACTCCGAGAGTCGCGACACTGAGCAGGCGATTAATCCGCGGCGCGAACCACACCCAGAGGGTGGCGACTGCGTAGGCGAACAGCGTCGTCCGAGAGACGGTCAGGAGCACCCCGATGCCCACCACGGCCCAGAACGCCAGGCGGGCACGGCGGGTGCGCAGTGACTGGATGACCGCGAATCCAAGCGTCGTGAGCACGTAGCCCGCCGCGTTCGGGTCCCCCAGCACGCCGGTGAGCCTGCCCTCGTAGCTGCTGCCTGGAATGAGCGCGGCGCTGAAAGCCAGGGCGATGATCATGCCTATCACCACCCCCCTGGTGACCGAGCGGACGTGCAGGCGGCCGGCGCCGAGGACGGCGGCGACGGCGAAGAGGGTGATGATGTTGAGGGAGCGCCGGAGCTCGTCGAGGCCGTGCATCCAGAGCGTCCAGCCCACCAGCCAGAGCACGAGCCCCGTCCCGGCCAGCGAGACCAGGACGCTGCCCGCCTTCCAGCGTGCGCCCGCCCAGACGCCTATGCCTACCAATGCGGCGCAGGCGAGGGTGTTGACCGGAAGAGTCAGGGCAGGGATGAGGAACTCAACCCCTCGCACGGGGATGAGCATGCCTAGGAGGAACACTGGGATGACGATGTCGCCCCACTCCTCCAGCCAGCGGTTCTCCCTTGGTGAGTCCGCGTCAGGAACAGCCAGGGTGGTGTCCGTGGTACTCACCGTGGCCTCCCGTCTTCCGTGCTAGCCCACGAGTGTGGCACAAGCTCGGCGACGTGCCGCCTCAAGGCCGCGGCGAAGTGCGACTCGTCGAATGCGGTGGCATGTGCGCGGATCTGGGATGCGTCCCACGCCCGGCCGGTGTTGCCCCGGACGGCGTCGCCGATCGCCCCGGCCGTGGGGGCATCGAAGAACGCGCCGGTGACCCCAGCGACGACGGTGTCGAGGTAGCCGCCAGCGCGGAGGGCGAGCGTCGGCGTCCCGAGGGCCGCGGCCTCGAGGGGGGTCAGGCCGTAGTCCTCGAAGCTGGGCGCGATGAGCGCCGCGGCTTGGCCGTATGCCCAGGCCAGCTCCCCGTCGGTGAGGCCCTCGAGCATCCTCACGTTGACCGGGAGGTCGCGGCGAAGCTCCTCGGACAGCGGCCCGCGGCCGACGATGGCCAGTCGTTCCATTGGCAACTCGCGGAAGGCGGCGATCACCTTGTCCACGTTCTTGTAGGGCAGCAGGCGGGACACCACCAGGTAGAAACCCTCGTCCCAGTCGGCGAGCGCGGCGATGGGGTGGGGGGCGACGGCGGAGTTCACAGCCGGCGGAGCCGGCACCACGGTCGCGTCGATGCCGTAGACGTCGCTGATCCGCTGCCTCACGACGGTGGAGTTCGCCAGGTAGCGGTCCGCGGAGCGGGCGGCCCGCTGATCCCAGTGCACCAGCTTCGGACGGAGGGCGGAGAGCAGCCATCCGACGGGCGACTTCGCCGGCGCCCCGCCGAGGTAGTCCTCGGCCAGGTACAGGAAGCGAGCGGGGGAGTGGCAGTACACGAGCTTCCTGCCGGTGGTGCGGAAGCCATGGGCGAAGCCGGTGGTGGAGACCAGCAGCACGTCGGCGTCGATGACCGGAGCCCGGTCGATCGCGCCCTGGTATAGCGGGAGGCCGAAGCGGTGGTCACGTTGGAGGGCCGCCAGGTTGTTGAGGGGCAGCGTCATGACCCGGGCGTCGCGCAATTCGGGGAACGTGGTCTCGGGGTTGTACACGGTGGTGTAGAGGGTCGCGTCGGGGAAGGCGCGCAGCATCGCCAGCGCGACGCGCTCAGCGCCGCCGCGCTGGGTGAAGTAGTCGTGCGCGATGGCCACGCGGGGACGGGCTGCCATTACACCTCCAACGACACTTGGTGGGCGTTGCGGTACCCCGCGAGCGCCGCCGACTCCACCGTGAGGGCCACGAGCTTACGGGCCACGGGCGACGGAAGGAGTCGGGCCGCCGCATCAGCCAGAGCCGCGAGCATCTGCACGAGCGGGGCGTTCAGCGCGCCGCCGAGCCCCAGGACCAGACGGTTCCACGCGCTCGGGTCGAGATCGGTGGGATCCCCGAGGACCCCGACGCCGTGCCGAGCCTCGAAGATGCGCCTCGCGGCTCCCGAGTGGAAGGCGCGGTTGCTGCGGATCCTCGTCGTCACCGCCGCCATGTGGTGTGGGGTCTCCAGATTCTCCACCAGTCGGACCGGGTAGCCCGCCTGATGGATGCGGTACCCGTAGTCAACGTCCTCAAAGCCGTAGGCCCGGTAGTCGGCGCTGTAGGCCCCGACAGCCTCGTGGACGGGGCGGGTGACGGAGACGTTTCCCCCCCAGTAGCGCCACTGCTTGGCTGGGTCCGTGGCGTACGCCTGCGACCGGAATCTCTGGTCGGTTGGCTGCCCGTAGACGCGCCAGTAGGGGGTCACGGCCGACACGTTGAGGGGGAGCCCGATTGCTCCGCCGGGCGAGTCGGAGTGGGCGGCCTTGTGCAGCCGCACGTAGCCGGTTCCGGGCTCCAGGTCGTCGTCGCACCGAATCAAGACGTCGCCGTCGGCGGCCTCGAAGCCGGCGTTGAGCGCCGCGACCCGGCCGCGGTTCTCCGGGAACACGATGGCCCGAACCGGGAGGTGCTGGTAGCGGGCGAGGACTTGCTCGGACCCGTCGACGTCGCCGTCCACCACCACGATCGCCTCCCACTTCGGATCGTCCTGAGCGGCGAGGGCGTTCAGCAGCCGGGGCAGGCGCGAGGCGCCACCACGACTGGGGATCACGATCGACGCGAGTGTCATCAGCGGGCCTCCAGCGAGTCCAGCAGGGCCCCGAAGCGCTCCGTCCCGGCGCGAGGTGAGAACTCCTCCTCCCAACGTGCCCGGGAGCGTGAGATCTGCTCGGCGGGATAGGCGGTGGCCGCCGCCCGGATGGCCGCGGCGAGGGAGTTGGCGTCGCCCGCCTTGGCGATGAACCGGGGGTCGTGGTCGGTGACCTCCGCCAGGGCCCCGGCGTCGGAGATCACGAACGGGATTCCCGCCGCCATGGCCTCGGCCGCGACGAGGCCGAACGACTCCGGGAACACCGAGGGGAACACGGCCAGGTCCACCTTGGAGAAGAACTCACCGCGGTCGACCCAGCCGAGGAACTCGGTGGGCGGGTCCAGCGCGGCGAGTGCGGCCGCGGTGTCGTCGGCGTCCGACTCGCTCGTGAACCGGGAGGCGCCCCCCACGATCACCTGGTAGCGCCCCGGGTCGGACGCGTTGAGCGAGGCGACGACTCGAGCCAGCACGCGCGCGCCCTTCTCGCTGGTGAGCCGCCCCAGGAAGCCGAGCCGGATCGGCCGGTCGGCGGGAGTGGCCGGCGGCGGAAGGGGCTCCAGGGCGAGGGACTCCGTCCAGTTGGGCAGGACGCGGAGGTGCCCGCCCAGCTGCGAGTTCATCCACTGCGACGGCACCACGACGGCGGTCGCGCGCCGCACTGCGATGGCAGCGAGGGCGCCCATCGGCCCGACCGGCAGCGAGTGGAGGTGCACGACCCGGTTGGGCAGCAACGACGTGGCGAAGGCCGGCTTCAGCCCGTTGCACCAGAGCAGCTCCGGCCGGGACTGGCGCGCCCACCGTCGGAGGTTGGCCAGGTAGCTGGGCGTGGAGCCGGCGTGAATCGTGACGGTTCGGAAGTCGTCGGCCATGGCCGCCTCCGCGAGGGCCCCCCCGGGGGTGACCACCTCGACGTCGCGCCCCAGTGCGCGCGCCGCCCTCGCCATCGCCAGCAGCATCACCTCGCCGCCGCCTATGTCGCCGTGGTTGGCCGCGAAGCTGATCCTCATCCGATGACCTCTTCGTACACCGCCGCGATCTGGGCGGTCATGTCGGCGACCGAGGGCCAGCCGCCGGGGAGCGTCGGGCGCCGGTCCACCTGAAGCGCCTGCTCGCGGAGGAGCGCCGCTACGCGCTCGACGTCGTCGCCGTCGGCCATGCAGTGGCCAGGCAGAATCTCCGGGTTGCCGCCGACGGGGGTGGCGACGACGCCCAGGCCGTGGACCACGGCGTCTAGGACCGAGTACGAGGCGTTCTCCCACGCCGACAGCTGCACCAGAACGTCGTGGTCGGCGAGTGCGTCCTCCGGCTCCAGGTAGCCCGGGAAGGTGACCCGGTCGGCGAGGCCGAGGTCGTGGGCCAGCGAGACGGCCTCTGCTCGAGCGGGCCCGTCGCCCGCGACGGTGAGGGTCGCGGCGGGGAGGTCGCCGGCGAGGCGCGCGAAGGCCCGGAGAGTGTCCGGGATGCGCTTCTCGGGGGCCAGCCGCGCGAGGCTGAGGAACCTCGTGCCGGGCTCGCGGGGCTGGCACTGCGGGCGGTCGACGCCGTTGAGGACGACGTGGATCGGCGGGGTGGGTCGCCAGGCGCGGATCATCTCACGCTTGGTCGACTCGCTGACGGCGATGAGCGCGTCGTAGCGACGGGATCGGGCGTGGTGAAGTGCTCGGCGGACGAGCGCCTTGGCCCGGCCGCTGTGGTAGAGCCGGTCGTCGGCCGCGATGCCGTGTTCGGACGACACCAGGTGCGTGGGCAGGCCGAAAGCCGCGGCGGGGACGAGGAAGTCGGCCCGCGCGAGGTGGGTGTGGACGACGGCGGGCTTCAGGTCGAGGATGATCGTCCTCAGCTGGCGGACCGCCTGGACGGGCGAGCTGTCGAGGGGTAGGACGTGGGTGGGGACGCCCAGCTGCGCCAGCCTGTCGAGCACGGGGCCGGCCGGAGCGGCGACGGTGAGGGCGTATCCGGGAATGCCCACGCGGGCCGCGTCGAGGATCTTGCGTGAGACGCCCGCCAGGTTGCTGACCGGGGTGACCCACAGTGCTCGCCTGGTCACGTCAGAACCACTGTTCCAACCGTTCGAGGGCGGTCCAGAACCCGGCGCCGCCGTCGGTGTGGCCCATCCAGATCTCGGGGATGAAACCAACGCCGGGAGAGAGGTCGTCGAGTTGCCTCGCGAGCAGCGGCCAGTCGACCTCGCCGTCGCCGATCTGCGGGCCCTCGCCGTCGACGCCCTCGGCGTCGACGATGTGCAGGTGCTCGGTGAGCGGGGCGAGCTTCTCGACGTAGGTGCTGAACGGCAGCTTGTGGAAGGTGGCCGCGAGCTTCGAGTGCGAGATGTCGAGCGTGATCCGCTGGCCGTACTGCTCGCAGAAGTCGACCGTGTCGTCGAGCCCCATGAACAGGTTGTGGTACTGCTGGCCGCCCATCAGCCACGGGTAGGGCGGCAGGGTCTGGGCGGTGAGCCGGACGTCGGCGGTGTCGAGGCGTTCGATCGCCTGGGCGATCCGCGCGTACATGGCTGGGCGCTCGCCGGGGTCGACGAAGCCGTCGGCGGTGAAGCCGCCCATCGTGGCGATGACGACCGGGGGCTCGTCCTGGGTGAAGTAGGGCGTCAGGTGCCGGGTGAGGTCGATGACCCGCTGCGTCTCGGCGATCGAGCGTTCCCAGACGACGTCGTCGGGGCTGGCGAGGTTGACGATGAAGTCGCCGGCGTACAAGTCCGGCAGGTGGACGGTGAAGCCGTACGGCAGGCGTCCGGCGAAGATCTCGTCGACGTCGAGCTCCACGTCCTTGTAGGACAGGTGGAACTCGACGAAGTCGGGGTTGGTGCCCTCGGCGAGCTTCGCGAAGTCGTGGTACCTCACGGGCAGACCCCAGGGCCGCCGGAAGGAGTAGTTCCGCTTGCCGACGGGGGCGTCGCTGAGGTCGCCCGCGTAGAAGAAGTCGCCCTCCTCGATCGCCCGGCCCGCCGTGCGCCCCAGGAGCTCGTGGAGCTTGTTGGGCTGCAGGCCGCGGCCGGGGGACTTGACCGTGACGTCGTCGCGCCCGATCCGCTCGCCCACGTTGATGCGGCGGGTGGCGACGAGCGACTTGGCGAGGTTGACACGGTTCATCGACTCGCCGGTGGAGACCACGCGGGCGCTTCCGTTGCCGAGCGACTCCTCGAGCTCACGGATGCGCGCCACCATGGCCCGGAACTCGCCGGGGAGGAGGGAGACCCTGTGGTCGTTGCCCTCGAGGCTCTGGTCGGTGGTGAAGTGCTTCTCGATGATCCGGGCGCCCATCGCGACGGCGGCCAGCGGCACGTGGTAGCCGCGCTCGTGGCCGGAGTAACCGACGGGCCCGCCCGCGATCTCCGCGAGGCGGGACAGGTACCGCAGGTTGATGTCCTTGAACGGGGCCGGATAGGTGCTCTGGCAGTGGAGCATGGCGAAGGGCGAGCCGGACGAGCGCAGGAGGTCGGCGGCCTCGATGATCTCGGCCTCGGTGCTCATCCCCGTCGAGACGATGAGCGGGAGCCCGGTCGCGAACATCTCGTCGAGGAGCGTGTGGTTGGTCATGTCGGCGGAGGCCACCTTGAGGCCGGGGACGCCGTAGTCGGCCAGCACCTTCACGCTGGGCGAGTCCCACGGGGTGCACAGGACGTCGACGTCGACGGCTCGGCAGTGGTCGAACACCTCGACCATCTGCTCGGCGCTCAGCGAGTACTTCGCGAGCAGGTTGAGCGTGTACTGCGCGCCCAGATCCTCGCCGCCGCTGGCGGCGCCGGTCTGCCGGTACAGGGCGTCCATGTCACGGAGCTGGAACTTCACGACATCGGCGCCGGAGTCGACGGCGAGGTCGACCAGCTCCTTGGCGAAGTCGACGTCACCCTGATGGTTGTTGCCGATCTCGGCGATGATCAGCGTCGGGTCCTCGGCGGAGACGCGGTGGCGGCCGATCTGGAGGGCGCGGCGGTCGTTGCTGGCGACGGCGACCAGGCGGCCTTGGTCGTCGAGCAGTGGCACGTGGCTGATGGCACCTGTGATGAGCGCCGAGATCTGCTGGTGCGGGTCGTCGATCCGGGCGCGGACGCAGGAGGCGTTCGCGGGCTGCCGACTCGGGGAGTCGAGGAGGGCGTCTGGGGTTGCGATCAGCCAACGGCGCACGTCGCCGTCGGTGAGCGAACCCACTAGATGTCCGTGGTTGTCGACGACGAAGACGATGCGTGACTTGTTGGCGTCGATCCGTCTGAGGGCGCTGAGCAGCGGCTCGTCATCGCGGACCAAGTACTGGCCCACACGGCGCTCGATGATCATCTAGCGGCCCCCCCGCGAGCTGGTCGTTCATGCCCCTCGTTGAGGGGATCACTCCCATGGTGGCACAAGTTGGTTGCGTGCGGCTTCAGCGTTACTTCCGCTGGGTCTTCGCCGACCGCGGGGGAGGCCCGTACTTGAGGTACCCAACCATGAATCCACAGGCGTCGATGAAGTGCCTCACGTGGCGGCTGCGAGTTGATGCGCCGGGTCGGGCCAGGCGCACTGGCAACAGTGCTGTGGTGCGCGCCAGGTGCGCAACCGTGCCGGGGAGCGTGAATCCCTGGTACGCCCCAGGATGACGATGGGCCATGGCCACCCGTGCCTGGGCGATGAGGAACTCCTTCTTGATGGCTTTGGTCTTTGGGGAGATGGAGAAGTAGACGACGGCTTCGGGGCAGTACGTCATGGGGAAGCCTGCCTCCTGGGCACGCCAACAGATGTCGACATCCTCGAACCCGTAGCGCGGGAGAGTCTCGTCGTATCCGCCGATCGCGTCGAAGCAGCTCCTGGTGATCGCCAGGTTGCAGTTGCCGCCATGGGGGAGATAGGGAGTTCGCGTGAGCCCGTGGGGGAAGGTGTCAGGCTTCGGCTCCCCTCGAGGGCTCACCCCCTCGATTCGACCCCCCAGGATCCCGTCGCCAGAGAGGCAGTCGGCGATGGCCTTGACCCACGCCGGATCTACCCGGTCGTCCGCGTCACAGTAGGCGATGATCCGGCCTGTCGTCGTCATGGCGCCGACGTTGCGGGCGTACGGGATGTTGCGGCGTTCGTGGGCCTCGATTGCGAGCTTCCGAGTCGGTGCGCCGGGTCGGGATTGCCACTCCGCGATGAGTGTGGGGGTGGCGTCGGTGGACCCGTTGTCGACGACAAGGACGTCGAACGGCGGGTGGCCCCGCTGAGCGTCCAGGGCGTCGAGTTGTCGTCGAATCGTCGCCGCCCCGTTGAGCACGCAGATCACTACGGACACCTCGACCCGGGTCATGGGCGCTCTCCTTCGAACAGGTGGGCGATCCGCGTGCTCGCCGAGACGCCACCGATAGAAGTCAATGGCGACTGGGGTGTCGGCGTCATCCCCCACCTCGACATCGCGTACCGCTCCCAGAACTCCTCCAGCCATTGTGGGGGATCGAGGTGAAAGACCCACGCGGGGATTCCGCGCGCGGCCGCCTCCAGCACCCCGGTGGAGAAAGCGCTGACCACGGGGCGGTCGACGTCGCTCAACCGGGCCGCGTCGTCGAACTGCATGCCGGCGCGTCTCCAGGCCGCGTGCTGAAGACGCGACAGCTTGTCTTCCTCGCGGGGATGAGGCCGGTACCAGCAGCCCGTCTCGCGCCAGAAGGCGGTGACGGATCGCGCCATTGACCTGCGGGACAGCTCGGCGCCGTGGAGCTGGCCGAGGAAGACGGGGGTCTCGAAGCGGCTCACGTGACGAGCGGGCGCGCTGGCCGCAGCTTCGAGCAACGGTGATCCCGTCACCACGAAGCTGAGGTCGGGCCGCCCCTGTCCGAGGAAAGAGGCGTCCTCCTCGGACCAGACCGCCACACGGGAGTTCCGTGGAGGGGGAGGTGAGAAGGGGGTCAGGAGGCCGTGCTGGACCACGAGCTGCCCCCGCTGTTCACGTTGGGCGAGGCCGTGCGCCCATGCCCCGGTCCCGAGGTGGTCGCCGATGGAGGCGACCGCCCTGACGGACGGCCAGACCTCGTCGATCGATCCGAGCTCGGTCCACTCGCCGCCCAGCTTGAGGTGGACGCCCTCAGGATGAGCGACGACCGCCCCCAGGTCCGTGGCGGTCTCGAGCGGCTTGATCAGGGCGTGGTCGTTCGTTGGGGAGTCAGAGTCGCACGCCACAAGAATCGTCGGGTCCGCTCCTCGAACCCAGAAACGGCGTGCGGGCTGTGGGGCTGGCGAGCGGCGGAGGGAGCGGGCGCGGTCCTTCAACACGTGCAGGCGTCGCCGGGATTGCTGCCAGCGGCGCCAGGAGTCCAGGTCCGAGTACTTCAGGCCCACAGCTGCGCCACCTTCGCCGCGCGGTGCGCCCATGTGTGCTCTGCGAGGGTGCGCTTGCGCCCAGCCAGGCGTAGGGCGTCGCCCCACCTGTCGTCCCGAATGGCGCGCTCGCACAGCTCCAGCAACTCGGCCTCATCGTGGAAGACGGCGACCTCCTTGCCCGGCTCGTAGAAGTCGGAGACGTCGTCCCGGTCGATGAGCTGCACGCCGCCGACGCCCGGCACCTCGAATGTCTTCATCGTGAAGCCGTCCTGATCCCCGTGAATGTTGATCGCGGCCGGCGCGCCTGCGGTCAGCGCATACCCATCCAGCCGGCTGATGTCACGGGAGGACGGGACGTCGGGTCGGCTGATCTGCCAGGTGCGGGCGCGGTCGAGGAGGTGGCGCGACCAGTCGCGTCCGAACGCGCGAAGCGGCACACCACGGGCCGAGAGATGGGTGAGAAGCTCCTCTCGACGTGGATAGCGCGCGCCAATGAAGACGACCTCGTTGGCGTGGCGCGGCGCGGGTGACATGGCCGGGTCGAACGCATTGGGTAGGTGGAGGCAGTCACGGCCCGAAGCGATGAAGGCGGCGGTGTCCAGCGGGGAGTAGGACATCAGGTGGTCGTACCGGTCGAGCGAGTCGTCCGTATGAGACGTGCGTCGCACCTCGTCCCAGAGCCAGACGATCTTCTTCGAGCCCACCTCGTCCAACGCCGCGAAGACAGACTCACCGAACTGATCCCCTCGAATCACCAGCGTGACGTCCGGCCGATGAGCCCGGATGGCCTGTGCGGTGCCCGCCGTGACGGTCGCGTTCACGCGGTCTTTCCTGACGCCAGCCTTGGCCGGAAGCTCGTGCAGCGCCTTGTACGCCACCTTGTCGAGGAGGCGGTCCTTTCGGTCGTAGAGGTGGGAGTTGATCTCGAACCCGCAGCTGCGGAAGCCATCCTCGATCGACCGCCAGTAGCCGTGGAAGACGGGGCTCACCAAGAGGAGTCGAGGGCTGGTCCTCATATCCGGGTCCAGACGAGCGACAACTCTTCGCGTGCAACGGTCAGCGGCTGGACGTCGATTCCTCGTAGCCGCCGAATGCTGTTCCATGCGAAGTTGATGAACGTAGCCACGGTCAGTGCGACGCGGAGACGCCTCAACCCTCCCCACTTCTCTGCGTACCGCAGCTGGGAGGTGACGAGCCAGCACCGGCGCTTGGCGGGGTCCGACGATCCGCCGCCCTCGTGGACGACGGAGACAGCGGGCAGGTAGACCCGCTTCAGGCCGCGAGCGGCCAACCTGCGCTGCAGGTCGATCTCTTCCGAATTCATGTGGAAGCTTTCGTCCATCCCACCCACCGCACGAAAGTCCGCAGTGGGAACCAAAAAAGCCGCCCCGACGAGCCAATCGACCTCGACGGGCTGGGTGGTGGTGAGGGTCCGAGGATTATGGCCCAAGAGTCGCTGGAACCACACGCGTTGGTGCCAGCGCGCCAGCGGCGTGAGCCACTCCAGAGTCTGGTTGGCGATACTCGGCCAGGAGCGTGCGGTGTGGTCGACGCGCCCGGCGGGCGTCACCACTCGGGGAGCGGTCACCGCCGGCTGCCATGGTGCGCTCGCGTCGATCAGCGAGGAGATGAATGTCGGATCGATCTCCAGGTCGCTGTTGAGAATCAGAAGGTAGTCGCCGGTGGCCACCGCAGCGCCGCTGTTGACCGCCGAACCGAAGCCGCCGTTCTCAGTCCGCCTCACCAGTTTGTATGCGCCCGAGGGAGGGAACGGTACGGGTGAGCAGTCGTCGCTGACGATGATCTCCAGTCGGAGAGGGCCGGCTTGGTCAGTTAGCTGGTTGACCAAGGCGAGCGTTGGTTCGGGCGCCCCATAGTGTGGAATCACCACGCTGAGCAGATTCATAGGGGGCTCCTCCCCAAGCTGATGGAGTGATAGAAGCGTGACGCCTGGAACGCGGCGGCCGCAATGGCCGGCCTGACCTGACCCGCGGCGACGGCTCTAGGTAGCTGCTTGGCCCATTCCCAGAACCAGCGAACGGATGTTTTGTCCGATGCGGGGGGTGGGATGTCTGGATTCTGCCGGTGCTTGTTGTACAGCATTACGTGCGCCTTGCCGTATCGAAGCTGTTGGCGAATCGCTGACCTGAGATCGTCGCGTTGGTAGTAGTCCACCGCAGCCCCCTGGGCATGACCGATGCGAAGGCCCAGCTCAATTGCTCGCCAGCCAAGATCCACGTCCTCTTGGCCAAGAGAGAGGGATTCGTCGAAGCCGCCGACGGCTTCGAACGCCCCCCTCCGTATGCCGATGTTGCCACCGGGGGCGTAGGAGCGGTAATTCATGGAAGTGGGGACGTTGTTCCCGTTCCAGATGGTGTCGCGGTTGGGAGCGCCCGGGTGCCTCAAGTGGAGTGGCCCGGTGACGATGTCATGGGTTGCCAGGCCCGTGCGCATCGCGCCCACCCACTCTGGGTGGACCACATCGTCGCCGTCACAGATGAGGATCATCGGTTCATCGGTAGCCCGCGCGGCCACGTTTCGTGCGTGCGCCACCCCCGGTTTCTCCGAGGAGTCCACCACGCTGATCCCGCCTCTGAATCGGGCTCCCCAGCCCGAAGCCAGCAGGACAGTCGCGTCCGTCGAGCCGTTGTCGCTGACCACAACCTTGAAATTCAGATCGGTCTGGTTGTTCAGTGCGGTCAACTGCCGCGGGAGACGGCTGGCCTCGTTCTTGCACGGGATGATGACGACGATGTCGACGGTCACTGGCATCACCGGTTCGGTCGGGCGCCTGAGGGACGCGAGGCGAGATGTTGTCTCTTGAGCCTAGTTCAACTGGCCGAGCCGGACGAGGTTGGCGAACTCCTCGTTCGATTCCACCAGTTCGGCCATGGTGCCGCGTGCCGCGATCCTTCCCTGCGAGAAGAAGAGGATCTGGTCGGCATGCTTGACGGTGGACAGCCGATGGGCGACGACCACGATCGTGACCTTCCCATGGAGGCCCTTGAGGGTCTGCGTGATCCGGGACTCTGTTTCGTTATCGAGCGCCGACGTTGCCTCGTCGAGGATCAGCACTTGTGGCTGACGATAGAGCGCACGCGCAATGCCGATGCGTTGCCTCTGTCCGCCCGAGAGGCGAAGCCCCTGCTGGCCGAGGAGGCTGTGGATCCCCTCAGGCATGTCCGCGACGAAGTCGTCGAGCTGGGCTAGGTGGAGAGCCTCTCGAACGCGCCCATCATCTATCTCACCCTCCTCGAAACCGAAGGCGACGTTTTCGCGGATGGATCTCGGCATGGCGAAGACGTCCTGAGCCACCATTCCGAGCTGCTGCCACCACGCAATGGGGTGATCGTGGATGCTTACTCCGTCGACGGTCATCGATCCTTGATCCGGAGTGAAGAGGGCCAGCAGCATGTCCACGAATGTGGTCTTGCCTGCGCCGCTGGAGCCGACCAAGGCCACGGTGTGGCCTTTCGGAATCACGCCGGAGACTCGGTCCAGAACGGGTTCATCCGCATCGGGGAACGTGAATGTGACCTGGTCGAACACGATATCGGCCATGGGAAATGAGTGAGTATCACTGCCCGCTTGAGTCGGCCGCGGTTCCAGCCGCAGGGTTCGGATCTCGTGTGTGAGAGCGCGCAGACTAGGAAGCGCGGTGCGGATGCGCCCCAGGGTAGCTACAGCTCGGTTGAGAGAAGGAACAATCCGCAACGAACCGACTGCGAAGACTCCCAGAAACGCGAATGCTTCCTCCTGGCTTGACGTGAGGAAGAGGAACCCGGCAACAACCATGATGCCAAGGATCATGAGGAGTTCAAGAACCAATCGCGGCACCTCGCCCAGCACGCCCACGCTGCGGTTGGCCACACTGGCGTCGTATCTTGTGGAGGCGTAGTCCCGTGAGAAACGAGCGCTCGCGTTGGCGATGCGCGCCTCTTTGAATCCGTCGATCGCAGGCTGCAGGAAGAACCAACTCTTGACGTTCGCGACACGGGCTGTCTCACCGAGCCTGAGTTGAGCCCTCTTCAAGACAGCTTGAAGAACCCATGCTGCTCCGCCGAAGAACACCAGGGCCACCAAGGTTGCGTTTGGGGAGACCATGAGCAAGGCGGCCATGACCGCGAACGCTGAGAAGATGTCGACGGCGAGGAGAATCACATCGCCTGCAGTGGCGAAAGCCCCTGGCACGTAGCCCGTCATTGTCTGGTAGATGTCGTCCCGTTTGCGTTGACGGTGCGACACCCATGGTGACGTTGTGTACAGCGTTAGCATTGAATAGCTGGCATCTGACGTCGCCCTCGCGACGACCCCTAGGTTCCACCATCTGAAGGCCATAGCTCCCAGATTCTTCAGCAGGATCGTGACGACTACGGCGACGAGGATAGTGATGAGCAATCCTTGCTGGTCCCGAAGGCCGGTGACGTTACCGATCCAACGCAGAACCGCTGAGTCTTCGGGAGTCATGCCACTGATGACCTGCATGAGTGGCAGTGTGATGACGACCGCTACGAGGTCGAAGGCTGCGATCGCCAGGGATCCAATCAGGATGCCAAGTAGCTTGGGGCGCATCCTCCAAGGTACGAGAGTGAACGCGAGGCGCAGGTCTGCTAGGACTTCACGAATCTCGCGCACTGGCCCTCCCCCCGTGTCGGGCGGGGTCGTCACAACAGCACTGCGGGGTATGTCGTCGCGTCATCGGAAGTCCTTGAGGTCTGATCGGAGCTTCGGTCGAGCATGCGGTGATCACTGGCGCCACCCCTCCGTCGCCTAGCCGTCCTGGTAGCCGATGGTAGTACGACCTATGGCAACCCCTCACGCCGGCGAGTCTGACTGCGGCGCGGGTAGCCCATGGGCCCGCAGTTGTCTGGTGAAAGCGATCCACATGTTGTCGTAGTCGTGGTTCGTGCGGACGTGGATGCCCGCGGCCGCCGCGAGGGCCTCTCGGCGGGTTCGGTTCGCAAGGAGGGAGGCTAGTGCCTCACCCCAGCCGTTGGAGTCCCCGGGAGAGATTAGGACGGCATTGTCTTCTGAGAAGTACTCCTTGAGTGGGGTCGTCCCAGTAACAGCGAGAGCAGCGCCCGCCGCTGCGGCGTCCAGAGCCACAGATTGACCAGTGGGATAGGCAAGTTCTCGGGTTGGGACGGCCACGATCTTTGACCGGCGCATCATGTGGCGATAGCGATCGTAGGGAACCACCCCATGAACTCTCACGTTCGACGGGACTTGGAGGCCCTCGAGATTCCTGGGGCTGCACAGAAGGTCCACGGTGACGGGGAGCCTGCTAATGCCCGCGAAGAAGGTCTCGTAGTCTCGCCCCGCGTCGAACCCGGCCGCGAGAACATCAATGTCTCGTTCCAACTCCGGCCCCGCGAACAGTCCGGGCGCGCAGCCGAAGGGGATGGGGGCTACCTGGTCCTCCCGAAAGCCCGCATCGACCAAGATATCCACTTGATTGCGGCTCAACGGCAGCAAGAGATCCGCCCCGCCATACTGGCGCACAAGGCGTTGTCGACCCTCCGGGGGAGCTTGACGGATCCATTCGCTCAGCCAGCAAGTGATCATGACCATGGGGTGATCGCCGTAGGGTGGAACACGGCGTCGACGCATTGAGGCGGCGAAGCGACTGGATGGTTCAAGGAGCCCGAGTGTGAGGTCTGTACCAAACGCGAGTGGCGCGCTCCTCAACGGTAGATCAAGCAGGATTCCGCTTCGGTGTTCAACGACGTCCCGCGCCTTCTTCGCGTAACGATTCCGGAGCGGCGGCACGCCGGAAGGCGCGAAGCCAAAGCGAGGTAGGCGGTCGACCCCGTAAGGCCCTTGGCGATGATCGCCGCCGAGGATGAGCACCTTGACATCGTGGTTGGGTCGTCGTCCAGACCGGGTCACTATGAAGCCCCCATCCTGGGTTGCCGTCGAAGACACGATCGAGCTCGATGGACCATTTCATGCATGCTAGCCGACCGCCCACCTGACCGTGGGGCGACCGAGTCGCGCGCCCGCCCTCCAGAACGGATGCGTAGGGACTGCTGCATGAATAGGTGACATCCAATGTGTGGGGCCGTGAGGTCCTGCTGGAAGGATGTAGACCATGCCCAAAGCCCATCCCAAGGAGTTCCGAGACGACGTGGTTGCGGTGGCCCGTCGCGGCGAGTCCCCGCTCTCCCAGATCGCCAAGGACTTCGGCATCAGCGAGTCCTGTCTGCGCAACTGGCTCGCCAAGGCCGACGTCGCAGACGGTCACCGGCCGGGAGTCACCGGCGCTGAGGCAGCGGAGTTGCGGGAGTTGAAGCGCCGCAACCGGCTGCTGGAGCAGGAGAACGAGGTCCTGCGCAGGGCGGCTGCGTATCTGTCGCAGGCGAACCTGCCGGGAAAATGATGTACCCGCTCGTGCGTGAGCTGGCCGCCGACGGGATCCCCGTCACGGTCACGTGTCGGGTCCTCAAGCTCGCCCGCCAGCCCTACTACCGCTGGCTGAGCGCACCGGTCAGCTACCGTGAACTCGACGACGCCTATCTAGCCAACGCCCTGTTCGACGCTCACCGCGACGACCCGGAGTTCGGGTATCGCCTCCTGGCAGACGAGGTCCGCAGCCTGGGCCACCAGCGCTGTGACCGGACGGTGTGGCGGATCTGCGCGGCGAACCGGTGGTGGTCTGCGTTCGGGAAGAAGCGCGGCGCAAGCGGCAAGAAACCCGGCCCTCCCGCCCACGACGACCTGATCGAACGCAAGTTCACCGCTGCCAAGCCGAACCAGCTGTGGCTGACCGACATCACCGAACACCACACCGGTGAAGGGAAGATCTACCTGTGCGCCATCAAGGACGTGTTCTCCAACCGCATCGTCGGCTACTCCATCAGTGACCGGATGCAGGCCCGGCTCGCGGTCGACGCCCTGAACATGGCAGTCGCACGGCGCGGTGACGTCGCCGGCTGCATCGTCCATTCCGACCGCGGGTCTCAATCTCGGTCCCGCAGGTTCCTCGCCACGATCCGACACCATGGCTTGGCAGGGTCGATGGGACAGGTCGGGTCCGCCGGTGACAACGCCGCAATGGAATCGTTCTTCGCTCTGCTGCAGAAGAACGTGCTGAACCGACGAAGGTGGGCCACCCGGCAAGACCTCAGGCTGGAGATCATCACCTGGATCGAACGGACCTACCACCGCCGCCGCAGACAAACCCGACTCGCCCGGTTGACCCCCATCGAATACGAGACCATCATGACCACAACGGCCCTCCAGGCCGCCTAACCCAACCTGTCACCAAGACGTGCAGCAGTCCCGTACTATCTCAGCATGTCGATTCGCTCAAGGCTGTTGGACGTCGCGCGACAAATGAAGCATGTCGGTTTCGTCGCAGCCAAGCGAGGCAAGATCGCTGCTCGCTCCGTCAAGTTCGGAGCCGCGACGGTGGCGGCTGGGCCTTACTCCAAGACCCGCCCCTATGCGTTCAAGCGGGAGCGCTATCGGCGGACCTTCCTCTTCCGTGAGCCACCTCAGTTAAATCACCCCAGCGAACTGCCCCGGCGCATCCTGGTGGCCTGGACTGGCGCGAATCAATTGACACCTAACCGGGCACGGAACCTCGCACGGATGAGGGAGACTGTTGGCCTCCCGGTCGAGCTGGTCACCCCCGACAACCTCCGCGACTGGGTGGTGGACGGACACCCAATTCATCCCGCCTACGAGCATCTGTCCCTCGTCCATCGGTCGGACTACCTTCAGGCCTACCTCATGCATCATCACGGCGGTGGCTACTCAGGTATCAAGGCCCCGCTGCACTCATGGGGAGAGGCCTACCGGCGGGCCGCCGCCGATCCCGACGCGTGGCTCACCGGCTACACGGAGTTGACCGCAGCGTCAGTCGTCCGATTAGCAGGCCCTCTTGGCTTCGATGTTGCGATGCATCATCCGCGCCTCGTTGGTCTGGGCGCGATGTTCGTCCGTTCCTACACGCCGCTGACGGCCGAGTGGCTCCGTGAGGTGGAGCGCCGGATGGACTACTACGGCCCTCAAGCAGCCGAGTACCCGGGCGGTATCCGTGGTGAGCCTCAGGGCTATCCGGTTTCCTGGACCCGACTGCTGGGAGGCGTGCTTCACCCGCTCCAGTTGAAATACCTGTCACACGTGAGACAGGACGACGACCTGCTTCTCGATTTCCAGGACTATCAGTAGCCATGCAGGAAGCGTTGCCAAGAAGCATCATCTTCGTCGTCGAAAACCTCACTCGACCCGGCGGGGTACCGACTGCGGTCACCGCAGTGGGTTCAGAGTTCGAGCGTCTCAACATTCCCGTGTCCTACGTGGTCCTGGATCATGTGGATGACGAGTTCGAAAGACGCTTCAACGTGTTCCAACCGAGGAGGTTGCGGCGTTTCACCACGGAGATGGATGGATACGAACTCTCGAAGTGGTATCTGCGTGCTCCCAGGCACGCGATCACGCCTTTGTGGCGAGCGGGTGTCAAGGTCGCGATGAAACGCTTCATGGCGCGAATGGGCGACGGAGGGCTGCTCATCGCGGCGAGCCCACGAGCTCTTGAGTTCGCAAGCGTGGCCGCGCCCAGGACTGCGGTGAGGGTGCTTCAGATGCACTCGTCGTTCACCTCGTGCGCCGCGGGCTTACAGGCCGAGGTCTTGTCGCAGCTTCCGAATGTCGATTTTGTGCATGTATTGGACGCTGAGAGCCGTGACCAGCTTGCCAGAGGAGCTGAACCCATCCTCATTCCGAATGCCTCACCCCCGATTCAGGTTGGAAGTCCGGAGAAGCGCGTCGTCTATCTGGGCAGGCTCTCGGAGGAGAAGCAGATCCCGCACATTGTCGAGGCGTTTCGTCGCGCTGGGCGCCGAGACTGGTCACTGCACATCCATGGGTCGGGCCCGGAGCGACGGAAACTGCAAGCCCTGGTGACCAATGAGCCCAACATCTTCTTGGAGGGACTAACAGACAATCCGACAGCGGTGCTGCAATCCGCGGGGATACTTGCGCTGGCGTCGAAGTTCGAGGGCTACCCAATGGTGGTTCTCGAGGCGGCCTCCTGCGGCGTGCCGACCGTTTCCTATGACTGCCCAGGAGGGATTCGGGAAGCAGTGGGCGAGGGCGGTCTCCTCGTGGAGTTGGGCGACGTGGACCAGTTGGCGGAAGCGCTGCGAAGGGTGATGGATGATGGGAGCCTGAGGGCCGAGCTGTCGGTGGCTGCGCTTCGCAACGCTGCCGCGACCTCGGGCGCCGTTGTCGTGGAGCAGTGGATTGCTGCATATCGCGAAGCCCTGAGAAGGAGAGCAGTGGATGGAGCCGCTTGACTCGGGTGCGGTCAGCCAATTCACGTGCAGTGGGTTGGTGGGGGCCGCCGAGGTGAGCCTTTCCTAGAGCAACTCATTCATCGCTCTGCGGAACGCATCCATGCCGTGGTGCTGGGCCACCTCCTGCGCCAAGGCGTCGGCTTCTTCTTGAGCAGCGACAGGATCTTTGAAGATTCTGACCAAGCGATCGGCGAACTCGGCTGAGTCGTGGCTCACGAGCTTCGTGTGCTCGAGTCCCTGTACACCCTCGGCACCTACTGGCGTGGTCACGAGGGGAACTCGGTGCAGGATCGCTTCCACAGTCTTGAACTTCACCCCTGCTCCTAGCAGAAGCGGGACTATGGCGGCGGATGCTCGCGCGTAGGAAGGTGTGAGGTCGGGGACGAAGCCATCAATGGTGACGGACCGGCCCGCCCACTGGGTGCGAAGCTCTTCCGGCATGCGCCCCACGAGGTGGACAGTGGGGTAGAAGCCAGCCCTGTTCACAAGGGGGAGCACACGGTCCAGAAACCAGTCCAGCCCGTTTATGTCCTCTTGCCTCCACCCGGCGACCATGAGGACCCTTAGGGCATCGCAGTCTCGTGCTGGCTGCGTGGGGGCGGTAATCGCGGGCGGAACCACAGCGATGCGAGCCTTGCCCCTGGGCAGCAGGGCGGCATCCTTCGTGCTGAGCACCACGGCGACGTCACTCGTGGCGACGGCCCAGCGCTCGCTCAGCCGCGCGACCGACCGGACCGCACGGAGTTTGAGTTTCTCACGGAGCCCTTTGGCCTGCGAGAGCTTTCGTTCGACACTCTGGGAGACGACATCATGGAAGACGCTGACGATCCTGGCATCAGGTGCCAGTCTCCTGATTGTCCTCGCCTGGCCAGCCATCTCTTGCCATTCGAGGACCACCACGTCCGCTTCGGAGAGCCAAGCGACGGCCCGCCGATCACGTTTGAGATCCGCGGCAATTGCGGGATCCGCGAGCCCAGGAAAAGTACGGCGGATACGGTTGCTCACAATCTGGACGAGCTTGCTCCGATGAGATGGCTGGAGCACGTGAGTCTCGCACAGAGCAGCAGGGAGATCCTCTCTCGCCGACCTCCCCGGCAGCAGCAGGCACTTCACCTCGAACTCGCCTTGCCAGTGCTGCGCTCTCGCCGACAGGTAGTTTTGGCCGGCGTTGCCTGTGTGAGTGCGCGGTACGGCCTGCGTGATCATCAGCAGCCGGCGCGTTGGGGAGTTGATCGGGTGACCAGTGGTCATCGGATCCCTCTCACGGCGTGATTGCGCGGCGGATCATCCCCAGCCGCTTCCGTAATGGGAGGCTCTGGGCTTTGCGGGCGACGTGGGTCGTGTGCTCGATCACGACTCGTTTATCAATGGCAGTCTCGCTCCCAAGTTGCTCATGTGTGTGCGACACCCTCTCAACGAAGCCATCCCATCCGTAGCGTTCGCCAACGAAGTTGGTGGCCGCCTGCACCTTGGACGCGATCGAAGCCTCATCTCGTTCGATCGCCCGCAGGGTGTCGAGGAACTTGAGCGTCGCTTCCGTTAGGTGACCGTCCGGCAGAGGCACACCCCAATCGTCGGTCAAGAACTCGCGCCCGCCATCCCCCGGGAACCCGATCACCAAGGTACCGGCGGCCATCGCTTCGATGCCGGGGAGCCCAAGACCCTCAGCCATGCCGCCATGCAAGAAGACCTTGGACGCGCCCAAGGCCGCCGCGACCCCCTCGGTAGACACGCCGTCGATGGGGAGGTAGGACCAGCCCTCAAACTCCGGAGCTCGCTTTGCCGCATTGATCAGAGCGTTGAGCTCTGTTCCCCGCCGCCTCGGCATGTACGCGATGATCCGATCACGTTCGGTGAAAGGAATGTCCTGTTCCAGGAAGACTTCATCCACGTAAAGGCGAAGGGGGAGCAGAGGGGTGCGGACTTTGATCATCTTAAGGTATTCGTGGATGGCTTCAGAAGTAGCCATGACCGCCACCGCGTCCGGCCATCCCGGGTAGGGCGCCTGAATGTCCGGGTAATCGGCATGGATTCCGATCGTGAAGTAGTGGCCCTGGTTGATCACGATGACGGGCAGGCCTTCGAGCGCTTTTCGGGTCTCGGGAGGCGCCACTTCGGCTACGACGATCCTGTCTCCCGGCTGTAACGTCAGTCGGTTGGCACATATCGCTTCCGGGTGGGACGCACTTGCGCTGTGCCAGACACGGGCCTCTAGGCCGCTCTCTCTGAGAGCCCGTGCGATGCCGTACATGATCCTGATGCCGCCCGTGGCGGATGCTCGATCGGGGGCCATGAAGTACGTCGCCATCAGCCCAGCCGCCCTCGGCGCTGCAGGCGCCAGATGACCGTCGTCAGCCCCGACTTTCGTGCCCAAGGACCCACGAACTGCCTGATGCGGGACCGCCATTTCGGCCTGTGCCAGTAGGAAGCGCCGTCGATGGTGGTGAGGTAGTCGAACCAGTCAGGTGCGGAGTCGTAGCCGATGCCCCACCAACCGTCATCCGGGGCCTTGAGGCGGTATGGCCACTGGTCCTCAAAGGTGACGCCGCCGTGGTTTCCCATCTTCGTCATGCCTCGCGGCCACAGATGGCTCTTGTAGCGGGAGATGAAGAGGCGGGGATCGGTTCCCTGGCCCCTGGCGACGAGCAACGAGACAGCCGCACCACAGTTCCGGTGGTCGGAGTGGTAGTCGTGTGTCGAAGTCGCTCTGAGATGGGTGGTGGCATCAGGCATCGCGAACCGCACCACCAGCTCCATGACTCCTGAGACGGTGCTTCCCCCGTCCGGCTGGCGTTCAGGGAGGGGAGGAAGGATGGGGTTCCCTCCGAGTTGCCGTACGCCAGCCTCGAACTCACGGTCCCGTGCGGCCGAGAACTCCTGCTGATCAGGGATCCGTCCCAGGGACTCGGCCGTCAGTCCAGTGCGTGCAGGGTCCTCCTTGCCATCGGTGACGAGGATCACGTCGACGGTGAAGCCATCGGCGACGTCGGCCTTAATAGCGGCACCGAGTGTGAGCATCTCGTCGTCTTGGTGGGGGACCACGAACAGCGCACGAAGGCCGGAGGTACCCGAGTTCCGTCTCATCCCTTCCTCCTATTCTGTCAGCGCTGTCGTAGGTCATGGCGTGCGCATGCCAGCTCTGATCTCCATGTGGATCCTATTCGGCTCTGATCGTCCAGCGGGGGACCTATGCCGGTGGTGGAGTCAGGCGCGACGAATATTGCCTAGTCAGGATCTTTCCGGACGGCGACTGCCCTCGGCGTCAGGAGGGATGACTCAATGCGGCCTGGAAGTCGGGGTGGCGCTCGAGGGCGTACGACACCATCAAGGCGGCACCCACCGCGGTCACGTGGTTCGCATCGGAGTAGAGGGGCTCGCCGTCTTGGGCACGGCGACACACGTTTGCGTCGCAGAGCGCCCCGTGCACCTCCACCACCTTCGCACCCTCAATGTCCCGGAGGACGCCGTTCAGGTCCTCCCTGATCGCGGACTCTCGCGGCGCGAAGTAATCGCGGTCCCACTCACACACAATCCCGGGGACAGCCAGCGAGAAGCGGTGGGTGCAGCTGAACATGTCGAGGGGCCACAATGGGTTGTCGTCCAGAACAAACACTGGGCGGCCAAGCTTCGACATGCCTTCGACGGTCAACCGCATCCCGGCCTCCTCGTCCTCTGAGAGGCCCCGGCCGTCTCGCCCCAGATTACGGCTGTAGACGACGGCCCGGATATTCGGCTGACGCGCCACGTAGTCGACGACGGCTTGCGCTCCAGCGCTGGAGCCGAACGGCTTGGGGGACCGCACGCTGATGATCTCGAGGTTGAGGTCGGGAAAGGCGTCGGTCAACGCGGGTAGCAGGTGCTCCGCATGGCTGTCCCCGGCAAGTAGGACGGTTGGTGCACCCGTCCGCGTGGTCCCGCAGAGGCCGTTCGCGAGCTGCAGCATGAGCGGGTCGCGGCACGGAATGAGCCCGGCATCCGCCGTCGCCTCTGCTGGAGTCAGTGGGTCCTTCGCGCTGGCCTCATCCAGACCGAAAGCGGGCGTCAGGATCTGCGCGAAAACGAGCCACGCCGCCATGGCGGCGGCCGTGGGTGGGAGCAGGATGGCTGCCACCACCCTGCTGACCTGACGGACGCCCCTGACCTGGAGGTGCCGGAACGGTTCCTCCACGTACCGGTAACTGAGGTGCGCCGGAATGACGGACACCGCGGCCGCCGCGATGGGCGCCATGCTGGAGAAGGGCCAGATGGCCTTCGCCACCACGATGAACGGCCAATGCCACAGGTAGAGGGAGTACGACCAGTCGCCGATGGCAACCATGGGTTTCGTGGACAGGACCCCGGAGACGATGTTCGGGCCTCCCTGGCCTGCAACGATCAGCAGAAGGGTCGCCACGACAGGAACCAGAGTCCACTTGCCTGGGAACGGCGTTTCAGGGGTGATCGCGATCAGGCCCCACAGCATCAGCCCGAGACCGACAAGGCCTAACAGCGGGTAGAGAATCCGGGGCAGCTGTCGAACGTGGGCGATGACGAGAGCCAGAAGGCAGCCTGCGAGGAACTCCCAGGCTCGGGTCACCGGGCCGTAGTAGCCGAGGGGAAACACGGTGCCCACGCGGATCGAGGCGAGGGAGCCTATTGCGAGAAGCCCCAGAATCGAGAAGGGGACGAGCCAGCCACACCGCTTGCCGATCTTGGAGCCCAGGGCGAGCGTGAAGAGCATGAGCGCTGGTAGGACCAGGTAGAACTGCTCCTCCACCGCCAGCGACCAGGTATGCAGCATCGCGTTTCGCTCTGCCGCGGTCCCGAAGTAGTCACCGGTGCCGGCCGCGATCACCCAGTTCGCGACTCCGAACGTGGCGCCCAGCGCGGTCTTGAACGTTGTCTCCTGCGGCCCCAGTGGAGACAGGAACAGCAGGGCCAGGAGCACCGTGGCGATGCTGGTGACCGCCAAGGCCGGTGCGAGCCGTTTGATCCGGCGGATGTAGAAGCGGCGGAAGGAGATGGTTCCAGTGGTGGCATGCTCCCGCAGCAGCATCAGCGTGATGATGAAACCGGAGAGGACGAAGAAGACATCGACGCCGATGAAGCCACCGCTCAACCCGAGCCCCGCGTGTCCGGCCATGACCGCAAGCACGGCGATTGCGCGCAGGCCTTGGAGGTCCCGAAGGCGGGCACGCGTCGGCTGGCTGTTGGGTGGGCTCGACATGGTCCCTGATCCTAACGGGACGGGCTCGGAGTGCTGTGCCAGGGTGCTACCCATGGCGGGGGCCCGCGACTGTGGTGGCCGCTCTCCTGGTGGCACACGGGGGAGCGAAGAGCCAGGGCAAGCCGCGCGTCACCTGTTCGAGCACCAAAGGCCCGGCGATTCCTGCCGCAGTGCCGAGGGCCAGATGGGTTGCCGGGTCGACGATGCCGATGCGGACCAGCGCGACGCGGGTGCCGGCCGTGAAGATGACGTGGGACAGGTAGATCTGATGGGAAAGGCGCCCGGGATAGCCAAGGACGCCCCCCGACGTCTGAAGCCGAGCCAGGAGGATAGACGCGGCTAGCGTGGCCGCTAACGCGCCCAGCACACCGGCCACGCCGGCCAACACCGACACGAGTCCCCGGTCGGGGTCGATGATGGTTGGGACTGTCACCCACGGCACGGATGCCGCCGATAACCACACCACTCCGCCGGCCGCAAAGATCACCACCAAGGCCGAGGATCGGGACGTTGCCGCCCATTGGGTGAACCGTTCGAACGTCACCAAGGCTCCGAGAACGAACCAAGCAACGAGCGGCAACACCCTCGTGAAGGCGTACTGGCCTTCCCATCCCCAGAACGCCACACTTGCAAGCACTGTGAGGGTCACGGCGACTAGACGAAGCCGTCCACCGCGGAACTTGTCAAGGTGGGTGGGGCCAGTGGGAGTTAGGCGGCTGCTGGGGGCGGGGCTTCGGGCTGGTTGATCCAGACGGTCTGGGGGAGGTTGAGGATCTTCGGGTCGGTGGTGGTGGTGAAGCGTTCGGGGTGGCTGGTGCGGGCCTCGGCCAGGGTCGCGGATCGTCGGGCTTGGGTGGCGCTGGCGAGGCCGTAGTGGACGTCGGCGGGGGTGTGCAGGCCGATGCCGGCGTGCTGGTGGGCGTGGTTGTACCAGTCGACGAATTCGGTGAGGAAGGCGCGGGCGTCTCCGAGGGTGCCGAACCGGTCGGGGAACGCGGGGGCGTACTTGAGGGTCTTGAACCAGGCTTCGGAGTAGGGGTTGTCGTTGGACACGTGGGGGCGGGAGTGGGAGCGGGTGACGTGCAGGTCGGCGAGCAGGGTCGCGACGGTCTTGGAGGTGCCGCGGTCGGCGTGGACGCCGTGGACGCCGAAGACTTCTTTGATCATTTCCTCGGCCAGGGGTCCGGACTCGTGGGTGTGGACGTGGGCGCCAACGATGTAGCGGGAGTAGATGTCGATCATCACGTAGGCGTCGAAGTAGGAGCCCTTGACCGGCCCGTGGAGCTTGGTGATGTCCCACGAGTACACCTGCGCTGGGCCGGTTGCGGTCAGCTCCGGTCGGGCCCGGGCGGGGTGGCGGGCTTGGCGGCGGCGTTCCTTGACCTGGGCGTTCGCGGCCAGGATCCGGTACATCGTGGCTGGTGAACACAGGTATTGGCCGCGTGCCAGGAGGGTGGCGTAGACCGCGGTCGGGGATTGGTCGACGAACTCTGCCGTGTTGAGGACCTCCAGGACATGTTCCCGCTCTGCCTTGCTCAACGCGTTCACCGGAGCTGTCGGCTCCCGGATCAGCAGGGTCGGATGGTCGTGGCGGCGGGTGGCGGTGGAACGAGGGACGCCGGTGAGGGTGGCTGCGTCGCGGGTCGTGGT
The DNA here is from genome assembly GCF_014164725.1 of Tessaracoccus sp. MC1627. Lineage (NCBI taxonomy): Bacteria > Bacillati > Actinomycetota > Actinomycetes > Propionibacteriales > Propionibacteriaceae > Tessaracoccus > Tessaracoccus sp. MC1627. The sequence goes on along the minus strand of NZ_JACJGA010000006.1, from coordinate 75,479 downwards.
CCCCGCAGCGATCAGGTCGTCGTAGGCGCCCATCAGGACGTGCTGCGCGGCTTCTCGGTCTCCGCGCTCTCGGAGATGTCCTCCAAGAGCGCGTGTGCTTTTCCCATGATGTCCAGGGCCGTCTTGGTGCGGGCCAGGCGTCGTTGCGCCAGGTCGAGCTCGCGGCGGAGCCGGGCGATCTCGGTCTGGTCCTTGCTGGGCCGTCCAACCTTCTGGCCGGGTGCTTTGCCTTCCAAGATCCCGGCGTCACGGAGCCGTCGCCACTCGGTCATGTGTGAGGAGTACAGGCCCTCGGCACGCAGGTAGGCGCCACCCTGGCCTTGCTGCGATGCGGCGTCGTAGGCGGCCAGATGGGACAACTTCTCGGCCGGGGTGAACACCCGCCGCCGGGTCGGGCCACCCGCACGAGGGCCGGGTACAGAATCGGTCATCACCCCATCATCGGTGGTGACAGCCGGTCGGGAAGACAGTGTCGAAATGCTCATGGTTGGACGATCCTTGATCTAGCCCTGTCGAGCGGACTTGCTATGAACCGCTGGCCTCACCCAACCCTGACAGACAGGGCCGCGCCACGGCGCGAGGACCACGACCACAACGGTCGCCAACATGAGGAGCGGCAGGAACCACAGTGGGCCCAGGGGTGTCCAGATGCTCAGCACCTCCACCCAGGTCACGGGGACGTTCTTGACCGACGATGTCAAGACCTCTGCCGTGCCCTCGATGAGGGTCCAGAGCAGGAACAGGTATAGGAGCAAGGAGAGTCGTTCGCGGAGGTAGCGCGCCTGCCCGTCGCGCTCGACGGGGCGCGGCATGAGGAGCCCCGTCGCGAAGGCAAAGACCGGGAGGTGCAGAAGGTAGAGCGCCCGATCCATGAAAGCCCAGACCGGCTGCGCCGGGTCAGCGAGCCCAGCGGCGAATAGCCCTCGTAACGCGTGCCCGACGACCACCCCGATGATCGCGAGCCCGCGCGCCACGTCGAGGGAGCGATCCCGCGTCGCCCGTGGGCCCGGCTCGCGCCGAACTACGGTGCCGGTTGAGTCATCCGATCCTGTCAAAGCCTCACCCTCAAAGCCCCCCGCGGCCGCCTGCCGCCTCCGTCCTCGAGAGCCTAAGCCATGGCAGGGGCGGTTGAGCTACTTCGTCCGGCCACCTGCACATCCGAAACGGGACACGTGGAAAGTGACGGACCTGAGCCCTCAGTAGGCGCCGCGCGAGGCCAGCACTGCGGTCACCGTCCGGCCCAGGATCGTCAGGTCCTGCAGCATCGACCAGTTGTCCACGTAGTACAGGTCGAGGCGCACCGTATCCTCCCACGGGAGGTCTGAGCGGCCGGACACCTGCCACAGGCCCGTCAGGCCGGGGCGGACGTCCAGACGGCGCAGGACGTGATCGTCGTACCGCTCAACCTCGTGGGGGAGGGCGGGGCGGGGGCCGACCAGACTCATTTCGCCGCGCAGGACGTTCCAGAACTGCGGGATCTCATCAATCGAGTAGCGCCTGATGAATCTGCCCACACGGGTGATCCGCGGGTCGTGGGTCATCTTGAACAGGACCTCGCCGTCCGAACCGTTCTCTGCCAAGAGCGCTTGGAGACGCTCCTCGGCGTCGGTGGCCATGGAACGGAACTTGTAGAAGCTGAAGGGCTCGCCCTTGAGGCCCACCCGGGTCTGTTTGAAGAACACCGGGCCGGAGTCCTCAAGTTTGACCGCGGTGGCCACTGCGACGGTGAGGGGAAGGGAGAGGAACAGCAACGCTCCCGAGCCGGCGACGTCGAAGATCCGCTTGAGCCAGCGAGATGCGTGCTGAGCCCGCGGCTGCTCGACGTGAACGAGAGGCATCCCGGCCACTGGGCGCACCTGCAGGCGTTCGGCCGAAATGTCAGTCAGGGCCGGGACCACGATCATCTGGGCGTCGTGGTCTTCCAGCTCACGGGCCATGCGGTTGAACATGTGAGCCCGCGGGAAGGAGCCAGTGGCGAAGATGACGGCCGCGGCGCCCATGGTGCGCAGGACGACGGGGGCTTCCTCGGGACTTCCCACCACAGGAATCCCACCCGCGGTGTAAGCGCCCTGCGGGGTGCTGGAGAGTGCGCCGACGATCTCGAATCCCAGCCAGCTTTCGCGCCGCAGGACGCGGGCGAGGTCGTCGATGTGGGCCTCATCCCCGGCGATCAGAGTGGGCGTCATCAGATGGCCCTTCATGCGGGCGGTGTGGAGGCCGCGACGCATGCCCAGCCGGCCGACCAGCAGCAGTGGGATGCCCACGAGGAAGAGCAGCACGAAGAAGCCCCGCGACAGGGGGTACTGCAGGAGGTAGGCACCGATGCCGACGACGGCGGCCACCACCACGGAGGCGTTCAGGACGCGGCGGTACTCGAGCATTCCGGCACCCAGGAACCGGGTCTGATAAGCCCCGCTGATGCCCAGTGCAGTCAGCCATCCCAGGGTGAGAACCACGGCCCACGGCCGGACGTTGGCTTCCACATCGGCGGCGTCGGGGAGGAACCCCAGTTGGGACCTGCCCCACAGCGCGACGCCGGTGGCACATGCGAGGAGGAGTGCGTCGAGAACCAGGAGGCCGAGGACCTGGGTTGGGACGGCGATGTTGCCGGGCAGTCTGAGCGACCCAAGCTTGGTCGCGCCGAAGCGGTAAGGAATGGCATGCGCTTGGGCTGCCGAGACTTCGCGGATGGTCATGTGGACTTCGCTCCCCCCATAGGAGTCGACATGGAACGGTGCGATGTGAGGGTGAACTCCCCCCGGTTTCGCTCGTCTCGCACATGAATCGCTTGCGCTTCGCGGCCCCGGCTTCGCAGGCTCCAATCTTGTTCAGATCCTAGAGGGCATAGACGTTCGGCCATAATCGGCCCGACCTTTGGATCAGATGCCTGATGTGTGGCCGGTGACTGGTCTCGCTGCATCTGCATCGATGCTTCTGAGGACCTGCTCGGCGCGGGCGAAATCCGCTGGGGTGTCGATGTCGATTGCCTCGACCTCGTCGAGGACGAACAGTTCGATGTGACCGCCCAAGCGGTTGTGCAGGGTCTCGTAAATCTCGGTGCGTGTCACGTAGAGCGAGCCGTTCTCGCGGTACTTCATGCCCGCAGGGGCGATGTCCTGCCGGCGGGGGCGACGGGTGAAGTCATAGTCCGCCGTCGCCGGGTGGCCGGGATTCCACAGGAACGGCGTCTCGGGCACGACAGACAAGAGCGAGTCGGCCCCGGACGCCTCGAACTCGGCCAGCGCCCGGGCCAGGGTGCCGGGCAGCCTGACCGGCGAGGTGGCCTGTAGGAACATCACCACGTCGGGCCGCTCGCCGCGTTCGGTCAGCGTCGCGATGGCGTGCCCGATCACGGGTTCGGAGGCCGTCGTGTCCTGGGCGAGCTCGGTGGGGCGATCGATCACTTCGGCGCCGGCGTCGCGGGACACGGCGGCGATCTCGGCGTCCTCGGTCGAGACGATCACCCTCAGTCCTGGCACGGCGAGGGCCTGTTCGATAGTCCACACCACGAGGGGCTTGCCCGCGATCGGCAGCAGGTTCTTGCGCGGTATTCCCTTGGAACCCCCGCGGACGGGGATGACGCACACGTTGGTCATCGGTCTCCTCTCCCTGGCGGGGTCATCATGTCAGTTGCGTGAACCAGGTGCGAGGGGCTTCGACGCAGCTGGGCGCTGCGCGCCCTGGCTGGCTCAGCCGGCGGAGTTCAGCAGCTCCTCCTCCGCTTCCTTCGTCCACACGCCGTTGTTCAGCTTCGCCGCGACGTGCGGCAGCTTCTCCGCCATGTCCACGAGGCGGGTCAGAGGGAGGTCGTGCAGCGACGGGTAGACCATGATCTTGCCGCCCGAGGTGCGGTTCATCACCGACTCGATGGCGTCACGGAAACCGGCCATGCCGGTGACCGCGTCGAGGGAGATGTGGGTGTCGATGATCCCCTCCTCGATCTTCCGCAGCACCGTGCGCATGTCGGACACGTCCGATCCGCTGGTGCCGAGCATGAAGATGCGTCGCTCGATGATGCCCTGCAGGTCGAACTCACCTGTGGTGCCGGCCGGGATGCCGGCGAATGCGTTGATGATTGCGCCTTCGGCTGCCAGATCCACGGCCTGGGCCACCAGCGCCGGCACGGGGACCATGCAGGAGAGGTGGGTGTAGCCGGGCTCGAGCTTGGTGGTGCCGGTGTTGATGATGGTGAGCTCGATGCCCGCCTTCTCCGCGACCGGCCGGGTCAGCGACTCGAGGTGCGCCAGGCGGTCGTCGCTCAGGTCGGTGCCGGCCACCGAGATCCCCGCGATCCCCGACGTCAGCGCGCGGATGGTGTGCATCTGCCCCATGGGTCCGGCGGCGCCGATGATGGCCACCTTGTCGCCCTCGCGGATCTCGCCGTTGGCGGGGATCCAGGCGTACCCGTCGGCCGGGTCGGAGCCGGTGGTGCCGCAGAAGCGGATGAAGTCGTAGTGCACGCGGCCGATGTCGAGCTGGACCGGGCCGTCGATGCGGCCCCCGTCGAGCACCACGCACAGCACCCCGCGCATGCCGAGCAGCCCGCCGAGACGCTCGATGACCCGGACGTCGTGGCCGCGGTAGATGATGTCGTCGAAGCCCTCCCCGGCAAGGGTCTCCACGTCGGCAGGGTCCTGCTGCACGATCACCTCGGGCGCGTACAGGGCGGTCAGGGCCGCGACACCCTCGACCTCACCGTCGGCCACCACGAGCATCCGGCCGCCGGCCTTTGGATGGTTGCGCTCAGCCCACGCGTACGAACCCTCGACGGTGGCCCAAGGCTCGATGAGGCCCACGGCCGCGGCGGACGGGCCGTCGGTGACGTGGATGAGGAACTTCTCGCCGTCGGGCGCAACCACGCAGCGCTCGTCGACGACGACGTACTCCTGCAGGGCGCCGTCGAAGTTGTACCCGAAGGCGCCGTTGGAGGCGGGGGTCTTGAGGTGCTTCCAGTCGGCCTGGACGAGCACACGATCGCCGACGGCGAAGTGGGTCACCTGGTCGCCGACGGCGACGATGCGGGCCACCGGCTCGTGCCCGGGCACGACGGGCGCGGAGCCGGGGTGGTAGCTGGGGATCTCGGCAAGGGCGTCGAGGTCGATGCCGGAGACCACCTCGGCCTTGCGAGGGTGGGAATCGAAGGCGTGGAGGAGCTTGGTGTCGCTGAAGCAGATGCCGCAGGACTCGACCTTGAGCAGCAGCTGGGTGGGGCCGACGGGGTCGACCGGCTTGGCCGGATTGTGGATGAACTCATCCACCCCGGTGATCTGGATGGCGTGCTGCGTGGCCGGGAACTCCGTCACTGCTACTCCTTCGTCGAGCATGACTGTGTGCTGTATTGCCCTCGAATCTATGCCAGCGTCGCCCCCGTGAGAAGCTATCGGCAGGCAATTGGGCATCCGCCCACGGCGCTGCCGCCGGGGTGGTCGACGAAGGAGGCCGGGCGCGATGCTGACCCCGGAAGCAGGCGATCTCGACCTCGCCGTCCGCGCGGCCTGGCTCTACTACGAGGACGGCCTGACGCAGGCGCAGGTGGCTGCGCGGCTCTATGTGTCGCGGCAGACGGTGGGACGGCTGCTCGAGACGGCGCGCCAGCAGGGCATCGTGCGGATCGAGATGGACGCCAACTACCTGGCCGCCCTCGGCCTGGCCACCCAGCTGCGCGAGCGGACGCCGCTGACCGATGCGGTCGTCGTGCCCATGCTCAGCGGGCCGATGAGCCGGGAGCGCACCAACGAGAGGGTCGCGGCCGCGCTCGCGGCCTACGCCAGGCGCTACCTGCATCCCGGCGTCGTCGTGGGGGTCGGGTGGAGCGACACCGTCGCACGCGCGCTCACCATGCTCTCGGCAGAGTCGCTCGACGGCGTGACGCTGGCCTCGGCCGCCGGCACCATCGACAACGTCGCCGAACTCGTCTCCGAGAACCCCGCGGCGGTTCGTCGCCTCCGCGCCGTGCCGTCGCCGATGTTCGTCTCCAGCGCGGAGCTGGCGGAGTCGCTGAGGACGGAGGACGCCGTCGCGCAGGTGTTCGACCTCGCCCGGAGCGCCACGCTCACCCTCACCGGCGTCGGCGCGGTGCGGCCGGGCGGATCCGCGGTGCGGACGGGGATGGTGACCGACGACGACGTCGCGGCCTACGCCGCCGCCGGGGCGGTGGGCGACATGCTTGGGCACTGGTTCGGGCGGCGCGGCGAGGAGATCTCCGGGTCCGCCTCGGACCGCTCGGTCTCGCTCAGCCTCGCCGAGCTGCGGGCCCTGCCGAACGTGGTGGGTGTGGCCGCCGGGGCCGAGAAGGTGGAGGCCATCCGCGGCGCCATCGCCGGCCGCTACCTTGACGTGCTGGTCACCGACGAGCCGACGGCGCAGGCCCTGCTGGGCCGGCCGACGCCCCCATGACCTCGCCTTCGGAGCCCCTGGCCGAGACCATGCCGGGCACCGTCGTGGTGGTGGGGTCGATCAACGCGGACCTCTCCGTCGAGGTGGCCAGGCACCCCACCCCGGGGGAGACGCTGCCGGGCCGGGACGCGTCGATGCGCCCCGGCGGGAAGGGCGCCAATCAGGCGGTCGCTGCCGCCCGGCTCGGGGCTACCGTCGCGATGGTGGGCGCCGTGGGTGACGACGCGAACGCCGAGGTGGCGCTGTCCGGGATCATCGCGGCCGGGCTCGACCGGACGCACCTGGGGATCGTTCCTGGACCGACGGGGCTGGCCATCGTCGTGGTCGACGCGGTGGGCGAGAACTCCATCATCGTGGTGCCGGGTGCGAACGGGCACGTCGACACGGCATTCGTCGATGAGGCGGCCGACACGATCCGGGCCGCGGACGTCGTCGTCGCGCAGGGCGAGATCCCGGCCTCCGGCACAGTCCGGGCCGCGGAGCTGACCGCCGGCCGCTTCGTCCTGAACCTGGCTCCCGTGACCGCCCTCCCGCTGGAGGTCATCCGTCGCGCCGATCCCCTCGTGGTCAACGAGCACGAGGCGGGGCTGGTCCTCGCGATGCTGGGCCCTGAACGCGAGGCCTCTCAGCAGGACGCCCACTCTGAGGCGGCGCGTGCCCTGGTCGGCGCAGGGGTGGCCTCCGTGGTGATGACGCTGGGCGCACAGGGCTCGCTCGTCGTCGGCCGCGACACCGAACTCACCGCCGTCCCGTCGGCCCCGGTCACCGCCGTCGACTCCACCGGAGCAGGTGATGCGTTCGTGGGCGCACTCGTCTCCCGCCTCGCCGCGGGCGAGACGCTGGTCGACGCGGCCCGCTTCGCCTCGCGTGTGGGCGCCTTCGCCTGCACGCGGCCCGGAGCCCAGGACTCCTACCCCGGCCTCGACGACCAGCTGCCTGTGCTGCCCTGAGCGGGATACGCACCTGTGCGTATTTCCCGTGCGCCCCCGCTGGGGGAGTGTGGTGCCACGCCCGGACAGCGGGCCCGACACGAGAGGGGAGCTCACCATGAGCGCGAAGAGGATCTTGCTGAAGACGGCGGCGGCCAGCGCCGTCATCCTGCTGGGGACCACCACGGTGGCCTCCGCACACCACTGCTACAAGGACCAATGGGCAGACGCCGCCTACCAGCACCACCTGGCGGGAGGGACCGCGTGGGTGTCGCTGAGCGACATGGGCGCTGAGTTCCTCATCCCCGACCACCTCAAGGAGGCCTGCGGCTGGGCCGCCGACACCGCGGTTCAGGAGTTCATGGAGGCAGAGGGCCTCGAGCAGGAGCCCCTCATCCACTCCAAGGCGATCACCGGCGGCGGCGCATACGCCAAGGGCAAGGCGCCCAAGCCGTTCAGCTACCTCACTGAGGCGCAATTCGGGTCTCTGACGGAATCGCTCCTTGGCTACGTGGCCGAGTGCGCGTCGGAGCTGCCGGACTGACCTGACGGCATGGGGGCGGGGAGCCATCCCCGCCCCTGCGCCCAAAGCACCGCGGTGAGCCGGTCTGTGGCCCCGAGCTTCTTGTAGAGATGTTCGAGGTGTTTGTGGACCGTCCGCCGCGACACCGCCAGACGGCTGGCCATCGCCTGGGCGGTGAGCCCATCGGCCAGGAGCTCAAGCACCACCTTCTCGCGGGGCGTGAGGCTGACCTCATCAGGGGTCTCGCCGACGGTGGCGAGGGCGCCGATGTGGCGGTCAAGCGCTCGCAGCAGCGGCTGGAACACCGACATCGTCTCGACGGCGCGCTCGGAGATCCGGTCGTCGGAGACAAGGACCCACCCCGTGTATGGGGCCGCTGTCGACATCGGGTCGAGTGGCACGCTCAGCTGGTGGATGCTCAGCCCGAGGCGTTCGATGACGCCTCGTGTGGAGGGGAGAAGACCGAGGCCGGACCGCAGCGCGTCCACCATCAGAGCCGGGGTGGCTGAGCCGACGGCGGCGTGGAAGCGCGTGAGCGGATGCAGAGCGAGGTCTGCTGGGGTGGGCAGGAGGTGTGGCGGCGGCGCTGGCGGGGCGCCGTCGACGAAGAAGCTCACCGAACGGCGGGTGAAACTCACCCGCGACACGATGTCGGTGCCGGTCGCGTCGCGGAGAGCCGCAGCCAGCCGTGTGCGTGCGATACCCGCTGCCGGCGCCTCCAGGACGTCCGCCGCCGCTCTGACCAGCACCTGGGTAGAGTCCATGGTTCAGCCTGCCATCTGACTCAACGCATGTCGAGACCCTTGTCAGGTCGTTCGCGACCCTTCAGGGCCCAGGAGCAGGGGCAGGCGTCAGGGGTGGTGCAGCGGACCCGAGCCGCTGGCCGACCAGACGGCGAGGTCCCGGAGGAGGTCGCGGTGGCCCGCCGAATCGTAGGAGCGCTCGTCGTGCCCGAGGAGGTCGACGGCGATCCGCGCCGCGCCGTGCCGGCGGATCCAGGCGGTGGGCTCTGGGCCGTCGGGGCCGGCGTGAGTGGCCACCACGTGGCTCCAGCCCACGAACTGAAGGCTGAGGTAGCGCTCGTCCTCCACCCGGAACTCGCTGGGCCGGCCGCTCTCCTCGATCGGGACGCGCCGGGTTGTCGCGGTGTCGAGCGGTGGGTGCCAGGACTGCCCGGGCACCCAGATCGCGCCGACGGCGGCCGCCCAGTCCGGGTAGTCGCGGAGGCTCGCCACCGCGATGTGAACCGCCAGCACACCGATGCCCCGGTCGAGTGCGGCCGCCAGCCCGGCGGGTCCCGGGGCATCGGGAGAGAGACGGTGGTCGGTGTCCGCCCACGGGTCGCCGGCATTGACCACCACTAGGTCCACACCGTCGAGGCTGGTCATGGCGTGGTCGACGTCGTGGTCGACCTCGACGATGAAGCCGGCCTCGACGAGCGCCCCGGCGATACTGGGCGTGGTCCGGTCGAAGGGGTGCCACGGGTCCGCGTAGCGGCCGGTGCCGCTGGCGATCAGCGCGCGCACGGCCGTCAGCTGGCCACGAGCTGTGGCCACCCGGTCGAGAAGTACTCGACGAAGGGCTCGCCCACGCAGTTGTCGCGGAGCTCCTGCTTGGAGACGGGGAACGACGGCCCGGGGTAGTGGGCGTCGGCCAGGATCCGTTCGGCGATCCGCTGGTCTGCGATGGCGGCGCGCCCGACCACGACGAAGTCGACGCCGGTGACCAGCGCGGCGGTCGCGGTGGGGCCGCTGCCCACCTTGCCCGCGATCCCGAGCCTGGTGCCTCCGCGGGGAAGGTCGACGAAGTGGCTGACCAGCGGGGCGTCGCCGTCGGCCGCCCCCTCGGGGAGCTTGGTGACGTCCCACAGGGACAGGTCGAGGTGGTCGAGGCCGCCCTCGGCCATCAGCTCGCCACTGAGCTGTGCGATCTCGGGGGTACTCAGGCCGAATCGTTCCGTCGAGAGCCGGAGTCCGAGGTGGAAGTCCGACGAGGTGGCCGCGCGCACGGCGGCGATGGTCTCGCGGATGATCCGCGACCTGCCGTGGAGGTCGCCACCGTAGCCGTCCTCGCGGGTGTTGTGCGCGTCCAGGAACTGGCACAGCAGGTAGCCGTGGGCCCCATGCAGCTGGACGCCGTCGAATCCGGCCTGCTCGGCAAGGGCGGCGGCTGCCGCGAATCGGGCCACCACGTCCTCGATCTCGGCCGTGCTGAGCGCCCTCGCGCCCGTGCTGGCGTCGTCGAAGGGACCGACGGCGGGCTCGCCGGATGCGTCCGGGTCTGCCTTCGCGCCGCCGTGGTGGATCTGGACCAGCGACGCGGCCCCAGCTTCGCGGATGCCCGCGGCCAGCCGCTCGAGACCAGCCAGGTGTGACTCGTCGCTGATTCCGAGCTGCCCGTTCCAGGCCTTGCCGGGCTGCGCCACGTACGCGGCGGCGGTCATCACCATGCCGAAGCCGTGGCGGGCGCGGGCGAGCAACCAGTTGATCTCGGTGTCCGAGAGCGTGCCGTCGGGGTTGGACTGCTTGTTGGTGAGCGGCGCCAGTGCGAGGCGGTTGCGCCAGGCGGGGCCGTGCGAGAAATCGAGGGAATCGGAGAGCTGCGTCACGAGACTGAGACTACTTGGCGGGCACGAGGCCCCCGCCGGGGGCCCACGGTCCTGGCGGCGACGAAGAGAGTGAGAATCCGGGGAGATGGCCCCGTATGTGCCCTATCTCCCCGGAATCTCACTCGGAAGGAGTCTCGGGAGAGGGGTGAGGGGCGATCCGCGGTCGCGAACCATAGTCGAGCAGGTGGCGATCCATACATCCAGCAGGTGGTGAACCATACATCCAGCAGGGTGCCGCCCTGATGCGGCCCGCACCTGGGTGCACGACACGCCGTCGCACCTGCCTCTCGCCGTCGCATGTGCGCATGGAGAGCGGGTCGGACGGCGTGTCGTGCACGAGGGGGGAGGCCAGGCCTCCGAGGGGGCGGGGGAGCGAGCGACGGTTGGGCCGCGGCCCCATCGCCGTCCGCGTAGGCTGGGCCGCATGTCAGAGTCAGAACAACCCACAGAGAAGTTGGATCCCAAGGAGGCCATGCGTCAGGCCCTCGAGCGCAAGAAGGCGGCAGAGCACCTGTCGGCCGCGCAGGGCGTCGAGGCGGACCGCGGCCAGGGCCACACCCACGGCAAGGTGGGCGGCAAGCGCGAATTCAGGAGGAAGTCGGGCGGCTGACGACCGCGGCACCCCGCCAGCCTGCGGTGGGTGTTCCTCCAGAGTGGGCCTCGGGTCGCTGAGGAGCTCGAGACCCGATCTGGTGGAACACCTACCGCGGGGGCTGCCTTCCAAGCTCCAGTCCAAGCCCCATGAACAAGCGCGGGTCGGTTTCGACGCAGCTGGCGCTTCGCGCCGGTTGGCTAATCCGAAAATGCCCCGTCGCACCTAGTCAGCTCGATTAGCTGAATACGGCATTTTCCGCGCTGAACGGGCGCCCCGCGAGGGGCGACCCTGACTCAACCAGCGGTGTAGGCCCGGCCCGATCAGCGGAGTAGGGCCGGTTGGCTCGATCAGCGGAAATGGCAAGTGGCCCGCCCCTCAGGGGGCGGGCCACTCGTCGTTCGCCGGGTATCAGTCGGCCAGGCGCTCGTTCAGCTTGGTCAGCAGATCGATCGCAGCCGCCGGAATGATGGTGCCGGGCGGGTAGATGGCGTCTGCGCCGTGCTCGCGGAGCTCGTCGAAGTCCTGGGCCGGAATCACGCCACCCACGACGATCATCAGATCTTCGCGGCCCAGCTTGTCCAGCTCCTGACGCAGCGCGGGCACCAACGTGAGGTGACCGGCGGCCAGGGAGGAGACACCTACCACGTGGACGTCGGACTCGACGGCCTGGCGGGCCACCTCTTCCGGCGTCTGGAACAGCGGGCCGACGTCGACGTCCATGCCGAGATCGGCATAGGCGGTGGAGATGACCTTCTGCCCACGGTCGTGACCGTCCTGGCCCATCTTCGCGACGAGGATGCGCGGGCGGCGCCCCTCCTTCTTCTCGAACTCCTCGACGAGCTTGCGGGCTGTCTCGATGTCCTCGTTGGAGCCGGCTTCGGTGTTGTACACACCTGAGATCGTACGGATCTGAGCGGTGTAGCGGCCGTAAACCTTCTCCAACGCGTCGGAGATTTCGCCGAGGGAGGCCTTCGCGCGGGCTGCGTCGATGGCCACCTTGAGCAGGTTGCGGTCAGGATCTGTCGCGTCGGGGTTCGCTGCCACCCAGGTGAGGCGCTCCAGCATCTGCTGGGTCTCGGCCTCGTTGCGCTCGGCGCGGAGCTGCTCCAGCTTGGCGATCTGGGATGCACGGACGGACTTGTTGTCCACCTTCAGCACCTCGAGCGGGTCCTCGCTGTCGAGGTTGTACTTGTTGACGCCGATCACCGGCTGGCGGCCGGAGTCGATGCGGGCCTGAGTGCGGGCCGCGGCCTCCTCGATGCGCATCTTCGGGATGCCCTGCTCGATGGCCTTGGCCATACCGCCGGCCTGCTCCACTTCCTGGATCCGCTCCCATGCCTTGCGGGCGAGCTGCTCGGTGAGCTTCTCCACATACGCGGAACCGGCCCACGGGTCCACCGTGCGGGTGGTGCCCGACTCCTGCTGCAGGAACAGCTGGGTGTTGCGGGCGATGCGGGCGGAGAAGTCCGTCGGCAGCGCGATGGCCTCGTCGAGGGCGTTGGTGTGCAGCGACTGCGTGTGCCCCTGCGTGGCGCCCATGGCCTCCACGCAGGTGCGCACGACGTTGTTGTACACGTCCTGCGCGGTCAGCGACCAGCCGGAGGTCTGCGAGTGGGTGCGGAGCGACATCGACTTCGGGTTCTTCGGCCCGAACTGACGCACCAGCTTTGCCCACAGGATGCGCGCGGCGCGCATCTTGGCGACCTCCATGTAGAAGTTCATGCCGATGGCCCAGAAGAAGGACAGGCGAGGCGCGAACTGGTCCACGTTGAGGCCCACCGACTCGCCGGCGCGGATGTACTCCACGCCGTCGGCCAAGGTGTAGGCCATCTCGATGTCCGCCGTCGCCCCGGCCTCCTGCATGTGGTAGCCGGAGATGGAGATCGAGTTGAACCGGGGCATGTTCGCCGAGGTGTAGGCGAAGATGTCGGCGATGATCTTCATCGACGGAGCCGGCGGATAGATGTAGGTGTTGCGGACCATGAACTCCTTCAGAATGTCGTTCTGAATGGTTCCGGCGAGCTGCGCGGGCTTGACGCCCTGCTCCTCGGCCGCGACAACATACAGCGCCAGCACCGGCAGCACCGCGCCGTTCATCGTCATGGACACAGACATCTGATCCAACGGGATCTTGTCGAACAACTGGCGCATGTCCAGGATGGAATCGACGGCGACGCCGGCCATGCCCACGTCACCGGCCACGCGCGGGTGGTCCGAGTCGTAGCCGCGGTGGGTGGCGAGGTCGAACGCGATCGACAGGCCCTTCTGGCCGGCGGCCAGGTTGCGGCGGTAGAACGCGTTGGACTCCTCGGCGGTGGAGAAGCCCGCGTACTGGCGGACCGTCCACGGCTGGTTGACGTACATCGTGGCGTAGGGGCCGCGGAGGAACGGCGGGATGCCGGGCGCGGTCTCGAGGAAGTCGAGCCCGGCGAGGTCCGTATCGCCGTACAGCGGCGGCACCAGGATGCGCTCGGGGGTCTGCCACCCGGCGGAGTGCCCGGTGGACTCGATGATGGCCTCGAACTTGGCCGCGGCGTCAGCCGAGACCGCCTCGGTCAGCTCGATGTCTGTGAAACGGGGGACGGTCATGCTCAGGCTCCCATCTTGTTCAGGGTGGTGGTCAGCAGTTCGACCACGTTCATGCCGTCGAACACGTTGCCGTCGACGGCGCCCTCGGCGCCCTCGCCCAGCTCCTTGATCTGGCCGGCGACCAGGACGGTCTCGGCCCCGGCGGCGCGCAGGGCCTCGGCCACTGCCACGCCCTGGGCGGCGTAGACCTTGGCGCTGGAGCACAGCACCGCGACCTTCGCGCCCGACTCGGTGAGCTGCCGCGCGAAGTCCTCCGGCGTCTCGCCCTCGGCGACGATGGTGTCGAGCCCGCCCACATGGAGCAGGTTCGAGGTGAAGCCCTCGCGGCCGCCGAAGTCGCGGCGGGCGCCGAGGCAGGCCAGCAGCACCGACGGCGCGTTGCCGGCCTCGCGGGCGGCAGCCGAACGGTCGCGGAGGTCCTCGAACACCTGGGTGTCGCGGACCACCTTCAGGCCGCCGAGCTCCGGTGCCGCGGGGCGGGCCTTGCGCTCGAGCGCGGCCTCCTCGTGGTTGGGGAACATCGACACGCCGGTCAGCTGAATCTTGCGGGTGGCCAGCTGGGCCGCGCGGGCGGCGTTGACCTCATCCAGCTGGGCCTTGACGGTGCCGTCGGCCAGCGCCGCGGCGAAGCCTTCGCCGTCGAGGCCTTGGAACACGGCCCACGCCTTGTCGGAGAGCTGCCTGGTGAGCGACTCGACGAACCACGAGCCGCCGGCCGGGTCGTTGACGCGCCCGACGTTGGACTCCTCAGCCAGCACCACCTGCGTGTTGCGTGCGGTGCGGCGGGAGAAGTCCGTGGGGAGGCCCGCCGCGGTGTCGAAGGGAAGGACGGTCTGAATCTCGGCCCCACCCGCGGAGGCCGCGAAGCAGGAGATGGTGCCGCGCAGCATGTTGACGTAGGCATCGTCGCGCGCGATCTGGCGCTCGGAGGTGACGGCGTGCTGGATGGCGCCCCGCTTGGACTCGGTGACGCCCAGCACTTCGCCCACCCGCGACCACAGGCCGCGCAGCGCGCGCAGGCGGGCGATGGTGGCGAACTGGTCGGTGGTGGAGGAGACGCGGAACATGAGTGAGTCGAAGGCCTCGTCGACGGTGAGGCCCGCCTCGGTGAGCGCGCGGACGTATTCGACGCCCACGGCCACGGCGTAGGCCAGTTCGTGCACGTCGCCGGCTCCGGCGTTGTGGTAGACGGTGGCGTCCACGACGACCGGCCGCACGCCCGGGTAGGGCTTGGCCAGCTCGACGGCCTGGGCCAGGACGCTGAGGTCCGCGTCGGTGCCGGCCAGGGCGGCCGCTCCGATGGGATCAACGCCGAGGTTGCCGGTGAGCGTGGCCGCGTCCTTGTCCGAGGCGGCGAGGAACTCGACCAGCGCCGTGGCTGCCTCGAGCTGCTGCGTCTTGGAGGTCAGGTAGACCGGGGCGAGGTCCAGCAGGACGTCGGCCAGGACGGTCGGCAGGTCCGCCACCGCGACAGCATCGGGATCAACGCGCACGTAGACGGCGGTGCCGCCACGCTCGAGATCGGTGAGGATGGCGCGCCGGGTCTCGGCCGCGTCGGGATCCTCATGCAACTGGGCGATGTGCCACGCGTCCATCTCGCCGTCACGCACCGTGGTGCCGCGGACGAAGGGGGCCACGCCTGGGTAGCCGAGCTCCTCCACGCCGTCGCTCTTCACGTACAGGGGCTTGATGGTGAGGCCGTCGACGGTGGAGCTCGACAGGCGCTTGTACGCCTGCTCGACTGTGAGCTCCTTGCCCTCGGGCCGCTTTCGGTTCAGGACCTTCAGGACCTCTTTCTCCCAGTCCGCCTGGGAGGGAGTGTCAAAGTCTGCGGCCAGGCTGATGTCGGCCGCACTGGTGGCTTGATCGCTCATCGCTCTCCGTCTTGTCTCGGGGGGTTTACACCCACGCCACCACACTAAACCAGCGGGGTACCCCTCCGAGGCTGGGGCGGTGATAGGTCAGACCGACCTCTCCTGGTATTCTCAGCGCCCGCGTTCGGCCATGGCCGGGGGTCGGTCGCCGCGGATGGAAGCCACCATGTCGAGGGTGCGACGGGTAGCGCGCACGTCGTGGGCGCGGAAAACGGTTGCCCCGAGCCAGGCAGCGACGGCGGTGGCGGCCAGGCTGCCCTCGAGCCGCTGGTCGGCGGGCAGGTCGAGGGTCTCGCCGACGAAGTCCTTACGGCTGATGGCCTGAAGCACCGGGAACCCCAGCGCGACGACGCGGTCCGTGGCCCCGACCAAGGCGAGGGAGTTGGGCGTGGTCTTGCCGAAGTCCAGGGTGGGGTCGACGAGGACGCCGTCGGGGCGGATCCCGGCGTCGAGTGCCCTCTGGGCGCCGGCGCGGAGGACGCGGAGGACATCTTCAACGACAGCCTCACCGGGGCCGTAGTCGATTCCGCTGGGATCGGTCCGCGGGGGGAGCCCGCCGGTGTGGGAGACGACGTAGCCGGCGCCGAGTGTCGCGGCCACGTGGACGAGATCCGGGTCCGCGCCCTGCCAGGTGTCGTTGACGAGGTCGACGGCGCCCTCGCAGGCCTGTGCGACCTCGGCGCGCCAGGTGTCGAGGCTGATCGGGAGTCGCGGGAAGCGCTCCCGGAGGGCGAGGACGAACGGGCGGACGCGCGCGATCTCCGTGGCCTCGTCGATCCACTCACCCTCCTGGCCTGCGCGGACGCCTCCGACGTCGACGAGGTCGACGCCCTCGTCCACCATCTCGACGGCGCGGGCGAGGGCTGCATCGTCGTCGAGGTAGCGGGCGGAGGCGTAGAAGGAGTCGGGCGTGCGGTTGATGATGCCCATCACGGCGGGCCGGGAGGCGTCGAAGCGGAGGCCGCGTAGGACGAGCGGGGCGGGCTGAGGGAGGATCACGCCGGAAGTCTAGGCGGGTGCCCCACGTGCGGGCTGGCGCCGCCGCGTGGCGAACGGGGCCGCCGGAAGGGCAGTAGTGACAGGATTGAATCGTGAGCACCCCCGCGCGAATCATCCAGGTCGGCGTCAATGGATATGGCCGGCATCACCTCGAGGCCATCGCCGAGATGGAGGCCCTTGGCAGGGCGCAGCTGGTGGCCGCCGTCGATCCGCAGCCCGGCGCCTTCGACACCGCGCCCGTCTACGACACCCTCCAGCAAGCGCTGTCCGAGCATCCCGCCGACCTGGTGAGTATCGCCGCGCCCATCGGTGCCCACGCCGCGCTGGCCGTCCTGGCGCTGGAGCACGGCGCCGACGTGCTGCTCGAGAAGCCGCCCACCGCTTCGCTTGCCGAGTTCCGCACGCTGCTCGACGCGGCCGAACGGACGGGCCGCGCCGTGCAGGTGGGCTTCCAGGCGCTCGGCTCGGACGGGATCGACATCCTGCAGGTGGTGCTCGCCGACGGCAAGGTCGGGGGCAATGCGCGCGTCGTGGCCTGGGGGGAGTGGAGCCGCGACGACGGTTACTACAGCCGAAGCCCATGGGCAGGGCATCGCGTCTTCAACGGCGCCCGGGTGGCCGACGGCGTGGTGACCAACCCGCTGGCTCACGCCGTGGCCGCGGCCCTTGCCGTCGCTGGAGCACAACGCGCTGACCAGGTGCGATGGGTGGACTCCGAGCTGTACCGCGCGCACGACATCGACACCGACGACACTGCCTGGGTTGAGGTCGGCACCACGGTGGGCGTCCCGGTCCAGGCCGCGCTGACGCTGTGCGCGGAGTCCAAGGGTGATCCGTCGCCGAGTGTCGCGGTGGTGGGGGATCGCGGTTCCGTGGTCCTCCGCTACACCGACGACGAGGTGGAGTGGCGCCTGGAGGGCGAGCCGGAGCGCACGGAGCAGGTGTCGCGGCAGGGTCTGCTGGCCAACCTGCTGGACCACCGCGAGCATGGTGCCGCGCTCCTGGTGCCGCTCGTGGAGACGGGCGCGTTCATGTGCGTCCTGGAGGCCAGCCAGACCGCTCCGGAGCCGCAGCCCGTCGACCCCGCGTTCGTGACCTGGTCCGGCGACGGCGACGCGCGTGTCCCCGTGATCCACGGGATCGCCGACGATCTGGGCCGGGCCGTGCGCCAGGGCCGCCCGTTCTCGCGCGTCGACGCGCCCTGGGCGACCACCGCACCCACCCGCTGGGTCCCGTAGACCATCGTTATCAGAGTTTGGGTGACGAACCGCACCCGCTGGCTGAGGAGCGACGAGCCTCGAAGCCTGGGAAAGGCGAGCTGACAAGGACACTCTCTTAGGCTTCGAGGCCGCTTCGCGGCGCCTCAGCCAGCGGTGTGGGCTGCTCCGCGGCGCCTCAGCCAGCGGTGTGGGCTGCTCCGCGGCGCCTCAGCCAGCGGTGTGGGCTGCTCCGCGGCACCTCAGCCAACGGTGGGGGCCCGCTCCGCGGCGCCTCAGCCAACGGTGGGGGCCCCGCTCCGCGCCACCTCAGCCAACGATCCCGCTATCGGTCAACCCGGGCGTTGCCGCCGCCGGCGAGCTTGAGGACCTCGGCGGCGGTCACCATGGAGGTGTCGCCGGGAGTGGTCATGGCTAGCGCCCCGTGGGCGGCGCCGAACTCGACGCAGGTGGAGAGCGGCTCCCCGGTGAGGAGACCATAGATCAGACCGGAGGCGAAGGAGTCGCCACCGCCGACCCGGTCGAGGATCTCCAGGCCTTCGCGGTGCGTGGCCTGCACCAGGCTGGTGTCGGCGGACCAGGCGACTGCGCCCCAGTCGTTGGTGGAGGCCGAGCGGACGGTGCGCAGGGTGGTGGCGATGACGGCCATGGTGGGATACGCCTCCGCGACCTGCTCGATCATGGCCTTGAAGCCCTCGATCGGCAGTTCCGCGAGGTTCTCGTCGACGCCTTCGACCGCGAAGCCGAGGGCCGCGGTGAAGTCCTCCTCGTTGCCGATCATCACGTCGACGTACTTGGCCAGCTCGCGGTTGACCTCCTGCGCGCGGGCCTGGCCGCCGATGGTCTGCCACAGGCTGGGGCGGTAGTTGAGGTCGTAGGACACGGCGGTGCCGTGCTTCTTGGCGGCCTTCACCGCGGCGAGCGCGGTCTCGGCGGACTGCTCGGAGAGGGCTGCGTAGATGCCTCCGGTGTGGAGCCAGCGCACGCCCTGCTCGCCGAAGAGGCGGTCGAAGTCGACCTGGTCCGGGCGCAGCTGGGAGATGGCGGTGTGGCCGCGGTCGGAGACGCCCTTGGCGCCGCGCATGCCGAAGCCGCGTTCGGTGAAGTTGAGGCCGTTGCGGACGGTGCGTCCGACGCCGTCGCTCTTGGCCCAGTTGATCCATCGGGCGTCGACGCCGCCGGCGAGGATGAAGCCTTCGACGAGGTGGCCGACCTCGTCGTCGACGAGCGCGGTGACCGCCGCGGTGGGCAGGCCGAACACGCGGGAGAGGCCGCGGATGACGTTGTACTCGCCGCCGCCCTCCCAGGCGGTGAAGGAGCGGGCGGTGCGGATGCGCAGGTCGCCTGGGTCGAGGCGCAGCATGACCTCGCCGAGCGAGACGGCCTGGTAGCGGCACTCGTCGGCGGGGCGGAGGGTGAGGGTGCCCATGTCAGGCCGCCTTTCCGAACGAGGCGACCGCGGCAGAGGCCTCGGTGCAGAGGCGGCGGATGGTGTCCATGTCGCTGGCGTCAACCAGATTGGCGGGAACCATCCAGGAGCCGCCGACCGCAGCCACGTTGGGCAACGTGAGGAAGTCGGCGAGGTTGCCCATTGCCACGCCGCCGGTGGGGATGAACCGCACCTGCGGGAACGGCGCACCCAGCGCCTTGAGGGCGGCGGGACCGCCGTAGATGTTGGCGGGGAAGAACTTCAGGGTGGTCAGGCCCAGATCGAGCGCGGCCATGATCTCCGACGGGGTGACCGCGCCGGGGAAGACGGGCAGCCCGTGGTGCTGGGCGCGCCTGACGACCTCGGCGCTGAAGCCTGGGCTGACGATGAACCGGGCGCCGGCGTCGAGGGCCTGGTCCACCTGACCGGCGCTCAGCACGGTGCCGGCACCCACCAGCAGCTCCGCGTTGGCGCTCATGCGTCGGATGGCCTCGGGCGCCGCCTCGGTGCGGAACGTCACCTCGGCGATCGGGATGCCGCCCGCGACCAGCGCCTCACCCAGCGCTTCGGTGCGGTCTGCCCGGTTGATGACCACCACCGGGATGATCGGATTGTCGGCCACGTGCATGAGCCCTCCTTTGGGTTCTGTGCGAAGAAGTCTCAGCAAGGATAGCGCTTTCCCATGGATTCCTCTAGTGTGTGAACCGCCCGCTGCGGCGGGCACCCAGCCCATCCTCACCGTGGAGGTTCCATGAAGTTCGACACCCGGCCAGGCCGGCTCCTGCTGGTCGACGGCGACGTCACCGTCGCCGAGTACGTCTACGAGCCGACCGACGCGCAGCTGGAGTCCCCGCGTCCCTACGCACTCCTCCGAACGCGCGCCGGCGCGGACGTCACCGCCTATCGCCCCGACGACCACGTCTGGCACAAGGGGCTCTCGCTGGCCTTGCCGGTGGTGGGCCCCCACAACTTCTGGGGCGGCCCCACCTACGTCCACGGCAGTGGCTACGTGCAGTTGCCCAACAACGGGACACAGGTGCACCGGTCCTTCGAGCTCGGGGGCGGCGACCACACCGCGGAAGTAGTGGAGCGGCTGGACTGGGTGGCGGAGGACGGTTCGCTGGTGCTGACCGAGGAGCGCCTGCTCACCGCCCGCCCCGTCGACGGGGACACGTGGGCACTGACCTGGCGCAGCGCCCTGACGAACGTCTCGGGCGAGGCACTGGGCTTCGGCTCGCCGACGTCGAAGGGCAGGGAGAACGCCGGGTACTGCGGCATCTTCTGGCGGGGCCCCACCACGTTCACCGGCGGGGAGATCACGGCGCCATCGGGGCCCGCAGGGGACGAGGCGCGGGGCGAGCCAGGCCCGTGGCTGGCCTTCACGGCCCCTGACCGCAGCGCAGGCGTACTCATGCTCGACGGGGCGGTAGAGCCGAACCCGTGGTTCGCCCGCAGTGAGGAGTACGCGGGCCTCAATCCGGCGCCGTTCTTCTACACCGAGACCCGCCTGCCGCAGGGCGAGACGCTGGTCCTGTCCGCAGCGGTCCTCATCGGCACCGCCGACGTGGCCGCCCATGCATCCGGCGCGGGGGCAGAACTCGTCGCCGAGCTCCGATCGGTCGGCCCGACCGCCGCCCCCGAGTCCGAGGCATCCGCATGACCCAGACACTGCGCTGCGCGATCGTCGGCACCGGCGCCGTGGCTCATTTCCACGCGCGGGCCGTCGAGGCCCATCCCCAGGCCGAGCTCGTTGCGGTCACCAACCAGACGCGGTCCAAGGGAGACGCCTTCGCCGCCCAGTGGGGCAACCCGGCCGTCTACGACACGCTCGACGAACTGCTGGCGGCGGAACATCCGGATGTGGTGCTGATCTGCACTCCGCCGGGTGTCCACCGCGACCAGACGGTCGCGTCGTTCGCCGCGGGTGCGCACGTGGTCGTCGAGAAGCCTCCGGCGCCGTCGCTCGACGAACTCGACGAGATGCGCGCGGCCGCCGCTGCTGCCGGCAAGGAGCTGGCTGTGGTGTTCCAGCAGCGGACCGGCACCGCCGCGGCGCATGTCCGCGAACTGCTCACCCGCGGCGCCCTGGGGCGCCCGCTCATCGCGGTCTGTGAGACGTTGTGGTTCCGTGGAGCCGACTACTTCGCCGTGCCGTGGCGCGGGAAGTGGGCCACCGAGGGTGGCGGCACCACGCTGGGGCACGGCATCCACCAGCTGGACCTCCTGGGCTTCCTGCTGGGTGACTGGGCCAGTGTGCAGGGGCGTCTGTGGCGGCTGGACCGCGAGACCCAGACCGAGGACGCCTCCACCGCGACCATCACGTTCGCCGGGGGGACGGTGGCTCAGGTGGTCACCAGCGCGGTCTCTCCGCGCCAGGTCAGTACGGTGCGGATCGACACGCAGAAGGCGACGGTCTCCGTCGAGCACCTCTACGGCCACGGGCACGAGAACTGGCAGATCACGCCCGCCCCCGGGTTCGAAGTCGAGGCCGAGGCGTGGCGTTTCCCCGAGTACGAGGAGCGCAGTGACCATGCGCCTCTGCTGCGAGACGTCTTCGACGCGCTTCTTGCCGGAGAGCCGCTTCCACCCACGGCCGATCAGCCCGCCCGCTCCATCGAGATGGTGGCCGCGATCTATGCCTCCGCCGCAGCTGAGGGTGCTGCCATCACCCCCGCTGATCTCGCAGCCCACCCCACTCACCGGCACGGGTTCACGAGCCCCGTCACCGACATGCGGGTCGAGCGTGACCACCGGGGAACAGTGTGATCCGATGGTAAACGTTTCCCAGGATCCTTGACGGTCCTCACAACCAAGCTTCTTGGGACAAAACTGGGGCGTCCTCTTGTGTCGCGGGGCAGTGACGTGTCAGGATAGGGGAAAGCGTTTACCAATGTCGTCCAAACGCAAGTGATAGATAGGAACTGAGTGTGTCAACGACTTTGAAGCCGCCGCCGGCCGAGATGGTGCAGGGATCCGGGTCCGTGCGTGAGATCGGGATCATCATGAATGGTGTCTCCGGCCGCATGGGTTACCGGCAGCACTTGGTGCGGTCGATCCTGGCGATCCGGGATCAGGGAGGCATCGAGCTCTCTGACGGTTCCCGTGTCACCGTCCGGCCGCTGCTCGTGGGCCGTAGCGAGTCGAAGCTGGCCGAGTTGGCCGCCAGGCACGGCATCGAGGACCTCACCACTGATCTGGATGCTGCTCTGGCGGATCCGCGGTGGGAGATCTATTCGGATTTCCTGGTGACGAAGGCGCGTGGGGCGGCGCTGCGGAAGGCGATCGCTGCGGGAAAGACGATCTACACGGAGAAGCCGACGGCCGAGTCCGTCGAGGAGGCCCTCGAACTGGCCCGCCTCGCCGCCGCTGCGGGCGTGAAGACCGGTGTCGTCCACGACAAGCTCTACCTGCCCGGCCTCCAGAAGCTGAAGCGCCTCGTCGACTCCGGCTTCTTCGGCCGCATCCTCTCGGTGCGCGGGGAGTTCGGATATTGGGTCTTCGAGGGCGACTGGCAACCCGCACAGCGTCCGTCGTGGAACTACCGTGCTGAGGACGGCGGCGGCATCATCGTCGACATGTTCCCGCACTGGAATTATGTGCTGGAGAACCTGTTCGGGCCGGTGCGCAGCGTCTACGCACAGGCGGCGATCCATATTCCGGAGCGGTGGGATGAGGCTGGGAAGGCATATCAGGCCACCGCGGAGGATGCCGCGTACGGCATCTTCGAGCTCGACGGCGGCATCGTCGCGGAGATCAATTCCTCCTGGACGGTGCGGGTGAACCGCGACGAGCTGGTGGAGTTCCAGGTCGACGGGACGCACGGGTCCGCTGTGGTGGGATTGTTCGGCGCAAAGATCCAGCACCGAGTGGGGACGCCGAAGCCGGTGTGGAACCCGGACCTGGCCGATGATCATGATTACGCCGCGGATTGGGCCGAGCTGCCAACCAATGAGGTGTTCGACAACGGCTTCCGGCAGCAGTGGGAGGAGTTCCTCGCCTCCTACGTGCAGGGCACCCCGTACCCGTTCGACCTGCTCGCCGGCGCCCGCGGAGTCCAACTCGCCGACGCGGGCCTGCGTTCCAGCCGCGAAGGTTGCAAGGTCGTCCTCGACGATTTGCTGCTGGGCTGATCCTTGACGCACCCCAGGCTCTCGATCAACCAGGCCACCATCAAGCACGCCACCCTCCGTGACGCGCTGACGGTGACCACCTCCGTCGGCATGCAGTCGATCGGGCTCTGGCGAGAACCGGTGGCCGACGTGGGCCTCCGGGAGGCGGCCGCGATGCTGTCGGACTCCGGGCTGCGGATGTCGTCCTACTGCCGCGCGGGCTTCTTCACCGCGGTGGCGGGACCCGAGCGGAGCGACTCGCTGGACGACAACCGTCGCGCCATCGAGGAGACGGCCGTGCTGGCTGCCGCCGGGGCGCCTGGGTCGCGGGCGGTGCTGGTGCTCGTCGCCGGTGGGCTGCCGGAGGGGTCGCGGGACCTCATCGGCGCGCGCGCCCGGGTCCGCGAGGCCCTCGAAGAGCTCGCCCCCGACGCGGCGGCCGCGGGCGTGACGCTCGCCGTCGAGCCGCTCCACCCGATGTACGCGGCGGACCGCGCCGTCGTCTCCACGCTCGGGCAGTCGCTGGACCTCGTGTCCGGGCTTGACTCGAGTGTCGCGGGGGTGACTGTGGACACCTTCCACATCTGGTGGGATCCGGACGTTCTGCCGGCGATCGCTCGTGCGGGCCGCGAGGGCCGGATCGCCGCGTACCAGGTGTGCGACTGGCGGGCCCCCCTCGAAGCCGACGTCCTTCTGTCCCGGCATCAGCCCGGCGTGGGCGTGATCGACTTCGAGACCCTCACCCGCGCAGTGGAGGCCACCGGCTACGACGGCGACGTCGAGGTGGAGATCTTCAACGCAACCATCTGGGCAACCGATTTCGAGGTCGTGGCGCGTGACACCGTCGACGCCTTCGGGCGGTGGGTCGCCCCGCATCTGCGGCCTTAGACTCATGACCGTGAACCACCAGCAGCGCCGCTACGGTACCGCCACCCTCGTCGACGTCGCCCAGGAGGCGGGCGTCTCGCTGGCCACGGCGTCGCGCGTGCTCAACGGCTCGACGCGGAAGGTGGCCGAGTCGTATCAGGAGCGGGTTCGCGCGGCCGCCGACAAGCTGGGCTACAGCGTCAACGTCTCTGCGCAGGCCGTCGCCAGCGGGGCCTCGGCCCTCATCGCGCTGCTGGTGGCTGACATTGCGGACCCCTACTTCGCGCAGGTCGCCGCCGGCGTCGCACGCGCGGCGGATGAGGCCGGATTCCTCGTCACCATCGCGACGACCGGGCGGGATCCGCAGAAGGAGGCCGCGCTGCTGCGGGTGCTGCGTGGTCAGCGGCCTCGCGGGGTCATCCTGGCCGCCTCGCGGATGGCGCTTCCCCATGAGCCTGTGCAGCTCGAGATCGACGCCATCCACGGGATGGGCGGCCGGGTCATCGCGCTGGGCCCTGGCGCCTCAGAGCTTCGTTCCGTGCTCATCGACAACTGGGGCGGGGCCAGGGCGCTCGGCGTGGCGCTGGCGGCGCGCGGATACCGTCGGGCGGTCGTGCTTGCCGCGCCCCGAGGCTTGATCACCACGGACCAACGCCAGGCGGGTTTCACCGACGGCTTCACCTCCGGCGGTGGTCAGATCGTCCGGGTGCACCGCGCGGCGTTCACCCGTGAGGGCGGTGCGGACGCGATGCGCGAGGCGCTTGCGGTCGGCATCGAGCCGGGCACGCTGGTGTTCGCTCTGAGCGACGCGGTGGCGCTGGGTGCGGTGCGGGAACTGCGCGAGGAGGGTCGCGAGCTCGGGTCAGACGTGGCGATGGCGGGGTTCGACGACATCCCCTCCTCCAGCGACGTGACCCCGCAGCTGACCTCGGTCCGCATCCCGTTGGAGGAGGTGGGCTATCAGGCGGTCAGGGCGGCGATCGACGCCGACTGGGTGCCGACGCCCCTGCCCCTCGAGGTTCACCTGCGTAACAGCACCCCTCCGCTCACAGTCTGACCCTGCTCAACGGTGGCGGCACAAGTCCGGCACCGGGTGCCGGGAGTCCTGACACGAGGCCCGGGCGGCCGTTGTCCACATTCTCCCTGTTGATCGCGGCATGGTCCTTGGTTGAGTAGATGAGGCCGCCCGGGGCCTCGTGTCAGTGCTCCCTGCACTCGTTTTCCCTGTGGCGTGGTCCATTCCAGGCGTGCGCCGTCAGGGCGGCCCTGGCTCGGGTCTGTTGTGGCGGGATGCCAGTTGGGTGAACCTCGGGTTGGGCACCCCGACGCGCAGCCGCCCTGCCGTCCCCCACCCTCGTGGACATCTCGCCTTCGGCTCGTCTCGAGGCAGCGGGTCCTCTGGCGCCTGCGTTGAGTCTGGCCGCCCGCGCTACAGCGCCGGCTGCCAAACATAGGTCAGGCGGCTCCGGGCCGCCTGTGATACAGGGCTGGCGTCGAGGCGTACGACGGGCGTCGAGGCGTAAGGCAGGCGTCGGGACGTAAGCCAGGCGACGGGACGGGCCAGCAGGGCGGTGGGTGGTGGGGGCCGGGGCAGGTTGGGTGGGCGTTGATGACGGCATGGCAGCACGAAGCGCCGCCGCCGGCATCATGGGCGGCCCGGCCCCCACCACACGCCGCCCAACCCGACCACCACGCCACGGACAGGGATCAACCGGCCCCCACCACACGCCGCCAAACCAGACCACAACTGGCCCTCAACACCACAGAGAGGGATCAACCGGCCGCGCGGAGGTTGACGTGGAGGGCAACCGCGTCCATCGCGGGCATCTCGACGGTGACCTTGCCGTCGGCCACCACGAACGGGCCCTCCTCGCAGCGATCCTCCGCGGTGGGCGGGGCCGGCGAGGCAGCCGCGTCGCAGTACGCGCCGTCGGGCAGGTTCGTGGTGAGGGTGGCGCTGACCGGGGTGCTCGTGTCGTTGACGGCGATGAGGCCTCGGTCGCCTCGATCGAACGCCACCGCGTACCCCTGCTTCCACACGTTCTCGACGGGCGCGTCGCCCACCACCGCGACCCACTCAGCCAACCCCGCGACATCCCGGTGCTGACACAACCAGGCACCATCCTCCGGATCCTCCGACGGCGCCGCGCACGCTACGTCGTCGACCCGGCCGTCCGTCTGCGGCGCCCCGGCGTCGCGGTCCGAGAACGCGTAGCCGGAGTAGACGATCGGAGTGCCGTAGTCGATGCCGAGGAGCAGGGCTGTCGCCACCCTGAACTGGTCACCGTCCTTGGAGGTGAGGGTCTGGCCGTTGCGCTCGGTGTCGTGGTTGGTGATGAACGTGAACGCCTGCTCCGACGGGACCTCGCCGTCGCGCAGCTCCAGCGCCTTGGCGATCGCTCCGCCCGGCACCAGGCCGGAGATGTCCTTGGCCACCTGGAATGCGAACACCGCGCCTGCGTCGAGGTAGTCCTCCGGCTGGATCGGCTCCCCGCCGCCTCGGATGACCTCGGAGACGATCAGAGGCTCGCCGTCGAGGCGCCCGACGATGGCCTCCACGTCGGTCGCGGACATGTGTTTGGCCGCGTCGATCCGGAACCCCGCCACGCCGAGCTCGGTGAGGTCGTTGAGGTAGGCCGCGATGGTGTCGCGGACCTTCTCGCTGCCGGTGTCCAGATCCGCGAGGTTGACCAGCTCGCACTCCTGCACCTGCTGCTGGTCCGAGTAGTTCTCGATGTCGCCTGAGACCGTCATGGGGCAGTCGTGGAAGTCCTCTGGACCGTACAGACCGGGGTAGTCGTAGTGCGTGAAGTCCGTCCCCGCGACACCAGTGCCGCCGTCGATCCCCGCCATGTGGTTGATCACGGCATCGGCGATCACGTCCACACCGGCCTCCCCACACGCGGTGACCATCTCGGCGAACTCCTCGCGCGTGCCCAGCTTGGACTCCAGCTGGTAGCTGACCGGCTGGTACGACGTCCACCAGGCCTCACCGTCGATGTGCTCCTGCGCGGGGGAGAGGAGGACGAACCCGAACTCGTGAGGCCCGAGCACCTCGGTGCACTCCTGGGCCACGGATCGCCACGGCCACTGGAAGAGCTGAACCCCGACGGTGGGGGTGGTCTCGACGGCGGGCTCGGGGGCCGCGGTGCAGGCGCCGAGGGCAGCGGCGCCGAGGAGCAGAACCGGGGTGAGGACGCGTCGTCGCATGTCGGCCAGTGTAGGCGGTCGCGGGGATCGGACGCCCGGTTCTGGCGTCGAACCTAGACTGGCCGCATGAGCAAGCTCGGCATCATCATCAAGACCACCGGCGCCGCGGTCGCCACCACCGTCACGCTGGTCTCCGCGCTGCGGGAGAATCCGCAGATCGCCAAGAGTCTCGATGATCTGGTGGGGAAGCTGAAGTCGGCCACGGATGCGAACAACCCCAAGATCCGCTTCGACGCGAAGATGGCGGCCATCGACACCGCTGCGGACGCCGTCGAGCTGGCGTTCCCGGAGGCGACGGAGCCCGCGGGTTGGCATCGACACGCGCAGGCGCTGCGTGTCCAAGGTGAGCTCATCTGGGGAGCGAACTCCGGTGGGACCAGGCGGAAGGCGATGAAGGCGCTGAACGCGGAGACCGCGGAGCTGTTGGAGCAGATCAACCAGAGGTTGGCGTCGTTGCAGAAGCAGCTCCCCGCCGACGACCCCCGCGCCAGCTGACCCACCCCGGGGGGCTTCTGCGGCTGTGGGTTTGAGCAAATGGCAGGGGTCACGAAGGGCCCACGCTCAGACTGAGCGGGACCCGACCCGTGACCCCTGCCATTTGCTCAAACCCCACCCACCCCCGGGCACACGCAAACCCCACCCACCCACCCCCGGACGCACGCAGGCCCCGGTCCGTCAGGAGCGGACCGGGGCTTGCGCGGCTCGGATTCCGGGGATCACACCCGGACGGGGATAAGGATCAGGCGGGGGCGATGAGGAAGTCGCGCACCAGGGCGTCGAGGTCGCAGTCGGCGCCCAGGAACTGGCGCAGCGTCTTGCGGGTGGGGCCGAAGTTCTCGAACTCCTCGATGCTCAGGCCGTCCTCCTCGTAGGCGCGGTTGAAGTCCTCGATGCGCTGCAGCGACTCGATGATCTTCGGATCCACGGGCACGTCGATCCGGCTCTCGGCCACGTAGTCCGAGTTGTTGATCCGCTTGGCCCACTTGAAGGGCGGGGAGACGACGAGGTCGCCACCGATGAGCTCGCTGTACTGCAGCACGTTGCGGAACGCTGCGGACAGCACGCGGGAGCGGAAGCCGCGCTCCTGGAAGATCTGGTAGGCCTTCTTGATGGCCGCGACACCCGCCCACTCCATGTGGCCCGGATCGATGAACAGCTGGGTGCGCTCGGCCTCTGCCTTCATCCAGTCGTCGAGACGGCCCACCATGAGGGTGACCACGGGCCACATGTCGTCGATGGACTTGCCCTCAGCGACGCGGCGCTGCAGGCCACGCTCGATGGCCTCGCCGGAGCGGACAACCTGGGCGACGGTGAAGGAGACGGTCACGTTCATGACCACGCCGCGGTAGGTGGCGTCCTCGATGGCCTCAATGCCCACCTTGGTGGCGGGGATCTTCACGATGATGTTGGGGGCGAGCTCAGAGAACTCCACGGCCTGATCGGCCAGGGCCTTCGCGTCGCGGTGGTGACGGGGGTCCGTCTGCACGGACAGGCGCCCGTTGCGCCCGTTGGTCTCCTTGAAGATCGGCAGCAGCAGCTCGGCGGCCTCCACAGACATGTCCTTGATGGCCTGCCAGCCGATCTCCGACTCGCCCCAGGTGGGGTTGGCGGCGGCGATGGCCTGGATCCGGGGGCCCCAGATGTCCTTGTGCTGCTTGATGGTGGTGTAGCCGATGACGGGGTTGCAGGTGGCTCCCACGCCGCCGTAGGAGATCGACTGGCGGAGCTCCTCAAGGTCGGCCGAGTCGTTCCACAGGGCGGTAGGGGTGGTCCGGGCCGCGGTCAGGAGCGGTCCCTCGGTGTACTCGATGGTCATGGCGGTTCCTTCTCAAGCGGTGGTGCGGTCTCGACGATGAGGCCTGACACCATTGGACACTACATTGGTTTGTCCTGTCAAGGATATGTCAGAACAAATCGCAGGTCAAGGCGAACTTTTCTTGGCGACGGCGGCGCCGGGCTTGACTCAGGCCATCACCGTCTGGTCGTAGGAGTACATCGAGGCGCGGTAGACGTGCATGCCGAACTCCACCGCCCGGTGCTGCTCGTCATAGGCCGTGCGTTGCATGGTCAGGAGCGCAGCGCCGGTGGGCTCGTTGAGGAGGCGGCCCTCGTCGGCCGTGGCCAGGCGGGCGCTGATCTGCTGGAAGCCCACCGTCACCTTCACGCCGCGCTCGCGCAGGCGGGCGTACAGGCCGCCGGACTCCAGCTCTGCCCGGGTCGGGGCGAGTGTGGCCGGCAGCCAGTTGCTCATCAGTGCCAGGGGCTCGTCCCGGAGCATCCGTAGGCGTCGCATGTGCACCACCTCGGAACCGGGAGCGATGTTGAGCGCCGCCGCGACACCCGGCGCCGCACCTTCGATCTCCCACTCCAGCACGGTGGTGCGCGGGTCCACGCCGGACTTCTCGAGGTCGTCGTTGAGCGAGCTGAGCGCCATGGGTCGGTGGACGCGGGTGGGGGTGACCTGCGTGCCGGCGCCGCGCCGTCGCACGATGAGGCCGCGGTTGGTGAGGGTCTCCATGGCCCGGCGCGCCGTCGGCCGTGACACCTTCAGCCGCTCCGCCATCGACACCTCGTCCTCGATGCGCGTGCCGGGTTCGATGGTGCCGTCCTCGATGAGCCTGGCGAGCGGCTCCGCGATCTGGGCGTGGAGCGGTGTGGCGCTGGTGCGATCGATCTCGATCTGCGCGATGTACGGGGCGCTGTGTGGCATCTGGTCTCTCACGTCGTCGTGTGCACACATTGTACTGCCAATGTCAGGTTGTAGCTAGACCTTTGTCAGGAGTTGACGGTTTGTCTTGACAAATGCCCGTCACTGGTTACGATAAGAGGGCACCTCCTCGAAGAAGCGGGACACATCATGGGACTTTTCGGCACGCGCAGCGTCGATGTGCTGACCATGGGCCGAATCGGCGTGGACATCTACCCCCATCAGCACGGAGTGGGCCTCGAGGACGTCACCTCGTTCGGCAAGTTCCTCGGCGGCAGCGCCACCAATGTGGCCGTGGCCGCCGCGCGCCTCCGTCGCTCCGCCGCCGTCGTCACCGCCGTCGGCGACGACCCCTTCGGCCGGTTCTGTCGCGCGGAGATGGGACACCTCGGCGTGTTCGACGACTATGTGAAGGTCGACGGCGACCTCAACACCCCGGTCACCTTCTGCGAAATCTTCCCTCCGGACAACTTCCCCCTCTACTTCTACCGCCGCCCCACCGCGCCAGACCTGCGGCTCCGCCCCGAGGACCTTCCGATCGACGCCATCGTCCAGGCGAAGGTCTTCTGGATCACGACGACGGGGCTGAGTCGCGAGCCCAGCCGTTCCACCCACCTGGCTGCGCTCAAGGCCCGCGGGCGCAGGCCGTTCACCATCCTGGACCTGGACTACCGCGAGCAGTTCTGGCCCTCGCCGGAGGCCGCGCGTGAGGCCATCGCCGAGGTGCTGCCCTACGTGGACATCGTCGTCGGCAACAGTGCCGAGTGTGAGGTGGCCGTCGGCGAGTCGGACCCCGAGCGGGCCGCCGAGGCGTTGATGGCCCGCGGCGTGGACGTCGCGGTGGTCAAGCGTGGCCCCGACGGCGTGCTCGCGATGGACGCCGACAGAGTGATCGAGGTGGCCGGCACCCCCATCGAGGTGGTCAACGGCCTCGGCGCCGGGGACGCCTTCGGCGGCGCGCTGTGCTTCGGCCTGATCAAGGAATGGCCGCTCGTGGACACCCTGGTGGCCGCCTCGGCCGCCGGTGCGCTCGTCGCCACCCGCCTCGAATGCTCGACGGCGATGCCGAGCGAGCCCGAACTGCTCGCGGCCGTGCGCCGCAACCCCGTCGATACCAAGACCCGCCACCGCGTCAAGGAGAACTGATGACCGACCATGTCCTGCCCGCCGGCTCCACCGGGCGGCCGCCGCTCGCCGTGGACGTGAGCCCGGAATCCGCCAACTGGGCCTACTCCGGCCTCAAGGTCGCGGTGCTGGCCGCGGGGGAGTCCTACGCATTCGGCACGGGCGAGTCCGAGTGCCTGGTACTGCCGCTCGAGGGCGCCGCGACAGTCACCGTCGGCGGGGAGACCCACACGCTCAACGGGCGCTCCACCATCTTCGGCGAGGTCACCGACTACCTCTACCTCCCCCGCGGCGCCGAGGCCACTCTCACCTCGGTCGACGGCGGCCGCTACGCCCTGCCCAGCGCGGTGGCGAGCGAGACGCTCGACGTGCGCTACTGCCCGGCCGACGAGGCCACCGTCGGCCTCCGCGGCGCCGGCACAATGTCGCGGCAGGTCACCAACTACGCCCTCAACAACACGCTGCAGACCAGCCGCCTGCTGGTGTGCGAGGTGATTACGCCCGGCGGCAACTGGTCCAGCTACCCGCCGCACAAGCACGACGAGACCACCGAGAACGAGCGCGAGCTCGAGGAGATCTACTACTTCGAGATCAAGGCCGACGAGCACGGCCCCGGCATGGCGTTCCACTCCACCTACGGCACGCCCGAGCGGCCCATCGACGTCGCCCTGCGCGTCAACACGGGCGATACCGCGCTGGTTCCGCACGGCTGGCACGGCCCGTGCGTCGCGGCCCCCGGCTACGACCTGTACTACCTCAACGTGATGGCCGGCCCCGGCGGGCCCGACTGGCTCTCCGTGGACGACCCCTGCTACGGCTGGCTCCGCCAGACCTGGGATGACACCGATGTCGATCACCGCCTCCCTTACGCACCCACCCGGCTCGACGCCTGAGAAAGCGAGAAATCCTCACATGACCACCATCCGCCTTTCGGTCGCGCAAGCCATCGTCCGCTACCTGGCGCACCAGTACACCGAGCGCGACGGCGTCGAGCAGCGCTTCATCCCCGGCATGTTCGGCATCTTCGGTCACGGCAACGTCGCAGGCGTGGGCCAGGCGCTGCTGCAGCACGAGGTCGACCCGGCCTTCGACGAGCCCTTCGAGTACTGGATGGGCCGCAACGAGCAGGGCATGGTCCACGTGGCCGCCGCCTTCGCCAAGCAGACCGAGCGCATGCAGACCCTCGCAGTCACCTCCTCGATCGGCCCCGGAGCCCTCAACATGGTCACCGGTGCCGCTCTGGCCACCACCAACCGCGTCCCCGTCCTGCTGTTCCCCTCGGACATCTTCGCCAACCGCATGCCGGATCCGGTCCTGCAGCAGGTTGAAGACCCGACGAACCCCGACGTGAGCGCCAACGACGTGTTCCGCCCCGTGTCGAAGTTCTGGGACCGGGTCAACCGCCCCGAGCAGCTGATGGTCTCCCTGCCGCGCGCCATGCGCGTGCTCACGGACCCCGCCGATACCGGTGCCGCGGTCGTCTGCCTCCCCGAGGACGTCCAGGCCGAGGCCTATGACTGGCCGGTGGAGTTCTTCGCCAAGAAGGTGTGGCACATCGACCGCCGCGTGCCGGACCGCGCAGCCCTCGCGCGCGCCGTCGAGGCCATCCGTGCGGCGAAGCGTCCCCTGGTCATCTCCGGCGGAGGCACCATCTACTCCGCCGCCACAGAGGAGCTGCGGGCGTTCGCCACCGCCACCGGCATCCCGGTAGCCGACACGCAGGCCGGCAAGGGCGGCATCAACTGGGACCACGAGTGCGCCGTCGGCGGCGTGGGCTCCACGGGGGCCGGCTCAGCCAACGCGCTGGCCGTCGAGGCAGACCTCATCATTGGCATCGGCACCCGCTACTCCGATTTCACCACCGGCTCGCAGACCCAGTTCAAGAACCCGGACGTGAAGTTCCTCAACATCAACGTCGGCTCCTTCGACGCGGCCAAGCAGGGCGCCCAGATGCTCGTGGCAGACGCCCGCGAGGCGCTCACCGCGCTCACCGAGGCCCTTGAGGGGCACCGCGTCGACGAGGCCTACTCCCAGAAGATCGCCGACGAGCGCGCCGCCTGGGCCGAGGCCACGGACAAGTGCTACCACCTTGGCCACGGCCCGCTCCCGGCACAGACCGAGGTGTTCGGCGCCCTCAACGAGCTGCTGGGCGACGACGACATCGTCATCAACGCCGCCGGCTCCATGCCCGGCGACCTGCAGGCCCTGTGGCGCGCCCGCACCCCGGGTCAGTACCACGTGGAGTACGCCTTCTCCACGATGGGCTACGAGATCCCCGCGGCGCTGGGCTGCAAGATGGCATCCCCGGACTCCGAAGTGGTGGCCATCGTCGGCGACGGCACCTACCAGATGCTGCCCATGGAGCTCGCCACCATCGTGCAGGAGCGCGCCAAGGTGATCTTCGTCCTGCTGCAGAACCACGGCTACGCCTCCATCGGTGGCCTGTCCGAGTCGCGCGGCTCGCAGCGGTTCGGCACCAAGTACCGGATGCGCGCCGCCGACGGTGGGCGCAGCGACGAGCTGATCCCCGTCGACATCGCCGCCAACGCCCGCTCCTGGGGCCTGGACGTCATCGAGGTCAGCACCATCGCGGACTTCCGCGAGGCCTACGCCACCGCCGTGGCCTCCGACAAGGCCACCATGATCCACATCGAGACCGACCTCTACGGGCCCAACCCGCCCGCCACGGGCTGGTGGGACGTGCCCGTCACGGCCGCCTCCACGCTCGAATCCACCCAGAAGGCCTACGAAGAGTACGCGGAGGCCGTCAAGGGCCAGCGCCGCTTCTTCTGAGCCAGCACACTAAAGGAATGACTGATATGTCCATCACCATGCCCCATTGGATCGACGGCGCCGAGTACTTCGAGGAGGGTGTCGAGGTTCTGCCCATCGACAACCCCGCCACCGGCGAGGTCATCGGCGGCGTCGCCGAGGCCAGCACCGAGCTCATCGACCGCGCCATCGCGTCAGCCCGCGCCGCCCAGAAGATCTGGGGCCGCGCGTCGCTGGCCAAGCGCAGCCGCGTCATGTTCAACTTCCGCCAGCTGCTCATCGAGCGCCAGGACGACCTGGCAGACGTCATCGTCCGCGAGGGCGGCAAGACCCGCGGCGACGCGCTCGGCGAGATCGCTCGCGGACTGGAGATCGTGGAGTTCGCCTGCGGCATCCAGAACGCGCTGAAGGGCGACCACACCGTCGAGGCCGCCACCGGCGTCGACGTGCACACCCTCCGCCAGGCCGTCGGCGTCGTCGGCGCCATCGTGCCGTTCAACTTCCCGATGATGGTGCCGATGTGGATGCACCCCATGGCCCTGGCCACCGGCAACGCAGTCATCCTCAAGCCCGCCACCCCGGTGCCGTCCGTGTCGCTCATGGTGGCCAAGCTCTACAAGGAGGCCGGTCTGCCCGACGGCCTGTTCCAGGTGGTGTGCGGCGACAAGCAGGTGGTCTCCCACATCCTCGACCACCCCGGCATCGACGCCGTCTCCTTCGTCGGCTCCACCCCGGTGGCCAAGATCGTCGCCAGCCGGTGCGCCGCCTCCGGCAAGCGGTTCCAGGCCCTCGGCGGCGCGAACAACCACGCCATCGTGATGCCCGACGCCAACCTGGACTTCGCGGCCCAGCACATCGTCTCCGGCGCCTTCGGCGCGGCCGGCCAGCGCTGCATGGCCCTGCCCGTCGTTGTGGCCGTGGGTGACGCGCACGACGCCCTCATCGAGAAGGTCAAGGCGCGCGCCGAGGTCCTGAAGGTGGGCCCCGGCTCGGACCCCGCCAACGAGCTCGGCCCGGTCATCTCGTCGAAGTCCCGTGAGCGGATCCTCTCCTGGATCAACGACGCGGAAGCCAAGGGCGCCAACGTGGTGCTCGACGGTCGCGGGTTCAGCTCCGAGGTCGAGGGCACCGCGAACGGCAACTGGGTGGGCCCCACCATCGTGGACAACGTCCCGCTCGAGACCCAGCTGTACTGCGAGGAGGTCTTCGGGCCGGTTCTCGTCGTGGTGAAGACCGACACCTACGAGGAGGCCATCGAGATCGTCAACTCCAGCGCCTTCGGCAACGGCTCGGCAATCTTCACGGAGAACGGTCAGGTGGCGCGTCAGTTCCAGCTCGACGTCAACGCGGGCATGGTGGGCATCAACGTGCCCATCCCAGTGCCGGTGGGCTACTACTCGTTCGGCGGCTGGAAGAACTCGCTGCTCGGCGATCACAAGATCCACGGCCAGGAGGGCGTGAACTTCTACACCCGCACCAAGGTGGTCACGACGCGCTGGGCCGGCTCCGGCAGCCACGGCAAGATCGGCCTGGACTTCGTCGCCACCAAGTAAGGCCGCTTGCGGCACCACACCTCGAGCACTGACCCTGGGGCCGATCCTGACCGAGCGCTGTTGCCCGGTCGGGATCGGCCCCGGTGAGTGCTCTCTTTCACGGCCCGGAGGGCCAGGCAGGACATCATGAACAAGCGCATCGGCGTCGGCGTCATCTCTCTCGGTTGGATGGGCCGGCTGCACACCCGCAGCTACAAGGCGCTCGCTGAGCGCTACCCGGAACTCGGGCTCGCCTGTGACCTGGTCGCCGCGTGCGACCCGGTGGAGGCCACGCGAGACTGGGCCGTCGACGTGGCGGGCTTCCAGCGCGCCTACGCCGACTACCGCGACCTCCTCGCCGATCCCGAGGTGGAGGTGGTCTCCATCTGCGCGCCGAACTTCCTGCACCACGAGATCGCGCTGGCGGCCGCTGAGGCCGGCAAGCCGTTCTGGATCGAGAAGCCCATGGGCGTCAGCGCGACGGAGTCGCGGGAGATCGCCCAGGCCGCGGCCGGTGCAGGGCTGGCCACCGCCGTCGGCTTCAACTACCGGCATGTGCCGGCCATCCAGTACGCCCGCCAGCTGATCCGCGACGGGAAGCTCGGACGGGTGACGAACTGCCGGGTGTGGTTCATCGCGGACTACGCCTCCAGCCCCGACGGGCCGCTGACCTGGCGGTACGACCGGGCGCGGGCGGGGGCCGGGATCGTCGGCGACCTCCTGTCGCACGGCGCGGACCTGGCCCAGTACCTGGTGGGACGCATCTCGTCGGTCTCGGCGATGACGGACACGTTCATCAAGGAACGCCCCATCCCGATCGGATCCGGCGGGGTCGGGCACTCCGGCTACACCGTCGGCGAGGAGAAGGGGCCCGTGGGCAACGAGGACTGGGTCGCGGTGCTGGCTCGGTTCGACGGCGGCGTCGTCGGGGTGCTTGAGGCCAGCCGGGTTTCGGTCGGGCCGCGCGCGGAGTACATCGTCGAGGTGTACGGCACGGAGGGGTCGGTGCGGTGGAACTTCGAGTCGCTCAACCACGTCGACGTGTGCATCGGCCGCGGCGAGGGCCCTGTCCAGGGCTACACCCGCGTGATGGCTGGTCCAGGCATGCCGGACTTCGACCGGTTCCAGCCGGGCGCTGGAACCTCGATGGGCTTCGACGACCTCAAGGCCGTCGAAGCGGCGAAGTTCCTCATCTCCGTGACGACGGGCGAGCAGGTCGCGCCCTCCGCGGGCGACGGCTGGGCCGCCGCCGAGATCGACGAGGCGGTGGTGGCGTCCGCCGCCGACGGCCAGTGGCACGAGGTCGCGACGGTCGAGGCGGTCACCACCTTCGGCCTCTGACCGCTCCGCCCTCCCCGTTTCGGACGTTGACCAAAGTGGTCGGGTGCGGGGAGCCGTGAGTCGACGCCCGGGCGGCCGTTGTCCATGGTCTCGATGTTCCGGTGAGCCGGGTCGGTGGTTGGGTAGTCGAGGCCGCCCGGGCCTCGCCTCCCGTCTCCCCGCACTCGTCTGCCTGTGGCGTGGTCGGGTCCGGGTACGCGACGGCAGGGCGGGCCTGGGTCGGGTCTGGCGAGGCGGGACGCCAGTAGGTGATCCTCGGGTTGGGCATCACTGCGCACACCCGCCCTGCCATCCCGCACCCTCAATGGTGGAGCCTCTACCGCCGCTGGACCGGGGGAGGGACTGGTCTGGCGAGGCGGGACGCCAGTAGGTGATCCTCGGGTTGGGCAGCACTGCGCACACCCGCCCTGCCGTCCCGCACCCTCGCCCATTCCCGCTGGTTGAGCCGGGCCGAGCCGCGAAGCGGCGCAGCCCGCGTCGAAACCGACGTTGGCTCACTGTGGTGTTGGGGTGCTCGGTCGGTGCCAGCTTCGCCCGGCAGCGCCGCTGGGGAGGGACCGGTCTGCAACCTGCAACTTGCTATCAGGAGCGCGGTTTGTGTGTATATGCACACAAACCGCTCTCCACATCGCAAGTTGCAGACGGGGGCCGGCGACTTGGCTGGTGGAGCGCCTCAGGGAGCGGGTCGGGGGGTTCCCTGAGGCGCGTGACAGGCCGGAGCCCTACGCTCAGACGCATGAAGCTCTTCCTGCGCCTCGTCGCCACCGCCGTCGCGACCGCCGTCGCCGTGTGGCTGCTCCCCGGCATCACCCTCACCGCAGACTCCAACGTCGACCAGGCGCTCACCCTCCTCGGCGTCGCCGTCATCCTCGGGCTCGTCAACGCGATCGTCCGCCCCTTCGCCTTCGTCCTGGGCGCCTGTTTCATCATCCTCACGTTCGGGTTGTTCCTCTTCGTGATCAACGCCGGCATGCTGCTGCTGACCTCATACCTGGCCGGCGAATTGGGCCTCGGCTTCCACGTCGACGGGTTCTGGAACGCAGTGTTCGGCTCCCTGATCATCTCCGTGATCTCCGCTCTCGTGGCCTCGGCGCTGGGTGCAAACGATTCCACCAATCATTCCATGTAAGAACAAATAGTTGCGGCGGATTTATCTCGCCCCGCTAGTGACACGCGGTGTCTCATGGTCCATACTGAGTTTGTCCACACAAAGTCAATGAGGAGCCAGCATGGACATTCCTGCCACGATGCGCGCCGCAGTCCTTCGGGCTCCGGGTGAACCGCTGTCGATCGAAACCATCCCCACCCCGCGACCCCGCGCGAACGAGGTGCTGCTGAAGGTCGCGGCCTGCGGCCTCTGCCACTCGGACCTCCACGTCCTCGGCGGCGCCATCGCCTTCCCCACGCCCTGCGTCCTCGGCCACGAGGTGTCGGGCACCATCGTCGAACTCGGCCCCGGCATGCTCACCGGTGAGCTCGCCGTCGGCCAGAACGTGGCCGGCGCATTCCTGATGCCGTGTGGCCAGTGCAAAGCCTGCCGGGCCGGCCGCGACGATCTCTGCTACCCCTTCTTCCAGCTCAACCGCCTCAAGGGTGTTCTCTACGACGGTGAGACCCGACTCGCCGACAACGACGGCAACCCCATCTGGATGTACTCCATGGGCGGCCTGGCGGAGTACTGCGTGGTTCCGGCCACGTCGGTCACGCCCATTCCGGACAACCTTTCGCCCAAGAACACGGCCATCCTCGGCTGCGCCGCCATGACCGCCTACGGCGCCGTGCGTCGCGGGGCGGACCTCCGGTTTGGGGAGACGGTTGCCGTCGTCGCCACTGGTGGCGTGGGCTCGATGATCCTCAAGTTCGCCAAGGTGATGGGTGCACGACAGGTCATCGCGCTCGATGTCGACGACGACAAGCTCGCGGCGGCGAGGACGATGGGCGCCACGCACACCGTCAACCTCCTGAACAGAGACGCCCGCGAGGCTGTGATGGAGATGACCGACGGTTACGGCGTGGACGTTGCGTTCGAGGCGCTCGGCAGGCCGGCCACCTGGAACACCGCACTGGACATCCTGGCCGACGGCGGCCGCATGGTGCCCATCGGCCTGGGTGCCGGGGTGCAGTCCGCAGAGGTGCAGATCAACCGCACGGTGCGCCGTAGCCAGTCGATCATCGGATCGTACGGGGCGCGCACCCGCGTCGACCTCCCGGCCGTGGTGGACATGGCCGCGCGGGGCCTCATCGAGGTCGACGACGTGGTGCATCAGGTGTTCAGCCTGGACGACGTCAACATCGGCTACGACAAGCTGCGAGCGGGCACCATGTCTGGCCGAGGCATCGTCGACATGAGCCTCTGATCTCTGCGCAATACGACAGGGGCGGTTCACCATCACGGTGACCGCCCCTGTGCGCGTTCCGGGGATGCCTCAGGCGAGGGCCTTGAGGGCCTCGAAGGACTTGGCCGCGTTGTCGACGGGTCCTCCGACCGCAGGCGGCTCCTCGTCAATCATGATGTCCTGCTCAAGGACCCAGTACCCGTCGAAGCCGGCCTGATCCAGGAGGCGCACGATGGTGGCGAAGTCGATGTCGCCATCGCCGATGGGGACGAACATGCCGCCCTTGATGCCCTCGGACCAGGTGATCTCGCCCGGCAGCAGCTTGGCGGCCATGTCCAGGCGCACGTCCTTGGCGTGCACAATGCCCACGCGGTCCGCGTACTTGGTGACCAGCGCCACCACGTCGGCGCCGCCGCAGGCAAGGTGACCGGTGTCCAGGCACAGGCCGACGGTGGAGTTGTCCAGCACGCGCTCCACCTCGTCGACGTTCTGCACCATGGTGCCCCAGTGCGGGTGGAGGACGGCGGTGACGCCGTTGGCCTTGCAGACGTCGCTGATCCGGCTGAGGTTGGAAAACAGCGTCTGCCAGCCCTGCTCGTCGAGCTCGGGGCGGGCGTCGTAGCCGTCCTGGCCGGAGTCGGCGGCCAGCACCAGGAACTCGCCGCCGGCGATCTCGAAGGCGCGGAGCTCGGCCTCCACCATGGGGATGGGGTCGAATTCGGGGTCGTGCATGACGGCGAGGAAGAAGGCCCCGACCGGCTTGAGGCCGAACTGGGAGACGACCGCGGCCCGCTCCTCCGCGTCGACTGGGAGCCAGCCCTGGGGGCCGAACTCGGTGGCGGTGAGGCCGATCTCCTTCATCTCGGTGAGGACGCGCTCGGGGGACATCTGGTAGCCCCAGCCCGGTACCTCACACACACCCCAGCTGATGGGTGCGCCGGCAATCTTCATGTGCAGCTCCTTCGCAGCCAAGCCGCCTCGCGCGGCTCGTTGGGAACCATTATGTCCTGCCAAACTCGGGAATGTTTGGCCACCCCCAGAATGGGTGCCGCCCACGCGGTCTAGTATCATATGTGCTGACATACTGCCGTGACGCTGGTGCGCGGCCCAACCCACAGGAGCACACATGATCCGCTTCGCGATCATCGGGGCCGGACGCATCGGCCAGGTCCACGCACGCGCCATTGCGTCCCACCCCCAGGCGACACTTGCGCTGGTCTACGACGCCTTCGAGGCGCCCGCCAAGGGCCTGGCGGAGGCGTACGGGGCGCGCTACACCCTGGACGTCGAGGACGTCTACAACGCCGTCGACGTCGACGCCGTCATCATCGGCTCGCCCACCGCGATGCACGTCGAGCAGATCCTCGGCTCCGTCAAGGGCGGCAAGCGGGTCATGTGCGAGAAGCCGGTCGCGCTGGGCATGGACGAGGCGAACCGCTGTATGGACGAGCTGGGTGCCGAAGCCTCGCGTGTCATGCTGGGGTTCAACCGCCGCTTCGACCCCTCCTTCGCTGAGGTCAACGCCCGCGTGGCCGCCGGCGAGATCGGCGCGCTGCAGCAGCTGACCGTCACCTCCCGTGACCCCCAGGGCCCGCCGGCCAGCTACGTCGCCGGCTCTGGTGGCATCTTCAAGGACATGACCATCCATGATTTCGACATGGTGCGCTTCTTCCTGGGCGACATCGTCGAGGTCAGCGCGTTCGGCACCAACGCCGACGAGGAGATCAAGGCCGCCGGTGACTTCGACCAGGCGATGGTCCTCCTGCGCAACGCCGACGGCGCCCTCGCCACGATCGTCAACTCGCGCACCTGCGCCTACGGCTACGACCAGCGCCTCGAGGCGTTCGGCGCCGACGGCTCCCTCTCGGCCGACAACCTCACGGCCACCTCCGTGCGCGCCGCCAGCGCCACGCAGACCGACGCCAGGGGACCGGTGCTCAACTTTTTCCTGTCCCGCTACGAGGCGGCCTACCGCGATGAGCTGGGTGCCTTCATCGACGCGGTGGTGGCCGACGGCGACATCTCGCCCAACGTGATCGACGGCGTTGAGGCGCTCAAGCTGGCCGAGGCCGCGACCGTCAGCGCCCACGAGGGTCGCACCGTCCGCCTCTGACCGAGGCGTCACCCCTACTTGCCCTGGTCCCTGACCTCCACTGGCCGGGTCCTGGCGCTGTCTGGTGCCGGGAGCCCTGCCACGAGGCCCGTGCGGCCCTTGACCACCTCGTGCTCCTCGACCGCCGGTCGTGAGGGGCCGGGTAGTTGAGGCCGCCCGGGCCTCGTGTCACGTCTCCCTGCACTGGTACCTGCGTGGCGTGGTTCGGTCCAGGCGTGTGCCGGCAGGTCGGCCCTGGTGCGGGTCTGTCTCAGGCGGGTTCTTCTGGGTGCCCCGCGGGCTGGGCATCCCTGCGCCCAGCCGACCTGCCGTCCCCCACCTTCGTGCGCACCCCCCGTTCGGTCATCAAGTCGTCCGAGTGGGCGGGACGGGAGATGACCGCTGAGCGTTCGCCTCAGTCGGTGCTCAACCCGGCCCATCCAGCTGGGGCGGTGTCGCGACACCTGATCGGGTGGACTCTCTAACCGTCACTTCTGGGGTCGACTACGGCATCAGAAGTGCCACCGACAGTGTCGGCTACGGCACCAGAGGTGACAGTCAGGCGACCGCGCCAGTCGCGGCACGGGACGGGACGTGAATGCGAGGGTGGGGGACGGCAGGGCGGCTCTGCGTCGGGAAGCCCAGGTCGGGGATCGCCGGACTGGCGTCCCGCCAGGGCAGACTGTCACCAGGGCCGCCCTGACGGCGCACGCCCGGAAGTGACCACGCCATAGGGAATCGAGTGCAGGGAGCAGTGAGACGAGGCCCGGGCGGCCTCGTCTACCCAGCCAAGGATTCTGCCGCGATCAGCAGGGAGAATGTGGACAACGGCCGCCCGGGCGTCGTGTCAGGGCTCGCTGCACCGGGCGCTGGAGGCCTCGACGCAGCAGCGGGCGCTACGCGCCGCGGCTGGCTCACCCAGCGGAAGAAGTCGCGGCTTGGCGCGGCTCAACCAGCGTCGGGGAGTCAGGGCTCCCCTGCACCGGGCGCGGGTCGGTTTCGACGCGCGTTGCGCCGCTTCGCGGCTTGGCGCGGCTCAACCAACGGGGGACAAGGGCCGCACGGGCCTCGTGTCAGGGTCAGTCCGTGTCGTCGGTGGAGGTGACGTAGTCACCCCACTGCTCGATCCTCCACCCGTCGGTGGTCGACCCGTTGAGCACGATCCACTGAGTGTTGTGCAGCGGCTGTGCGTTCTCGACCCCGATCGACGGGTCCTGAGAGATCGCCCACACCCGCAGCGCGGCGCCGTGGCTGACCAGCGCGACCACCTCGTCGCCCGCCTGCTCCATGGCAGCGACGGCGTTGGTGAACCGCGTCAGGAACTGGCGCGCCGTCTCGCCGCCCTCCAGCCCCGCGTCGAGGTTGTGCGGCGCCCACGAATTGAGCATGCCCACGTACACGCTCCAGTCCGTGTTCATCTCCTCGATCCCGGCGGCGATCTCCTGGATCCCGTCGGCGATGATGAGCTCCAGCTCCCTGGCCTCCGCCAACGGCGCGGCGGTCTGCTGCGCGCGCGTCAGGGTGGAGGCGTACAGGGCCTCGATCTGCTCGTGCGCGATGGCCTCGACGAGCGCCTGGGCCTGCGTCAGCCCGTTCTCGTTGAGGGGCGCACCGGGGTATGCGGTATCCAGCTGGCGGTTGACGTTGCTCTCGGTCTCCCCGTGACGGATCAGGATCAGGCGCATGGGTCCACCGTACCGGGGCATGCGACAGGGGCGGAGCCGCACCGGCCCCGCCCCTGCAACTGCTGTGTTGACTAGCGGTTCTTGCGCTCGTCGATGATGACTGCAATGACGATGATGGCGCCCTTGACGACCATCTGCATGAACGGGGAGACGTTCATGAGATCCAGGCCGTTGTTGATGACGCCGATGATCAGCGCGCCCACGACGACGCCCCACACCACGCCGATGCCACCGTTGAAGGACACGCCGCCGATGACTGCGGCCGTGATGGCGTCGAGCTCCAGCATGACGCCCAGGGTGGGCTGGCCGGAGCCGATGCGGGCGGCGAGGATCATGCCGGCGAGACCGGCCAGCAGGCCGATCAGGGTGTAGATGAGGAACTGCACCTTGCCGATGCTGATGCCCGAGACGCGGGCCGCCTGCTCATTGCCGCCGATGGCGTAGGTGTGCCGGCCGAAGCGGGTCCGGTTGAGGACCACCCAGATGACCACGGCCACCAGGAGGAAGATGATCATCGGCACCGGGATGCCGAGGATGGCGCCCTGGCCCAGCCAGTTGAATCCGTCCGCCAGGTTGGAGACGGGGCGTCCGCCGGTGTAGATGTTCGCCAGACCACGAGCGGCGGTCATCATGCCCAGTGTTGCCACGAACGGCGGGATGCGGAAGTAGGCGACGAGGGTGCCGACGATGGCGCCCACGATGGCGCCGACGAGCAGGCCCACGATGA
Organism: Tessaracoccus sp. MC1627; assembly: GCF_014164725.1. Classification (NCBI taxonomy): domain Bacteria; kingdom Bacillati; phylum Actinomycetota; class Actinomycetes; order Propionibacteriales; family Propionibacteriaceae; genus Tessaracoccus; species Tessaracoccus sp. MC1627. The sequence goes on along the minus strand of NZ_JACJGA010000006.1, from coordinate 31,817 downwards.
TCGAGACGAAGATCGGCATCGGGGGGAGGCCGGGGAACATCGCGGTGTCGCTCTGGACCTGGGCGAGGCTGGCCGAGACGACGGCCACCAGGGCGACGGTGGAGCCCACCGACAGGTCGATGCCCTTGGTGATGATGGCGAACATCATGCCGAGGGCGACGATGCCGATGGGGGCCACCTGGACGACGACGTTGATGAGGTTCTGTGACCTCAGGAACGTTCCCCCGGTGACGATGGCGAGGATCACCATGAACCCGATGAGGATCAGGAGGATGGCGTATTTCTTGATGGCCGCCGTCGCGTTGAACTTCGGTTTGGCCTCGACAGTGGTGTCAGACATGAGTAGTTGGTTCCTTCCTACGCGGCCGCGGTGCCGCCGGTGGCGAGTTGCATGATGGACTCCTGGTTGGCCTCCGCACGGGAGAGCTCACCGGAGATGCGGCCTTCGTGCATGACGATGACGCGATCGCTCATCCCGAGGACCTCGGGCAGCTCGGACGAGACCATGATGATGGCCTTGCCCTGTTGCGCGAGCTGGGACATGAGGCGGTGGATTTCACTCTTTGCGCCCACATCGATTCCTCGGGTGGGCTCGTCGATCATGAGGATCTCAGGGACCGTGAGCAGCCAGCGCGAGATGAGCGCCTTCTGCTGGTTGCCGCCGGAGAGGTTCTTGATCAACTGCTCAAGCGTGGGGGTCTTGATGCGCAGCGCCTGGCGCTGGGCCTCGCTGTCCTTGCGGATCTGCGCCATGTTGAGGAAGCCCTTCGGGCTGTACTTCGGCAGCGCGGCGATGGTGATGTTGTCGCGGACCGACAGCACACCCATGATGCCGTTGTGCTTGCGGTCCTCCGTCAGCATGCCGATGCCGGCCGCGATGGCGTCCTTCGGCTCGCGGACCTTGAGCTGCTTGCCCTCGACGAAGATCTCGCCGCTGTCAGCGGGTTCGATCCCGAAGATGGTCTCGAGCACCTCCGTGCGGCCCGCGCCCATGAGCCCGGCGAAGCCGAGGATCTCGCCGCGGCGCACCTCGAAGCTGACGTTCTGGACGAACCGACCCCGGTTGAGGTTGCGGACCGACAGGACCACCTCGCCGATCTCGGCCTCCAGCTTGGGGAACAGGCTGGTGAGCTCGCGGCCCACCATCAGCTGGATCAGCTTGTTGCGGTCCAGCTCCTTCGCCGGGAGGGAGACGACGTGCTTGCCATCGCGGAAGACCGTGATGTCGTCGGAGATCTTGAAGACCTCGTCCATCTTGTGGGTGATGTAGACGATGGCCACGCCGAAGTCGGTGAGCCGCTTGATCATCCTGTGCAGGTGGTCCACCTCCCGCTCGGGGATGGCGGAGGTGGGCTCGTCCATGATGATGATCTTGGCGTCGTAGCTGATGGCCTTGGCGATCTCCACCATCTGCTGGCGCGCCACCGTGAGGTCCTTCATCTTGGCGCGCGGGTCGATCTTCATGTCCCACTCGTCGAAGAGTTCCTGCGTCTTGCGGATGATCAGCTTGGGGTCCAACAGCCCGAACTTGCCGCGCTGCTCCCGGCCGAGCCAGATGTTCTCGGCCACCATCATCTCCGGCACGGGAGACAGCTCCTGGTGGATCATGGAGATGCCGTGCTCGAGGCCGTCCTTGGTGTCCTTGAAGCTGACCATGTCACCGGCGAGTTCAACCGTGCCAGCGTCGGGGGTGTACATGCCGATCAGGCACTTCATGAGCGTGGACTTGCCAGCGCCGTTCTCCCCCATGAGCGAGTGGACCGTGCCGCTTCGCACGTCCAGCTGTACGCCGTCCAAGGCCACCACGCCGGGGAACGTCTTTCGGATGTCACGCATCCGCAGAATTACCTCTTGCATTTCCTATCCTCCCTGCCGAAGCAGAGGGCCGGGGCGATCATCGCACCCGGCCCCCTGGGTCCGTCACTTCTCGAAGTCGGCCATGTTGTCAGGGGTGACGAGCTGGTAGGGCACGTCGATGACGCCGGCGACCTCTTCGCCGTTGTACAGGTTGATGATGGAGTCCACTCCACCAGCGCCCTGGCCGGCCGCATCCTGGAACACGGTCACCTCGAGCTCGCCGGCCTTCATCGCCGCCAGTGCGTCGGCGGTGGCGTCCACGCCACCCACGATCACGTCGTCGAGCTTGCCGGCGTTCTTCAGAGCCTGGATGGCGCCGAGGGCCATCTCGTCGTTGTTGGCGCAGATGATGTCGATCTCGTCACCGGACTGGATCCAGTTCTCGGTGATGGCCAGGCCCTCTTCGCGGTACCAGTTGCCGGCCTGCTCGCGCAGGAGCTCCATCTCCGGGTAGTCCTCGAGGACCTGCTTGCAGCCTTCGGTGCGGTCACGCGCGGCCTCGTTGGCCGGGTCGCCGATGAGGATGCCCACCTTGCCCTTGCCGTCGGCGAGCTCAGCGAGCGCCTCCATCTGAAGCTGGCCGGCCACCAGAGAGTTCGACCCGACGTAGGGCACGCCCACGGGCAGGTCGGAGGGGCGACGGTTGACGTAGACGAGCGGGATCTCGGCGTCCATGGCCTTCTCGGTCATGGGGCCGGCCGCGTCGGTGTCGACGGGGATGATGATGATGCCATCGAGGCCCTGGGAGATGAAGTTCTCCACCTGGCCCAGCTGGACGTCTGCCTTCTCCTGGGCGGCCACGATGGTCACCTCGACACCGGCTTCTGCGGCGCGGGCCTCGATGCCGTCGGCGACGGTCTGCAGGAACTGATCCAGGATCGGGAATGTGACGCCGATCTTGATGACCTCGCCGTCGGCGGGCTTGACCACCTCGCCGGGCTCGAACGCCACGGTCTCGATGGCCTGCGACGTCGGGGCGTCGGATCCTTCGGCGGGGGCCGAGGAGGTGGTGCTGGCGGTGGTCCCGCATGCACTCAAGGCGAGGGCGCCGGCGGCCAACAGGCCGACGAGCTTGATTCCTTGCTTCATTGCAGTCTCTCTTCCGAGGGTGGTTGCGGTGTCTGGTGACTCCGCAGGGAGGGAGTGTCGCATCGTTGCAACACCGCTATGATGACCTGACAAACAACTCTATGTCAAGACAAAGATTTCAGATGTTATCAGTTCGTTGTGAACTCGGACTCGAGGCGCTCCCGCATCCGGACGTGGATGGCGTCGGCGTCCTCCTCCCATCCGAAGACGCATACGGACAGGCGGGCGTCGTACTCGATCTCACGCAGGTACCCGAAGACCTCGTCCCAGGGGACCTCGCCGTTGCCGATCTCGTTGTGCTGGTGAATGCGCGCGTCAACGCCCGGGGGGTTGATGATGTAGCGGTTTCCGACGTTGGCCAGGTGGTTCCACACGTCGCCGATGTGGATGTGCCGGAGGCGGTCTCCGGCGTACTCCATCAGCTCGCGCGGGTTGCTCTTTCCCGAAGACAGGTGGAAGAGGTGGGGGAGGCAGAACTGGTAGTTGAACCAGTCCTTGTTGACCCCGCGCACCACCTGGACGGCCCGGTCGTTTGTCTCAACAAAGTCGTACGGGTGGGCCTCGACGACGCACTCGATGCCGCGCTTCTCGAAGTCCGGGGCCAACTCCTCGATGGAGCGGTAGAACTGGTGCTCGCTCGTGAGCGCCCGGTTGGGATCACCCGAGAACTCGGTGGCCATCATGGGCACCTCGAGCTCCTCCGCGATCTCCAGGAGCCGGCGCCAGTTGCGCACCTGTGCCTGGCGCTCCTGCTCGTCGGGTGAGGCCCAGTTGAAGACGGGGTTGAAGGTCTCGATCTTCACGCCCGTGGCCTTCATGGCCTTCTTGACGCGCGCGATCTCGGCGTTGTCGACCTTGGGGTAGTGGTGCCACTCGTGGAAGTCGGCGCGCGGGGACAGCTCGATGTAGCCGTAGCCGAGGTCGGCGGCCTTCTCGCACTCCTGGGCGACGGTGAGGTGGGGGTGGTACATGGAGGGGTCGAGCAGGATCTTGACCATGACGGCTTCCTTGGCGTGCTGGGCGGGGGTGGAGCGGGGAGAGGGGGGAGGGGAGGCGGAGTGAGGGGCGCCCGCCGGAACGCGGGCGCCCTCAGGTCACGCGTAGAGCGCGGGACGCTCGATCATGGAGATCGGCACTTCGCCGTCCTCCGTCAGTGCCTTGACGCCGGCGTCGCAGACCACGGCGGCGGCGTAGCCGTCCCAGGAGCTGGAGCCCGTGTGGCGATCCGCCGATGCCGCGGTGATCCACTCCTGGACCTCGGTGACGAAGGCCTGGCCGAAGCGCTGGTTGTGGTCCATGGTGAGCCGGTTGTGACGGCCGAGCTTGTCGGCGCGGACGACCAACTCCTGGTCACCCAGGCGGACGATGCCCTGCTCCGCCACCAGCTCGCACTGGATGTCGTAGCCGTACTGGCAGTTGACGAACACCTCGTCGTCGACGCGGACGCCCGACTCCGTGGTGAGGATCAGCACCAGCGGATCCTGCAGGTGCTCGAAGCGCAGCGAGGTCTTCTTCGGCTTGTCGACGCGCGCGGAGACGAACTCCTCGCCCAGCAGCCAGCGCATGGTGTCGATCTCGTGGATGGCGGTGTCGTTGATGGCCATGTCCCAGGTGTACATCTCGGGCACGGTGGGGTTGCGGTGCGCGTTGTGCACCATGAGTGCCTCGCCCACCTCGCCGTCGTCGAGGATCTTCTTCATCTCGCGGTAGGAGGCGTCGAAGCGGCGCATGAAGCCGACCGTGACCAGCTTCTTGCCGGCCTCCTGCTCGGCGTCCATGATCTCGACGCACTCGGCCGCCGTGGGAGCGAGGGGCTTCTCGCAGAACACGTACTTGCCGGCCTTGATGGCGGCGATCACGTCGGGCTTGTGGGCCGGGCCGTAGCTGGCGATCATGATCGCATCCACGTCGGGCGAGGCGATCAGCTCGGCGCTGGTCGCGAAGGCCGTGCCGCCGATCTGCTCGGCCACCGCGGCGGCGTTGTCAGGGTTGACGTCGCTGACGGCCACCACGCGGCCGCCCGAGATGACGGTGTGGATCCGCTCGATGTGGGCCTTGCCCATGCCACCGGGGCCGATCATTCCGATACGAAGGGTCATGTGAGTCAGTCTTTCGCGGATCAGAGGAGGCCGAGGCCGCAGGAGGCCAGGAACTCGCGGGTCTTGATGGCGTTGGGGAGCGGGTAGCCCGGGTCGCAGCCGAACATGTCCTGCTCGGTGATGACGTAGAGCTCCTTGTTGAGGTCCGCGAGGGCCTCGACGAGGGTGGGCATGTCGGGCTCGCCCTCGGGCGGGGCGACGGAGCAGCCGGCCTTGACGGCCTTGACGAACGGCCAGTCCTCGTCGTGGGCCTGCTTGACCAGCTTGGGGTCCATGGCCTTGATGTGGACGTAGCTGATGCGCTCCGGGTAGTCCTGGATGAGCGCGATGTTGTCGGCCATGCCGTAGACGATGTGGCCGGTGTCGAGGCAGAAGCCGACGTACTCGGGGTCGGTGGCCTGGAAGATGCGGTCGATATCCTCGCGGGTCTCGATGTGGGAGTCGCCGTGGGGGTGCAGCACCATCTTGAGCCCGTAGTCCTCCTTCATCATGCGGCCGAGGCGGTTCGCGTTGTTGATGTAGAGGTCCCAGGCGGCGCCGTCGAGGTGGCGGTCGTCGGTGAAGTCACCGGTGATCTCGTCGCGGAACATGGGGGGCAGGTGCACCACGTACTCGGCGCCGACGGCGGCGTGGGTCTCGCCCACGGCGCGGAAGGTCTTCTCTGTCTCGGCCCAGGCCTCCTCCTTGTGGAGGATGCCCCACGCGGTGCCGGCGACGACGCGGAAGCCGCGCTTGCCCATCTCGTCCATGAGGCGCTTGGGGTCGGTGGGGAAGTAGCCGAACGGCCCGGTCTCCATCACGGAGAAGCCGGCCTCGGCCATCTCGTCGAGTGCCTTCTCCCACGGGATCTGGTCCGGGTGCTCGGGGAACCAGACTCCCCACTGGTCGGGGCAGACTCCGACGGTCAGCTTGGAGTAACGGGGGTCAGTGTTACGGCTCTTGTCGACAGCCATCGTCATCCTTTCGGGTTGCTCATCCTTGAGCTGGCCTCAGCCTAGATCCTTCGCTTTGTACTGTCAATAGGGGGTCGGTCAAGACTTTGCAAGGGTGATGATGAGCGCGACGGGTTCAGTTGTCCGCACATTGAACGACGCGCTGGGGCGCGCCCTGAGGACTAGTCGGCCCGCGTCACGAGGCGTTCCATGGTGGAGACCTCGAAACCGGGCCGCTCGGGTCGGTTGGTCATCAGCGTCCACGCCACACCCGCCGCCGGGTTGATCCAGAACTCGGTGCCGGACCAGCCGGCGTGGCCGAACACGCCGTCGGTCGCGCCCCATCCGGGGAGCTTGACAGTGAAGCCGTACTCGTCGCCGTCGTCCTGCGGGAGCGGTTCGTGGACAGGAATGCCGACGGTGAGGGGGCGTCGCATCAGGTCCAGGGTCTCGGGGCGCACGACGGCGCCGTCGCCCCGTAGGAGCGAGACGGCCACCCTGAGCAGGTCCTCCGCCCGGGCGATGACGCCCGCGCCGGGGTGGTGCTGGGCGGCGAATGTGGCCATGTCGAAGGCTCCGAGCCCGAGGACGGGCGGCGGGTCCGAGGCCTCGTCGAGGGTGAAGCTGGTCCCGAGCTCGTCGTTGAGGGTGCTGAGCCCGGACTCCCAGGTTGCGCCGCCGGCGTGCTCGATCAGCGCCGCGATGCCCTCGAACGCGAGCGACGAGTAGCGGCGCCGGGTGCCGACGGGGGTGTCGCGGCCGGCTGTCTCGAGGGCCTCGCGGAGGGGGCGCCGGTCGTCCAGCTCGGGCTCGGTGATGCCGGAGGTGTGCGAGGCGAGGTGGCGGAGGCGGACGACGTCGTCGCGGCCCGCGCCGAACCCCGGGAGCGCGTCGGTCAGGGGGGTGTCGAGGGAGAGCGTTCCCCGCTCCAGCTCGCGAGCGGCGAGGAGGCCGACGAGGGGCTTGGTGATGGAGAACAGCCGGTAGTGGTCGCCCGTCCGCGCCTCGCGGGTGCCGGTGCCACCGAACGCCTCCAGGGCCACGATGCCGTCGCGAGTGGCGATCCCCAGGACCGCGGTGGGGAGGGCGCCGTCGCGGACGAGGGATAAGACGTAGTCGAAGGCGGCGTTGAGGCCGGGGGTGTGGGAGGTGGTCGTCATGGGTACGCCTCGGTGGTGTGGGGAGGGACAGCGCTTGCCTGCTCGCCATGGTAGTGGCGTGACGAGCGCTCCAGGGGGAGGGGCCGAGGGTGGCTACGCCCGCCAGCGAGCGGGGGAGCGGCTGGAAACGATTCCACGCCTTCGGCTGAGCCGCTTGCGTCCGGACTAGGCCTTTTGTCCTGTCAAGATCCTCGCGCTGTGTCCATTTCGTTATGTACCGGCTCTTGCGAAACGTTTCAAAGGGTGTTAGCTTTTGGGAAGGCGCTTTCCAAGTGCGACGGGCGGCAAGTTGCCCGTCACGCACAGCCCAGAACGACGACGTTCCGAATCGAGAGGACACAACTGATGTTCCCCAAGAAGCACACCCTCGTGGCGCTCATCGCCAGCGCGGCCCTGGCTCTGACGGCCTGTGGTGGCGGCGGCGAGACCGCCCCTGAGGCCACCGCCTCCTTCGATCCCAACGAGGCGGTGTCGCTCACGTTCACCTGGTGGGGCAATGACGACCGCGCTGCCCGGTACGAGAAGTTGATCGCTGCGTTCAACGAGGAGTACCCCAACATCGAGATCAACGGTACGTTCACGGACTTTCCCTCCTACTGGGAGAAGAAGCAGACCGAGGCCGCAGGCGGCGGACTGCCGGACGTGTGGCAGTTCTCAGACAGCTACCTTCGTCAGTACGCCGAGCCGGGCTACCTGCTGGACCTCGGCACCGTCTCCGATCACATCACCATGGACACCTTCGACGACGGGCTCAAGGGCACCGGTCAGCTTGAGGGCGTCCAGTACTCGCTCCCCACCGGCTACAGCACCTGGGCGAACTTCGTCAACGATGGACTGATCGCCGAGCACGGGCTGGAGATGCCCGAGGGCGGCACCACCTTCGCCGAGTTCACCGACTGGATGGCAGGCGTCACCGAGAAGACCGGCGGAACCGTCTACGGCGGCACTGACGTCACGCAGCGGATCCAGACCTTCGAGTTGGCGCTGCGCGCCGAGGGCAAGAATCTCTACACCGAGGACGGCGAACTCGGCTTCACCAAGGAGGAGCTGACGGCCTTCTGGGAGTCCGGCCAGGCCGTCCGCGACGGCATCGGCGTCCCCCAGAACAAGCTGGAGGAGATCGCGCCCAAGTCCGGCTTCGGCGCCAACCTCACCGTCAGCGAGACCAGCTGGAGCAACTTCCTGGGCGGCTACCTGGCCGATTCGGGGGCCGAAACGATCTCGATGATCGCGCCTCCCACTGCAGTTGAGGGGTCGAAGGACCTCTACCGCCAGGCAGGCCTGCAGATGGCCATCTCGGAGAACACCGAGCACCCGGAGGCCGCCGCGCTCTTCCTGGACTTCGTTGTCAACAGCCCCGAAGCAGGCGAGATCTTCGGCACCACCCTCGGCTTCCCCGCCTCCAGCAGCAAGCTCGAAGGGGCCGTGCTGGAGGGCCCCGACAAGCAGGTGGCCGACTTCCTCGCCTCCGTCGAGGACCGCATCGGCGACGCCCCGCCCGTCCCGGTCGTCGGCTACGGTGCTCTGGAGCAGAAGTTCTGGGACCTGGGCAAGGCGCTCGGGCTCGGCGCCGTGACCGTCGACGAGGCCGTCGACCAGTTCTTCGCCGAGACCGAAGTCATCCTCGGCTGAGCACGGAAACGGACCTGACACCATGACCATCGCACCCAAGAGTGCGGCCACAACCGCCGCGGGCCCGGTTCGCCGGGCCCGTGGCGGGGGGCCCGTCACTGCAGCAGAGCACGCGGCCTCCGCGCCCCGCCGGAGGAGGGCCTTGCAGCGCCGCGAGGACGCGGCCGGCTACCTGTTCCTCACGCCGTGGCTGGTGGGCTTTTTCCTGCTGACCGCCGGCCCCATGATCTACTCGCTGTACCTCGCGTTCACCAACTACAGCATCTTCGGCACCACCGAGTTCATCGGCCTCGGCAACTTCGAGCGCATGCTCAGCGACGAGGTGTGGTGGGGGTCGGTGCGCATCACCCTGATCTACGTGCTCGTGGGCACCCCGATCAAGCTCGCGGCAGCCCTCGGAGTGGCGATGCTGCTCAACTACCGCAGCCGCGGCACCGGCTTCTTCCGCTCGGCGTTCTACGCGCCGTCGCTGATCGGCGCATCCGTCAGCATCGCCATCGTGTGGCGCGCCATGTTCTCCACCGGCGGCCCCGTGGACAGCTCGCTCAGCCTCTTCGGCATCAACATCGGGGGATGGGTTGGTGTCCCCGCCCTCATTCTGCCCATGATGATCCTGCTGGCCGTCTGGCAGTTCGGCGCACCCATGGTGATCTTCCTGGCCGGCCTCAAGCAGGTGCCGCAGGAGCTCTACGAGGCGGCCTCCGTCGACGGAGCCGGTCCCTTCCGCAAGTTCGTCAGCGTGACACTGCCCATGTTGTCGCCGGTCATCTTCTTCAACCTGCTCCTCGAGATGATCCACGCCTTCCAGATCTTCGCCTCGGCCTACATCATCGGCTCGGGCACCGGGGGGCCTGCGGGAGCCACCAACTTCTACACCGTCTACCTGTATACGCGGGCCTTCACCAACAGCCAGATGGGCTACGCCTCGGCGATGGCCTGGGTGCTGCTGGCTGTCGTCGGCGTGATCGCCTTCATCATGTTCCGCACCTCCAACCAGTGGGTGCACTACTCGGGAGACAAGCGATGACCGCCACCACCTCCGCCCCAGAGCGGGGCGCCGTCGCGGGACCGCGGCCCCGCGGCATGCGCAGCAGGCGCACCTGGGCCACCGTCGGATGGGTGGCGGCCATGGTGCTCCTTACCGCCGTGGTCCTCTACCCGCTTGCCTGGATGTTCTCGGCCTCGTTCAAGCCCACGTCCGAGTTCGGCGCCAACCAGTCGTTCCTGCCGGAGAATGCCACCATCCAGAACTACTTCAAGGTTCTGGAAGGCATCGGCGGGGTGCCGCTGTGGCGGTTCTTCGCCAACTCGTTCATCCTGGCGACGTTCTCGGTGATCGGCATCGTGATCTCCGCGTCGCTGGCGGCCTACGCGTTCGCGCGCGTCAGGTTCCGGGGAAGCGGCGTGTGGTTCGCCATCATGATCGGCACCCTCCTGTTGCCGTTCCACGTCCTGATCATCCCCCAGTACATGCTGTTTCGGCGGCTCGACCTGATCGACACCTTCGTCCCGCTGCTGCTGGGCAAGTTCCTGGCCGTGGAGGCGTTCTTCGTGTTCCTCATCGTCCAGTTCATCAGGGCGCTGCCCCGCGACATGGATGAGGCTGCACGCATCGACGGCTGCGGCCATTGGCGGATCTTCTGGCTGATCATCCTTCCGCTGATCAAGCCGGCCCTGGTGTCGGCGTCGATCTTCGCGTTCATCTGGAGCTGGAACGACTTCCTCGGGCCGCTGCTCTACCTGAACTCTCCGGAGAACTACCCCCTGCCGCTGGCTCTGCGGGTGTTCAACGACCAGACCTCGACGTCGGACTACGGCGCGACGGTCGCGGTGTCCGTCCTGGCGCTGCTTCCCATCCTGCTGTTCTTCATCATCTTCCAGCGGTTCCTCGTGGAGGGCGTCTCGACGCAGGGGCTGAAGGGATGAGGCGACGGCCGCGGTTCGCGGTACAGGAGCCTGCCGATGGCAGCGTGCTCCGGTGGCCGGGCGCCACGGCCAAGTTCGCGCTCCTCGGTGAGGTGCTGTGGGTGGGCATCCTCATGGCGGTGGCTTGCCTGCCGCTGGTCACCTGGCCGGCGGCTTTCGCGGCCGGCGCCTCGCATCTGCGCCGCTTCCTTCGGGGTGAGTCCTCGACGGTGGCGCAGTTCGTCGACGACGTGCGGCGGGCGATGCCCGGAGGCGTGGGCGTGGGGGCGGGGTCGCTGCTGCTGGGCGGCCTCGTCGCCCTGGATCTTCGGATTGCCGCCGACGGCGCGCTGCCCGGGGCGGCGGGGATCGCCGTCGTGTTGACCGCCGCCGCGGGGGTCGCGGCGGTCCTGATCCTCACCGCCGCTGCGTCGTGGCGGCCTGGACTCCTGTGGCGCGGGCTTCTGGCCGAGGCGCCCCGCCGGCTTTCCTTGTCCCCGTTCGTCGCCGTCATGACCGCCGTGGCGCTCGGCCTCGCCGTCGTCATCACCTGGCAGTACCTGTTGTTGCTCGTGCCGGCACTTGGCGTGTTGACGTTCGCCGTGGTGGCGATCCACGAGCGAGACCTCGTCGATTCTGCTGGCTGAGGTGCCGCCAGGCCGCTACGGCAGGTGGGGGACGTCTCCGCGTAGGCCAGTCGACGTCACGATGGTGTCGGGCTGCCCCCCGCTGTGGGTGATGGTGCGGTCGTCGTCGTGGACCGTCAGCTGCGTGCGGTGATGCCGCAGCGCCTTCGCGACGCGCGGGCGGTACCCCTCAAGGTCGAACCACCTCGCCGCGACCTCGCGGTCCGTGGTGAGCGCGGCGAACGGGATCCCCACCGAGTCGGCTGCGGCCCGGCTCAAGTGGTGCGTGCGCACGTGGTCCGGGTGGCCGTACCCGCCGTCGTCGTCGTAACTGACGACGAGGTCCGTGCCCATCTTGCGCAGGAACGCCGCGATGTCCGCCGTCGCCTCCGCCTCGTCCGCCGACGTCAGCGACCGCTCGTCAGCCTCCTCTCCCGGGCCCGCGAGCCCCTCGGAGATCCACCGCATACCTGAGTCCAGGAAGCGGCGCGGCTCTTCCGACGCGCGGGCGGGCGGCATCCCCAGATACGCGTGGGCGTGCACGCCCAACGAATCCAGGGCCCCCGCCAGCTCGGCCTCGCGCCGCTGTTCCAGCGCCGGCGTGCCCTCCAGGTAGGACAGCGGGCCCGGCACCACGCCCCCCATCTCGCCGCGTGTGCAGGTGAGCACCGACACCTTCAGCCCCTCGTCGACCAGGTGCGCGATGAGCGCGCCCGACGCGAGGGTCTCGTCATCGGGGTGGGCGTGGATGAAGGTGACGTGCTTGACGGCGCCGTTGGCGATGGCGCGACGGTAGGCCTGGAGCGTCCGGTCCGCCACGTGCGCCCACGTCATCGATTCAGCACGTTCGCGGGCGGTGACGCCCATCCGCGCCCGACGATGGGGGTCGCGGAGGAGGCGCAGCAGCGCGGCGGCCCAGTCTGCGGGATCGTGCGTGGGCACCAGGTCGCCCGTGTGGGTGTTGCAGATGGCCTCGGTGAGTCCGCCGGCGGCCGCGGCCAGCGTCGGGATGCCGGAGGCCGACGCCTCCAGGGCCACCAGGCCGAAGGTCTCGGAGTACGACGGCACCAGCATCACGGAGGCGTGCCGCATGATCCGCGCGAACGACTCGCGGTCCTGGCCGGGCAGGAAGGTCACCTCGCCCGCGACACCACCCTCCTCGACGAAGCGGTGCAGCTCGGCCTCGTAGTCGGCGAAGTCCGCCGAGACCTGCCCGACGATCACCAGATCCGGCCGCTCCTCGGCCGGGATCAGCCCGAGCGCTCGGATGGCCACGTCCGGGGCTTTGAGCGGCTGGAGGCGGGCGGCGAACAGCACGTATCCGGGCTCGACGCCGGGCGCCGGCACCCACACCTCTCCCGGGTCGGCCGGATGGAACAGCTCGGTGTCCACCCCGGGACGCACGATCATCACCTGCTCCGGGCCCGCCTGGCAACGCCCGATGACGACGGCGGCCTCGTGGCGGCTGACTGCCAGGATGAAGTCCGACTCCGTGGCGCAGTAGACCTCGCCGTCGATCCGCGCCGGGGACTCCGCGGGCTCGCCGTCGCGCAGGGAGGAGTTGGGGTGCGCCGCCACTGAGTGGAAGGTCATCAGATGCGGGATGCCGGCCGCGCGGGCCAGCGGGATGGCGGCCACGCCGGACATCCAGTGGTGGGAGTGCACGAGGTCGAAGCGGTCCAGCGAGCCGAGATTGTCGCGGAATTCGTCGATGTGGGCGTCGATCTGGCTCTTCGGCAGGGGGGTGGCCGGGCCGGCGGTGATGTGGTGGACGATCAGTCCGTCGTCGAGGGTGGCGGTGGCGGGCTGATCCGCTGAGGAGCGTCGCGTAAAGAATTCGACGTGCGCCCCGGCCTGCTGCAGAGCCGTGGCCAGCGCCCGGATGAGGACGTTCATGCCTCCGGCGTCGGCCGTGCCGGCCCGCTCGGCGGGGGAGGTGTGGAGCGAGATGAAGGCGACGCGCATGGGGTGACGCTACTACCTCCTCAGAGGTGGGCGAGCGCGTCGCTGACCTCATGGACCAGCGCCCGGGCGTGCGACTCCGCCGCCACCGCGTCCCCGTCGACGATGGCCCGGGCCATCGCGTCGTGGCGGTCGAGGATGTCGGGTTCGGGATGGGCAGGCTGGAGCCCGAGGTGCGTGCGCCCGACGAGGACCTCCCCGATGGTCTCTCCCAGCGCAGCGAACATCTCGTTGCCGGAGGCCTGCAGAAGGAGGGTGTGGAACTCGATGTCCGCGCGCAGGAACTCCTCAAGGTGGCCCTCACCTGCTTCGCCCAGCCGTCGCAGAGTGGCGGCCAGTTCGGTGAACCGCACCCGTTCTCCCGGGGTGGCGCGGGCGGCCGCGTGGTGGGCGGCGGCAGGCTCGACGGCGGCCCGGAGTTCGGTGAGCGAGCGCAGCTGGGCGTCGTGCTGACCCGACTGGAGCCGCCACTGGATGACGCGGGGGCTGAATACCTTCCACTGCCCGGCGGGGAGGACGGTGATGCCGATGCGCGGACTCGCGGCCACCAGCGACAGCTCCTCCAGCGCTCTCATCGTTTCGCGGGCGACGGTGCGCGAGACACCGAAGCGCTCCGTGAGATCCTGCAGCGTGAAGCCCTCGCCGGGGGCGAGCTGGCCGCTGACGATCTCCACGCCGACGGTGTCCATGACCGAGTGCGAGAGGGCGGCGCGAGGGCTGGACATGGGCCCAAGGGTAGTGGCCGCGAAGCCCGTGGGCGCGGTCCGGATTTGCCACTCCGTCGACTCTGTGTAATGGTATTATCATTGAGGCGACGCGGCCCAGGGTATGAGGAGAACTGTCCAGTGGATCACAGCGGTCAAGGCCCTGCGGGGCACATCGACGCGAACAGGCCCGTGCACGTGGTGGTGCTCGGCGCCGCGGGCACCGGCAAGACCACCATCGGCCGGGGCCTGGCCGATCTACTGGGCCTGCCGTTCGGGGAGGGCGACGACTTCCACAGCGAGGCCAACCGGGCCAAGATGGGCGCGGGCCAGCCGCTGACCGACGAGGACCGTTGGCCGTGGCTGGCGTCGTTGAGGGATTGGATGTCCGAGCAGGAGGCGGTGGGCCGCTCGTCTGTTGTGGCGTGCTCGGCCCTTCGCGCGGACTACCGCGACGTGCTGCGCGAGGCCGACGGGGACGTTTTCTTCGTCCACCTCGTCCTGCCGGAGGACGTGAACCTGGAGCGGTTGGTGGCTCGGCAGGGGCATTTCATGAAGCCCGTGATGCTGGGCTCCCAGCGCGCCGCGCTCGAGGCGCTCGGGGAGGACGAGGAGGGGATCGAGGCTATCAATGTCGGCGATCCCATCCAGGTCGTCGAGGACCTCGCGACGGTCCTCATCGAGCGCTTCGGCGCGCGCCTCAGCGCGTGAGATCCACGCCGGTCTCGGAGCCCGCCGCGACACTGAACGCCGTGCCCCGCCCGTCGATCACTGCCTCGTAGTCTCCCGCGAAGCCCTCGACGGCGACCTCGCCCCGCTCGTCCGCGACCACGGTGGTCTCCGGTACCCACCACTCGCCGCGGATGAGGCCGCGCAGTGCCTCGAAGGACGGCTTGGGGGTGCCGTCGGCACGGATCAGCCCGATGGGCGCGCCCAGCCAGGCGCCCGCGTCGGTGATGCCCCAGTAGGTGATGGCCTCCACCGAGGGGTGTTCCACGAGCGTGCGGTAGTGCCGCGACACCTCGTCGGCCTGCCTCGCCTCGCCGTCGACGGTGGAGGGCCAGGACGGGACCTGGTAGTCGTTGAGGTCCACGATCTCGGCCGGCATGATCTCCCCGGAGACGAGGCTGGTCTCCGACATCTGCAGCGGCAGGGCGAAGCGGGCGAACCGTGCCAGCACCTCCTGCGTGCGCTCCTCGCCCCAGTAGCCCTGATGCATGTGGCTCTGCAGGCCGATGGCGTCGATCCGGATCCCGGCGTCGAGGCACTCCTCGATGAGGCGTTCGTAGCGGGCTGACATGTTGAAGTCGTTGAGCACGAGGCGCAGAGACGGGTCCGCCTCGCGCGCGGTGTCGAACGCAAGCCTCACCATGCCCACCCGGCCCAGCTCGCGGGCGAGCGGGGTGATGGCGTTGGCCTCGGCGGTGAACTCCGGCATGATCACCACCTCGTTGATGGCGTCCCACAGCCCGATCAGCCCGTCGAAGTCGGCCACCTCGCGGCGGATCCGCTCCTCGATGCGGCGCCGGACCTCCGCGGTGGGGAGGTCGAGCAGCCACTGCGGGGCGAGCGTGTGCCACACCAGGGGGTGGCCCTTGACGACCACGCCACGCTCCACGAACCAGCGGGCGGCGGCCTGCATGCGCCGCGTGTCGGGCAGCCCCCGGTGAGGCTCGAAGGTGCGCCAGTAGAAGGGCAGGGTCGCGGTGTTGAACAACTCCAACCATTGCCCTGCCAGTGCCTGGGCCATCTCGCTGGGCGCCTGGCCGAATCCGGTCGACACGGTCTGCTCCTCGCCATTGGCGAGGCCGATGAAGTCGAACCCGATGTTGCCGAAGGCGAACGCGTGCCGGGTCTGCCGCACCGTGACCGACCGCCCCGCGGCGGCCGGCCCGAGGCTGAGCACCGCGGTGCCCATCCGGTGCGCGTAGACCCCGGGGTCCGCCGCCGCCGCGACCCTCGAGCTCACAGCGCCGCCACCGTGACGGGCGTATCCAGCACGCGACCCTCCGCGACGACCCGCCGCTCGCCGGTGACCTCCACCGACAGCGCGGGCAGCCGGTCCTCCGACGAGGACCCGATCGAGAGCTGCACCTCGCCCGGCTCGACGATCCGGGCCATGTCGACTCCGGTGAACGACGACCGATCCGCGTGCACCTCGAAGGTCACCCGTACTGACGCGCCGGCGGCCAGGTCAACCTTGCGGAAGCCGATCAGCTGCTTCAGCGGCCGCACCACCTCCGCCCAGGGGTCGCTGAGGTAGAGCTGGACCACGTCGGCCCCGTCGCGATCCCCGACGTTGGTGACCGTGACGGACACCTCGACGGCGCCGTCGACGGGCATCGTCGGCGAGGACACCGCGACATCCGAGTACTCGAACCGCGTGTACGAGATGCCGTGCCCGAACGGGAACCGCGGGATGGGATCAAGGTTGGAGATGCCGTTGGAGAACCATCCGAGCGGCGCCGCCAGGTAGGTGCCGGGCTGGCCGCCGTGGTGCGAGGGCAGCCCGATCGGGAGCCGGCCCGACGGGTTGAGCGCTCCTGACAGGACCCCGGCCAGGGCGTCCGCGCCCTCCACGCCAGGTATGAACGCCTGGACGACGGCGGCGCAGCGGTCCGCGTACTCTCCGACGGCGTAGGGGCGGCCGGTGACCAGCACCAGCACCGTGGGGGTGCCGGTGGCCAGCACCGCCTCGACCAGTTCGCCCTGCCGGCCCGGGAGGCGCAGGTCGACGGCGTCGCAGCCCTCGCCGGAGGTGCCGTCGCCGAACATGCCCGCGATGTCGCCCACGGTGACCACGGCCACGTCGGCGCCGGCGACCGAGGCCACGGCCGCGGCCAGGTCCTCGTCGGTGCCGTCCATGAAGCCGGTGCCCTGCGCGAAGGTGACGGCGTCACCGAGCGCGGCCGTCAGGGCCTCGTCGAGGCCGCGGATGGGGAGGCCGATCTCGGTGCCGGTCTTGGCCATGACGTGGTTGGGGAAGGAGTAGCAGCCCATGAAGCTGCGCACGTCGGCCCACACGGGACCGACGACGGCGACCCGGCGCCCCGCGGCCAGCGGCAGCACGCCGTCGTTGCTGAGCAGCACGACCGACTCCTCCGCGACCCGGCTCGCGATCCTGCGGTTGCGCGGGGAATCCAGGTCCGCGGCTGGGTCCGCAGTCGGCTCCCAGCCGTCGTCGAGCAGCCCCAACTGCAGCTTCTGCCGGAGCACGCGGCGCGCTGAGCGGCGGACGTCGTCCTCGTTGAGCATCCCGCGCGAGATGGCCTCCTCGATGGCCCAGTAAGAGCCCGTGGAGGGCAGTTCGATGTCGAGCCCGGCGCGGATGGCCAGCGCCGCGGCGGTGGCGTCGTCGGGGGCGATCCGGTGCATCCGGGTGAGGAACGCGATGCTCCAGTAGTCCGAGACCACGGTGCCCTCGAAGCCCCAGCGGTCCCGCAGCACGCCGGTCAGCAGCTCGGCCGACGCGGCGGCGGGCTGGCCGTCGATGTCGCAGTAGGAGTTCATGATGGATCGGGCCCCGCCGAGGCGCAGCGCCATCTCGAACGGCGGCAGCATCACGTCCTCGAGCTCGCGGCGCCCCATCGACACCGGCGCGTGGTTGCGCCCCGCGCGGCTGGCCGGGTAGCCGACGAAGTGCTTCGGCGTGGCGATCACACCCGCCGACTGCAGGCCGCGCACGTAGGCGGTGCCGAGGCTGCCCACCAGGTACGGGTCCTCACCGCAGGTCTCCTCGACGCGGCCCCAGCGGTAGTCGCGCACCACGTCGAGCAGCGGCGAGAGCCCCTGTTGGACGCCGACGGAGGCGAGGTCCGAGCCGATCGCCGCGGCCATCTCCTCGATCAGCTCGGGCCGCCACGTGGCGCCCCAGGCGATCGACGCAGGGTAGACGGTGGCGCCCAGGGTGGTGAAGCCGGTGAGGCACTCCTCGTGCGCGATCGCCGGGATGCCGAACGCGTTCGAGGCCACGACGTCGGCCTGCAGCCGGCGCAGCTTGGCGGCGCCATCGGGCACGCTGACCGGGGCGGTGCCGTAGACGCGGGTGAGGTGTCCCAGCCCGCCGTCGATGGCCTCGTCCCAGGGGCGTAGTTCCTGCGCGAACTCGTTCTCCATCGGCGCCACCTCGTGGGCGTCGGGATCCGGTGCGGGTCGGTCGCCGTCGGCGGGGAGCCAGTAGGAGCCGAGCTGGTGGGCCAGATCGGCCAGGGACATCTCGGCCAGCAGGGCATCGAGGCGCGCGTCGAGGGGTGCGGTGGGGTCTGTCCAGGTCATGGGGGAGTCGATTCTGCGCGCGGGCGTCAGCCCTTGACCGCGCCTTGGAGGCCGCCGACGATGCGGCGCTGCATGGTGAGGAAGAAGACCATGGCGGGGACCATCGCCAAGGTGGTGAACGCGAACACGCCGGCGGTGTCGGAGGAGTGCTCGGTGGAGAAGTCGGCCACGCCCAGCGGGAGGGTGCGCATGTCGCCCTGCAGCAGGAGGAGCGGCAGCAGGTAGGCGTTCCAGGAGCCGACGAAGGCCAGGACGCCGACGGTGACCAGACCTGGGCCGGACAGGGGCACCATGATGCGGGTGAAGATGCTCAGCCGGCTGGCGCCGTCGATCGCGGCAGCCTCCTCGAGCTCGGCCGGGATGGCCTGGAGGAAGGGTCGCAGGATGACGATGGTCATGGGCAGCGCGAACGCGGCCTGGGGGAGCGCGACGCCCCACCAGGTGTTGCTCATGCCGAGGTCCTTGCTGATGATGATGAACAGCGGGATCACCGCCACCGTGGCGGGGAACAGCAGGCCCAGCACGAAGATCATGTAGATCTTCTCGCGCCCGGGGAAGTGGTAGCGCGAGAGCGGGTAGGCCGCCATCAGGCCGAGCACCACCACCAGCGCGGTGGTGAGCAGCGCGATCACCATGGAGTTGAGGCCGTAGCGCCAGAAGTTGGGGTTGGTCAGCACGCCGGTGTAGTTGGACCAGATCCAGGGCGACGGGAGCCCGGCCGGGTTCTCGGCGAGCTGCGCGTTGCTGCGGAAGCCACCGAGGATGGAGTAGAACACGGGCCCGAGCGAGAATGCCGCCACCACGAGGCCCACCAGGTAGACCAACGGGTTGACGCTCATCAGGCGACGGCGGCGCGGGGCCGCGTCGGACGCGGCGCGGGCGGTGATCGCGGTCATCGGCGGACCTTTCGCTTGTCGTTGGCTTCAATGTCGCGGCTGAGGATGAAGCGCTGGTAGAGCAGCGCCATGGTGAGGGCCACCACGAACAGCACCACCGACGCGGCTCCGGCGATGCCGTAGTTGCTGCGCTTGGTGCCCTCGTTGATGAGGAAGGTGGCCATGGTGGTGGTGGCGTTGGCGGGGCCGCCGCCGGTGAGGATCCACACCATGTCGAAGAGTTGGAGCGAGCCCAGCATGGACAGGAACGCCCACGTGCGCAGGGTGGGGCCGAGCAGCGGGATGGTGATGTAGCGCTGGGTCTGCCACCACGAGGCACCGTCGATCTGGGCCGCCTCGTCGAGCTCCTGGGGGACGCCCTGGAGGCCTGCGAGGAACAGCAGGATGGCGAACCCGAGGTACTTCCAGGTGAGCACCACCATCACGGTCCACAGCGCGATCTCGGGGGTGCCGAGGAAGCCCTGCTCGGGGCCTTGGATGCCGAGGGTGGCGAGCATGGAGTCGATCACGCCGTAGCGGGGCTGCAGCAGCTGGAACCACACCACGCTGGCAATGACCTCGGCGAGGATGTAGGGCACGAACACGATGGTGCGCAGCAGCCCCTGGAACTTCATCTTGCGGTTGAGCAGGAGCGCGACGGCGATGCCGAGCGGAAGCTGGATGGCGATGGAGGCCACCACGATGATGAGGTTGTGGCTGAGCGCCCCGAGGAACACGTCGTTGCTGAGCACCGAGGCGTAGTTGCGGAGGCCGACGAAGTCCACCAGTGGGCCGAAGCCCTTCCAGCGGTAGACCGAGAACTGGATCGCGCGCAGCATGGGCCACACGACGAACATGAAGAAGAGGATGAGGGCGGGCAGGACGAAGATCGCGATCTCCAGGCCCATCTTCCAGTTGACGGGCCGCTTCCGGACGGGGGAGAGCGGGCGCTCGTCGCGCCCGCCCTCCACGTTGATCCGGCCCGCCGCCTGCTGAGAGGTGGCGGTCATTGATTACTTCTCCGCGTCCGCGGCGGCCTGGGTGGCGTCGACGATGTCCTGCGCGGAGGCCTGACCGGCGAAGACCAGGGCGATCTCGTCGTTCATGGCGCCGCCGATGGAGGTGCCGAAGGCGGTGTCGAAGTAGAGCTGCACGTAGCCCGCGGCGTCGCGGACCTCGAGCAGCTGGGCCAGCGCCGGGTCAGCCACGTACTCGGACGCTGTGGGGTTGGTGGGCAGGCCCATGTCCAGCTCGGCGAAGCCCTTCTGGATCTCGTCGGAGAGGAGGTACTCGACGAACTCGACGGCCTCGTCGGGGGCGTCGGCGGGGACACCCCAGGCGTCGCCGCCGCCGAGCGCGGCGCTCTGGTCGCCCTCGCCTCCGTCGACCTCAGGGAACGCGAACCAGCCGGTGGCCTCGCCGAGGCCCTGCTCGTCCTCGGTCAGTCCCTGCATGACGCCGGGCTCCCAGTGGCCGGCCAGTTCCATGGCCACCTTGCGAGTGGCCAGGAGGCCGGAGGCGCTGGTGGGGCCGGACTGGGCGGGGGTGGTGAGGAAGCCGGGGTTGAACGGCTCGGCCGCGACGAGCTTCTCGAGGTCCTCGCCGGCGCGCACGAAGCACTCGTCGGAGAAGTCGAGGCTGGTCACCGCGCCGGACAGCACGTCCTGCGAGCACTGGCGGAGAGCGAAGTAGTACCAGTAGTGGGCGGCAGGCCACTTGTCGCCTGCACCGACGGAGATCGGATCGATCCCGGCGGCCTTGAGCTTGTCGATGGCGTCGTAGAGATCGTCCATCGTGGTGGGGGCCTCGGTGATGCCGGCCTCTTCGAACAGCTCGGTGTTGTACCAGAAGCCCACCACGCCCAGCGAGAAGGGCAGCGCGTAGGTCTTGCCGTCCACCTGCCAGCCGTTGACGGCGCCGCCCAGCTTGTCGATCGTCTCGGACGCGGCCTCGGAGAGGTCCTTGACGAGACCGGCCTCGACCTTGTCGGCCAGCTCGCCGCCGCCACGCTCCATGTAGATGTCGGGCATGTCGCCGCTCTGCCAGGCAGCCTCGATCTTGGTGCCCATGTCCTCGTGCTGCATGGCCTCGACGGTGATGGTGACACCGGGGTTGGCGGCCTCGAAGTCTGCGGCGACCTTGTCGTAGTAGTCCTTGCCGGCGCCGGTATTGGAGTTGTGCCACCAGGTGAGGGCGGCTTCGCCGCCACCGGCCGGGGCGGACGACGAGCCGGGGCTGGCCTCGTCGGTGGTGCCGCCGCAGGCGGACAGGGCCAGAGCCGCCGCCGCGACGAGTGCCGCGATCTTGGGAAGCTTGTGGGTCATCGTTGATCCTCCGAAAGTGTGACCGCGAAAAGTTTCGCGAAACCTTGACTAACAAGACTGATCTTAGGCACAAAGGTATTTAGTTTGCAAGAGCGACCAAAGATTGGTGCCGTGTTGTGACCCACGGGCGAAACTTTCGCTAGGCTGACCTCCATGGCGGGCAAGGGAGTGAAGGCGGTGCGGCTGCAGGACGTCGCGCTGCGTGCGGGCGTATCCACCGCCACGGCCTCGAAGGCGCTCAACGACCGAGGCGGAGTGTCCGGCGCCACCAGGGCCAAGGTGCTGGCTGCCGTGGAGGACCTGGGGTACCAGCCCGTGGGCGGGGAGTCGTCGCCGTACCCGCAGATCGCGCTCGTGGCGGACGACCTCACCACCACCTACACCCTCGAGATCCTCAAGGGCGCCATCTCCACCGCGATGGCCGAGGGGGTGGCGCTCGGTACGTTCTACATCCCGGGGGAGTCGACTGCGGGGGCCCCCGTCCCGCTGGATGACGCCTGGTTGGAGCTGCTCAAGGCCAAGGGGTACCTCGGGGTGATCGTCCTGACCGCCCGGCTTTCCGAGCATCAGCTCGCCAAGCTGCGCGACCTGGCGCTGCCTCTGGTGGCCATCGACCCGGCCAACGCCCTGCCGTCGAACGTGATGAGCATCGGCGCCACCAACTGGAACGGCGGTGTGGAGGCCACGCAGCACCTGATCGGCCTGGGGCACCGTCGCATCGGCTTCATTCAGGGCCCGCCCGAATCGGTGCCCGCCACCGAGCGGATGCAGGGCTACGTCTCGGCGCTCCACATGGGCGGCCTCACGCTGGACTCGTCGCTGGTGGTGGAGGGCGGCTACACCCACGAGCTGGGGTTGGAGGCCGGGCGGACTTTACTGTCGCGGCCGGCTGAAGAGCGGCCCACCGCAATCTTCGCCCCCTGCGACCCGGCCGCGATGGGGGTCTGCGAGGCTGCGCGGCAGCTCGGGATCCAGGTGCCGGGGGAGTTGAGTGTCGTGGGGTTCGACGACACCATCCTGGCCGGGCTCGCCGTGCCGGGCCTGACGACGGTGCACCAGCCGCTGCACCGGATGGGCGCGGCCGCCGTTCGTCGGCTGTTGGATATCTCCGCCGGCCGCCCGGTCGAATCCGGGCACGTGCGGCTTGCCACCCGCTTGGTGATCCGCCACTCCACGGCCCCCGTCGGCCCCATCGCTGGCTGAGGTGCCGCGAGGCGTGCGCCCCCGCTGGCTGAGGTGCCGCGAAGCGGCCTCGAAGCCTCAGGAACGTGACCTGTCCGCTTTACCTGGACACAGCGTCGCATGGCAGGAAGAGCCCGCCTGTTGGTCGGGCGAGGGATAGGCTCATGAGCGCGAGCCGAGGAGGCCCGCGAACGACCTGACGAAGGAAACGACGATGAAGACGTTCAACCTCGGCCCCACCACCTTCGAGGTCCCAGCCGTAGTCACGGGCCTGATGCGTATCCAGGACAAGTCCGACGACGAGGTGCGGGCGCTCTATCACGCCTCACGCGAGGCGGGCATCAACTTCTTCGACCACGCTGACATCTACGGCGACGACCGCTATCACGGATGTGAACGACGCTTCGCGGAGGCGCTGCAGCTCACCGCGTCGGAGCGGGAGGAGATCACGCTCCAGACCAAGGCGGGCATCGTCAAGGATGGGCCCTATTTCGACTTCTCCTACAAGCACCTCGTCGTCCAGGTGGAGGGATCGCTGCGCGCGCTGGACACCGACTACATCGACGTCCTGCTCCTTCATCGCCCCGATGCGCTGGTGGAGCCCGAGGAGGTGGCGCGCGCGTTCGATCACCTGGCGGCAGCCGGGAAGGTGCTCCATTTCGGGGTGTCGAACCAGACTCCTGGGCAGATCGACCTGCTGAAGCGCGACGTCACCCAGCCCATCGTCGCCAATCAGTTGCAGCTGTCCATCACGCACGCGCCGATCGTGGCGCAGGGTGTCGCGGCGAACATGGCTGCGCTGGACCAGTCGGTCAGCCGCGACCTCGGCATCCTGGACTACTGCCGCCTGAACGACATCACTGTGCAGGCGTGGTCGCCGTTCCAGGCGGGGTTCTTCACCGGCGTCTTCCTCGGCAACCCGGACCATCCGGAGCTGAACGCGGTCATCGACCGGTTGGCGGCCAAGTACGACGTGCGGCCCGAGGGCATCGCGACGGCGTGGATCACGCGGCACCCGGCCAACATGCAGGTTGTGCTGGGCACGACGACGCCCGAGCGCGTGACTTGGGCGGCGGCGGGTGCCGACGTCGAGCTGACCCGGCCTGAGTGGTACGAGCTGTACCGGGCGGCGGGCTACCTGGTTCCCTGACCTGTCGCGGGGATGTGTCACCCCCGCGTGGTTCGTTTGGTGAGCGGCCGCTCTCTGGGTGGGTTGACCAACCCAGAGAGCGGCCGGCTCCCAGAGATTTGTGCCCCCGCCTGCTGAGAGAGGGTCAGCGGGGTGGGATTGGTGGCACGATGCCGGTTGGCGGGTCCAGCGGGTCGATGCGATCGCCCCCCGCGTCGATCCGGTTGCCGTCCTCGTCCACCCGTCGGCCCTCGTGGTCGACGCGGTTCCCGAACTCGTCGCGCCAGAAGCCGTCCGCATCGGGTTCGTGCTCGATGTCCATACCTGCCAGACCGTCGCGGTCGAGGGGCTCAGCTTCAGGAGGGCTGTCCGGGCTGGTTGGTGAGTCGGGCGAGGCGGGGGAGTCCGGCGAGTCGGGAGAGCCGGGCGACTCCGCGGAGACCTCGTTCTCGAGGTCTGGGCGCGCGGCAGGGTCGGGGTAGGGCGTGCCGAGAGGATCGGTGGTCATGATTCACTCCTTATCGGGCCATCGGCCATCGGGGACAGGGTTTCCATAGGGGTCGAGTCGTCGGCCGTGTTCGTCCCGGGGAACGTCATCCGGCGTCGGATCGTCGTCGACGACGAGGTCCCGCTCGTCTTCGAGGTCCACGTCGCGGTCATCGTCAGGGAGAGGCTCAGGATCCGGATCCCGCTCATCATCGGGATCGATGGGGCGGGCTTTGTCGACAGGTTGATCCTCGACGATGTGGCCGTGCCGTCCGGTGTGCACCCGTGGGTCCAGCTGGTCAGCCTTAGCGAGTTGCTGATCGCGCTCCAGGGCGGCTGCTTCGAGCGACTCGCGGCTGTTGCGGGCTTCATCGTCGCGCAACTCAGCCTGCTCGGCGGCGCGTGCGGCCCGCTCCTCCGCCTCAGCGGCCTGCATGCGCAGGGACTCGGCGCGCTGGCTCTCTCCGATCGCCTCGTTGCGTACCGACTCGGCGCGAGCGGCCAGTTCATCAGCACGCTCCTGCCGGGCGGCGACGATCCGGTCGCTCTCGTGCGCACGCGTCCGCAGCTCCTCGGCGCGCTCAAGATTGGCGCTCTGCTGCCTCCGCGACGCTGCCACGACGATCCCTGCGATCACCGCGAGCAGCACTGCGACGATGATCACCCACACCCATAGTGGCCAATCCGGCATGGTCGTCCTCCTTCAAGTCAGACTCCGTGGTCTCTCCACAGTAGGCGTCTCAGGTCCTGATTGACAGGGTTCCGGGAGATCGCCGTGGACTGGCGGGGCGGTGGAGCCCATTCGATTTGCGGAAGCTCGCGCAGTGCGTGCTATTGTTTGCCGTCGGGTTGCAAGACCCACTGCGCGAGTGGCGGAATGGCAGACGCGCTGGCTTCAGGTGCCAGTGTCCCTTGGGACGTGGAGGTTCAACTCCTCTCTCGCGCACAACGATGTATGGTTTCCTGACTACATCAAATCCCCTCTGACAAGGACTTCGGTCCTTCTCAGTTGTGGACTCTCATGGACACGGATGGCCTCCGGAGGCCTCCCATTCGCCACGGTTCCCCACGTATTCCCACGACATCCGGGGTGGGGGGAACGTCGTCGGCGTCGCCTGCTGTCCACTCCACCGTCCTCGAGCCCGTTACGGAGCGTGACGGGAGGGGCGCATCATGGGTAGTCAGGGTGGTGGCGGAGTCTCCGGCGATGTCGATGCGTGGCCAGCGATTCCCGAACTCCCTGACTCCCGCGCCCATGAGAAGAGTGATTGCCGGAACGTCCCTCGTGTATCGGCCGTCCTTGTCGACCCACGGGTACCGCAAGCGCTCACTGGCACCCTCGTGAGCGGAGCACGCTTGCGCGCGAGGGTCGTGCCCGCGGCCGACTACATGTTGATGACCCGTACGAGGCGGACTCCCCACTCTTCGTCTGGGTTGGTGGTTCCGTCGCCGAGACGCTCCTGCATGACTGCTACGCCGAGATCCCGGCGCTTGGGCAGCCTGTCCCGCTCGGCTGCGTCCAAAGCATCGCCTATTTCGGCGTGGCTGAGGTCCGTGCAATAGGCGGGGGCGCCGGGCTGCTGGCGCCACGAGTCCGCGAGGGAACCAGCGTCGAAGGCGTCCAGGCCGGTGTCATTGACCAGCGCCATCGCGATCTCCCGGTCCCGGTCACGGTCGGCCGCGACAGGAATCGCGATCCGATCGGGCGCACCTGCAGGCTTGCCCTTCTTGGCGAAGGAGGCCGAGCCGATCGCGTTCCATGCCTTGGCGATCGGACGGCCAAGTTGCTGGGCAACCCACACGCTCTCAACTTGACCAGCCTCAATCGCGTCGATCTTGTTGTCGCGGAACGGGTAGTAATTGGAGGTGTCGATGACCGCTGTGTCCTCGGGCAGGCGCGCGATCAGCGGAGCGAGCTCGGGGATGCGGTTGAGGGGGATGGACAGGATGACCACCTGAACATCGGCCAGAGCATCTTCGGTCGTCACGGCACGCGCGCCCGCTGAGAGAAGCTCGGCATCGATCGTGTGAGGGCCGCGAGAGTTGGCGACCTTCACCTCGTGCCCCGCTTGGCTGAGCCTTGTGACCAGCGTCTTGCCGATGTTGCCCGTCCCCAGAATGCCAATGTTCATGTGCGAGTCCTCACGGTTGCTTGCTTCACGCCTCAAACTATGGGTGGGTTGCCGTAGTCGCAAGAACTAAAGGGGGGTATGGGGCAGGCTGCTTGTTGAAACCACCACGCACGCCGGAAAACTCGACATCGTCCATGGAGGCATCGACGGTCACCGGCACCTCGTCATCTCGTAAGCCGCGACCTTCGAGATAACGCGATGTGCGTACCTTTCGTGAGTCAGGCGGCGTGCAGAGTGAATCGCAGCCCCAGTGCGTTGGTCACCTTCAGGACGGTTGACCAGGTCGGGTTGCCCTGATCGGACAGCGCCTTGTATAGGCCGTCGCGGCTCATGCCGACGCGGCGAGCGAGTTCGCTCATGTTCTGGGAGCGAGCGATGACACCAAGGGCGCGGGGAACGGCCGTGGGGTCCTCGGCCGATTCCTCCAGCGCAATCTCCAGGTAGGAGGGGACATCATCGATGCCGTCTAGATAGTCGGCCGCATCGAACGGGGTGGATTTCTCAGTCTTCTTCGTCGTCATCGTCGTCCTCTCTCGAACGCCAGTCGGCAGCAACAGGACCAGACGGTC
The DNA here is from genome assembly GCF_014164725.1 of Tessaracoccus sp. MC1627. Classification (NCBI taxonomy): domain Bacteria; kingdom Bacillati; phylum Actinomycetota; class Actinomycetes; order Propionibacteriales; family Propionibacteriaceae; genus Tessaracoccus; species Tessaracoccus sp. MC1627. The sequence continues at coordinate 4,879 of NZ_JACJGA010000006.1, read as the reverse complement.
GCCGTGTTGTGTGAAGTAGACCCGATAGCCGGGACCGAAACTCAAGCGCAGTTCGAGCACGCCCTGTCCGACCGACTTCACATCACCAGGATTCCCGTGGGCGAGGCGGTCGATCCGCTCCAGGATCCGCAGCCTGCCCTGCCGGTCCTTCAGCTTTCTGAGCCAACGGTCGAAGCCCTCGCGGTGTAACCTCGACCACGTGTCGACTATAGCTGACACTACCTGGCCGGGCAACCCCTGAAGGGACGAGTTGCAGTCGCTCTGACTCCGAGGCCGAGCAGTTGATGGACGCCCTGGCGGCGACCGATCTCGCGTCGAAGGACTGACGTGGACGCCGTCGTCCCTGTTTGTCGCCGCTCGGCGACTCCTCCTCGACGCCCTCGAAGCGCTGACCCACCACCTCCCGAGCCTCGTCCTGGTCGGTGCCCAAGCCGTCCACCACCACGCAGGCATCTCTGGCTCATGAGGACTTGACTCGAGTACAGATCATGAGTTTGAGGGGTTCAGAATTATGATCAGGCCTGTTGGTCGGCACCGACCTGGAGGCGGAGTGGTTGTGGCACCGCATGTGGGAGTTGTCGGGCAAGGCCCTGACCGTCGACATCGCGACCCACGAGATCGCGGGGCGGCGATCGCGAGGGTCCAGCCTCGCTGGGGTTGGCCGCCGGGGGGGGGTCTTCGGGTTGACGAGCTGGTCGCTTGGGTCTCAGTGGCCTAGCCGCGTGATCACCCCAAGTGACTGGAACTGCAGTCATGTGACAGGTAGACTGGTCATATGCGATTTGAGGCCGCGTTCGGGGGCTTGATCCCGGGTGCGAGCGGGGCGGTGCTGGCCGTGCTGCTGCGTACGGGTGTTCCGCTGACCGGGCGGCAGGTGCATGGCCTGGTCCGCGATCAGTGCAGCCTGTGGTCGGTTCAGCAGGCGCTGGCCTCCCTCGCCGATCTCGGTGTGGTGGAGAGCCGCGCTGTGGGTCGGGCGATGGTTCACACGATCAACGAGGACCATTACGCCATCCAGCCTTTGCGTGTCCTGCTCGATCCGATTGCGGCGCTGAGGGAGGCGGTCCGGGCCGTGGTCGGGTCGAGTGTCGATGCGGTGGTCCTGTTCGGGTCGGTGGCGCGGGGGGAGGCATCGGCCGAGAGTGATGTCGACTTGGCCGTCCTCGCGCCCTCGGACTGGCAGGGTCGGACGGAACTGGAAGACGTTGTCCGCGCTCGGCTGGGCAACGACTGCGACGTGCTGGTGTTCACACCGGAGGAGTTCGGCCGCCTCGCGGGCAGCGGCGAGGAGCCGGTCGTCGCCCAGATCGTCGCTGACGGGGTGGTTCTACTCGGGTCGCTCCCGCAGGCACCCGTCGGTGTGGCGTGATGGCAACGCTCGAACACCGCAATCACGCACGAAGCTTCCTGAAGAAAGCCGAGGAGTACCTGGCCTCCGCGGAGGCAAATCTGAGTGCGGAGCGTTACACCGTTGCTGCGGGGGATGCCATCCATGCGGGCATCTGCGCCAAGGACGCCATCGTCACTCAGCTCACCGGTTCGACGGTGAAGGGCAAGGACCACGCGCTTGCCGCGAAGGAGCTTCGTCGGGCACTGGGGCAGCGACCGGACGCGGCCGGTGCCGAGAAGGGACTCCGCGAACTGGTGTCGAACAAGGCTGACGTTGAGCACGGCGTCAGCCTCATGTCAGCTGTGAAGGCTGAGGCGCTCGTCCGTCGCGCTCGGAGCCTGGTCGAGATCGCCGTCCGCGTCGTCCGACTCAACGGGTGATGGCGACCCCCAGATGCCGAGCTCCCGTGCCGGCTGCACGGTTGCTACGTGTTCGCCTGTCCCGTTCCATGGCGCCGAGGATGCTGCCGTTCTGCGCCAATCTCGGGATTGCCGTTGACAGCAACGCGCGCTGTGGCGGCTCTACACAATTCCCCACGACGAGGTGACGACATGGCTCAGGCCCATCAAAAGACCTTGGGTAGAGAACCAACTCGCGTCGGAGCCTTGTGGCGGGGTCAGTGCGGGGCTCCGGGTGCCACCGGAGTCCACAGCCGGTCGATGGGCATGACGTGGAGTCGGTCGGCGTAGGTGTAGGAGCGGGTTCCGGTGGTGAGGATGATCCCGGCGGCGAACCGCGGTCCGAGGGCGTCGCGGAGTTGAGCCAGACCGCGAAAGTCGCCGCCCGGCGCCCGTTCGCTGGCTTTGACCTCGAACGCAACGACTGTGCCGTCGTCGTACTCGATGACCACGTCGACTTCGGCACCGTCGCTTGTCCGCCAGTGGCCTAGGGTGACGGGCTCGTCGAGCCAGGAAGCCTGCTTGCGGATCTCCCCGACGACGAAGGTCTCAAGCAGGTGCCCGAAGTCGGTGAGTGATGCCGGGTCGAGTCGTGTGAGCTTGTCAGGCGTGAGTCGCAGCAGCCGGGCGGCCAGTCCGGAGTCGACGACGTGGACCTTGGGTTTGACGCTGACCCGTGAGCGCAGGGTCTTGCCCCACGCCGGTAGCCGTACCACGAGGAAGAGGTCCTCGAGCAGCCGCAGGTGAACCTCTACGGTGGCTCGACTGACGCCGAGCCTCTCAGCAGCAGCAGAGACGTTGAGCAGTTGCCCGGTTTGTGCCGCAGTCAGACCCAGCAGGTCGGTCATTGCCTGTCGTTCACGGATTCGGCTCAACTCCAGGGCGTCCCGCTCGACCGATGCTCGCACGAAGTCATCGAACCATCGGGCTCGGGCCGCGCCGGAACGTCGCAGGGCCAAGGGCAGGCCCCCGGCGCAGACACGCTCCACGTATTCCTGGCGCGTGGTCGTTGAGGAGGGGATCCGGCCGACGACACCCTCAGGGTCGGCAGGCAACACCTCGATGAGGTTCTCGCTCACCCCGGCGATCTCACCTTGGGACAGCGGCCAGATGGTCAGGGAGTGCAACCGTCCCGTGAGAGCCTGAGCCGTGGCGGGCAGGGCGTCCTGCCGGGTCGATCCAGTGATCACGGCGGTTCCGGGTAGGCTGCCCTCTCGATTCAGCCTCGCTTTGAGCGCATCCAGGATGTCGGGCACCCGCTGGTACTCGTCGACACACACTGGTGCCGCACCGGCGACGACCGAGGCCAAATTCCCCACGACCGCCTCGCGCACCTCGACGTCGTCCAGGTCGAGAACCGATCTCCCCACATCGGCAGCGAACCCGTGCAACACCGTGGACTTACCCACCGAGCGCGGGCCGTGCAGGGCGATCACCGGTTCCACGGCAACCAGCCCCGTCAGGACTTCACCCACCCTCCGTGGGACGAGCGAGTCGAGGACCATGAGCCCAACCTAGCAGACATGACGCTACGTAGTACGCAAACGCGAACACACGAACCAAGCAAACATGAGCGGGCGCGGTGCGCAATCTTGAAGGACCGACCATCGCCATGTGGGCGGGGTCCGACCATCGCCGTCGGCGTCCGACTCTGGGCAGCTGAGTGAGCACACGCCCATCGGCATTTCGGTGAACTGACTCGTTCCTACGGCGGCGTCCCCACGTCGCATCTGCGGTCGTCCTGTCCTTCGGCGAGGACAGCGAAGGCAGACAACACGTCATCAAGCGTCACGTCGTGCTCACGGGCAGCCCTGTGGTGTCAGGCCATGAGGCGGGTTGGGGGTGCACGCGGGTGTCCGAAGCTGTCCACCGGTTACGGTCGGCGCTCGTTATGCGGGGTGACTGGTTTGTCTGGGCCGATGACAGGAGGCCGCGATGCAGTGCAAGAAATCCACTGCAGCGTTCGGCGGTCGCTGTCGCTCTTGCCCGACCATGTGAAGGAGACTGGTGCCTTCCGCGCCGTCGGGCTGCTGCGGGCGGTCGACACCTCCGGCCAGTTCGGGCTGGCCATGCGCGGGGGCGAGGCGAACGCAGCGGCCGTTGCCGATGAAGCCCGAGAATATGCGCCGGCACGCTTCCTCGCTCGGTGGCCGGATCTCGGTCTCGGTGTGGTTGGCCGCAGGCGGCGACGCCGCGGCGGCTCCCACGCTCGCGGCCCCTTCCATCGACTGGCTGGCAGCCCTGCGGACAACCAACCTCTCGGCGGTGGCCCGTGGATGCCGGCCGCCTATGCTGAGGGACAACCATGGCGCGAGATCCGCGCGGGTCTCGGGTGCTGAGTTGCCTCGCCCATGCGGGCTGTAATGTGCCCGCGGACGAGCCCTGAGTACGCTGGACGCCGTGTCGAACCGATCAGCGCCCGAGCCCATGTCAGCACCCTCCTCGGCTGCGGTCGGCAGCGGAGTCGACGCAGACGACCTGGCCGTGACATTGCGGGTCTTGCGCACCATCCACGAGCTCGACGAGGCCCACCCCGATTTCGTGGCCGTCCGACAGGCGACCGGCAGGATGTTCAAGGCGGTCAAGCACCACCGCCGAGGCGTCAAGCGAGCGGCGATCCAGGACAACGACAAGGCCATCGTCGCCGGGACGGCCACGGGCGCACCCGACCGCATCGATGATGAGACGCGGGGGCTGGCGCTCACGTCAGGCGTCGAGGCGCCGACGGCCGGGACGCTCATGAAGGCCCGGCCCTGCTACATCTGCAAGCAGCGCTACACGCTGGTGGACGCGTTCTACCACCAGCTCTGCCCCGCGTGTGCGGCCATGAGTCACGCCAAGCGCGGCGCGCGGACGGATCTGACCGGCAAGCGGGCGCTGCTGACCGGCGGCCGGGCCAAGATCGGAATGCACATCGCGCTCCGGCTGCTGCGCGATGGTGCCCACACCACGATCACCACCCGCTTCCCGCGTGACGCGGTGCGACGCTTCGCGGCGATGCCTGACGCCGCCGACTGGCTGCATCGACTGCATGTGGTCGGCATCGACCTGCGTGATCCGTCCCAGGTCATCGCATTGGCCGACGCGGTGG
>NZ_JACJGA010000005.1:0-289079 GCF_014164725.1 Tessaracoccus sp. MC1627 | reverse complement strand
CAACCAGCATTCTACCTAGCCAACACGTCATTGACCCGGCTCAACACCCACTGATCAACCATCCACCCCGACAGACCAGGCCGGCCCATCAAATCCCAGGCTCGCCGATTAATCAGCGTTTCCCTAAGCCGATCAGTCCTCGACGGCACTCCCGAGCGACGGGTCCGGCGGGTCCTGCTGGGGCCGGCGCGCAGAGAACACGTCCCACTCCATCTTGAGGTTGGCCGCCCACTCGCGGCTCACGCCCTTGAACCAGTTGAGCGGGTAGCGGCGCAGCATGGACGTGTCCCCCACACCCACCGCGTCGACGCCCACCAGCGAGCAGATCGCGATGGCCCGGCCCAGGTGGTAGTCCTGCGTGATGACGGTGAGCTCCCGCACCCCGTACACGTCGCGGGCGCGCACGCAGGAGTCGTAGGTGTCGAACCCAGCGGGGTCCTGCACGATCTTCTCGGCCGGGACGCCCCGCTCAACAAGGTAGTCGCGCATGACGTCGGTCTCGTGATTGGATCGCGCCATGCCGTCACCGCTGACCAGGATGGCCTTGATCCTGCCCTGCTCGTAGAGCCGCTGGGCAAGGTCCAGGCGTGCGGCCAGGAAGGCCGAGGGCCTGTCCCTGTCTGCCTTGGCACCCAGAACGAGACCGACGTCACGGGCGGGCACCGTCTGGACCGTGGCGGTGCGCCCGTGGGACAGCCAGGCCACCCGCACGCCGCTGACCACCACCGGGACCAGCCCGAGGGTCAGCAGCGCGCCGAGGATCAGCGCGGCACGGCGCCGTCTGCCACGCCCCCCGGCCGGCGTCTCAGAGGCGATGATCGCGGTACCAGCGCACGAGCGACTGGGTGGACGGGTCCTGCTTGGCTAGAGCCGCGGCATTGCCCAGCACCGCCGGCGCGATCTCCATGGCCAGCTTCTTGCCCAGCTCGACACCCCACTGATCGAAGGAGTCGATGCCCCACACGATGCCCTGCACGAACGTGATGTGCTCGTACAGCGCGATGAGCTGGCCCACCACAGAAGGGGTGAGGGCCGGCGCCATGATGGACGTGGTGGGCTTGTTGCCGGTGAACACCCGGGCCGGGACGATTGCCTCCGGGGTGCCCTCCGCGCGGACCTCGTCGGCCGTCTTACCGAAGGCCAGCGCGGCGGTCTGTGCGAAGAAGTTGGCGAGGAAGAGTCCGTGGACGTCGGTGTCACCGTCGAGGGTGGGGTGCGCCGGGTTGGCCACTGCAATGAAGTCTGCCGGGATGAGGCGGGTGCCCTGATGGATCAGCTGGTAGAAGGCGTGCTGGCCGTTGGTGCCGGGCTCCCCCCAGAAGATCTCGCCGGTGTCGGTGGTGACGGGGGTACCGTCCCAGCGCACCGACTTGCCGTTGGACTCCATGGTGAGCTGCTGCAGGTACGCGGCGAACCGGTGCAGGTACTGCGCGTACGGCAACACGGCGTGGCTGTGGGCGCCCCAGAAGTTGACGTACCAGACGTTCATGAGGCCCATGAGCAGCGGCACGTTGCGCTCGGGCACCTCGGTGCGGAAGTGGACGTCGACGGCGTGGAAGCCCGCAAGGAAGTCGCGGAAGCCCTCCGGGCCGATGGCGATCGCCACGGGCAGGCCGACGGCGGAGTCCACCGAGTAGCGGCCGCCCACCCAGTCCCAGAACCCGAAGGCATTGGCGGGGTCGATGCCGAAGGCGGCCACCTTGTCCAGCGCGGTGGACACGGCGACGAAGTGCTTGGCGATCGCGCCGCGGCGGGCCTCGTCGGAGTCCTCGACGACCCCGGCCTCGGCGAGCCTGGACAGGAACCAGTCGCGAGCCATCCGGGCGTTGGTGAGGGTCTCGAGCGTGGTGAACGTCTTCGAGGCCACGATGAACAAGGTGGTGGTGGGGTCCAGGTCCGCGAGGGTCTCGGCGCAGTCGTTGGGGTCGATGTTGGAGACGAAGCGGCACTCGAGGCCGTCCTGCTTGTAGGGCAGGAGCGCCTCATAGACCATGACCGGCCCGAGGTCTGAGCCGCCGATGCCGATGTTGACCACCGTCTCGATCCGCTGGCCGGTGACGCCCGTCCACTCGCCGGAGCGGACCTTGTCCGCGAACGCGTACATCCGGTCCAGGACCTCGTGGACGTCGGCCACCACGTCCTGGTCGTCGACGACCAGGCTCGCCTCGCGCGGCAGCCGCAGTGCCGTGTGGAGGACCGAGCGGTTCTCGGTGACGTTGATGCGCTCGCCGTCGAACATGGCGTCGCGGCGGTCAGCCAGGTTGACCTGTTCGGCGAGCCGCAGGAGGGCGGCGACGACGTCCTCGTTGATGAGGTTCTTGGAGAGGTCGATGTGGAGGTCCGCCATGTCGAAGGTGAGCTCGGCGGCCCTGTTGGGGTCCGCCTCGAACCAGCCGCGCAGGTCCGGGAGGAGCGCGTCGTGGAGGATGCGGAGGTCCGCCCAGGCTTCAGTGGTGGTGGCGTCAACCGGAGTGATCATGACCCCAGCCTAGGGGGCCTGCTCCGCCCGCGACCATGGGCCCGGGTGGGCTTTGAGCAAATGGGAGGGCTCAACGCGGAAACAGGGGGTCTTGATCGTTCAAGGGATAGGCGAACCGTGCCATTTGCTCAACGCCCACCCTCCCCCAGGGTCAGCGAACGCTGATATGCACGTGGTCGTAGTGGTTGGCGCTGACGCTCCCGCGGTCGGAAAAGCTGCGCCACCCGTCGCCGGAGCGCTGTGCCGTCCAGATCTTCTGGGCGTAGAGCACCTCGATGACACCCAGCGACGATGCGTTGGCACGCGCCCACCTGGCGATCTCCCAGCCGGCCTCACCTGAGACCATGACATCGATGGCCTGCCCGGAGCTGTGGTACGAGCCGCTGTCCGCGCGGTAGCCGCCGTAGCTGTCAACCGATGGGAACTCGGCGCACACCGCCCGCAGGACCGCGCGGGTGCGGGAGGTGAGCCCGGACTCGATGCCGGAGGCCGCTGCGCACGCCTCCGTCGAGAATCCGGACGAGCTGCCGCCGGATGCGGCCGCGGTCTTCGAGGGGGCCGCGGCGACCACGGGCTTGGTCTCGGTCAGGAAGCTCTCCTTGATCCAGCCGGACTTCTCCGACCACACCACCTGGCGCCAACCGTCGACGGCCCACTCGGTGATCTGCACGGACCTGCCCTCGCTCAGCGTGGTGCGGGCGTCGTAGCCCACGCCGGGACCGACGCGGAGGTTGACGCCGGCCGTGGTGTAGCGGGTCCCCGCGCCCTCCCGCATGGCGGTGTAGTCCACGGGCTCGGGGCTGGGCGTCTCGACAGCCGCGGGCACGCTCGCGGTCGCGGTCGTCGCCGCTACCTCCGCGGCCGTCGCGCTGGGGATTGTCGAGGCGGTCGGTGTCGCGGACGGGGTCTGCGACGCGGCGGCGCTCGTAGACGCGGAGGGCGTCGGGGAAACGGGGGCGGTGAGCGACGGGCGGGCATAGTTGCGCGACACACCGAACGGGCTGGACGCCGCCAGGCTCGGGTCCGTCAGCTCGAGGCCGGCTTCGGTGCCGGGGAGGGCCATGGCCGCAGCCGCCAGGCCCACCACACCGAGGAAGGTCACCGGCGCCAGCACGCGACGCACCAGGGCACCGCGCGGAGCCGATCCGGCGGCGCGACGGGCGGGCACAGAGCCCGCGACTTCCACCACGTCGCCGTCGTCGCCTGGCATCGTGGCACGTCGCGCTCCAGCCATGCCCACCTCATTCCCTGAGAACTTTAAGAAACCTTAAGATTCATCTCAGGATACGTGTTCACCGGCGAAACGCAAGCCCGCGTTCCGGCGTCGGCCCAGTGGTCGTCCTCAGCAAATCCTCAGCAGTCGGATACGATTCCCCCACCTGATGCAGGAATGGAACCATCGATGCTCCCCACCCCCGTGCGCGCAGCCCTGGCCGCGACCCTCGTGTCGGTCTTCGCGCTCCTGGCACTGCCTGCGCACGCTGCCCCCTCCACCCTGAAGGCGAGCTTTGCGGTCGCGGGTGATGAGGTCGAGATTGCCGGCACCCTCACGTCGGAGGGAGAACCGGTGAAGCGGGCAGACCTGGTGGCCACGCTGGACGGGCGTGAGATGGAGTCTGACCGCACCAACAACGACGGCGAGTTCGACATGAACTTCGACCTCCCCGACACCCTGGCCGTCGGTCAACACGTGGTGGCCGTCGTGTTTGGCGGGTCGCGCGGCGTGGACCCAGCCCGGGCCGAGACCACCATCACAGTGGGCACGCCAGCCGACAACAACGACGATGACGGGAACAACGGCGGCGGAAACGACGGCGACGGAAACGACGGCGGCGGAAACGACGGCGGCGCCACGCCGAAGCCCACGCCCACCGCGACACAACCCGGCGCCACCCAGCAGCCGGGCACCGACGGCGGCGGCGCGGCCACTCAGGAGCCCGCCAAGCCGGCCGCGCTGACCCTCACCGCCCAGGCCCCCGGCGGCGCCGTCAACGGCTCGGTGATCACCATCACGGGGCGCCTGACCGACGCCAACGGCAACGGCATCGGCTCCGCCGGCATCAGCGTCGCCGACGCCGGCGGCCAGGTCGACGAGTCCTTCACCGTCACCACCTCAACCGGCGCCTACGAGGCCCTCTATGCGATTCCCGAAGCGCAGCCCGCCGGCACACTCACCCTGACCCTGTCCTTCGCGGGCACGGCACAGCTGAGCGCGGCCAAGGCCCAAGCCGCCATCGCCATCGAGCACACCGTGGTGGCCACGGCGACCCCCACCCCCACGGGCTCACCCACCCCGTCGACCTCTGCCACGCCCACACCGTCGGCCTCGCCCTCACCCTCCGAGGATGACACCACCCCTGCCACGACCCCGACCGATGCCATCGGCCCCGTCTCCTGGTTCCTCGTGGCCTCCGTCGTGGTGGGCGGGTCCGCCCTCATCGCCACGGCGGTCATGGTCTTCCGTGGCGCGAAGGCCTCTCGACTCGGGGACGACGAGGGCACCTCCATCGACTTCCTCGACGACACGCTGAGCCAGACCGAGACGCTGCACGGGATGCTCGGCCCCGATCCGGCCGGCGAGGCGCCCCGGGGTCAACGGCCGGCGCGGGCCATGCCGGACGACATCTAGGCTCGGGCGGCCATCGCCTTCTCGACGGTGAGGAAGGAGCCGCAGCGGTCGCGCAGCATGGACAACGAGCCGCCGCTCACGGCGTCGCCCAGCAGCGCGGTGTCCACGCACGCCGCTGCCGACCCGGCCTTGCCCCACTCCCCCGCCGCGTAGGCGCCGAGCCCGCCGAGCGGAATCACGCGGCTCGCCATCCCCAACTCGGCCAATCGCGGCGCCATGGCGTGCCCGATCACGTCAGCGGGATACAGGAGCACTCCGGTGGCCGAGGTGTCCAGCGCCGCCCGCACCTCCGTCGGCGTCATCGCGCTGAGGTAGCAGGGCAGCTCCAGGGCCGACGCCGCGTCCGCGATCCGCCCTGAGGCCACGTCGCTGAAGACGAAGCGCGCGCCCGCGGCGGAGGCCGCCGTGACCTGGTCCACCGACGCCACCCTGAGCGCCCCCAGCGTGGCGCGCTCGCCGAAGATGGCCACCATGTCGTCGAAGGCGCCGGCCCCCACCGGGAGCGCGAAGAAGGAGAAGCCCTCCTCGATGAGGACCTCCACGACGCCGACGAGGTCGTCGGTTGGGGCGTCGGGCAGGCAGACGATGAGGCCGCGGAGGGTGAGCATGGCCCAATTCTGCCCCACCGCCCGCCGCGCGGGATCACGCCCGGCCGCGGCCGCACACCAGGGTCCCGCGCTCCCTAGACTGCGGGCATGTCTGGTCTCCTCACCCGCACGCAACGCCTCGACGAGCTGCCCTACACCCGGAAGCACAACAAGCTCCTCTTCGGCTCCGGCGTCGGATGGGCGCTCGACGCGATGGACATCGGACTGATCTCCTTCATCATGGCCGCGCTGGCCCAGGAGTGGAGCCTCACCGGCGGGGAGCTGTCGCTGCTGGGATCGGTGGGGTTCGTCGGCATGGCGTTCGGCGCCTCGCTCGGAGGGCTGCTCGCGGACCGCATCGGCCGCAGGCAGGTTTTCGCTCTGACCCTGCTCGTCTACGGCGTGGCCACCGGCCTCTCCGCACTCTCCGGCGGGCTGGCCGCGCTGATCATCTTCCGGTTCATCGTCGGCCTCGGCCTGGGCGCCGAGCTGCCGGTGGCCTCCACCCTGGTCAGCGAGTTCGCGCCCCGCAGGATCCGCGGGCGCGTGGTGGTGGCGCTGGAGTCGTTCTGGGCCGTCGGTTGGCTGGCCGCGGCCACCATCGGCTTCTTCGTGGTGCCCAACGAGAACGGCTGGCGGTGGGCGTTGGCGTTCGGCGCCATCCCGGCCGCCTACTCCCTCGTGGTCCGCTACGGCCTGCCCGAGTCCGTCCGATTCCTGGAGGGCAAGGGCCGCCACGCCGAGGCCGAGGCCGTCGTCGCGGACTTCGAGCGCGAGGCGGGCGTCACCGTCCCGGAGGACGCGAAGGCCCCCGACGTCACCCTCCAGGTGGTCGTCGTCGACAAGAGCGAGCTGTGGGGGGACAGGTTCAAGCGCCGCACCGTCGCATTGTGGCTGACCTGGTTCGGGATCAACTTCGCCTACTACGGCGCGTTCATCTGGCTGCCCACGCTGCTCTACGACGGCGGCATGACGCTGGTGAAGTCGTTTGAGTTCACGCTGTACATGACGCTGGCCCAGCTGCCTGGCTACGCGGTCGCGGCGGTGCTGGTGGAGGTGTGGGGCCGCCGGCCCACGCTGGTGACGTTCCTCGGCGGCTCCGTGGTGGGCGCCCTCGCGTTCGGCATGGCCCCGCAGGTGGCCGAGTCCGTGGCTCCAGGCTCGGAGTCCGCGGCCTTCGCCATCACGCTGGCGGCCGGCTGCATCCTGTCGTTCTTCAACCTGGGTGCCTGGGGCGCCCTCTACGCCATCACCCCCGAGGTGTACCCGACCGCGATGCGCGCCTCCGGGGCCGGGGCCGCGACGGCCTTCGGCCGGATCGCGGCGATGCTGGCTCCGCTACTGGTCCCGTGGATCGTGGCCGGCTTCGGCCGCCCCGCGCTCTTCGCCCTCTTCGGCGTGATGTTCAGCATGGCGATGGTTGCCGCCTGGTTCCTTCCGGAGTACACCGACCGGGCGCTCGACGAGACCTGACCCATCCGCCGCGGCCCTGTTCACGGCGGCGCCGGCGAGGGCGCCCAAGGCAGCGCCGAGGGTGTTGAAGGCCAGGTCGTGGCCGCTTGCGTCGCGGTCGGTGAAGTACTGAACCGTCTCGATCGCCACCGAGGCCCCCGCCCCGAGCGCCACCCAGACCCACCACCGCACGCGCGGCAGCCAAAGCGAGGCGAAGAAGGCCGACGGGAGCAGCATCAGGGTGTTGAGGACGCCGTCGGTCTGCTCCGGTGTGAGGTCCGCGCCCAACGCCACGGCCCGGCTCCAGATGTCCACCACGAGCCTATTGATCGTCCAGCCGTCGGCCACGAACACCAGCCATCCGATGGGGACGGCGGGTGCGACGGCGAGCCCGAGGGCCCACCAGCGGCGGCGCGGCGGGCGGCTCACTCCTCTGGGTCGACCTCGGCCACCTCGCCCAACGACCCGTCGAGGTTCGCGGCGTGGTACTCGTCCATGGTGTCCTCGGCGAGGGCCCGCGACAGCTCGGCCAGGCCGTCGTCATCCACGACCACCACCGACTGGCTGCCCACCATGCCCGTGCCGGAAACAGGCGCCTGCAGCATGCCGATCGAACCCGTCCCGGTGAGCCGCATGGACAGCGCGAGATCGGTGACGAACTGGTTGGTCATGCCGTCATCGACGGTCATGGTGTCCGCCATCTGGCCCACCACGTTGGAGAAGGTGACGGGGTTGGCCAGCGTGGCAGGCGTCATGATCTCGCGGATGATGGCCTTGACGACGGTGCGCTGCCGGTAGGCGCGGTCCAGGTCGCCGTTGGGGAGCGGGTAGCGCTCGCGGACGTAGACCAGAGCGCGCTCGCCGTCGAGGTGGATCTCACCCTCCTCGAACCGGGTGCCGGGGTTCTGCTCGGTGGCCCACGGGTTGTAGACGTTGATGCCGCCGACGGAGTCGACGAGCTGGATGAAGCCCTCGAAGTCGATCAGGACCGTGTGATCCATCCGGACCCCGGTGAGTTGCTCCAGGGTGCGGACGGTCAGCTGGGGGCCGCCGAAGGAGTAGGCCCAGTTGATCTTGCCCTTGCCGTGTCCGGGGATGTCCACCCACATGTCGCGGGGGAAGGACACCAGGTAGACGGCCTGCCGGTCGCCGGTGACGTGGGCGATCATGAGCGAGTCGCTTCGGCCCTCCTCGATGTCGCCGCGTGAGTCACTGGCCATGAGGACGAAGTTGAGGGGGGCCTCGGTCTGGGCCTCGCCCGACGCGGCGGGCGCGGGGGTGGCCGCCTCCGGGCGTCCCTCGTAGTCCTGGGGCGTCAGCTGCTGGTCGCGGTCGATGGAGTCCAGGGCCGAAAGGCCCCGGACCGCGTAGTACCCGGCGACGCCCAGCGCGAGCACCAGCACCCCGATGCAGGCCATGAGAAGCGCGAACATGGGGCCGCGGCGGCGCTTGTGCCTAGGCGGGGTGCCGTCGTCCAAGACGTCGAGTCCCTGCTCGTCTGCTGCTCTCTTCATGGGGCCATTGTCCACTGTCGCGGAATGCGGACCAACACGGGCGGGTCCTCGGCCGGATCGCGGGCGGCGGGGTGTTCCTTCTCGACGTGGTCCCGACTACCCTTTCTGCATGCTGGATACCGTGCTGGGCCTGCCTCTCCATCCGCTGGTGGTGCACGCGGTGGTGGTACTCCTGCCGCTCGTCGCGCTGGGTGTGATCGCCCTGGCCGCGGTCCCGAGGTGGCGTCCACGGTTTGCACTGGTGCTGCTCGGCCTGCTGGCTGTGGGGTCGGCTTCGGCGGTGGTGGCGATGCTCGCCGGCAACGCGCTGGCCGAGCGCGTGGGCTTGCCTGCCACGCATCAGACCTGGGGCACGGCGCTGGCGTTCACCTCCGTGGCCTACCTCGTCCTCGCCGGGGGGTGGCTGTGGTGGGTCCACAGTGACGAGGAGGAGCCGACGGCGGCGCAGGGCGCACTGGGGTGGGTCGCGGCGGTGCTGTCGGTGGTGATCCTGGTGCTCACCGTGGGCGCCGGCCATTCGGGCGCGACGGCGGTGTGGGGCGGGGTCGTGGCGTCGCCGGCCGCGACTGTGTCGCCGAGCGCGTCAGCCTCTGTGCCCTCAGTGACGCCGTCAATATCCTCCGCGCCGGCGGTGACCAGCGCCTCCCCTGCGAGCACGCCAGCGCCGGAGCCCAGCTCAACGCCGTCGCGGATCGGCACGCCGCCGGCCACCAGCACGTTCGTGCCCGAGGAGGGCTACTCGATGGCGACGGTCGAGGCGAACAACACGGCGGAGTCGTGCTGGGTGGCGGTCAACGGGTTCGTCTACGACGTGACGGACTGGATCCCGCAGCACCCCGGTGGTCCGGAGCGGATCATCCCGCTCTGCGGAACCGACGCCACGACGGCCTTCGGGACCCAGCACGGCGACGCGGACCTGCCGAACCAGCGACTCAGTCAGTTCCTCCTCGGCCCCCTCGCCTGACGATGGGTCAGGACGCCGCGACCCGCTCCAACGCCGCCTTGAGGCCGGCCCGGACCTCGAGCGCCACGGCTTCCATCTCCGGGTTTCCGGTCAGGGTCACCATCGTCTCCGGGTCGATCGTCTCCACCACCGTGACGCCGGCGCTGTGCCGGACCACCACGTTGCAGGGCAACAGCAACCCGAGCGACGGCTCCACCTGAATGCCGCGGTAGGCGAAGCGCGGGTTGCAGGCGCCGAGGATCACCTGGTCCTCGATGTCGACGTCGATCTTGTTCTTCAGGGTCTTCTTCAGATCGATCTCGGTGAGGATCCCGAACCCGCTCTCGGCGAGCGACTCCTTGATCATGGCCACGGCCTCGTCGAACGGGCGCTCCAGGTCGATTCGCAGTGCATAGCTCATGGGGTGCACCTCCTGAGACAGATCATGCCCGCCCAGCCGCGAACGCGCGGCGGGCGGGCATGATTCGTGCGGGTCAGGCGCGCTGTGCCTCGTCGAGCTGGGCCTCGGCGGCCTGTGCCTCGTCGAGCTGGCGGCGGACGTCGTCCATGTCGAGCGCCTCGATGGCGTCGATGACCTCTTCGAGGGCCTTCGCCGGCAGGGCGCCGGACTGGCGGAACACGAGGATCCCGTCACGGAAGGCCATCAGGGTGGGGATGGCGGAGATCTCCGCGGCGCCGGCGAGCGAGCGCTCGGCCTCGGTGTCCACCTTGCCGAAGCGGACATCGGGGTGGGCGTCGGCGGCCTTCTCGAAGACGGGGGCGAAGGCGCGGCAGGGCATGCACCAGTCGGCCCAGAAGTCGACGAAGGTGATCCCCTCGCTGGTCACGGTGGATTCGAAGTTCTCGGAGGTCAGTTCAAGAGTGGGCATGGGGGTTCCTTTCGAGGGGATTGATCAGCAGGATGCGTGGTCGGTGATGCGCTTGGCGGCGGCCATGCCGTAGCAGGCCAGGAGCACCACCATCGGGAACAGGGTGGCCGGGGCCTGAGCGAGCATGACCGGAGCCAGCAGGGTGGCCGCGGCCGGGATGATCCCGCATGAGCCGCCCGTGAGGTGCTCGCGTGCGGCAACCCCGACAGGCGGAATGTAGGTGGCCAGCGTGACAGCGCCGATCAGCGCGGCCAGCGACAGGCCGATCAGGTCCAGTGCGCCGGGCAGGGCATCAACACCCAGCGCATTCTGACGGGCAGAGATCAAGGCCACGAACAGGGCCGTGGCCGAGGCGAGCGCCGCCACCGTGTGACGCCGCGACCAGGCCGCCCGCCAATAGGCCGGCCCGCTGGCCGCGACCGTCACGTCGCCCAGAACCTGGTGCGTCCGGGGCGCGATGTCGTGTCCTGAAGTACTCACACCACCAGTATGCCATACCCCAGGGGGTATCCAAATCGTCGGTCTGAGGTCATGGCCACCCCGGGGCTGGGACCACCTTGCAGAGTGTGGGACCAAGGACGGTCTACCCTCCCCCAATCCCCACTCAAGAAAGGGGTGCCGTGCGGGGTCCGGATCCCGGGTCTAGCTCGAGGCCACCAGCCCGGTCTCGTAGGCGATGATGACCGCCTGGACCCGGTCCCGCACTCCGAGTTTGGTCAGAATGCTGCCGACGTGGGTCTTGACCGTGGCCGGGGAGACGCCGAGGTGTGACGCTATCTCGGCGTTCGTCAGGCCTCGCGCCACGTGGGCCAGGACGTCGAACTCGCGCTCGGTGAGACTGGCCAGGCGCGGATGTCGACGTGTCTGGTCCCTGTCCGCGCTGGGGAGTGGGAGCTGCTGGGCGTACTTCTCCAGGAGTCGCTTGGTGATCCGCGGCGCGAGGACGGCATCGCCGGCGGCGACGGCACGGACGGCTGAGATCATCTCTGCGGGCAGGGCGTCCTTGAGCAGGAATCCACTGGCGCCCGCCCGCAACGCCGCGTAGACGTACTCGTCCAGGTCGAACGTGGTGAGGATCAGCACTCGCGAGGCAGGGACCTGTTCGGTGATCAACGCGGTGGCCTGGATCCCGTCGCGTCCCGGCATCTGTACATCAAGGAGGACAACGTCTGGACCGAGCTGGTGGGCGAGGGCGACCGCGGTGTCGCCGTCACCAGCTTCACCTACCACCTCGAGATCCTGCTGCGACTCCAGCACAAGACGGAAACCCATCCGGACGAGCGCCTGGTCGTCGACCAGCAGCACCCGGATGGGGTCGGGGACGGGACGTGATGCGGGGTCGGAATGGTCGTTCATCAGCTCTCCTCCTCGTAGTGCAGCGTGGTGGTGACCTGCCAGCCTGCCGACGTCGGCCCTGTGGTCACCGTCCCACGGAAGGCGGCCGCCCTCTCCCGGATCCCCGCCAGGCCGTACCCGGCACCGGTGGGCTCCGTCTCGCCGCGGCCCCGTGCATTGACGACCACGATCGTCACATGATCCTGCGCCCTGTCCAGACGAACCTGGACGCTTCCGCTGTCAGGGGCATGCCGCAGCACGTTGGTGAGGCACTCCTGGACAACCCTGAAGACCGCGTGGCGGAGGTGCGGGTCCTTCGGGAGCGCCGGACCCCGCTCCACGAGAACGACCGGCAACCCTGCCTTGTCGAACGTCTCCACCAGGGCGGCAACGGTGTCAGCGGCGGGTCGCTCGTGGGCGGTGCCCGCCGCGCCAGCCCCCGGCGGAGCGGACTGCTCGTCGCGCAGCAGGCCGACGATGCGCCTCATGTCGGCCAATGCCGCCCGGCCCGTGCTGCTGAGTTCGTCCAGGGCCTCGCGCGCCCGGTCCGGGCGGTTGTCGAAGGACGCGGCTGCACCGTGGGCGAGAGCCACCATCACCGCCACCGAGTGCGCAACGACGTCGTGCATCTCCCGGGCCATCCGGGTACGCTCGGCCGCCGCGGCCAGCTGCTCGCGCTGCTCCTGCTCAAGCGCTAGTTGCCGGGCCCGCTCCTCCAGGGCAGCCACCTGTTCCCGGTGCCCCCTCACGGTGAGCCCCAGTGCAAGGGCGACGACCGTCACCAGCACCAGTCCCAACATCGTCGTCAGCAACAGCTCCAACGAGCCTGGAGGCTCAACGCCGACGGGTGGCCGCAGCGTCGCCAGGTAGGTCAGGAAGGCCGCCCCGAGGGCGACCGCCCACGCCGCCCAGGTCACGGCCGGTGGGCGTTGCGTCGCGACGCCGTAGACCGCGAAGGCCACGCCGAGCTCCGAGGCGACCGGATCACCGGTCACGACAGCCGTCACCACGAGCACCGCGACACTCACCGCGAGCACGACGATCGGGGCGCGGCGGCGGAAGAGGAGGGCCGCCGACTGGATGACGGATCCGGCCACCGCGACCGTCAACTCAGTGGCGGACAGGTCGACCCCGGGCGCGGTGCTGGTCACGGCGGCCAGCACCAGCAGCGTGCCGGCGCTCAGCAGGTCCATCCGTCGCGGGGAGGCGGTCAGCCAGGCGCGCGGCCGCGCCGTCGTCGGGCTGGACGCCGTCGATTCGGTCATGACAAGCCTTGCGGTGGGTGCGGGTCGATTCGGGAGCTGTCCCCAACCATCCTCTCAGACCGTTCCGGGGCGGGCGGGGTCCGACGGGGAACCGGCCTGGAGGGGTACCCCCGTCAAGCCCGCGTCCACCTGCAGGCGGAGACCCTGGCCCGGGAGGCGTAGGTGCGGCCGGGTGAAGCACGGCCCCCGGGGCGATGTGTGCCGGGGGGCCGTCGCCGTAGCGTCGAAGTACACGGTGGCCGCCCCCTGCGGCACCCGGTTTCCGCGAAGGAGAATGATGATCGAAGCGCGAGGGCTCACCAAACGCTACGGGGACAAGACGGCTGTCGACGGTGTGTCGTTCCAGGTGCGGCCGGGGACGGTGACCGGCTTCCTGGGCCCCAACGGCGCGGGCAAATCAACGACGATGCGCATGATCGTGGGCCTCGACCGGCCGACGGCGGGTTCAGTCACCGTCAACGGCAAGCCCTACGCCGCCCACGCGGCTCCACTGCGGGAGGTGGGGGTGCTGCTCGACGCCAGAGCCGTGGACACCGGGCGAAGCGCCTACCACCACCTGCGCGCCATGGCCGCCACCCACGCCATCCCGTCACGTCGCGTCCGCGAGGTGATCGGGATGACCGGGCTCGACGCCGTGGCCGACAAGCGCGTGGGCGGTTTCTCCCTGGGCATGGGTCAGCGGCTGGGGATCGCCGCCGCCCTGCTGGGCGACCCGGAGACGCTCATCCTCGACGAGCCGGTCAACGGACTCGACCCCGAGGGCGTGAAGTGGGTCCGCACGATGGTGCGGCAACTGGCAGCTGAAGGACGGACGGTCTTCATCTCGTCGCACCTGATGAGCGAGATGTCCCAGACCGCCGATGAACTCCTCGTGATCGGCCGCGGGAGGATCATCGCCTCCGGCCCCATCCGCGACGTGATCGCGTCGGCAACCCAGACCGTCGTCCGGGTGGTCGCCCCTCGCGGGGCGAACGTCGCAGAACTCCTCGCCACGAACGGGGCGACCGTCACCACACTGGGCCCCACCCAGCTGTCCGTCGAGGGGCTGAGTTGCGCGCAGATCGGCGACCTCGCCGCAGGTCAGGGACTGGCCCTGCACGAACTGACACCCCAACATCCCTCACTCGAGGACGCCTACCTCTCCCTCACCCGCGACGAGGTCGAGTACCAGACAACGACCACGAAGGAACTCCGATGAACACCGACCTCATCAGCCGCTCCGATTCCACCTCACGGGTGCCGGTCAAACCGGTCTCGTTCATCCGGGTGCTGCACTCGGAGTGGATCAAGATGTGGAGCCTGCGCTCCACCTACTGGACGGTGGCCGCCACGCTGGTGGCCATGGTGCTGATGGCCGTCCTGACGGGGTTCGCCGCCACGATGGCCGAGGGCCACGGGGGCCCGGACGGGCGGATGGCGATCGGCATGGGCTACACGTTCGCCCAGGTCGTCGTCGCTGTGCTCGGAGTGCTGACGATCACCGGCGAGTACGGCACCGGCATGATCCGCTCCACGTTCGCCGCGGTCCCCACCAGGCTCTCAGCGCTCGGAGCCAAGGCGGTACTCGTGGCCGTCGTCGGATTTCTCCTGGGGATCGCCGGCGTCACCGTGTCCTACCTGGCCAGCTACCCACTGCTCGGCGCTGACGGCGCGGCCCCCCTCACCGACCCGGAGGTCCAGAGGATCTTCTGGGGAAGCGGGCTGTACCTCGCGGGGGTGGGGCTGTTCGGGCTGGGGATCGGGGCCATCATCCGGCGCACCGCGGGCGCGTTGACGCTCACGCTCGCCGTCCTGCTGATGCTCACCAGCCTGTGGCAGCTGCTGATGATGACGTCGGACTGGTTCATCGCGAGCTACCCGTACCTGCCCGCGATCGCCGGGGAGAGGATCGTCGCGCCCGAGGTCACCGCCGTCGTCGACGGCGCGCCTCAGGCGCTGGGTCCCTGGGCTGGCTTCGGCGTCTTCATGGCCTACATCGCCGTAACGTTCGTCATCGCGGGATTCCTGCTCCGCAGACGCGACGCCTGAGGAGCCAGGCCACGCTCACGCCGCGTGGGCGAGCCCCCCGCCGGCCTCGTCCACGCTGACCTGCTCGGCCCGCTGGCGGGCGGCCAACCTGGCGAGGGCACCGCCCGCGGCGAGCAGCCCCGCGTAGGTGCCACGCTCCGCGATCCGGCCGGCCTCGAGGACCACCACCTGCTCCGCATGCTCGACGGTGGAGAGGCGGTGCGCGATCGTCAGGGTGGTGCGGCCCTCGGCCAGCCGGTCGAGGGCCTGCTGGACCTCGGCCTCGGTGGTGTTGTCCAGAGCGCTGGTGGCCTCGTCGAGCACCAGGACCCGGGGGTTGCGCAGGATGGTCCGGGCGATGGCCAGCCGCTGCTGCTCGCCGCCGGAGAAGCGGTGTCCGCGCGCGCCCACCATGGTGTCCAAACCGTCGGGCAGGCCGGCGATGAGCGCCGAGATCCGCGCCGACTCCAACACCTCCCACAGGCGGTCCTCAGCGGCAGCCGGGTCAGCAAGGAGGAGGTTCTCCCGGACCGTGGCGTGCACGAGGTAGGTCTCCTGGCTGACCACGCCGACGATGCCCGCAAGGTCCTCGGGCGCGATGTCACGTACATCAACGCCATCGATGGTGATCCGGCCGACGGAGGGGTCGTGGAGGCGCGGGATGAGGGCGCCGAGCGTCGACTTCCCGGACCCGGTGGGCCCGACGACGGCGGTGGTGGTGCCGGCGGGGATGGCCAGGTCGATGCCTCGCAGCACGGGGGCACCGTCGCCGTAGGAGAAGGCGACGCCCTCGAAGCGCACCTCCCCGCGGACCGCCGAGGGGTCCAGGCGGACGGGGCGGGCAGGCGGCTGGACCTCGGGGACAAGGTCGAGGAATTCGAAGATCCGGCTGAACAAAGCGGTCGCGGTGACCCACTGGACCCCGACATTGAGCAGGCCCATCACGGGCCGGAACACGCTCGTCTGCAGCGCGGTGAACGCCACCAGCGTGCCGATGGTCATGCCGCCCGAGACCGCGGGGAAGCCGGCGGCGAGGTAGATGGCGGCCGGGATGGCCGCGAAGATGATGCCCATCGTCGCCATCCGCCACTGACCGGCGAGCTGCGAGCGCAACTCCAAGCCGACGAGGCGGTCAGAAGACTCGGTGAACAGCTCCCCGTTGCGGCCGGTGGTGCCGAGCGTCTTGGCCAGCCGGATCCCGGAGACGGACAGCCCCTCCTCCACCTGCGTGTGCAGGGTGGCGAGCTCGCGCTGGCGCTGGCTGGTGATGTCGCGGCGCAGCAGGGCGACGCGACGGCTGAGGAAGATGGCCGGCGGGAGAACCACCAGGGAGATCAGCGACAGCCGGGGCGAGAGCGCCACCATGGCGGCGGCGGTGGCGACGGCGGTGGTGAGGTTGGAGGCCACCGACGTGGCGGTGCTGGTCACCACGGACTGCATGCCGGAGATGTCGTGGGTGAGACGGGACTGGACGTCGCCGCCGCTGGTGCGGGTGAAGAAGCCCAGCGACTGACGCTGCAGGTGGGTGAACAGCGACGTGCGCAGGCTGTGCATCACCTGCTGGCCCATCCGGGTGGCGAGCCAGGTCTGGATCACGCCGATGCTGGCCGTGACGGCCGCCACCGCGACCATCGCGCCGGTCAGGAGGCCGAGCAGGCCGAGGTCCCGGTTGGGGAGGGCGTCGTCGATGACGCCTCGGACGAGGAACGGTTGCGCGAGGCCGACGATCGAGGACGCGCTGATCAGCAGCACGACGATGAGGATCGTGAGCTTGTGGGGGGCGAAGAGGGCGGCGACGCGCCGCAGATCGACGGGGTGCTGGGCGAGCTGGCGCTTGTCAGCGGGGTTGACCCGGGCCGGACCGCGCCCGCCTTCGGACCCGCCGCCGGGTGAAGTGTGGGGTGCTGCCATGAGGCATCGACCTCCTGCGAGAAAGGCGTGGAGTGGTTCGCACGCATTACTGAGGTTACCTCACTATGAGGCTGGAGGGCAACTCTGCAGTAGGCTGGCGAGATGGACACCTCGCACCCGGCTCACGAGCCGCAGGACCTGGGCTCCCTGTTTCACGCAGCCTTCCGCGGGCTGCGGAGCTCCTGGGCTGACCAGCTCTCGCCGTGGGAGATCACGCCGTTCCAGTGGCGCGCGCTGCACACGCTGGCGCGTGCCGACGGCGGCCTGCGCCTCAAGGACCTGGCGGAGCGGCTGCGGATCGCGCCGCGCTCAGCCACCGAGGTGGTGGACCAGCTGGAGTCTGCAGGCCTCGTCGACCGCACCCCGGACCCGGGCGATCGCCGCGCGGTCATCGTCGCCCCCACCCCGACCGGCCTGGAGATCCACGACGCGGTGATGTCGCAGCGCAAGGAACGCTCCGAGGAGTACTTCGCGGTGCTGTCGCCGGCCGAGCAGGACCAGCTCGCCGCGCTCCTGACGCTGCTGGCTGGGCCTCATGGGGAGCATCTCCCGCGGTAAATCGCCGCCAGTGGGCACCTCCCTGCCCACCCCACCATCGCTCCCTGAGGAATCCCGCATCGCGCAGCGATCGTGGGATGTCTCGAAGGGTCGGATCGCAGGCCGTGAGCAGGACTGGGGCCTGCTGCCCCGCGGCTGGACGCTTCACACCTGCGCCGAGGGTCGCGGCTACGGTTGCGCAATGGCGTGGACGCGAAGACTGCCGGGCGCGACTCTTGTGGTGGCGGTCGTGGCCGGCGTGCTGAAGGCCGGCGGCGCCGTCGTGGCCGGGCATTGGGCCTACCTGCTGTGGCTGGTCATCGCCGCGACCCTCGGAGCGAGCCTGCTCTGGTGGGGCGCCAGGGGCTCGACGCCGAAGCCAGGCACCGCACGGACGATCCGGCGCTGGGCCGCCGCCGCGCTGGGCGCCGGCTTCGCCGCCGCGACCTTCTGGCTGGCGCCGTATCCCGTCGATGTCGAGGACGCGGCGAGCATCGAGACCCCACCGGGAGTGGTGCTCACCTCGGACTCCACCTCGATCCGCCTCGACCCCTCCGACGCGGAGCCGCAGAGCGCCGGCGTCGTGTTCATCCCCGGCGCCCTGGTGGACCCGCGCGCCTACATCCCCCTCCTCACTCCCCTGGCGCAGGCCGGCCACCCCGTCTACATCGCCAAGCCGCCGCTCGGGATCGCCTTCCTCGCGCCCGGGGTGGTCACGCGTGCCGAGGCCGCATTTCCGGACGTCGCTGAATGGGTGGTGGCAGGTCACTCGCTGGGCGGAGCGGTGGGATCACAGCAGGCCGTCGACGACGGCGCCGCGGGCCTGATCCTGCTCGGGTCGTTCCCCATCGGCGACCTCTCCGGGTCGGACCTGTCCGTGCTCAGCGTGTCGGGGAGGAACGACGGCCTCGCCACTCCCGCCGACGTCGACGCGAGCAGGGCGAACCTCCCCGCCGACACCGAGTTCGTCGTGATCGACGGCGGAGTCCACGCCCACTTCGGGAACTACGGACCGCAGAGCGGCCACGGCACTGCTGAGGTCACCCGCGAGGAGGCCCAGGCCGAAACGGTTGCGGCCATCCTGGAGTTTCTCTGAGCGGATGCCGGCGTCCTTGGACCTGACCGGCCAACGATCCGAGACGGTAGATCAGCGCGCTCAAATGCAGCCGAGCCATGGACCCGGCGGAGGATTCCGCGGCCTGCGTTCCTCCAGATCGACCCTCGACCCACTGCAGAGCCAAGAGTGCGATCTAGAGGCACAACGGCCGCGCCGGCCCCTTGACCCCGCCCCCCAGGGGGCTGATTGGCTGGGGACCAACGCGGCAGAACCCAGGGGTTGACACACAAGCCGAGTGCGTCTAATGTCTCGTTATACGCATAACCCCCGAGGAGGTGTTCGATGGAGAACCAGCCCACCATGAACGATGTCGCCGCAGCCGCCGGCGTGTCGCAGGCCACGGTATCCATGGTGCTCAACGGGACCCAGTCCGGGCGTGTCTCCGCCGCCACCGCCCAGCGCGTCCTCGACGCCGCCAAGGATCTCGGCTTCCGGACCAACGTCCACGCCAAGGTCCTCCGCGAGGGCAAGTCGCGATTGATCGGCCTCATCGGCGACGAGGTGGCCACTACCCCGTTCGCCGGCGAGATGATCCTGGGCGCCCAGCAGGAGGCCTGGCGGCAGGGGTACGTGTTGCTCACCGTCGACACCACCGGTGATCCGCGCCTCGAGAGGGCGGCCATCTCCATGATGCAGTCCTACCGCGTGGCCGGCGTGATCTACGCGTCCATGTATCACCGCCGCTTCGAGCTCCCAGCCACGCTGGCCGCGACCACCACCGTCTGCGTGAACTCGCAGGACCTGACCGGCTCGGTCACCAGCATCTTCCCCGACGAGGTGGCCGGTGGCCGCGCGGCCGCCGAGGTCCTCCTCGACGCCGGCCACCGTCGCTTCGCCATGATCAACATCGGCCCCGAGGGCTCGTCGCTCCCCGCCGCCGCCGGCCGCCTTCAGGGGTTCACCGACGCCCTGGCCGACGCCGGGCTCGTACTGGACCCACGCCAGGTCCGTTACGGCAACGGCGCCTATGAGGACGGGCTCGCGTTCGGCGCGGAGCTTCTGCGCCAGGCAGACCGCCCCTCCGCCATCTTCTGCGGCAACGACCGCACGGCGCTCGGCACCTACCACGCCGCCTACCAGCTCGGCCTCTCCGTCCCCGACGATGTCAGCATCGTCGGCTTCGACAACCAGTCACTGTTGACCCCGATGTTCTCCCCGCGCCTCACGACGTTCCAGCTCCCGCTCGTGGAGATGGGGCGCCTCGCGGTCGCCGAAGTGCTGAGCCGGAGCTCAGCGCCGAAGCGGCTCGCCGTCGAATGTTCCCTTCAGACCCGCGATTCCGTCGCGCTCGCAAAGGTGCCCGCATGACAACCACCACCGCCACCCCACCAACCCTTCCGACCGGCGCAGCCGATGCGCCCCCTCCCCCGCGAAGACGCGTCTCGCGCCGCACGTCGATCCTTCGCTCGTGGCAGTTATACGTATTACTTGCTCCCGGCCTTATCTACCTGATCATCTTCAAGTACTGGCCGATGTACGGCGCGCAGATCGCGTTCCGCAACTACAACCCGGCTGACGGCTTCACAGGCAGCCCCTGGGTGGGGCTCATGCACTTCGAGCGGTTCATCAACTCGTTCCAGTTCGAGGAGCTCCTGGTCAACACCCTGACCATCAACACCGTCGGCCTGCTCGTCGCCTTCCCGGTGCCGATCGTCCTGGCGCTGATCGTCAACCAGCTCTCCTCGCCGCGGTTCAAGAAGATGGTGCAGACCGTCCTCTACGCGCCGTCCTTCATCTCCGTCGTGGTCGTGGTGGGCATGATCTTCCTGCTCTTCAGCCCGGGCGCCGGGATCGTCAACAACGTCATCGAGCTCTCCGGCGGCGAGCCCGTCTTCTTCATGGGCGACCCGGACTGGTTCCGACCCCTCTACATCGGCTCGGACGTTTGGCAGAACGCGGGCTTCTCGATGATCATCTACCTCGCGGCACTCACCGCCATCGACCCCTCCCTGCACGAGGCGGCCAAGATGGACGGCGCCAACAAGTTCCGGCGGATCTGGCACATCGACATCCCCGGCATCCTGCCCGTGGTGACGATCCTCTTCGTCCTGGCCATCGGCAGCATCTTCAACCTCGGGTTCGAGAAGGTCTACCTGATGCAGACCCCGCTCAACCTCGAGACCTCCGAGATCATCAACACCTACGTGTACAAGGCCGGCCTCCAGCAGGCGCAGTTCAGCTACTCGGCCGCCATCGGGCTGTTCAACTCGGTGCTCAATCTCATCCTTCTCGTGACGTTCAACTTCGTCGCCAAGAAGGCCAACCAATCCTCTCTCTGGTGAGCCACATGACCACGACCACTGCACCCCTGCCCCCGGCGTCGTCACTGGCGAAGCCCCGAGACGGGTTCGCCACCCGCATGGCCGATCCGCTGTTCAACATCGTCAGCATCGGCATCCTCGTGATCGCCGTCCTGATGATCATCTACCCGCTGTACTTCATCGTCATCGCATCCGTCAGCGACCCCAACCTCATCGCACAGGGCAGAGTCTGGCTCCTTCCCCAGGGATTCACCCTCGAGGGGTACGAGACGCTGTTCGCCAACGACGCGATGCTCCGCGGCTTCGGCAACTCACTGCTCTACACCGGCGTCGGCACCCTGGTCAGCGTCTCGGTGACACTGACGACGGGGTACGCGCTGTCCCGCCGCGACATGCCGGGCCGCAGCCTCTTCATGATCCTGTTCGTCATCACGATGTTCTTCGACGGCGGCCTCATCGCCCGCTACCTCGTGGTGCGCGACCTCGGGCTGCTCGACACCATGTGGGCCGTCATCCTTCCAGGCGCCGTCGGCGTCTGGAACCTCATCATCGCCCGGACCTTCTTCGAGACCAACGTCCCCCCGGAGCTGAGGGAGGCTGCCCAGATCGACGGCGCGAACGACTTCAGGTTCTTCTTCGGTATCGCCCTTCCCCTGACCAAGCCGCTCATCGCGCTGATGGCGATGACCCACATCGTGGCGTACTGGAACTCCTACTTCGACGCGATGATCTACCTCAACGACGAGACGATGTATCCCCTCCAGCTGGTGCTGCGCAACGTGCTCGTCGAGTCGCAGGCCTCGGCCTCGCTCGACACCGGATCCATCGACTCCTACGCAGCGGCACAGCGCCTGGGCGAGCTGATCAAGTACGGAATGATCGTCGTCTCCACGGTGCCGCTGCTCATCATCTTCCCCTTCCTCCAGAAGTACTTCGTCAAGGGCGCCACCCTCGGCGCCCTCAAGTGAACCCACCCTCCCGAAAGGACACATCAATGATGATCAAGCGACGCAGCATCCTCACCGGAATCGCGGCTCTGGCTGCCTCCGGCCTCGTGGCGGCCTGCTCAAACGGCTCCGACGGCGGGGGCCTGCCCGCCGACGAGTCCGACGCCTTCGGCTTCAACCAGGAGGGCCTCCCCATCACGGACAAGGCGCTCCCCCTGGTGTTCTCCGGCACCAAGTCCGCCCTCGCCCCCGAGTACGAGGAGATGGAGCTCGTCCAGCGGTGGAAGGCCGACACCAATATCGACATCTCCTGGGACAACCTCCCGGACAACGTGTTCGCCGAGAAGAAGAACCTCATGCTGGCCTCCGGTGACCTCCCGGATGCCCTGTTCAACACCGGCCTCAGCGACTTCGATGTGGTCACCAACGGCTCAAACGGCACGCTCATCGCGCTCGAGGAGCTCATCGACGCGCACGCCCCGATCCTCAAGGGCATCCTCGACGCCCGCCCCGATATCCGGGGCGCCATCACCGCGTCCGACGGACACATCTACACCCTGCCCGCCGTCGAGGAGCTCGGCATCCTCGCCTTCCCGAACTTCCTCTTCGTCAACAAGACCTGGCTCGATGAGGCAGGCCTGCCGGTGCCCACCACCATCGACGAGTACGAGGAGGCCCTCCGGGCGTACAAGGCCCGCGGCGCGATCCCGTTGTCGTTCCGCGTCGACTCGTTCTGCGCCAACGTCGCCGACCTGATCGCCGCCATCGGCGGCCTGCCGGACAACAACGACCACCGCATCGTCCAGGACGACAAGGTCATCTTCACCGCCGCGCGCGAGGAGTGGCGCACCGCCGTCAAGCGCCTCGGCGAGTGGTACAAGGAGGGCCTGATCGACCCCGAGAGCTTCTCTCAGGACGACCCCACCTACCTGGCCAAGGGCAAGGCCGACCCGATGAGCCTCGGCTCGTTCATCTGGTGGGAGATGAAGGAGGCCGTCGGCGAGGACCGCGCCGGCGACTACGCCCACGTCGGCGTCCTCAAGGGCTTCGACGGCAAGCAGCGCGCGTCGGTGTCCAACTACGCGGAGATCAACCGCGGCGCCTTCGCCATCACCAGCGCCAACAAGTACCCGGCCGCTACCATGCGGTGGGCCGACCGCCTCTACGACCCCGTCATGTCCGCTGAGACCCGCTGGGGCCCGATCGGGGTCACGCTGCAGAAGGACGCCTCCGGCATCCTCGTGCAGATCCCGGCCAAGGAGGGCGAGTCGGAGGGCGAGCGCCGGCAGAAGGTCGCCCCCGGCGGACCCTGCATCACCACCCGCGAGCACTTCGAGACCGTGGTGGCGCCCGAACCCCGCGCCAAGGAGCGCCAGGACATGTGCCGCGAGTTCTACGAGCCGCACCGCGCGAACGACGCCTACCCACCGGTCATGCTGAGCAACGAGGAGCTCCAGCAGATCGCCGACGCGCAGACCGAGATCAACACCTACGTGGGTCGGCAGTTCGCATCGTTCATCGTCGACGGCAACATCGACACCGAGTGGGACGGCTACGTTGCCCAGCTGGAGTCCATGGGCCTGTCCAAGGTGGTCGAGGTCTACCAGGGCGCCTACGACCGCTACAAGAGCGCCTGATCCCCGCCCCTCCCACTCCGACGAGGTTCCACCACATGAGCGACACTCCCCAGTACCGCCCCACGCTCCACTTCACGCCGATGTCCACCTGGATGAACGACCCCAACGGCCTCATCCGCCACAAGGGTCTGTACCACCTGTTCTTCCAGAACAACCCGGACGGCCGCACCTGGGGCAACATCGGCTGGGGGCACGCAGTGTCGTCGGATCTCGTGGAGTGGGAGGAACTACCCGTGGCCATCCCCGCCACCGCAGAGGAGATGGCCTTCTCGGGGTCCGTCGTCTGGGACCGGCACAACACCTCCGGCCTCGGCGACGGGCGCGAAGGCCCGCTGGTGGCCCTGTTCACCAGCTCCTACACCCCCGCGCATCCCGAGCGAGCGGGGCAGCAGGCGCAGTCGCTGGCCTACAGCGTCGACGACGGGCTCACCTGGACCCGCTACCACGGCAACCCGGTCCTCGACCGGGGGTCGGCGGACTTCCGCGACCCGAAGGTGTCGTGGCACGCGCCCACCCGCCGGTGGGTGATGGTGACGGTGGAGGCGGTGGACCGGCAGGTCCTGATCTTCTCCTCCCCCAACCTCATCGACTGGACCCACGAGAGCAGCGTCGGCCCGCTCGGGGAACCAGGGCTGCTGTGGGAGTGCCCTGATCTCATCGAGGTGCCTGTTGAGGGCCTAGGGGTGTCGCGGTGGGTGCTGCTGCTCAGCACCAACCCCGGCGGCTTCGCGGGTGGGTCCGGCATGCAGTACCTCGTCGGAGACTTCGACGGCGCCGCCTTCACGCCGGGAGCGCGCGGTCTGAGCTGGTTCGACCACGGCCCGGACATGTACGCCGCAGTCTCGTTCCAGGGCACGGAGCAGCCCACCGTCCTGGGCTGGATGAGCAACTGGGCCTACGCCAACGAGACGCCCACCCACCCGTGGCAGTCGGCGATGACCCTGCCTCACACGCTCACGCTGGTGCCCGCCGACGGCGGCCCCGCGCTCCGGCATGCGCCGGTGCTCCCCGCCGTGATGCCGTCGGGCACGCACAGGGTGGAGTTCGAGTTCCTCGGCGTGGGCGAGATCGCGCTGGAGACCGGCGAGGACGACGCGATCAGCCGGTTCGTGCTGCGGCGCCTGCCGGACGGCGACCTGCAGGTGGACCGGAGTGGGGCGGACCCGCACGGGGTGCACGCGGGGATCCACGTGACGCCCCCCATCCCGCTGCCTCCTGGCCCGGTGGCCGGACTTCTCGTCGAGGATCACGGGTTGATCGAGGTGTTCCTCGACGGGGGCAGGGTCGCGGTGACGTCGCAGACCTTCCCCCACGTCGGCCCCGTCAGGGTGACGAGCTCCGGCCTGGCTGAGGTGAGCTCCTCCCCCGTCGGGGCGCTTGCCCGCTGAACCAAGGCCGGCCTCGGGCGCCTCTCCGTTGAGCTACGGAGAGGCGCCCGAGATCAACCGGTGAAAGGCGGGGACGGCCCCTGACCTCAGCCGGCCGGCCGACCGTGCTCAGCTCTCCAGCGACATCAACCACGCCAACAGGTAGGTGCGCGTGTTCCCATCGTCGACGGCGTCGAGCGTCCGCGCCTCGTCCAGCGCCGCGACCCTCGCCTCCTCCCCCGCCAGGGCGGAGTACATGAGCAGGTAGTCGCCGTAGGTCTGGTTGAACCCTGCCGTCGATGTCGCCTCGGCGACGTTGCGTTCGATCCGCTCGGGATCTCCCGCCAGGTGGTCCGAGGAGGGGCTCACCGGGATCAGCAGGATGGCCAGCATGGCCGCGGGCTCGGGCGAGAACCAGGTGGCATAGTCACGCTTCCCGCCGAAGTTCAGCGGGATCACGGTGTGGCCGTAGCCCTCGTAGACCGGGTCCGACTCGTCGAAGTCCGTCCAGTACGCCCGCGCGGACTGCGCCTCGAGCGCGTGGAGCCAGGTGGCCTCCCGCTCGAGATCGTCCTGCCCGGAGGCCTTCGCCCACAGCGACAGCCCCGCCCAGGCGAGCACCGCCTCCGACGACGACTCCTGGTTGTTCCCGTCCGCGAACGGCGAGGTCCCCGAGGCCCACGAGTGCGACGCGTAGACGTCGAACGTGCGCCGGCCGGGGAAGTACTCGTTGGCCGGAGACGACGCGATGTCCGCGGCGAGCAGGTCCATCACCGGACGGATCTCCTCGACCAACTCGGGGTCGTCTGCGCCCAGCACGCCTGCGGCGTAGAGGAAGTAGCCGTAGTGGAAGTGGTGGTCGTTGAACTCGTCCGACCCGAACGACGGGGTGAGCCCGACGATCCCGCGGTTGACCTCGTCGTAGCCGAAGCAGAACGCGGCCTCCGTGGTGCAGCCCTCGGGGTTGGCCCAGCGCACCAGGGTCTCCCGGACCCGGTCGCGCACCGCCGTCGCCTCCTCCTCGGCACCCAACTGACGGGCGATCGAGTACAGCTGCGCGTCGCGGTAGAGGGCCTTGCCGCCGAAGTAGGTGTCGGCCGGGTAGTCCTTCGCGGCCGCGATGTCGGCCGTCAGGGCCTCCCGCAGCTCGTCGGCGTCGCCGTCGGAGAGTCCGGACAGGTCCAGCTCACCCCGGGCCTCGTAGGCGTTGGTCTCCCACGAGATCTCGTTGCCCTCGCACGCCTGCATGGTGCCGAAGCTGCTGGCATAGGTGCCGAGCTCGCAGGTGGCGGCGTCGTCGCTCTGGTGCGGCATCCGCGCCACGACGGTGGGCTGGTCCGCCTCGTAGGTCAGCGTGGTCCGCACCTCGGAGTCCACCTCGTAGGAGGTGCCTGTGGCCGTCACGGGGCCCGCCAGCTCGGCGATCCGTGCGGGGTCGCCGCCTTCGGGGA
The DNA here is from genome assembly GCF_014164725.1 of Tessaracoccus sp. MC1627. Taxonomy (NCBI): domain Bacteria; kingdom Bacillati; phylum Actinomycetota; class Actinomycetes; order Propionibacteriales; family Propionibacteriaceae; genus Tessaracoccus; species Tessaracoccus sp. MC1627. The sequence goes on along the minus strand of NZ_JACJGA010000005.1, from coordinate 262,750 downwards.
CGGCACCCCAGGTGATCGAGGCGCCCTCGGGGAGGGTGACGTTCCCGCCGTCGACGGACCCGCCGTCGGTCACGGCCACGTACCGGTCGTCGCCGACGGTGAGCTCGGCATGCTCACCGCTGGCCTCGAACGGGAGCTGCGTGCTGAGCTCGTGGTCGCGGGTCGCCGTGTAGGTGACGTAGGGCGAGCCCTGCACGACCGTGACCCTGCCCAGCGGCGAGCCGTCGGCCGACGCTTCGGCCGTGACGGACAGGTCGTCATAGGCGACGACCTGCCAGGTGGGCTGCCCACCCAGGGCCACCTGCACCACGGGGGCGTTGGTGCCCATGATGGTCTTCTCGGTGGTGGTCACCTCGGGCAGGCCGAAGGTGAGCCCGTCGTCGGTGAGCGCGAACGACAGCGGCAGCGGGTAGACCGGCTGCGGCGCGTCGCCGAAGACGAGGCCGGAGAACCAGCGGTTCGTGGGCGGGATGACCCCGTCGGCCAGACGTACGGCCTTCAGGTCCTTGCTCGGGACGGTGCCGATGCTCTCGATCGTCTCCGCCATGCCTTCGGGCGCCCAGGCGACGCCCTCTCCGGCCGCGGGTCCGACGGAACCCTCATCCGACGGCGGGCCGGTGCAGGCGGTCAGCAGAAGCGTGGCCGCGACACCCGCGGCCAGAGCACGTGCGCCCCTCATCAGCGCAGCCCGATCTTGGTGAGGAATGCCAGGGCTGCGGCGGTGGGCCCGGCGAGGATGCCGTCATCGCGCAGGGTCACCTGCGCCGTGACGGGCGTGCCGTCGCGGGTGAGGGCGGCGAGCGCGGGGTCGACGAGGGTGTCACTGGTCATCCGGATGACGGCCACCGCCTCCCCGTCCTCGGTCTCCACCTGAACGCTCTCGACGGTGGCCTCCAGCTTCTGCATGTTGGGCAACACGATGGTGGCCGGGGCCCCGTCCTCCACCCGCCCGTAGTCGACGGGGCTCAGCTTGTAGAAGCCCTCGACGGCGCGCTGCTCGCTGACCACCCGGGCCAGGACCGCGCCGTCGGGGACGTAGGAGCCGTGGGTCGCGGCGAGGTCGACGACGTACCCGTCGCTGACGGCGGTGTAGGTGATGGTGCCCGTCTCGAGGTCGAGGTCGTAGGCCACCGTCGATCCGGGCGCCGAGCCCTGGCTGACCGCCTGCTGCAGCGAGCTGCTACTCACCACGAAGAGGATGTCGCCGGCGGTCACCGGGTCTCCGTCCTCGACCAGCTGTTCGGTGACGATGCCGCCGTAACCGGAGCCGATGTCGAAGGTGGGGGCAGTGACGGACGCGGACAGGCTGTGGGCCTGTGTCATCCGCTGGTTGAACAGAAGGGTCAGCCCGAAGGCGAGAGCGAGCACGGCGAGAATGCCGCCGAGCATCTTGAGTCTGGTGAGCCAGGTCATGAGACCGCCTCCTTGGTGTGGGCGTGGGCCGCGACGAGGGCGTCGCGGTCGAGGACGGGGGTGGGTGCGGGCTGGGTCTCGTGGGAGGCAGCCGGGTGGAGCGCGCGCGAGGCCTGCGGCCGGGACCGCAGACGGTCCTCGCGCCAGGCGGTCCAGACGAACAGCCCGAGCACGAAGGTGTTGACCACGCACCAGAACGTCGCGATGTTGAGGGTGGACATCAGAAGGTCGCGCCAGATGCCCACCGCCGAGGTGACGAGCAGGAAGACGAAGGTGAGCACCTGCGGCATGATGAAGTTGAACGCCGATGCGCGTCCGCCCGTGGTGCCGGTGACCGACCACTTGACGTCGATGCCGTAGAGCGCGTTGCGGAAGGCCTTGATGTAGATCGGGAACGACGCCGCCGAGAGCAGCAGCACCTCAGGGCGGAAGGTGCCCAGGATGAGCGCCGACAGCAGGATCTGCAGGATGTAGAAGCCCGAGTAGTACAACGCCCACTCCAGCGGACCGACTGCGACAGCGATGGGCCGCAGGTCGAAGAAGATCTCCAAGGCCGGCACGAACAGCAGCACGCCGGTGGCGATGCCGCTGAGGTAGTGCGTGGCGGTGACGAAGTACATGAGCCGCTGATCCAGGGTCAGCCGACGGCGCGGTGAGAACGGGTTGTGCGTCAGCAGGATCTCGAAGCCACCGGTGGCCCAGCGCAGCTGCTGCTTGCTGTAGGCCTCGACGGTCTCCGGGGCGTCGCCGATGGCGAGCGTCTGGGGCAGGAAGAGTGACTTCCAGCCGCGCTCGTGGAGCAGGAGCGACGTCCACACGTCCTCGGACTTCGAGCCCGTGTACATGCCGCCGATCTCCTTGACGGCCTTGCGACGGAAGAGCACGTTGGTGCCCACGCAGAAGGCGGCGTTGAACTCGTTGCGGCCCGGCTGAATGTAGCGGTAGAACATGGACTGCATGTACGCCGCGCCACGCGCGATGGTGGTGTGGAGGTTGCCGTAGACCTGGGGGGTCTGCACGAAGGCGACGGTGTCGTCGGCCATGCCGGGCAGGGTCTCCTCGAGCATCTCGGGCTTGGCCACGAAGTCCGCGTCGAGGATGAGGAAGTACTCACCGTGCGTGATCGACAGCGCGTGGTTGACGTTGCCGGCCTTGGCACCGGAGCTGCCGAGGCGGCGGATGTAGCCGGCCCCGAGCTCAGCGGCGAGGTCGCGGACCTCGTCGGAGTCGCCGTCGTCGAGCACGTAGGTCTCGTGCCGGCCGTGCATGGCCAGCGCCGCAGAGACGGTCTGGCGGATCACGTGGAGGTCCTCGCCGAAGACGGTGATGAACACGTCGACGTCCACCTGGCGGCGGTTGATGAACATCGGCCACGCCGTGGGGTCGTCGGCGATGCCGAGTTCCTCGTTCAGGCGAGGGTTGTAGAGGCGTCGCTGCGCCTCGTGGAAGGCAAAGGGGGGCTGCTTGTTGTAGCCGGCCAGCATCGTCCACATGCTCATCAGGCCGAGGAAGACCAGGATCAGCTCCGCGCCGATGACGAGCAGCCACGGGAGCAGGTCTCCGCGGTTGTCGATCTGCAGCAGGAAGACGGTGTAGGCGACCACGCCGATGGTGGCCAGGATGGTCAGGGCGAGGACTGCGGGAGAATGCCGGTTGCGGCTCGCCTCGCGTCGCAGTTCGACCGGACCGGACTCGGAGAGCTCGCTGGCGATGTTCAGGTCGGAGAGATTGGTCGGCGCTTGGCGCCGGGCACGGGGGTGGTTTCGTCTTGTCGGCACGAGGCCTCCGAACGTCAGGGACGCCGAGGTGCCGGGTACGACCGTGAGGCCTCCCGATCGGCGGCCATTGGCGGGGTACGTATCCAAAGGTGCGTCATGAAAAGTGAAATGTCAATCTCACGACATCGAGACACTTGGACCATCTGGGCTCTGCTTTCCCATCAAACAGCTCTGACGAGGCGCTCCGTGTCGACCCCTACAGGTAGCGTCACGGGGATTTCCCAGTGGAGAGCTCGCGACCCAGTGGGGTTGTCCCGGCACACCACTTGAGAACCTTGACGGATCCGTCGAGGGCGGAATCATGCCCGCTGTGCGGGTGTTTCCGCTCAGCCCTGATCGGGGAGGGTGCCGCTGGGGCACGATTCCGCGGTCACGCCGACTACTTTCGAGAGCCCCCGGCCCTCCAGGCCTCGAGCGAGGGATCCCAGGCCCACTCCACCGCGACACCGGTCTCCCGCGGCCGCGACGTCAACCAGAACGCGGCGTCGGGGTCCCACCCGGCCAGCACCGAGGCCACGCCGTCGCTCACCTCCACCGCGACACCCGCAGTCCGCAGCCATCCCGCGACACTCACATGCACGACGTCGGCCTCCACCGCGACTCCGGCCCAGTCCGGCACCACCCACTCCACGTCGCCCCGGCCTGTGGTGCGGAACCAGTCGTGACGCCGCGACGCCGTCACCGAGAATGGGTGCCGACGGCACAGCGCGGCCCAGTCCTCGGGGCCGCAGATCTCCAGCACCCGCATCCCGGCCGGCGCCTCCACCGTCGAGGTGCGCACATCCGTCCCGGAGGCGTCCTCCACCAGCCACATGCCCACCGGCCCTCTCCCTGGGAGCGAGCGCGCGGTGCGAGGCAGCCCGTGCGGCGGGATGGACCACCACTCGCCCGAGCAGTTCGCCGTCGGGTCCGATGACCGCTCCCTGGACGCCCGCGACTCCTCCTCGGCGGCGGCCCTGCGCCACTGCCGCAGTACGTCACCCGGCGACGTCGGACCGTGCCGCGGCCGGCCGAGCATGGTCGTGAGACTCTGGCCGGCAGCGTCGAAGGGCTCGCTCCACCACGCGCTGTCGGGCGATTCGACAACGGCGCGGGCCAGCGGGCCCAGGCTCCGCCGGACTGCGGGTGTCGCGGCGAGGACGTCCTCGCCGTCGGGCTCCTGCCAGTAGCGGGCACTGTCGATGGCGGCGCGGAGCGCCTCCCACAACTGCCCGCCCGCCAACTCCGGCAGGTCCGACCGCCCGATCGCCGACGCGACATCGTCCGCATTCACCCTCGGGTGGACGAGTTCGCCGCCGATCGCGAACATCGCCCGGGAGGTGCCCGCACCCGGATCCAGGTCGTGGGCGGCATGGAGGATCGCTTCGGCCACCCCCTGCCCGAGGAGCCGGCTCGCCAACTCCAGGCACAGCCGCCTTCCCCGCGGCCCCGACAACAGGTCCGCCGCCGTCAACCCTGACGCCTTCGACATGCGACGAGGCTACCTCCGGCAGGAGTCTTCAGGCTGAGCCAGTTGTCGCCCCCGCCACCGTCGGGTCCTCTCCCCTGCAACTTGCTATCCAGAGCGCGGTTTGTGTGCATATACGCAGAAGCCGCGCTCTGGATAGCAGGTTGCAGACACTCCCGCTCGCCGAGGCGCCCTCCCGGCGATCTCGCTCGCCTTGCCGCGGCAGAATGGCGCCATGGAGAAGCATCTCGACGCCGAGGACCTGGTGTGCGGGATTGTCGCGGGCGATGTGACCGCCGAGGTGGTCTACCGCGACCGTCACGTCATCGCGTTCCTCGACCACCGGCCGGTGTTCAAGGGCCACGTCCTCGTCTGCCCCGTCCAGCACGTCGACACCTTCACCGACCTGCCGCCCGAGCTCCTCGCGCCCCTGTTCGCCGTCGTCCAGCGGGCAGCTGCCGCCGTTACGGCCGCGTACGGCGCCCAGGGATCCTTCACCGCCATCAACACTGTGGTCAGCCAGTCCGTCCCCCACCTGCACGTGCACGTGGTGCCGCGGACGAAGGGCGACGGCCTCCGCGGGTTCTTCTGGCCCCGGACCCGGTACGCCGACGGCGAGCAGGCGGCCTACGCCGCCCGGCTGCGCGAGGCCCTCGCAGCTCCCCAGGACGCGTCGGACGGGTAACCTCGCGGGCGTGAGGATCGCCACCTGGAACGTCAACTCCGCCAAGCAACGGCTGCCCCGACTGCTGCCCTGGCTGGAGGAACGCAAGCCCGACGTCGTCTGCCTGCAGGAGACCAAGCTCACCGACGCCGCCTTCGACGCGCTCCTCGCGGGCCCCCTCGCGGAGCTGGGTTACGAGGCCGCGCATCACGGGCTGGGCGGATTCAACGGCGTGGCCCTGCTGTCCCGGGTGGGCCTTGACGACGTCGAGCGTAACTTCCCCGGCCAGCCGGAGTACGCGGGCGTCACGGAGGCCCGGGCCATCAGCGCCTCCTGCGGCGGGGTGCGCATCCACAGCCTGTACGTGCCCAACGGCCGCGAGGTGGCCTCAGACCACTACGCCTACAAGCTCGACTGGTTCGACGCGCTGGCGGCGGCCGTCGCAGCGGGTCCGGCCGAGGTGGCGCTGTGCGGGGACATGAACGTCGCGCCCGCCGACGCCGACGTGTTCGATCCCGCCGCCTACCTCGGCCACACCCACGTGACCGGACCCGAGCGGCAGCGGCTGGAGGCCTTCGGGCTGGTCGACGTCGTGCGGGCCCGCTGGCCGGAGCGCGAACGCGTGTTCTCCTACTGGGACTACCGCGCCGGAATGTTCCACCAGGATCTGGGAATGCGGATCGACCTGGTGCTGGCGTCGCAGCCGGTGGCGGACCGGGTCACGGCCGCCTGGGTGGACCGGGCTGCCCGGAAGGGCAAGCTGCCCAGCGACCACGCGCCGGTCATCGTCGACCTCGATGAGGCCCCCGACGGCGACATCGGCCCCGTCGTGCCCCCACCGTCGAACCCGAAGCGGGGTGGCCGTACGAGGCTGCCCCAATCGAAAGACTGACGCGACGACAGCGCCGGTCAGGCCCTCATACCTGAGACGTTTCGGGACGGCCGAGGCCGGTCCCGAGCCGCGCGATCCCCCGGTGCACGGCTCCCCGGAGGTTGCCGGCCCCCGACCGGTCGCCCGAGCCGATCAGGCTGGCGCTGACAATCCCGAACAGGGCGCCGACGGCCAACCGGACCGTCTCCACGTCGTCGTCGCCCGCCCCGGGCAGCACGTCGAGGACCCTGTCCCCCACCGCCACCCAGAGCTGCCACTGAGCCTCCCGGACGAAGGGCACCAGCTGGGGATGCCCCACCGCGAGCGCCGCGACCTCGGTCAGCGACCGGAAGGCGCCCACCCGGATCTGGTGGTCGACGAGGTCGCTGACCAGCGTGAGGGGATCGGCTGCGGCGGGCGGCTGCCACTCACGCAGCGCCGCCTCCACCCGGTGCACGACCACCGCCGCGACCGCCGCCTCCTTGCACGAGTAGTAGTTGGAGAACGTCCGCCGCGACACCTCCGCCTCGGCCACCACGTCGTCCACCGTCACCTCGCCGAACCCGCGCTCGCGCACCTGGTCGAAGGCGGTGGCGGCGAGCCGCTGCGCCACGGCGGTGCGCTTCGCGTCGCGTAGTCCGGGTGCCATGGGTTCAGTGTCCCACCCCGGCCCCGACGGGCGCCTCCTCACGCGGGGCATCCTCCACCACCGCGTCGGCCACCTCGAGACGCGTGCCCTCGACGTCGACCTCGGGAAGGATCCGGTCCAGCCACCCCGGCAGCCACCAGGCGTGGTCCCCGGCCAGGTGCAGCACCGCCGGGATGAGCGCCATGCGGATGACGAAGGCGTCGATGAGGATGCCGACGGCGAGCGCGAAGCCGAACTGCCGGATCATGGAATCCTCGCTGAGGACGAAGCCACCGAAGACGGAGACCATGATGATGGCCGCCGCGACGACGACCCGGCTCGCGTGATGGAAGCCGTCCACCACGGCCAGCCGCGCGGTCTCGCCGTGCACGTAGGCCTCGCGGATCGACGTGCCGAGGAACACCTGGTAGTCCATCGCCAGGCCGTAGAGGATGCCGGTGGCCATGATCGGCAGGAAGCTCAGTACCGGACCGGCCCGATCCACCCCCACGAGCCAGGTGAAGCTGGGATTGCCGAAGGCCGTCACGACGAGCCCCATGGTGGCGCCGATGGACAGGAGGAAGCCGGCGGTGGCGGCCAGCGGCACCACCACGGACCGGAACACCACGAGCAGCACGATCAGCGACAAAGCGGCCACCAGGGAGAGGTAGACGGGAATGGCCTCTGCCAGCGACTCGGACAGGTCGATGTTGATGGCGGTGAGACCTGTGACGCCGATCCGCTCAACCCCGTCGAGTTCGGCGGCACGCACCGCCGTGACCAGGGTGGCCGTGCTTTCATCGGTGGGTCCGGCGTCCGGGACGACCGTGTAGAGCACGAGCGAGCGGTCCTCGGAGGTCCCCATCAGCTGGACGTTGGCCGCCGTCTCGTGCGTGGCAAGTTCGGACTGCCAGGCCTCCAGGCGGTCCTGATCCACAGCGGCCGCATCCGAGGGCGTCAGCGCGACGATGAGCGGCGCGTTCGCCCCCTCCCCGAGGGCGTGGGTCACGGAGTCGTAGGCGACCCGCTGATCCGAGCCGGGCGCGGCCACCGCCCCCGACGGCATGCCGAGCTGCATCTGCGCGGCCGGCAGCGACAGGGCGCCCAGGCCCAGGACGATGAGCACGATCGTGAGGATCGGGCGCGCGGTGACGGCCTCGACCCAGCGCTTGGCCATCCGGCCGAACCGGGAGTGCTCGTGGCCGCGGTGGGCGCGCACCGGCTGGGTGCGTGCCCGACGCCCGCGACCGAGCAGCCCCAGCAGGGCCGGGAGCGCGGTGAGCGACAGGGCGATGGCCAGGATGACGGTGACGGCTGCCGTGACCGCCATCGTGGAGACGAACCCCATGCCGAGCGTCAGCAGCCCGAGGAGCGCGATGACGACAGTGAGCCCGGCGAACAGGACGGCGCCGCCGGCGGTGGCGACAGCGCGGGCGGTGGCCTCGACCGCGTCGAGCCCCAGCCTGGCCCGCAGGGAGCTGTGCTTGTGGATGATGAAGAGGGCGTAGTCGATCCCCACGGCCAGGCCCAGCATCAGCCCGAGCGCCGGCGTGGAGGTGGTCATCTCGAAGTTCGCGGACAGCGCGTAGGCGCCGCCCACCCCGATGAACACGCCGACCAGGGCGAGCAGGATGGGCAGGCCGGCCAGCGTGAGCGAGCCGAGGGTCAGAAGCAGCACGACGGCGGCGATGGCGAGGCCGATGGCCTCACTCCCGCCGATCGGTGGCTCCATCGGCTGAAGGGCGCTGCTCGCGGCCACCGCGAGGCCCTCCCCCGCGACCTCTCCGTCGACGGCGGAAAGCAGGTCGTCGAGGCTCCCGTCGGGGAGATCGGAGATCTGCTCGGTGAGCTGGATGGAGGCGATGGCGACGGTGCCGTCGTCCGAGACGACGACCGTCCGACGCTCCCCGTCGGAGGCCACCAGTGAGGTTCCGCTCGGCGACGTGCCGTCCAGGAGTCCGTCCAGGCGGCCAAGCGCCTCGTCAGTGGCGGCCATGGCCGCGTCATCGACGGCCGCGGCAGGGTCGGTCATGCCCGGCTCGGGAGCCGGGAACCCGTCGACGGGGACGCCCATGGCCTGCAGCTCGGCCCGCAGCTGCCCGACCTCGGCGAAGAACGCGCCGGATTCGGCGATGAGCTGCTGGTCAGGGGCGGCGACGAGGGCGCGGGCGGTCGTCGTGACCTCGTTCAGCCGCGCGCCGAGCGCCGCCATTGATTCCTGTTGCGCCGGCGACGCGGCAGGTGCCCCGCTGGGGACTGCCCCTTCGAGGGCGGTGATCAACGACTCGAGCTGGGCACGGACCTCGTCGGCCACCTTGCCCTCGACGGTCGCGCGGACGGTGGTCTCCACCTCGGCGCGCTGCTCCTCCAGCCGGGCATCCCGGTCAAGGACGATACCGGTGCCGACGGCCGCGTCGAGCGCTCGGGAGATCGCGTCGGCGCGGTCGGGGCTGTCCACGCGCCCGCCGTCGTCGGCGGAGAAGACGAGGGTTCCCTGCGTGCCACCCGCCTCGGGGAGCGCCGCGGTGACCTCGTCCAGCACCAGCTGCGCGGGGGCGTCGTCGAGGGTGAGGCGCGAGGAGATGGACGGGCTCTGCGTGAGGAGCAGGCCGACCACGGCGGCGATGACGAGCAGCCAGGCCGCGAGGAAAGCCAACGGCCGGGTGGCCGCCGTCCTGCCGAGGCGGTAGAGGAAGGCGGACATGCGGGGCCCTTCGGTCGATGACGGAGACGTCCCCACAGTAGGTGTCTTATTGCCCATTAGGCAAATTTGCCCATTGAGCATTCGGTTGCCGTTCTGCGCGCCCCGAGCCCGCTGACAGCTACACGCGGATCACCTCGAGCGCGCCCAGCTCAGCGAGCACGTCGAACCCCGAGTCCTGAGTGACCACCGGCAGTCCGTTGGCCAGCGCCACGGCCGCGATCCACAGATCATTGATCCCCATTGATCGACCGGCCTCGTGCAGCTGCACCCGCAGCGACGCCCACTGCCTGGCCGCCGCCCCGTCCACCGCCAGCGGCTCCAGGCCGGCGAGTCTCTCGACGGTGGCCAGCCTGGCCACGCGCGTCCGCGTGTCGGGCGCCGCCAACACGCCCGCCTGAAGCTCGGCGAGCGTCACGACGCAGACGTACGCCTCATCGGGAAGCGCGGCGGTGTCGAGTAGCCGACCCACTTCCCCAGCGATCCACACACTGGTGTCCAGCAGACCGGCGCTCACCTGATGGGCCCGAGGTCTTCCGTGGAACCCGCGGAGATCCACCCGAGGTCCGACTCAATGGTGACGTCTACCCGCTGGGCGTGCACCAGGTCGATCAGGTCGGAGCGCTTCATTGCGACCGGCCTGCGCCTCGTGGGGCTCCGGATCTCGGCAACCGGCTCCCCATTCACCGTCACGGTGACGACGTCCCCAGCAGCGACGCGGTCCAGGACTGAGCGGGTGTGGTTGCGGAGGTCCCGGGAGGCGACGGTCGACATGTGCGCAACTGTAGCACTATCGCCACAGTCGCCCGGATCAGCGCAGCGGGCGCCCCTCCACGGAGGGACGCCCGTGCGTTCCTATGACCTGACCACGCGCCGGTCGCGGGGTCAGAGCCGGGAGCGGAACTCCTCGTGCTGCCGCCTCACGGCCGATGGCACCTTGGTGCCCATGCGGGCGAGGAAGACGTCGGTGTCGTCGGCCTCGGCGCTCAAGGCGGCGGCGTCGATCGCGAAGAGCGCGTCCCAGTCCTCGCCGCTCACGCCCGCAGCCTGGTAGTCGATCGCTCCATGGACAGGCACCAGACCGTACGGCGACTCCATCGCCGAGGTCTTCCCCTCGATGCGCTCGGTGATCCACGCGAGGGCGCGGGAGTTCTCGGAGAACCCGGGCCACAGGAAGCGGCCGTCCTCCCCCCGGCGGAACCAGTTGACCTGGAAGATCTGCGGCGCGTTGCCCGTCTCGCCGAGCCTCTTGCCGACGTTCAGCCAGTGCTGCCAGTGGTCCGCCATGTGGGTGCCGGAGAAGGGCAGCATCGCGAACGGGTCGCGGCGAAGCTCGCCGAGGGTTCCCTCGGCGGCGGCGGTGCGCTCCGAGGCGAGCGTCGCACCCATGTAGACGCCGTGCTCCCAGTCCCTGGCCTGCGCCACGAGCGGGACGTTGGTGGCGCGTCGCCCGCCGAAGATGATGGCGTCGATCGGCACGCCCGCCGGGTCATCCCACGTGTCCGCGATGGACGGGCACAGGTGGGCGGCGACGGTGAAGCGCGAGTTGGGATGCGCCGCCGGGGTTTCGGAGTCGGGGGTCCAGTCGCGGCCCTGCCAGTCGGTCAGGTGCGACGGCGCCTCGTCCGTGAGGCCCTCCCACCAGACGTCGCCGTCGTCGGTGAGGGCGACGTTGGTGAAGACAGTGTCGCCCTCGATCGTCGCGATCGCGGTGGGGTTGGTGGAGTGACCGGTGCCGGGGGCCACCCCGAAGAAGCCGGCCTCAGGGTTGATGGCCCGCAGTCGGCCGTCGGGGCCCTGCGCCATCCAGGCGATGTCGTCACCGATGGTCTCGACCCTCCAGCCGGGGATGGAGGGACGCAGCATCGCGAAGTTCGTCTTGCCGCAGGCGCTGGGGAACCCGGCGGCCACATGGAACGTGCGGCCCTCGGGGTTCGTCGCCTTGAGCAGGAGCATGTGGGCGGCCAACCAGCCCTCCTCCTCGCCGATCTTCGAGGCGATACGCAGCGCGAACCCCTTCTTGGCGAGGATGGCGTTGCCCCCGTAGGCCGAGCCGAAGGACCAGATCTCGCGGCTCTCCGGGTAGTGGACGATGTACTTGGTCTCGTTGCACGGCCAGACCACGTCCTCCTCGCCGGGCAGCAGAGGCGCGCCGACGGAGTGCACCGCCGGGACCCACTCCGTGCCCGGGCCGATCTGCGCAAGCGCGGCGGCGCCCATCCGCGTCATGATGCCGGTGCTGATCACCACGTAGGGCGAGTCGGTGACCTGGACACCCAGGCGGGCGAGTGGGCTGCCCACCGGCCCCATGGAGAACGGGACGACGTACATGGTGCGCCCACGCATCGCCCCCCGGAACAGGCCGCTCAAGGTCTCGCGCATCTCCGACGGCGGGGCCCAGTTGTTGGTGGGGCCGGCGTCATCCTCGCGCTCTGAGCAGATGAAGGTCCGGGACTCCACCCGGGCCACGTCGCTCGGGTTGGAGCGGGCCAGGTAGCTGTTGGGGCGCTTGGCGGGGTTGAGCTTGATGAGGGTGCCTGCCGCCACGGACTCGTCGAGCATCCGCTGGCGCTCCTCGGCGGAGCCGTCGCACCAGAGGATGCGCTCCGGCTGGGTCAGCTCGGCGATCGAATCCACCCACTCGACGATGCGGGAGTCGGCGTTATCGGGTGCGTGGCGGGTGAACGTGGCGGTGGCGGTCATGAGATTCTCCAACCTTGTGGGTGTCGCTTCGGTGCGGGATGAGCTTGTGGCTTCACCATACGGAAGGGGACCCGGGGTTCTACTGGTCAGATTGCTGTGAACTTCGGCAGTTCTTCGCGTATGGTGAACTGCATGGCAGATCTCTCCACGCTGGGGCGGCGCATCCGGCATTTCCGCACCAAGGCCGGCCTGACGCTGGAAGAACTGGGAGAGATCACGGGGACGGCTCCCAGCCAGCTGTCCATGGTGGAGAACGGCCACCGCGAACCCCGCCTGTCGCTGCTGGAGGCCATCGCAGCAGCCCTGAGCGTGACCGCCTCGGATCTGCTGGCCGCCGAGCCCCCGTCGCCGCGGGCCGCGCTTGAGATCGAACTCGAGAAGGCCCAGGCCTCCCCTGCGTACCGGGAGCTCGGCCTGCCCCTCCTGCGCCCTTCGCGGGCGATGTCCGACGCGACGCTGAAGACGATCGTCGGCCTGCACCGCGAACTCGACAGGCGCGCCCGGATGGCCATCTCAACGCCCGAGGAGGCGCGGCGAGCCAACACCCAGCACCGGACGACGATGCGGGAGCGGAACAACCACCTGCCTGAGATCGAGCTGATCGCGGAGCAGGCAACCAAGGCAGTGCGGCACACGTCTGGCGCCCTGACCCACCGCACGGTCGCGGAGATGGCCAAGCGGGTGGGGCTGACCATCGTGCACACCGACGACCTCCCCCACTCGGCGCGTGCCGTCGTGGACCTCGAGCACGGCCGCATCTACATCCCGCCGGCCTCCATCCCCGGCGGACACGGGCTGCGATCGCTGGCGCTGCAGGCCATGGCCAACACCGTGCTCGAGCATGAGGCGCCGGCCGACTACGCCGACTTCCTCCGCCAGCGCCTCGAGGCCAGCTACTTCGCCGCGGCGTGCCTGATGCCCCGCGCCGCCTCCGTCGACTTCCTGGAGCGCGCGAAGCGGGAGCGCAACATCGCGATCGAGGACTTCCGCGACACCTTCGGGGTCACCCACGAGGGCGCGGCGCTGCGGTTCACCAACCTGGCCACCCACTACCTGGGGATCACGCTTCACTACCTGCGGGTCAACGGCGACGGCACCGTCGTGGGTGCCTATGAGAACGACGGTCTTCCGCTGCCCCAGGACGCGACCGGTTCGACGGAGGGCGAGGTGGTCTGCCGCCACTGGAGCGCGCGAAAGGCGTTCGCGCGTGCCACCCGCACCAGCGAGCACTACCAGTACACGGACACGCCTGCCGGCACCTTCTTCGAGTCGACCCAGACCGGGACCGGCGCAACGGCGGAGTTCTCCATCACCCTGGGCGTGCCCTATGCCGAGTCGAAGTGGTTCCGGGGGCGCGAATCACAGCAGCGCGCGGTATCGACGTGCCCGGACGCGCGGTGCTGCCGCAGGCCGGAGGATGGGCTCTCGGAGCGCTGGAGGGGGCAGGGGTGGGCGTCGCCCAGGGTGCGGACCCACCTGTTCGCTCCCCTGCCCCAGGGGACCTATCCGGGTGTGGACGATCGCGAACTCTACGAGTTCCTCGAGGCGCACGCGCACGACTGAGCCGTCGGCGTGGCCCACCGACGGCACCTCACGTCTGGGCGTTGGCCAGATCCTCCGGGTACACAACGTCGATCTCGTCGATCGCGGTGGGGAAGTCCCTGCGATTGTTGGTGAGGAACCGGTCAGCACCTGACGCGACGGCAGTGGCCAGATGTACCGCGTCCGCCGCCCGTAGTCTGTAGGTGACGGCCAGCGCGACGGCGAGTCGCGCCGTCGCCTCGTCCACCGGGCGAAGCTCCAGCCGACCGAGGAGGCCGGCCAGCGCCTTGACCTCGGCGGAGTCGGGGTCTTCCCTCAGTGGCTTGGTCAGCACCTCTGGCAGGAGCAGGACTGAGCCGATGCCGACGGGCCCCTCACCTTCAACGGCGAACAACGAGGCCACGGGCACCCCAAGAGGGTGACCATCGGCTGCCGCGTAGATGAGCACATCGGCGTCGAAGGCAGTGAGGAGTGTCATCGGCCGGACCGTGCGTCACGGACCGCATCAGCGAGCTCCTCCGCCCGCTCGGGCGAGATGACGGGGCGCTGCAGCGGCTCGCTGCGGGTCGAGTCCAGGAGGCCCGCGATCCGCTCAGCCTCATCCCATACCTTCGACGCACGGCGCGCTTTGAGCACGTCCGGACGAACCAGGACGGCGACCACCCGGCCGTGCCTGGTGATCGACACCTCCTCGCCGGCCTCGACACGGTCGAGCTGCTCCGGAAGGGTCTGGCGTGCAGTGCTCACGCTGATTCTCGACATGGCGCAATCGTACACGCTTGTACATATCTGTACCTACGGTTTCCGGTCGTGATCCGTCACGCTCCCAGAAGCCCCAGGGGAATCACGGCCACCCCGTCTGGTCTGCGGTAGGCGTACTTACCGGTGGTGACGACCACCAGGTCCGCGACATCGTCGGGCATCTGGTCTCGAAGCCATAGCAGGTGGCGAACGTCGGCATCCCCCACCGTCGCAGACAGCTTGACCTCTATCGCGACGACCTGGCCGTCCGGTCCCTCGACGACAAGATCGATCTCCCTGTCCCCTCGCGATGTGCGCAGGTGCCCGATCCGGGCGCGGTGGACCTGAGCTGCAACCCGGACCGTCAGCGTCACAAGGGACTCGAACAGAGGGCCCGTCATGGACGCGCCGCGCGGGCTCAGCAGGGCGTCGCTTGCCTCCCGACTCTCTACGCTACTGTTTTTCAGTCTTCTACGCTACTGTTTCTCGGCCCTCTAGGCTATCGTTCTTCGCCTCAGTACCGATCTCGCGGGCACCGTAGGCTGGAGCGTGTGAGCATTGAAGTCATCGCCGCCATCGCGGCCGTCGTTCTGGTCCTGGTGGGCCTCGTGGGCATCGTCTTCCCGGTGCTGCCGGGCAGCATCATGGTCGGCGCCGGGGCCCTCGTCTGGGCGATCTGGGGCGCCTCGAGCTGGGGATGGGTCGCGTTCGGCGTGGCCGCGGTGCTGCTGGTCGTCGGCGGGCTGAGCAGCTGGCTGCTCACAGGCCGGTCGCTGCAGCAGCGGCAGATCCCGAAGTGGCCGATCACGGTCGGACTCCTGCTGGGCATCGTCGGGATGTTCGTGCTGCCGGGCTTCGGTCTGCCGATCGGTTTCGTGATCGGCCTGCTGCTTGCCGAGTGGTACCGGGTGCGCAATTTCCGCCAGGCGGCCGTCACGAGCTGGGAGACGGTCAAGGCCCTGGGGCTCGGGATCCTGATCGAGCTCGGCTGCGCGATGCTGGCGACTGCGGTCGTCGCGGTGAGTGTCGCGACCGCCTGGTGACGGCGAGCGGCAGACTGGGTCCATGGACCACCGGTCAGACCCCCCTCACCTGGCCCCTGCCTGGGCGACGGCGGTGGGACTCGGCGTGGTGGCCGCCGTCGCGACGTGGCTGGCCAACCAGGTGATCGTCGGATCCTTCGCCGACGCTCCCCGCCCCGACGACCTGCTGTTCGAGCTCCTCCCCTACGTCTCCCCAGCACGCTGGCTCACGGTGGTGGCCCTGGCTGCGGGGATAGGCGTCTACCTGTGGGCGACATGGCGCGCGGCGCCGTCGACGTTGCCCGCTGCTGCCACGGCCGTGGCGCTGATGTACCTCCTGCGGGCGGGAATGATCGTCCTGACCCCGTTGGCGCCGGCCTACGGGGAGGGCATCTTCGTCTTCCCCCAGGAGCAGTTCGGCACGTTCCCCTCCGGCCACACGGCCCTGCTCACCCTGCTCGCCCTCCGGGTTCCCGACGATCGGCCGCGACTTCGTCTCTTCCAATGGGCCATGGTCGCGCTCATGGTCGCCGGCCTGCTTTTGGCGCAGGGGCACTACTCCATCGACATCATCGGAGGCCTGCTGCTCGCCTACTTCGTGGCCACCGTCTGGCGGCACGGGAGGCTGTTTTCGCCCATCACGAGAGTCACCGGCCCCTGAGCCCCGCCCCTGACCTAAGGTGAGCGGATCAACCGAAACCGCCACGCCAACGAAGGACGCGATGATCTCCACCGGGGCACGACCCGCCAAGGGGCGGCGTGACGGCCGCCTGGTCGACGACCTTCCCGCGATGCGTCGCGTGGTGCCCCACCTGATGCCCACCCGGCTCGACGCCACGGTCTACTACCCCCAGTATCTGGAGGTGGAGCGGCTGATGTCCTGGCTGGACGACGTCAATCTCCATCGCCCGGCCGAGCAACAGATCCGCTTCTTCCACGTCTTCCTCACCGCGCTGGCCCGGCTCTTCCACCAGCGCCCGGAGCTCAACCGGTTCATCTCCGGGCGGCGCACCTACGAGCACCGCGACATCTCCTTCGCGTTCACGGTGAAGAAGGCCCTCACCGACGAGGCCGACGAGGTCCAGGCGCAGATCACGTTCACGGGACTCGAGACCGTCGACGAGGTGCGCACCATGGTCGACGAGGCGCTGACCCGGGCGCGCAACCACACCCGCAACGAGAGCGACAGGCTGGTGTCGCAGCTTGTCCGGCTCCCAGGCCCGGTGATCGCCGCCGTCGCCAGAACGGCATGGGCGCTGGACTCCATCAACCGGCTGCCGAAGATACTGCAGGATGCCATCCCCACGTACGCCAGCGCCTACCTCGTCAACATGGGCTCGCTGAAGGCCGAGGCGCCGTTCCACCACCTGTATCGACACGGAACCGCGGGCGTGTTCGTCTCTATCGGCACCATTCGTCCCGAGCCGGTGGTCGACGAGTCTGGCGCCATCGTCGCCCGGCGCCGCGTGGACGTCGTCTACACGATCGACGAGCGGGTCACCGACGGCTTCTACCTCGTGCGGTCGGCCCACATACTTCAGCAGATGGTCGACGACACGGACGCGCTGCTCCACCCCCCGGCCGAGCGAGTGCCACCTGGTCCGTGACTGGGTGGGGGATCTGGTCGCGACTACGCCACCAGATCCGCCGGTCAAAGGGCGGCGCCGCTCTCCACCACTCAGGCGAGCAGAGCCGACCAGGTGACGGGCCCGACCAACCCGTCGACGGGGATGCCCCGCCACATCTGGAACGCCCTGACTGCGGCGTCGGTCTGCGGGCCGAAGTCACCGTCGACCACTGTCTCGTAACCCCAGTAGTTGAGCATTCGCTGCAGCACCTTCACGCCGTCGCTGTCAGAGCCCTGGCTGAGCGTCGGCAGCAGTGAGGCCCACGTCGTGTCGTCGACCACCCCGGTGACCGCCAGCCCTTGTTGGGCCTGCCACAGGCGCACCGACCGCTCCGTCGCGGGCCCGAAGTCGCCGTCGGCCAGCGTGCGGATCCCCCTCCACGCGAGCAACTCCTGCAGTGCCGTCACCACCGTGCCCTGGTCACCCCGATAGAGCGGGTAGTAGCGCTCGAACACCTGCGGCGCCGCGGGCGGGGCATCACCCACCGGCTCCTCGACGATGGGCTCGACGGCTGCCTGGGTCGCGGCGGGCGCGGGCAGATCCGGGCTGGATGCGACGGTGGTCGCGGGCGCGGCGACCGGCTCGGGCTCTGGCTCTGACTCTGGCGACGGCTCCACGGAGACGAAGACCGTCGTCACTGGGGCGGGTGTCGCGACGGCGGTGTCCGCGGCCAGGTCGGAGTCACCTCCCAGCATCATCATCACCATGCCGACCCCCGCGGCCAGGACGAGCACCACGAGACCCACGACGATGGCCACCGTTGCCCGGCCAGTCTTCGCGGGCTCCGGGGGCGGTGGTGTCGCGGCGTACGCCCACGGCTGCGGGTAGCCCTGCTGCGGAGGCGGAGTCTGTGGGTAGATGAACCCGGGGCCTTGGCCGGGCGGTGGCTGCTGGCCCTGGGGCAGTTGGGCGGAGGGCTGCTGGCCCGGCGGACCGAACCCCGCCTGGCACTGCGGGCACAGCTCGCCCACGGTCGGATTCCCACACGATCGACAGCGCCTCATCGTCGCCCCCCTGCTCCCGAGCATCATGGCATACGCTCAGCCGCCCGGCTGGGCGAGGGCGATTCAGGCCACCGTCAGGGTCAGCCGCACCGGCTCCAGCCCGTCGGCCGACACCGTCACGGTCATTTCTCCCGCCCCGGAAGGCCGCACCACGGCCAGTGCCCGGCCGTCGAACGTGCGCCACGTGTCGGCGTCGAAACGCTCGGCCGTCTTCGGGTTTGCGCTGCACATGCCGGCCAGCACCCCGGCCCCCTCCACCTCGACGGTGACCGCCCGGTCCGCCGTCGTGACGAGAACGCCGTTGTCATCGCGCAGTTCGATGGCGACGAACGCGAGGTCGGCGTCGTCGTTTCGCAGGTCGGCGCGGTCTGCGGTCGCGGTCAGGCGGGCGGGCGTCGTCGCGGTGGCGATGCTGGTGCGGCCCGCCTCCTCGCCGTCCCGGTATGCGACGGCGGTCAGCTCGCCGGCGCGGTAGGCGGTCTCCAGCGTGGCCACGCTCGGGAGCTTCTCCCCCGTCGTCGCCCGCGACACCTCCACCCCGTCGAGCAGCAGCGCCACCTCGTCGGCATCGGCATAGACCTCGACGACGATTGGCTTGCCCTCGAAGCCCGGCCACGTCCACGACGAGACCGAATCGCTCCAGCCCCACGGCGACTGCATCGTGATGGTGTGCCCGTGGTGCTCCGGCCGCTGGACGGCGAGGTAGGGCTCGGTGCGGAGGCCGAACACGACCTCGCGGTAGTAGGAGACGGGGCGCCGCCAACCGGTGATGTCGAGATCCCCGCACCACGCCGTCAGGTACGGGTACTCGCGCTCCAGCCCCGGGACCGCATCGGGGTCTTCGGCGTACGCCGTCGCGCCGATCCCCACCTCGCCGAGATAGTCCCAGCCGGTCCAGGTGAAGTCACCGATCACGTTCGGCGCATCCTTGACCATTGGCCACAAGCGGCCGATCTGGGACGGGAAGGTCTCCGACCCCACGATCACGCGGTGCGGGAACAGGTCCTCGTCGATGGCGTAGCGCGACTCCGCGTAGTTGAGTCCAAGCACGTCGAGCGGGGCGCTGGACTCCGCGGTGCGCCTTCCGGCCGACTCGCTGGCGCTGACAATGGCGAACGGGCCCCCTTCCGCGGCCATCATCTCGTTCAGACCGCCGGACTCCTCGGCGATCGCGGGCACCTCGTCGATCACCGCCAGGAACGGGTTGATGCCGTTGGTGACCAGCCGCGTGGGGTCGAGGTCGCGGACGTGCTCGGCCATCCGCCTGGCCCAGCGGGCGCCGTGCGGGGTGCCCACCTCGGCGATCTCGTTGCCGATGGAGTACATGATCACGGATGCATGGTTGCGGTCCTTGGCCACCATTGCCTCGAGGTCGGCAGCCCACCACTGCGGGAAGTCCGCGGCGTAGTCGTACGGGGTCTTGAAGCGGGTCCACATGTCAAAGGCCTCGTCCATCACCATCATCCCAAGCCGGTCGCAGGCGTCGAGCATCGCGGGCGAGGCTGGGTTGTGGGCGGTGCGGATGGCGTTGAATCCGGCCTCCTTGAGCAGCTCGATGCGGCGCTCGTCGGCGCGCCCGATGGCGGCGGCGCCGAGGGGCCCGTTGTCCGCGTGGAGGCAGGCGCCGCGCAGCAGGACGGGCTCGCCGTTGATCCGAAGGCCCTTGCGGGGGTCGACGGTGACGGTGCGGATGCCGAACCTCACCTGTGTGGGAGCGCCGTCCAGCGACACCTGGGCGGTGTAGAGCCACGGGTGGTCCGGGCTCCACAGGCGGGGCTGCTGGACGTAGAACCGTTGCCTGACTAGGGCGGTCTCCCCCGGGGCGAGCGTCGACGGCGTGGCGTCGCGCTCAACCTCCCCGCCGTCGGCGTCGCGCAGCACCGTCTCAGCGACCACGGTGGCCGTGGCCATGCCGGCGTTCCGCATCGTGGTCACGACGTCGACCACCGCCTGGTCGTCCTCCACGCGCACTGTCGTCACGGCCACACCGTCTGGAACGACGTGGACGGGCTCGTCGACGTGGAGGACGACCGGCCGGTGCAGGCCAGCGCCGGAGTACCAGCGCGAGTCCTGGCCGGAGCGCACCTCAAGGCGTAGCTCGTTGTCCTGGCCATAGCGGAGGTACGGGGTGAGGTCGACGAAGGCGCGGGCGTACCCGTCGGCACGGTTGCCGGCGAACTCATCATTGAGGAAGACCTGGGCGCGACGGTAGGCGCCTTGGATCTCGAGGCGCACAAGCTTCCCGCGCCACTCCTCTGGAACCTGGAAGGTCTTGAGGTAGGTGAAGCCGGCCTGCGGGTAGTAGGCGCCGGCACCCCTACCGGGAGCATCGGGGGTGCGTTCGGTGTCGCGGAGGGCGTCGTGCGGGAGCCGGACCGGCGTGGGCTCGGCGCCCTCGCCGTTGGCCGCGGCGAACGGGCCGAGCGGCAGGCGGTAGGACCAGCCGTCGTTGAAGGGGATCGCGTTCATGGTTCTACTCCTGCTCAGGGGCCGACGGCTGGGTGGGGGGTTCGGGGATCAGCGCTAGGAAGACGTGCCGCACGATGTCCTCGGTCACCTCGTCGGGGGCGAGCCAGCGCTGTAGGCCGAGGCCCTCCTGGACCGCGTCGATGGCACGGGGGCTGACCCCGTCGACCCGCTGCGCGATGGCGTCGCGGGACCGGCGCATCCACTGGCGCATCAGGTCCGCGTAGCGCTCCTGCCGGAACGCCAGCACGTAGAGCTCGGCCAGAAGGACCTTCGTCCGGACGTCTCCGTCGTCCTCGAGGACGAGGTGGGTGAGCGCGTCGACGGGGTCGGTGCCCGGTGTGGCCATGGCGCGGTCGAGGGGCGAGAAGCTCTCGTCGGCGAACCGCTCGAAGGCGGCAAAGATCAGGTCCTCCCGAGTGGGGAAGTGGTAGGTCATCGAGCCGAGGGGAATGTCCGCAGCCGCCGCGACCGTCCGGTACGTGGCCCCCGCCACTCCGTGCTCGGCGATGAGATCGAGGGTCGCGGCGATGATCCGGCCGCGACGCTCGGGGTCGTGCCGTCGGGTCGCGCTGCGCTCCATGGTGTCCCCTCGCCGTCGTCGACTGGCGCGACTCTATCAGAACGTACGTATATGACTCGCCGCGCGGGCCCAGAACAGGACGGGGACGAGCAGCAACGCCAACAGCCCGCCGGACAGCGACAGGAAGGCATAGTCGGTTGCCGCGACCACCACGCCGGACATCACCCCGCCGCCGGCGCCGGCCAGGGCGATGAGCACGTCGACGCTCCCCTGCACCCGCGCCCGGTTGCCGGGCGCCGTCGCGTCGATGACCAGAGCGGTGCCCGAGATCAGACCG
Source organism: Tessaracoccus sp. MC1627 (assembly GCF_014164725.1). NCBI lineage: Bacteria > Bacillati > Actinomycetota > Actinomycetes > Propionibacteriales > Propionibacteriaceae > Tessaracoccus > Tessaracoccus sp. MC1627. Next base: position 241,282 of record NZ_JACJGA010000005.1, on the reverse strand, counting down.
AAGTTCCATCCCAGCCCCAGCAGGACGAGGGCGAGAATGAGGGGGCCGAGCGAGTCACCCGGCGCCAAAGCCGCGACCCCTCCAGCCGTCAGCAGAGTCACCCCGGCCGCGACCGCCATCGGTGTCCGCCCCAGCCTGTCCACCAGCATTCCCGTCAGCGGTGAGGGGAGGAACATCGCCGCGATGTGCAGCCCGATCACCAGGCCGACGGACCCCAGCTGGTGGTCGTGCGCGCGCATGTGCACGGGGGTCATGGTCATGATCGCCGTCATCGCGACCTGCGTGAGCACCATGACGGTGGCGCCGACGTAGGCGCCCACGGCCACTGGCGGCAACGTCGACGCTGACCCCTCGACGCTCTGGCTGGGGTTCTCGAGCACCTTGGCGAGCAGGTAGGGGTCTGGGCGGAGGAACATGAAGAGCACCAGACCCGCCCCGAGGAAGGCCGCAGCGGCCAGCAGGAACGGCCCGGCAAGGGCCGGGATACCGAGGGACTCGGCGAGGACGCCCAGCGGCTGGACCAGGTTCGGGCCCGCCACCGCCCCGAGCGTCGTGGACACCATCGCGATGCTCACGGCGGTCCCACGCCTGTCGGGGAGGGCCAGGTCCGCCCCGGCGTAGCGGGCCTGGAGCGTGGTCGCGGTGCCGGCGCCGTAGACGAACAGGGACGCGAACAGCAGGGGCACGCTCCCGACGACCGCCGCGACCACCACGCCGATCGCTCCGAGCCCGCCCGCCCCGAATCCGAGGCTCAGGCCGGTGCGTCGACCCCACCGGTCTGTTGTGCGCCCGACCAGGAAAGCGGTCAATGCCGCGCCGAGGGTGAACAGCGCCGTCGGGATGCCGGCGAGGCCCTCGGAACCCAGCATCTCCTGGGCCAGCAGCGCCCCGACGGTGACCCCGGCAGCAAGCCCCGCTCCGCCGAGCACCTGGCTGGCGACGACGACGGTGAGCGTCCGCTTCTGGATCCGGGCGCGCTCGGCACCGTCCGGAAGGTTCAACTCTGGGGCGGTGGGCATGGGTGGCTCCAGCCGAAGGATCTTAACGATCGAGCCTACCCCCGCGGAGGTCGCTTGTAGAGGGGGCCGGCGACGGCCACTTCGCCGCCGCCTGCGACGCACGAGCCCTAGCGGTGCTGGCGGCGGCTACGAGGAGCGGGCTGAACGCGCGGTGGGCTTATCCGTGGCTCAGGACGCTGCTTTGGGCTCCCCACCTCTGCAACTTGCTATCCAGAGGGCGGCAAGTGTGTATATACGCAGAAGGCGCGCTCTACGTAGCAGGATGCAGAGCCCCCGTGGCCGGGGACCCAGTTCCTCACCCACCACCGACCGCCCGCTTCCCAGCACCGGTTCATCGCGGACTGCCGTCAGACGGCAAGTTGACCAGTGCCCGACAGCCTCAAGGAAGCGTTATCGAACTGTGACCAAGATTGGTCCCGATGGGGCGCCCCGGGGGCCGTTTCTGTCAGTGGGGGACGATGTAATAGTGCGTATGAACGACGCGGGGGTGTGGGAGCTTGAGCAGCAGTTCATGGCTGCCGCCTGGGATTCCGCCCGCGCCGCCACAGCCGCCGGCCCGGAGAGCGTCAGCGGTTTCCTCGAGGCCCTGGCCCAGACCGAAGCACACCTGGCCGGGCTCCGGCTGGCCGTCCTGGACCAGGCCCGCTTCATGCCCGAGGCCACCAAGGTCCTCGACGCCGTCACCTCATCCACCCGTCACACCCCCACGCAGGCCAAGGCCACGATCCGGCTCGCCGCGGACCTCTCCGAACGGTTCCGCCTGATCCTGAACGCCCTGCAGGCCGGGCTGATCTCCCCCGCACAGGCCGAAGCGATCACCGACGGGCTGCGCCGACTGCCCGCCCGGCTGAGCCCCGCGGAGCTCGAGCAATGCCAGACGGAGATCCTGTCGTGGGTCGACGAACTGGGCCCCTCCGAGCTGCGGACCCTCGCTTCGCGGATGGCAGAGATCATCGACCCAGACCGCGCCGACGCCGACGAGGCCAAGCGCCTCGCGCGGGAGGAGCGCGCCGCGCACCGGAACAGGTTCCTGCGCCTCGCCCCGGACCACCACGGCTCGATGCGGATCACGGGCGCCCTGGACATCCTTGAGGTGCGCCACGGGACGGGCACCTTCGTCGGGCAGATGTCGCTGCGGCCGCTGGTCGAGGGATTGGCGTTCCGGGGCGTGGTGCTGCCGGGCCAGGATTTCGAGTCCCTACGGCAGATCGTCGAGGTGCGCAGCGGACTGGACCACACGCTGGCTCCGACGGTGGTCGAGCACATGGACGACGACGCTGCCGTTGAGCTGAGCCGGCTGTGTGACGCGATGGCTGAACACAGCAGGCTCAGCGAACCATTCGCCGCTGAGGATCGCGCCTTCCACCTCACGCTGGCCTCGATGCTGAACAACGAGCTCTACGCGGAGCTGGTGGGGGCCTTCTGGGACGTGCACACGCGTCTGGGCCCCCGCCTGGGCGTTCCGACGCCGCGAGACATCGCGGACACGGTGGCGGCCCACCGGGCAATGCTGGACGCCGCCGTCGCCCGGGACCTGCCGGCCTATCGGGCCGCCATCGAGAACCACTACGCCCCTCTCTTGAGGGTTCTGGGCTCCGCCCACACCTGACGACTCGGCCGCTCCCACCGTCAGCGCCTGTAATTGGCTTCCGACCATCTGCAACCTGCTATCCATAGCGCGGCTTCTGTGTATATGCGCAGAAGCCGCGCCATGGATAGCAAGTTGCAGGTCGGGGGCATCCATCCCACCCCGATTCCGGGCTGGTTGCGCCCGAAAGCCGTGGATCGGCGCACGCACCCCCTGAATCAGGGCCTGCTCTGCATACCTATTCGATACCGCAGTGTTATGCTGTCGCTGTGCAGCACATCCCAGCCCCGCAGTCGGTCCCGCCAGCCTCGCGTCCCCGGACGATCATCACCACAGACAGCGAAGCCGACGACATCAACTCGTTCCTGCGGCTCCTCTACTACGCCAACGAGCTGGACATCGTCGGACTGATCTACAACTCGTCGGTCCACCACTGGCAGGGCGACGGCCTCCACACCCTCCGCGAGGCGCAGGAGGCGGGGGTGCTCACCAGCTTCATGGGCGAGACCGCCGGCAGCGAGGCCCGCTCCGACGATGCCCTGACCTGGCGCTGGGAGCCTATGGGCTGGATGGAGCGGATCATCCTCGAGGACTACGCCCAGATCTACCCGAACCTTCTGCGGCACGACCAGTCGTACCCCTCCCCCGCCGACCTCTGGGCCACCGTCGCGGTCGGCAACATCGCTTTCGAGAGCGACTTCAGCGCCGACACCGAGGGGTCCAACCTGATCAAGGCGGCCCTCCTCGACGACGACCCGCGCCCGCTCTACCTGCAGGTCTGGGGCGGGACCAACACGATCGCCCGCGCACTGCTCAGCATCGAACTCGAGCACATCGACTCAAGCGACTGGGCGGAGATCCGCGCGGCCGTCGTCCGCAAGGCGGTCATCCTCAGCATCGGCCAGCAGGACACCGCCTACGCCGACTACATCGCCGAGGCGTGGCCCGACATCCCGCTGCTCGACTTCGACGGAGCCTTCGGCGGGTTCACGTCGTTCTCCCGCAGGTTCGCCTCCCCCGAGGTCCTGCCCTACTACCAGGCCTCGTTCTGGGCGCCCAACATCAAGTACGGCCACGGCCCGGTGCTCGCCCACTACGGGCTGATCGGCGACGGCACCTACTTCGAGGGCGAGGGCGACAACCCCGGCTGGCAGCCCGGCATGGCCAAGGACCCGTCGCGTTTCAAGATGTTCGACCTCATCGGCGGTTTCGAGCGGCTGGACTGGACCGGCGAGGGCGACACCCCTGCTTTCATGGGCCTCATCCCCACCGGCCTGCGCTTCGTCGAAGATCCGAGCCTGGGCGGTTGGGGCGGCCGGCTCGTGGCCACAGAGGCGAACCCGCACACCTTCGTCGCCGGGGAGGACCACAATCCCCACGCCGGGCTCGACCAGCGTCTCCACACGGTCGCCCGCTGGACTGCCGCTTTTCAGAACGACTTCGCGGCGCGCGCCGACTGGGGCATCACGCCGGACTACCGCGGAGCAAACCACGCGCCCGTGGTGTCGGGCCCGGCCGATGTGACCCTCGCCCCGGGCGGATCGGCGACCCTGGTCGCCACGGCCAGCGACCCCGACGGGGACGCGCTCTCGGTGAGGTGGTGGGTCTACGCGGAGGCCGGCACGCTGAGCGACGAGCCGACGCTGGAGTCAGACGGCTTCGAGGCGACGATCACCCTCCCGTCGACGGCGCAGCCGGGTCAGCGCGCGGTGGTCGTGATCGAGGTCACCGACGACGGCACCCCCGCTCTCACGAGGTACGCCCAAGTGGTGGTCACCGTCGGCTGAGCGTCCCTCCCGGCGACTCAGCTGAGCAGCCCGTCGACGACCCACTCGCACTGCCGTCGGACCTCATCCTCGGGCGCCGGGTCGTACAGCAGCTGGCTTGACATCCCCTGCATGAACGCCAGCACCCCCCACCCGACGGCGTCCGCGTCCACCCACCCCGGCACCTCCCCCTCTGCCCGGGCCCGGTTCACCAGCCCGGCGATCGCAGCCCTCAATTCCCGGTCCGACGACGCCACCGCGTCGGCGATGGCGGGGTCGAAGGCGGCCCGCTCGGCGAACGCGGCACCCTGCAACTCGGCGGCACGACGGGGCCCGTCGAGGGGCAGAACCGCGACCATGAGGTCCACCAGCCAGCCGCTCAGCGTCGGCCTCCCGGGCTCGGACAGGACAGGGGCGGACGCCGTCGCCCGCAGCCGCGCGAACATCGCGCGCAGCATCTCGTCCTTGGTGGGGAACGCCTTCTGCACCGCCCCCACCGACATCCCCGCCTCCGCCGCGACCGTCCGGAAGCTCACCGCCGCCATGCCCTCGCGCACCAGCATCCGCAGGGCGGCGTCGGCGAACTCGGTCTGTCGCGGAGTCAGCTGCACCGGGTCAGCCTGCCACCGCGACACGCGGCCCGTCCACAGGGAGCGCCCGCCATAGCCAGGCAGCGTAGGCGGTCAGAATCACGACGATCACCGTCAGCCCCACCAACCCGCGGTCGGTGAAGTCGTCGACGACGGTGAACGCCACCGCGTCGTAGACCACGTGCCACACGATTCCGACCCACAGGCTGCCGGTCAGCGCGACGACCTCGGCCAGCACGAAGCCGACCAGGCAGGCGAACGCGAACTGCGCCAGCAGGTGGGGCAGAGGTTGACCGGTGAAGACGTTGGTCAGATGCAGGGCACCGAAGATCGCCGAGGACGCGATGATGGAGCGGCGCGCACCGAGCTGGCGGAGGGCGGCCAGAAGCAGGCCGCGGAACCAGATCTCCTCGTTGAAGCCGACGGCGACCGCCAGCAGGGTTGAGGCGGCGAGTGTCGCGGGGACCAGCCGGATGTCAGAGGTGGCGATCACGATCACCACCACGGCAATCAGCGGGAGAGCCCAGAAGACCCGGTTCACGCCCTCGGGCCGACGGAAGCCGTAGTCAGCCATCGGCGGACGGGACCGCCACATCACCAGCAACCCCAGAATGGCGGAGAGTCCGACGAACGCGGCCGGGACGATCAGAGCTGTCGCGCCGTCCAGCCCCCGCGCGTCGACGATCCCCATGCCGAACGCCGTCAGCAGCACCCCTCCCAGCCCGACGGCGGCAGCGACCCGCCACGGGTGGCGGGTGTCCCAGGTGGCCAGCGGGCGGGCCGTGGCGGCGGGATCGGTTCTGGGTGCGAGATGGATGGACACGAGGCCTCCTGGAATACGAATGTATTCAGGATACGCCCGTATTCCGTTGCGTCAAGCCCGAGGCCGAGTCCCCGGCCCCCGGCCCCCGGGGGGTCGAGCACATCTCCTTCGAAGTCGCGGACCATCGCGTCGGCTACTTGGCGGACCGGGCGGCCAACGTCCCGACGCGGGAGGATGGGCGCATGGACGCCCTGCTGGCCACCGCCACCCCTCGCACCTGGCGGCGGGTGGCGCTGGCCATGCTGGCCGCGGGCTGGGGCGCCAACCAGTTCGCGCCGATGCTGCTTGTCTACCGGGACGAGCGAGGGCTGTCCGAGCAACTGGTGACGGGCATGTTCGCCGCGTACGTCGGGGGCCTCGTGCCCGCCCTGCTCGCCGCTGCGTGGATGTCGCAGCACCAGGGCAAGCGCCTGATGGTGCGGATCTCCTCGGTGCTGATGCTGCTGGGCAGCGCCCTGTTGCTGCTCGGCGCCGACTCCCCCGGGCTGCTGTTCGCCGGGCGCATCGCGTCCGGGATCGGGGTCGGGTTCGTCATGGCGCCCGGCACGGCGTGGGTGAAGGAGCTGTCCGCCGGGCTGCCGCTGGGGACGGGCGCCCGCCGTTCCACGGTGGCGTTGACGGCCGGCTTCGCGATCGGACCCATGGTCGCCGGCCTCCTCGCGCAGTGGTTCCCGGCACCGCTCCAGCTCGCCTACGCGGTGCACCTGATCGTGCAGGCCGTCGCCGCGGCCATCGTCTGGAACGCGCCCGAGCTCGACACGTCCGACCAGCCCACCCCAACGGTCGCGGCCGCCGCGCGGCACTTGATGCACGGCTGGTTCTGGAAGCTGATCGTGCCCTCCGCGCCCTGGGTGTTCGGGGCCGCGACGGTCGCCTTCGCCGTGACCCCAGCCCTAGTGGGCCCTGTCCCTGGCCTGCCCCGCGTGGCCGCCGCGGGCCTGACCGCAGGACTCACCCTCGGCACCAGCGTGATGGTGCAGCCGTCGGTCCGACGCTACGCCCACCATGACCCGGGCCGGACGCCACCGCTGGGCATGGCCGTGCTGACCCTCGGCATGATGGTCGCGACCGCCGCCGCGTTGTTCCCCCACCCCCTGTGGCTGGTTCCCGCCGCGGTGGTGTTGGGGGCGGCGCACGGCCTCCTCATGGTCGGCAGCATCACGATCGTCGAGCACCACACGCCGCCGCACCTGATGGCCCCGACGACCGCCGTGGTTTACAGCCTCACCTACATCGGATTTCTCGCGCCCTACGCAGTCAGCACCGCGTCGCTGTTGATCCCCGCGTGGACGTTCCTCGCCGCGGGCGTCGGCGTCGCGGTCCTGACGACGGCCTGGCTCTGGTTCGAGCGCAGGGACGCCTGAAGCCCCCCGGGGGATCCCACACGGATGGGCCCAGTCCACACTCGGACGCATGACAACCGGAGGTTCGATGTCTTCGTTCCGGAACCTCCGGCGCGGCGAGTCAGGCTTCAGCGAGTGCACCCTCCGCAGCAAGGTCTGTGGTGCCCGGACCCAGCGGAGACGGGTCCCTAGTGGTGGCAGCCACGCTGAAGGCAGGGTGGGGTGGGTGTCAGTCCTGGCACGTTTCCGCGCTTCGCGCCCGATCACCCCAGCCGCGACACCAACTCCGCCACCAGTGCGCCCACCCGAAGATCCTCCCCCGCGACATCCGGGCTGAACCCCAACCGCACCACCACCAGGCCAGCCGACGGCACCACGTACATCCGCTGCCCGTCGTGTCCCGTCGCCCAGTAGGCATCAGCCGGGAGCGAACCATCGACGAGCGACCCGTCGGGCAGCTGATTGACCCACCATCCGGCCGCGTACCCCACCTCCTCGCTCTCGGCGACCTCCGTCACCGTCGTGGACGCCGCCATCCACCCCTCCGGCAGCAGCCGGCCCCCCTCCCACACACCGTCCTGCAGCGCGAACTGCCCCATGCTCGCCCAGTCGCGGGGGGTCGCCCAGAGGTAGGAGCTGCACACCGGCGTACCGGTCGCGTCGGCCTCCCACACCGCCGACGACAACCCCAGCGGCACCAGCAGCCCCCGTCGGGGCAGGTCGGCGTCGACCCCGGCCCGCTCGGTCAGCACCGCGCACAGCAGGTTCGTGCCGCCACTCGAATACTGCTGGTAGTCGCCCGGGGTGTGGGCCAGCGGCAGCCCCGCGACATAGTCCGCCATGTCCTCTTCCAGGTACAGCATCCGGGTGATGGGTGTGCCGAGATCGTAGGTCTCGTCCCACTGCAGTCCGCTCGTCCCGCGCATCAGGTCGTCGACGGTGATGTCGCGGCGGGCGTCGGTCCACTCCGGTCGCAGCGCGTCGTCGTCGACGGCGACCCTGTCGTTGGCCACCATCACCCCGGTCAACAGGTTGGCCACGCTCTTGGCCATCGACCAGCCGAGCTGCGGGGTCTGCGCGGTGAAGCCGTCGGCGTAGCGCTCGGCCACGAGTTGCCCGTCGTGGAGGACGACGACAGCGCGGGTGCCCAGGTCGTCGCGGGCGGCGGCGTCGAGGTCGTCACCGAACGCCAGGCCGACGGCGGCGTCGAGCTCCGCGGAGGGGGCGGGCGCGGGCGCCGAGGTGAGTGCGTTGGGGCTGGCGGGTGTGGGGTCGCCGAGGTCTGGGGCGCGGTCGGCGAGGGTGCAGCCGAAGCCGGTGGAGTACCAGGCCCGCTGCCCGGCGATCGCTCCCAGGACGGAGGTGCGGGCGCCGTCGTCGGTGGTGCTGGTGCGCAGGTAGGGAACGAGTGGGTTGGGTGGGAGGTCGTCGCTGGCGGGTCGGTCCGCGATCCGTGTGAGCGCGCACGCGTTGTGGGCGGCGTAGCCGGTGCCGGTGAGGAGGAGCGGGCGCGCGTACCAGTAGCCGGCGGCGCCGGCGATGACCGCGAGTGCGACGAAGGCCAGCAGGATCCGGATCACCCAACGCATGCCCCGAACCTACCAATCCGCACGATGTGGTGGCGCAAGGTGGCCCACCTCCGCAGGCTGAGGCGGGCGAAGCGGCCGCCCTGACAGCCAGCCGAGCGGCCACGAAGTCACCTGGATTCCTCAGAAATCACACCGGCCATGCTGCGTTCTTGACGATGGCGAGGAGCGCCGCTGTTCACGCCTCAGCCCGCGGTGTCCTCAGCGGCGGGCGGGGCGGCGTCCCCCGTTGCGTCGAAGGGGTCCGACCCCTCGTCGGCCATCCACTCGTAGCGCACCGTCTCACTGCCCGATCGCCATAGCGACGGGGTCGACGTGTGCAGCCAGTCGAGCGGCTCCACTCCCCCGGGCGCCCCGCCGTCGAGCGCCAGCCGCAGCGCCGCCGACAGGTCGGCGTCCACCGCATCAGTCCTTGTCACAGGGTCCACCGAGACGAACAGCGCCGTCCCAGACCGTGCGATCAGGTCCAGGAACTGGCGGTTCTTCCCCCAGTCCGTCCCGGGCGTGCTGGGCACGCAGTCCGCGTCGACCGTGAAGAACCGCCCGTGCTGGGCCGCCCGAAACGCCAGGGTGTTGACCCCCACGCGCCGGGTCCGCTCCCACACCAGACCGGAGGTGTCGTCGCCGGTGCGCTGCGCCTCGACGAGGCCGGCCGCCAGGTGCCCGACCACGTTGCAGCCCAGCACCACCCCGCCGTCGCCCGCCGCGACCCTGATCGCCCGGTAGAAGTCCACCAGCACCTCGGCGGTGGTCCGGGTCCGGTCGTGCACGTGGACGCCGTCGGCGATGGGTCGCGGGCCCATCGTCGGGCCCCACTGGCCGAGCGCCTCGAAGGTGGAGAAGTCGTGCTTGATCAGCTCGAAGCCCCAGCCGCGGATCCGACGCACGTCATCGGCGACGCGCTCGAGGGTCGCGGGGTGGCTGGGGTCCAGCGCCCAGCCGCCCTCCCACGGACGCAGCCCGCCGGCCTCGGGCTGCCAGCGGTGCTGCAGCGGCCGGAACCAGATCCCGGGCCGCACGCCCTCTGCCGCGATCCTCGCCGCCACCTCCGCCATGTCCGGGAACTCGATCGCGCGGCCCACGTCCCACGGGCCGCCGGAGGCCGGCAGTCCGTCGGCGGTGCCGTCGAGGCTCCACCCGTCGTCGACGACGCCGAAGGGTCGGACGGGATGGTCGCCGACGAGCTCGGCGACGGTCCTCGCGTCGCGCACCACCGCGTCGGCGTCGAACCCGCGACCGTAGGCGTAGTACCAGTTGTTGGCGCCGACGAGGGGTCCGGAAGGGCGAGGGTCGCGGCAGAGTGCCGAGGCCAGCTCGCCCTGGGTCGCGAAGGCGGGCCCACCGTCGACGAAGCGGACGACGGCGGCGGTCAGCTCGCGGTCCCCGAGCTCGACGGGGTCCGAGCCGGCGCGGAGGTCGAGCCAGAGCGACACCCCGGCGTCGTCCACCGTCCAGAACGCGAACGATCCCGCGCGGACGTCGACGCCCGCGCCCCAGGTGGTGGCGGCCGACGGTGAGTGGATCAGCACCATCCATGGATGGACGGCCTCGGCGCGGAGCGGCTGCCAGCAGGCGTCGCCGTAGCTGCGCTCCCACTCGTCACCGAGGACCAGCGCGTCGGATGGCACCGGGCGGCGCCAGCGGAGATGGACCCGGCTCAGCACCACGCCGGTCGCGACGGAGACGTTGACGGCAAGTCCCCCGCCGTCAGGACGCAGGTCGACGACGGCGGCCTCGGACGGGCTGCGCCAAGCGCCGCGGGGCCCCCGCTGGACCCGGATCAGGTCGGGCGTCGGGACGCTCAGAGTTGCCATGACTTCTCCTGTGGGGTGGGGTGGTTTGAGCAAATGGCAGGGGTCGCGGAGTCCCCCACGCGTGACCTGAGCGTGGGCCTCACCGCGACCCCTGCCATTTGCTCAACTCGGACCAGACGAAGGGGCCGGGCGGTCACCCGCCCGGCCCCTCGTCAATCAGTAGATCAGCCGTTGAACAGGGCGTTGACCTGCTCGTTTGCCGCATCCAGGGAGTCGGCGTCGGCCGCACCGGTGAACACCGCGTCGACCGCCGGCTGCATGATGCCGGTGATCTGCGAGGCGTAGTCGGTGATCGGGAACAGGAAGGTGGTGCCCTCGTTCACGTGCACCAGGAACGGCTCCACGTCGATCCCACGATCCGCGAAGGCAGCCTGCGCCTTCTCGGTGGCCGACGGGATGGCCGGGAAGACGACGCCGGCCTCGCCGACGATGTCCTGGCAGGCAGCCGAGCCGAGGTACTCAACCCACTTGATGGCCGCGGCCTTGTTGTCCGAGCCGGCCCACACGGAGTCAGCCAGGCCGTTGTACATGGAGGCGCGCTCACCGGAGGGGCCGGTGGGGGTGGGGGCCAGGCCGGTCTCGATGCCGGTGTAGCCGAACATCTGGTTGATCATCCACGAGCCGTTGGTGATCATGGCGTACTTGCCGGCGCCGAAGATGTCGCCGGAGCTCTGACCGGTGACGGCCTCGACGGTGGGCATGTAGCCCTTCTCGGCCAGCGAGGCCATCCAGGAGATGGTGTCCTTGAACTCGGCGGCGTCGTAGTTGTACTTGGTGCCCCAGGGGTTCTTGTCGGTCATGGTCCAGTCCGTGGTGCCGGTGTACATGCTCCACTGCGTCTGGCCGTTGCCGCCGCCCGAGCCTCCGTCGAGGCCGAGGCCGTACACCGCGACCCTATCCTTGTCGAAGCCGGGCTCGTCGCCGCGAACACCGTTGGTGTCGATGGTGAGGTGGGCGATCATCTCCTCGTAGGTGCCGCCGTCCTCAGGGTTCCATTCGAGGGTGGCCAACTCGGCCTCGTCGACGCCGGCGTCGGCGATGAGGGCCTTGTTGTAGAAGATGGCGACGGTGTCGAAGTCCTTCGGCAGGCCGTAGCGCTCGCCGTCCTGGCCCACCCAGAGGTCCGCGAGGCCCTCCTGGTAGCCGTCGACATCCACGCCGTCGGCCTCGAGGGTGGCAGTCAGGGACTGCAGCTGGCCCTGGGTGACGAACTCCGGGTACCGCGACAGGTGGTTGGTGAACACGTCCGGGGCGGTGCCGGCCACGAAGCCGTTGGTGATGCCGGACCAGTAATCGTCCCAGGCGTACTGGGTGATGGTGACGGTGACGCCGGACTCAGCGGCGAAGTCGGCGGCGCACTGCTCGTAGGCGGGCTTCTGGTTGTTGTCCCAGAGCCAGTAGTCGATCTCGCCGGAGGCGGCGCTGGTGTCGATGGCCTCGCCGCCGCCGGTGGTGGCGGTGGGCTCGGTGTCGCCGCCACAAGCGGTCAGCGACAGGGACAGGGCGGTGACTGCCGCGAGGGCGGTGCCGGCCTTGCGGAGGGTGAACTTCGGCATTGCTGTTCCTTTCGGGAAGGGGTGGGGAGAGAGGGCGGACGGAGGGAGGGTGACTACCGCGGGCTACTTGCTGCCCGAGTAGCCGATCGAATCGATGATCTTGCGGGCGAACATGAAGAACAGGATGAGGACGGGGACCGCTGCCACGAGGGTGGCGGCCATGAGGCCGGCCCAGTCCGGCGAGCCGGCGGGGGTCTGAGACCTGAACACGCCGAGCGCGACGGTGAGCACCTTGGTGCCCTCTGAGTTGCCCACCAGAAGCGGCCAGAAGTAGTCGTTCCAGGTGGTGATGAAGGTGAGGATCCCCAGGGTGGTGATGGGCGCGGTGCTCATCGGCAGGATGATCTTGAAGAACGTGCGCCAGGGCCCTGCCCCGTCGAGCGAGGCAGACTCCTCGATCTCCCGGTTGATGCCCAGGAAGAACTGGCGCAGGAAGAAGATGGCGAACGGAGTCATGAGGAACGTCGGCAGGATCATGCCCGGGAAGGTGTTGAGCAGGCCGAGGTTCTTGATCAGCAGGAAGTTGGGGAGGCTGGTGAAGATCGGCGGCACCAGCAGTGCGCCGAGGAAGATGCCGAACACGAGGTTGCGTCCGGGCCAGCGGAGGCGAGCGAAGGCGTAGGCGGCCATCGCGGAGAAGAACACCTGGCCGAGCGTCACCGCACCGGCGTAGATGACCGAGTTGCGCAGGTAGAGCCAGAAGTTCACCGACGCGCCGGAGCCGCCCTCGGCGATGGCCTCCTCTTGGGTGGCGAGCCCGAGCACGCGCTCGAAGGCGCCGAACGTGAAGTCGACGGGTAGCAGGGACGACGGGTCCGACGACAGCGACCGGCTGGTCGACAGTGCGGTGCGCAGCATCCAGTAGAACGGGAAGAGCGAGAGGATCAGGAAGGCGATCATCACCGCCCAGGCGAGGATCCGCCCAGCGCTCATCTTGTTGCGTTTCCTCACCGGTGCGTCGGTGGTGGTGTCAGCGTGATTGGCCATGATGGGACTCCTTTACGCCAGGTCCGACTCGCCGGCACGCAACATCCGCAGTTGGATGGCAGCCAGGACGGCGAGGATGATGAAGAGGATGACGGCCAGGGCGCTGCCGTAGCCGAACTGACCTTCACCGAAGGCCTTCTGGTAGATGTAGTACTGCATCACGCGGGTGACGTTGACGGGTCCGCCGCGAGTGGTCACTGCCACGGTGTCGAACACCTGGAACGAGCCGGTGACCGTGATGACCAGGATCATCGCGAGCACGGGGCGAAGCAGCGGCAGCGTCATCTTCCAGAACGACGTCCACTCGGAGGCGCCGTCGATGGAGGCGGCCTCGTAGATGTACTTCGGGATGGTCTGCAGGCCGGCGAACACCAGCAGAGCGGTGTAGCCCATGTGCCGCCACACGTTGACGAAGGCGATGGTGGGGATGGCCCACGCCTCGTCGGCGAAGAAAGCGATCCGGGAGGCGCCCATCCACTCGATGATCTGGTTGAACAGGCCGATCTGGTAGTCCAGCAGCCAGAACCACAGCATGGCGGCGATGACGTTGGAGATCAGCCACGGCAGCAGGAGCGCACCGCGCAGCGCGATGGACTTGGTCAGCCGCTGCATCATCACGGCCAGCATGATCGCGATGACCGTCTGGAAGCCGATGTTGAGCAGCACGTAGCCGATGGTCACCCACATGGCGTTCCAGAACAGCGGATCAACCGCGATCTTCTCGAAGTTCTCGGTGCCGATCCAGGTGGGGGTGCCCAGGATGTTGTACTGCGTGAAGCTGAAGTAGACACCGCGGATGGCCGGCACGAGGTAGAAAACCACGAAGCCGACGGCGGCGGGGGCGATGAACATCAGCGCAGTGCGGAGGTCGCTCTTGCGCTTACGGTTCGTGTCGAGGCTGTGCTCGAGTGTTCGTGTACTCACCACGTTCCCCTCTTTGGGACTGCCCCGGCATCTCTGACGGGGGGTGTGCGGGTTTGCATGATGAAATCTACACGCGTCACATCGGTAGAGCAAGACCCTGTTACAGAATCGTTATCTCCCAAAATTGACGCTTGCGTTCGTCTACAGGGTGGTGCAACCATGTTATCTACATGCGTAGATGATCGACGGACAATGCAGTTCAAGCCACGCCGGTCACTCCCCACAGAACCCGCTCAGATCCAGGAGGATCCCCACCATGAGCCACCGCGTCCACGCGTTCGTCACCCTGTCCGCAGAGGGGGTCGGCGTCGTCGTCGACCTCACCGACGGCAGGCTCCCCGCGCTCCTGCACTGGGGCCCGGAGCTCGGCAGCCTCACCCTCGACGACGCGACCGCGCTGGCGCTCACCGCCGTCATGCCGGTGGCGCCCAGCATGGTCGACGACCCCACCCGCCTCTCGATCCTCCCCGAGCACTGGGCCGGCTGGATGGGTCGCCCCGGGCTCAGCGGGTCACGGGCCGACGGCGCCGCGTGGTCGCCGAGGTTCGTCACCCACACTCTCCTCATCGACGGCGTGGAGACCGATGCCGCGGCCGAACAGGCCACCCTCGTGGAGCTCGGGCACGGCAGCATGACCGTTCTCGCCGCCGACGACGTGGCCGGCCTCGAGCTGGCCCTCACCCTCGAGCTCACCCCCGGCGGCGTGCTGCGCAGCCAGGCTCGGCTCACCAACACCGGCGACGACGACTACCGCGTCGACGACCTGATCCTCGCCTACCCCGTCCCCACCGTCGCCTCGGAGCTGCAGGACCAGGCCGGCCGCTGGGCCAAGGAGCGGGTGCCGCAGCGCCGCGCCTTCACCGTCGGCGCACACGTCCGCGAGGGCCGCAAGGGCCGCACCGGAGCCGACGCCGCGACCGTCCTCCACGCCGGCGTCCCCGGTTTCGGCTTCGCCGAGGGCGAGGTATGGGGCGTGCACGTGGGCTGGTCCGGCAACCACACCCACATCGCCGAGCGCGGCTTCACCGGCGAGCAGTTCATCGGCGGCGGCGAGCTCCTGCTCCCCGGCGAGGTCACCCTCGCCCCCGGCGCTGCGTACGACTCCCCCTGGCTGTACGGCTCCTACGGCGTCGGCCTCGACGAGGTGGCGCGCCGCTTCCACCGCTACCTGCGGTCGCGGCCGCAGCACCCGTCGTCGACGCGCCCGGTCACCATCAACGTGTGGGAGGCGGTCTACTTCGACCACTCCCTCCAGCCGCTCCTCGAGCTCGCGGAGAAGGCGGCCGCCGTCGGCGTGGAGCGCTACGTGCTCGACGACGGCTGGTTCGGCGGCCGCCGCGACGACCACGCCGGCCTCGGCGACTGGGTGGTCTCCACCGACATGTGGCCCGACGGGCTTCACCCGTTGGTCAACCGCGTCAAGGAGCTCGGCATGCAGTTCGGGCTCTGGTTCGAGCCTGAGATGGTCAACGAGGACTCCGACGTGGCCCGCGCACACCCCGAGTGGATCATGGCCACAGGCTCACGGATGCCGGTGGAGACCCGCTTCCAGCAGGTGATCAACCTCGGCATCCCCGAGTGCTACGCCTACATCCGCGACCAGATGCTCGCGATCCTTGCCGAGTACGACATCAGCTACATCAAGTGGGACCACAACCGCGACCTCATCGACGCCGGGACCCACCCCCTCGGCCAGGCGGGCGTGCACGCCCAGACGCAGGCCGTCTACCGGCTGATCGACGAGCTGAAGGCCGCCCACCCCGGCCTGGAGATCGAGTCCTGCTCCTCCGGCGGCGCCCGCGTGGACCTCGGCATCCTGCAGCGCACGGACCGCGTGTGGGTCTCGGACTGCATCGACCCGCTGGAGCGCCAGCAGATGATGCGCTGGACCCAGCAGCTGTTGCCGCCAGAAATGCTGGGCTCGCACATCGCCTCAGGCACCTCGCACACCACCGGCCGTACGCACGAGCTCAACTTCCGGGCCGCCACCGCGATCTTCGGGCATCTGGGGATCGAGTGGGACCTGCGCCAGGCGTCGGAGTCCGAGCTGGAGGAGCTCACCGAATGGGTGGCCTTCCACAAGGAGCACCGCTCGCTGCTGCACGGCGGCGACCTGGTGCGGCTGGACTTCCCCGACGAGTCGCTGACCGCCACGGGAGTCGTCGCTCCTGACCGGTCCCGGGCCATCTACTCCTACGCGGCGGTCTCCACCCACGTCACCAGCCTCCGGGGGCGGCTGCGGATGCCGGGGCTGGATCCGAAGCGCCGCTACCGGGTGTCGCCGGCGCTGGTGGGCCGGGTTCCGTCGGGGCTGCGCCCGCCGTCGTGGTGGGGCGTGAAGCGCGACATGACCACGGAGACCGTGGACCTCACCCACGGCCGCCCGCCGAAGTTGGTGCCCGTGGCCGACGAGGCCGGCGTGGTGCTGCCTGGCAGCGTGCTGTCCTCGGCCGGGTTGATGGAGGCCTCCGTCCATCCGGATCACGCGCTCATCTACCTGGTGGAGGCCGTCGACTGACCCGTTTCCCGGCGGGGCCGGCGGCCAATACCCTGTGATCACACCGATCCGAAGGAGTGCGATGTCCAGCGAAGCGGCTCGCGTCACGCGTGGCGCCACCCGCGACGACGTCGCACGCCTCGCGGGGGTGAGCTCAGCGGTGGTGAGCTACGTGGTCAACAACGGTCCGCGTCCGGTGGCCCCCGCCACCCGGGCGCGGGTCCTTGACGCCATCGACAAGCTCGGATACCGCCCCAACGCGGCCGCGCGCTCGTTGATCATGGGTCGCTCAGACCTGGTGGGGCTGATCGTCCCCGACGTCCGGAACCCCTACTTCGCGGCGCTGGCGCAGGCCGTCGAGGTGGAGGCGCGAGCCAGGGGGGTCAACCTGGTGCTGGCGCAGGGGGCGACGGGGCACCTGGGAGCCCTGATCG
This sequence comes from Tessaracoccus sp. MC1627, assembly GCF_014164725.1. Lineage (NCBI taxonomy): Bacteria > Bacillati > Actinomycetota > Actinomycetes > Propionibacteriales > Propionibacteriaceae > Tessaracoccus > Tessaracoccus sp. MC1627. The sequence goes on along the minus strand of NZ_JACJGA010000005.1, from coordinate 224,355 downwards.
AGTCGCTCAGCGGCCACCTCGTGGCCGGGATCATCACGGCCGCTGTTCCGGAACAGGCCGCCCTCGAGGTGATCCTGCGCAACAAGATCACCATGGTTCGGCTTTCCCTCGTGCCACCGGACATCGACGACACCTCGGTGCTTCCGGACTTCTACGCCGGCGCCCGCGATGCGGTGCGCCACCTCGTCGAGGTGCACGGTCATCGTCGGATCGCGCTGGTCGCGGGCTCGGACACGCCCACGGACCACCGCGTGGTGGACGACCGCGAGCGGGCCTGGCGCGACGTGCTGGGCGCCGCAGGGCTGCGCGCCGACGCGCTGATGCGCGTCAACTGGTCGCTCGCCGCCGGACGCGAGGCGGCGGCCCGGATGGTCGAAGAGTTCCCTGACTGCACGGCGGTGTTCACGATGTCGGACCAGCAGGCCATCGGGCTCATCTCGGGCCTCACGGCCGCGGGGCGCTCCATCCCGGGCGACGTGGCCATCGCATCGTTCGACGGATCACCGGAGGCGGAGTTCACCATCCCGCCGTTGACCACGGCCAGCGTCCCGATGGCGGACATGGCCAAGGCCGCGGTGGACGGGCTCCTGGACCCGAGGCGCAAAGGCGTAGTCCTGCAGCCAGAGTTGATTCTGCGTCAGTCCTGCGGCTGCTGACACGCAGGTCATCCGACGCCGAGCCGTGGGCGGTTCCAGCGATCCATCTCGTGAGGTCCCGCGTCCGTCTTCGGAGGTCGGTCCCCCGGGATAGGCTGACCCGACAATCGACCACCGGGGGTGCTCTGATGACACGAGGATGGATTGCCGCTCTGACGCTGTGCGCAGTGGCCACCGGGTGCAGCGCCTCCATCACGCTGGGAGCCTCGACGGCCCAGCCCCAACCGTCGCGAGCCGTTGACTCCACGCCCACCGTTGCTGCGAGTTCCGTTGCCGCGACACCTGACGAGCCAGACTGCACGCCGGACGCGGCCTTGGCCGGACACCTGAGCGCGCCGGACGGCACCCAGCTGCCGGTCGACACCACCTTCGACAAAAGCTGGCGGCTGGTCAACACCGGCTGTGGCAACTGGCCGGAGGGTACGGAACTCATCCACCTCGACGGAGACCTCAGCCCCGCCGGTCCAACTCCTACAGTTCGCCCGATCGTGCCCGGAGGGACTGCCGACATCACCGTGAGCGTGACGACGCCGGGCGAGCCCGGGGACCACCGGGGGGCGTGGCAGCTGCGAGCGCCGGACGGGAGACAGTTCGGGACGATCCTCACCTCTGAGATCGTGACCGTGGCGGACTCAACAGGGACGGGCACGGTACTTGTCCCACTCCAGCCCATACCTGTGTTCCCGAGCATCCTCGTACCGGAGGGCTTCCCGTCGGCTGGCGCAACCCCCACAGCCGACGCCTCAGGGCCTTCGCCTTCCGCCGATGCCGACGAGGTGCGGCGAGCCGTGTCGCTACGCGTGGACCTCAATGTCATCGACCGCAACATCGTCGCCTCCGACAAGACGAAGAAGCTCATCTTCATCGAGCCCGACATCGTGCTCACCTCCCTGCGTCCCACCGACACGTACACCCACGAGCTCTGCGCGGGAGGCGAGACGTCGGTGCGGGTGGTCACGGAGCTGTCCCTCGTCGATCACGTGGTCCACTCCAGGTCTGCCGCGACACTCTCCGTGGGGTCGAGCTGCGTCACCGGCACCCCACGGGACACGCGGGTGTACAACCTTGTCGCGGGCGATGGGCAGACCGTCGCGACCTCGGGGTGGGGCTCGGTGTCGGGCGGCGCCTACGACATCGCCCTCTCGTTGACCAACGAGCCGTGGCAGCGCTGATCAGTGGAGATGCCGGCCGATAGTTGCGCGGCACGACTTTTGGCCCGCCGTCATCTGTGCCCCGGCGCACCGTTCGACAGACACCGGTGGACGTACGAGCGCAACGCCCTACGCTGGATGGACGTCACCGAACCGGAGGTCTGGACATGTCCATCCGCTCGCAGTCCCGTCTGCTCGCCCTCACCGCCGCACTTGCGCTCGGCGTCACCGCCTGCGGAGGGGCCGACGATGCGCCCGCCGCCAGCGACATCGCGTCGGAGGTAGGCGCCGCGGCCTCGTCTGCGGCCGCCGATCCGGGCAGCGTATCGGTCGATGAGCTGGAGGAGAACGCCTCTGAGATGGCGGAGGACTTCTCCGACATGGCCGACAACCTCGAGGGGCAACAGACCGGCGGCTCCGCCTCCCTCACCATCGGCGATGAGACCTGGGACTTCGACGGCGTCCTGTGCGCGTTCGGCCCGGACGAAATCGGCCAGGAGGGAGCCGAGTTCGTGCTGTCCGCGATCGCCGACGGCGTCCAGTTCTACCTGTCCATCGACGAGTTCGGGCACTCCGCCAGCATCCACGACGTCGAGAACTTCGAGGATCCGACCGTCAGCTGGGACTCCGACACGAACGCGGACGAGTTCATTAACCTCAGCGGCAAGGAGGCCAGCGGAGAGGTGGGGTTCGTTGACTATGAGACCGACCTCATGGAAGCGGTCCCGGGAAGCTTTGAGGCGACCTGCCCGTGAGCCGTCTTCCATTGGCTGAGGTGCGGGGCGCCGGCCTGCCCCGTTGGCTGAGGAGCCGCGCAGCGGCCTCGAAGCCTCGAAAACGTAGGCCGACAAGGTCACCTTTCTGAGGCTTCGAGGCTCCTCGCTTCGCTCGTCGCGCCTCAGCCAGCGGGTGTGGCCTGCCCCGTTGGCTGAGGAGCCGCGCAGCGGCCTCGAAGCCTCAGAAACCTGAGCCGCCGGGCTGCGCGGTGGCGAGACAGGGTGCTCGCGGAGTGTGGCCTCAGCGTCGGTCTACCATCCCTGAATCCACACTCTGCGGAGGGGTGGCAGGTCAGAGGGCCGACAACCGCTCGTCGAGCCGGGCCCGGACGTGCGGAGGCACCCCGAACAGCACGTCGCTGAGCCGACTGCCCTCCGTCCACGAGGTCCGCGCGAAGAAGCCGTTCGCATACCCCGGCGCGAAGGAGGTCAGCTCCTCGCGGATCGCCGCGACCGCCGCCGGCCGGTCCACCAGATCCGCCAACGTCGAGCGCACCGACAGCAACCCCGCCGCCTCGCGGAACCGTGGGTACTGCGACTCGAAACGGTGCGCACCCGAGCCCACCTCGACGGGGTCGAGCCCAGGAAGCCGTACCTCCGCGGTCGCGTTCGCGGGCACCACGACGTCGACCACAAGGCTTTCCCCCGCACGCCGCCAGTGCACCGACGCGGAACCGTACGGCGTGTCGTGCTCCGCGCGGGCCCACTCGATCCCTGGCACCGGCGTCGGCTGCACCAGCAACACCGAACCGCCCGGCGCAAGCGGCGACAACCCCACCAGCGAGCGGTGCAGCCAATCCGCCACCGAGCCGAACGCGTAGTGGTTGAACGACGTCATCTCGCCGGGGTTGATGGAGCCGTCGGGCAGCATCGAGTCCCAGCGCTCCCAGATGGTGGTGGCGCCCATCGTGACCGGGTACAGCCAGGACGGGCACTGGGTCTGCAGCAGCAACCTGCCAGCGGCCTCGGCGTGGCCGGTGCCCGTGAGCGCCCCCAGGATGAGCGGCGTGCCGACGAATCCGGTCGCGATCGTGTACCCGGCGGCCCGGACCCGCTCGGCGAGCCGGTCCCCCAGCGCCTGCCTCAGCGTCGGCTCGGTCACCAGGTCGAACCCGATGGCCAGTGCGTAGGCGGTGGGGGCGTCGGACATCATCCGCCCGGCGGGCGTCACGTACGCGGCACGGAAGGCAGCGGCGACGGCGTCGGCGCGTTCGGCGTAGTGGGCGGCGTCGGCGTCCCGCCCGAGCACAGCCGCCGCGTCGGCGACCACCCGGCAGGAGCGCGCCACGTAGGCGGAGGCGACGATATCCCGCGACACCTTCGATTCCCCCGGCGCATCCGGGGGCGACGTCGGGTCCAGCCAGTCGCCGAACTGCATTGACCCCTCCCAGAGGAGGTCGTCGCCGGCCTGCTCGAGCAGCCGGTCGGCCCAGGTGCGCATCGAGTCGAACTGGTCGGCGAGTACCTGCGGGTCTCCGTAGCGCTCCCACAGCGCCCAGGGCACGAGGGTCGCCGCGTCGCCCCAGGCCGCCGTCGGCTTGACCTCGTCGGCGAGCGCGTCCGGGACGACGAACGGCACAAGGCCGCCGTGGGCTGCCTGCTCGACGGCGAGGTCGCGGAGCCAGTCGGCGAGGAATCCGCTGCAGTCGAACAGGGTGGTGGCGGTGGGCGAGAACACCTGAAGGTCGCCCGTCCAGCCCAGCCGCTCGTCACGCTGCGGGCAGTCCGTGGGCACGGAGAGGAAGTTGCCGCGCATGCCCCAGACCACGTTCTCGTGGAGGCGGTTGACCAGGGGTTCTGAGCACTGGAAGGTCGCGGTGGGGCGTAAGTCGCTGTGCAGCACGCGGGCGGTGACGGCGGACGGGTCCACCCCGCCGGGCCAGCCGGAGATCTCCGCGTAGCGGAAGCCGTGGAAGGTGAAGCGCGGCTCCAGGACGACCGGGCCCCCCGGAAGCGTGAAACTGTCGGTCTGCACTGCGTCACGCAACGGGCGGACGCCGAGTTCGCCGTCCTCAAGCACCTCCGCGTGGCGGAGTTTCAGCGTGGTGCCCGCGGGCAGGTCGACCGTCAGCCGCAGCCGGCCGACGAGGTTCTGCCCGAAGTCCAGCACGGTGGCCCCCGACGGCGTGGTGAGCACCTCGCGCACGGGCAGTTCCTCGGTGCAGCGGACCGGCGGGGCGAGTTTCGGTTCGGGGACCAGGCCGACGGCTTCGACGCGCACCGGCGCCCAACCGTCGGCACCGGAGCCGGGGAGGTTCCAGCCAGCGAGTGCGCGGCGAAGATCCACCGTCTCGCCCCGGTAGATGCCTGAGTCGACGATCTCCAGGTCTCCGCGCGCCAGCCACTCCGGTCCGGTGGCGATCACGCGCTCCGAGCCGTCAGCGAAGCGCAGGTGGAGTTGCGCCGCGAAGCTCGGCTGCTCGCCGTACACACGGCGCGGACGGCCGAAGAACCCGTAGGCCTCGGTGCGCCACGCCCCCGCCACCGCGGCCGCGACCGTGTTGGCGCCGGCGCGGAGCGAGGCCGTGACCTCGTGGGTGTCGAAGACCAGCCGCTTGTCGTAGGGGGTCCATCCTGGCGGGAGCACGTGGTCGCTGACGGGCTCGCCGTTCAGCGTGGTCTCGTGCGCGCCGAGAGCGGTGACGTAGAGGAAGGCGGCGACGGGCGCCTCGGCCAGGGTGAACTCGTGGCGGAGCCACACCGGCTGTGCGACGCGCTCCGGCTCGGCGAGCGCAACGAACTCCGCCACCCACTCGCCGTCGGCGAGGAGGCCCGCGGTGATCATCAGCTCGTCGCTCCACAGAGTCACGGACCCGTCGACCCCACCGCTGCGGACCTGAAGGGCTCGCACCTCGCGCGGGGAGAGCGGCTCGAAGGGCCACGCAACCGCGTGCGTACCAGATCCCTCGACACGCATCACAGCGCCGTCGGCCCTAAGCTCGGCCCAGGACTGCGACCATCCAGGCTCACCGCTCTCGACCGTCCAACTCAGCGCCGGGGTGGGCGTGGTGGATGTGGGGCCGGCATGCCGGGTGAGGGCGACGCGCGCGATTCTGGGCTGGGTCATGGTCTGCCTCTCACAGAGTGGACGGGCGTCTGCGCACCGTCGTCGATCACGCTACGACAAACCTTGAAATTATTCCAGTCATAAGATTTTGGAGTGGACTTCCGACAGGTTCAGAGCTCGACGGTCAGGAACCCCTGCATATGACGGCGCATGTCCTCGGCCATGTCGATGCCGGGGAGATCGTTGAGCCACAGCAGCTGCAACCCCTCGACCATCGACACACAGCTGATTGCGGCAGCGCGCGGGTCCACGCCCTCGCGCAGCTTGCCGAGCTCACGCAGGTCCTCGAAGGCCTGCATGGTCTCCTTCACGATGAGCTCGAAGCGCTCCTTGAATCGGGTGTGCGCAGGGTGGTCCGGGCTGGTCGCTTCGCCGGCAATCACGGTGTAGAACCTGATCAACTCGCGTTTGTCGTTGTTCCGGCGGGAGATTTCCACCAACCCGCGGAGGAACTCGATGTCGCGGCGGCCACCCAGGATGTCCTGTGCGGTCTGGTCGCGGCGCTCGAACACCGCCAGGAGCATGGCGAGCTTTGACTCGTAGTGATGCAGCAGCCCGGGCTGACTCATGCCCACCTCGCGCGCGATCTCGCTCACCGACGCGTTGGTGAAGCCCACCCGCGAGAACACGCGGAAGGCGGCGTCGAGCACCTCCTCGCGTCGCTGCGCGCTCTTGCGGTACTCACCCCGGACACTCGCCATGCCTGGACCCTAGCACCCGCCTCGCTAAAACCTTGACGCCTATAGATTTTCGATCTACAGTCGTCGCACGGCGCCGACGAAGGCGCCCACACCTTCACCGACGAAGACCCAACGAAGGGAAACCATCGATGTCCCGCATCATCAAGGCCCTGGCGCTGGGGGCAACCGCCTCCCTCGCGCTCACCGCCTGCTCCTCGGGTTCCAGCGATCCGAGCACCTCCACCGGCAGCACGGACGGCTCCTCATCCTCGGCCACGGCGGTGGAGCGCGGAGGCGAATTGCGCATCGGCGCCGTCGTCGACATCGGCACGTGGAAGGCGGCTGACGCCGACTGGGGCAACACCGCCACCTACTACATGGCGGTCTACGACACGCTCCTGCGCACCGCCGCCGACAACACCATCGAACCCGGCCTGGCCACTGAGTGGTCGTACAACGAGGACAACACCGAACTGACGCTCGAGCTCCGCGACGACGTCACGTTCACCGACGGAAGCGAGCTGACGGCCGAGCTCGCCGCGCAGAACCTGCTCCGGTTCCGCGACGGCGCCTCCCCCAACACCGCCAACCTGGCCTCGGTCCAGGACGCGACGGCGGCCGACGAGGACACCCTGGTCCTCACCCTGTCCAAGCAGGACCCGGCCCTGCTCACCTACCTCAGCCAGAACGCCGGCCTCGTCGCGGCCGCGTCCAGCTTCGACGCCGCCGACGCCCAGACCACCCCCGTGGGCTCGGGCCCGTACATCCTCGACGGCGCGGCCACCACCATCGGCTCCAGCTACAAGCTCACCGCGAACCCCGACTACTGGGACCCCGAGATCCAGCACTACGACTCGATCCTCATCAACTACTACTCGGACGCGTCCGCCCTGCTCAACGCGCTGCGCGACCAGCAGGTCGACATCGCCAACCTCAACACCCCCAGCCAGATCCCCGACGCCGAGGCCGCGGGCTACACGATCAACTCCATTCCGGTGAACTGGAAGGGCCTCATCATCGCCGACCGCACCGGCCAGGTGAACGAGGCGCTCGGCGACGTGCGTGTCCGTCAGGCCATCAACTACGCACTCGACCGTGAAGGCCTGCTGCAGGGCCTCGAGAGCGGGTACGGCGAGCCCACCACCCAGATCTTCGGCAAGGGGACAGAGGCCTACCTCCCCGAGCTCGAGGATGCCTACCCGTACGACCCGGAGAAGGCCAAGGCGCTGCTCGCCGAGGCGGGATACCCCGACGGTGTGACCATCGTGAGCCCGCAGACCGGCTTCGTCCCCCCGTCCGAGCCCGAACTCATCGCAGGTGTGCTCGCCGAGTCCGGCATCAACATCGAGTACGAACAGGCCGGCGAGAGCTTCATCGGCGACCTCCTGGGCGGGAAGTGGGCCATGTTCGGCTTCGGCCTGAACCAGGAACCCATCGCCTGGATGACCTACCTGCAGTCCATCGACCCGGGCTCCGCGTGGAATGTCTACCACCAGGGCGACGACACCATCGCAGCCCTCGCCGAGCGGCTCCGCGCCGGGGGCGAGGACGCCGACGCGGCGGCCAAGGAAATGAACGAGTACATCGTCGAGCAGGCCTGGTTCGCCCCGTTCTACCGTGTGCTGGGCTTCAACGTCACCGCCGAGGGCACCTCCGTGACCATGAAGGAAGGCCAGGCCGTTCCCAACCTCTGGGACATCGTCCCGGCCTGATCAACCACGATCCCTGGAGGGCACATCATGCTCAAGTTCATCGCCAAACGTCTGCTGACCGGCCTCGGGCTCGTCGCAACGCTCAGCGTGCTCACCTTCTTCCTGCTGCAGATCGGCAACTCCGACACCGCACGGCGCATCGCCGGGCAGACGGCTACCGACGAGGCCGTCGCACAGGTGGAGGCACGGCTCGGTATGGACCGGCCCGTGTGGGAGCAGTTCATGAACTGGGCGGGTGGCGCCCTCCAGGGGGACCTCGGCAGGTCCTGGTTCAACGGTCAGCCCGTGACGGAGGCGGTCCTGTCGAGGATCTCGGTTACGGTCTCGCTGGCGGTCGGGTCCGTCCTCTTGACCGCCCTGATCGGCATAGTCCTGGGCGCGCTCGCCGCCACCAGGCGCGGCTGGCTGGACCGGACTGTCCAGGTCCTGGCGGTCCTCGGTCAGGCCATCCCGGGCTTCCTCATGGCACTGTTCCTCGTCATCGTCTTCGCGATCAACCTGGGTTGGTTCCCGGCCACCGGGTACACACGTTTCGCGACGTCACCAACGCAATGGCTGCTCTCGCTCACGCTGCCGATCCTCGCTCTGACGATCGGCTCGATCGGCGGCGTGGCCCAACAGGTGCGGGGCTCGATGATCGACGTGCTGGGCCGCGACTACGTCCGCACCCTCCGCAGCCGGGGGCTTCCCGCCCGTCGGATCGTGTACCGCCACGTGCTGCGCAATGCCGCCGGACCCGCGCTCAGCATCCTCGGGCTGATGTTCGTCATCCTCCTGGGGGGAGCCGTGATCATCGAGCAACTGTTCTCGATCCCTGGTCTCGGCCCTCTCGCGCTCAGCAGCACCTCCAAGGGTGACCTGCCCATCGTTCTGGGAATCGTCATCGTGACCGGCATCATCGTCACCCTCGTGAACACCCTCGTCGACATCGCCCAGGCGTGGGTCAACCCCAAGGTTCGGCTGTCATGACAACCACCACCACTCCCCTGGACACCGGCATCGACGTTGACACCCGCGGGGTCCGTCGTCACCTGCTGCGTCGGCTGCTCGTCCACCCGCTGGGCAGCCCGGCCCTGATCTTCCTGCTGTTGATCGCGGTCATCGCGGTGCTCGGCCCGTTCATCGCGCCCAACGACCCGTCGACGACGTCGCTGCGGCACATCTTCGCCCCCGTTGGCGGCGAGTACCTGCTGGGCGGCGACAGCGCCGGCCGCGACGTGTTCTCGCGCCTGCTCGTCGCCACGACGTTCAGCATTGCGGGCGGCCTCCTGGTGGCCGCCGTCGCCTCCACCATCGGGGTCACGGCCGGCCTGATCGCCGGCTACTTCGGCGGATGGGTCGATTCGGTCGGTTCCTGGTTCACCGCCCTGACGATGTCCCTCCCCTCGATCATCGTCCTCATCGCCGCGAGAGCGGTGCTCGGCCCATCGATGTGGCTGACGATGGCCATCTTCGGCGCGTTCGTCTCCCCCGTCTATTACCGGGTGGTCTACAACTCGGTGAGGGCGGTCCGCAACGAGCTGTACGTCGACGCCGCGCGAACGTCCGGACTGTCCACTACCCGCATCATCGGGCGTCACATCCTGCTGGCCGTCCGCGCCCCCGTCATCCTGCTGACCTCGGGGATCATCGCCGCCGGCATCGGCATGCAGGCGGGATTCGACTTCCTGGGCCTCGGCGACCCCACCACCCCCACCTGGGGCCAGGTCCTCAACGAGGGCTTCTACAACATCAACAGATCCGCGCTTCTGGTGCTCTGGCCGTCGCTGGTCCTGGGATTGACCCTGGTGGCACTGACTCTCCTCGGGACCGCCATCAGGGACGAGCTGGAAGGCACCGGGGAACCGCGTCGCCGCCGAGCCGCGGCCTGGCAGGCCACGGAGCCGGCTCCCGAGCCGCTGGTCCACCGGGAGGACGCCGGCGACACGTTGTTGGAGGTCGACGGTCTCGCGATCGCCTACGAAGGTGAGCACGCCTGGACGACAGTGGTGCACGACGCACGCCTGAGCGTGGCTCGCGGCACCACCCATGGGTTGGTCGGCGAGTCCGGGTCCGGGAAGACGCAGACCGCGTTCGCGGTGCTGGGCCTGTTGCCCGCAGGCGGCCGTATCGTCGCGGGCTCCGTCACATTCGACGGTCAGGAGCTTGTGGGCATGTCGTACGACCAGCTGAACAGGCTGCGCGGCCACCGCATCGCCTACGTCCCCCAGGAGCCGATGACGAACCTGGACCCGTCGTTCACCGTCGGATCGCAACTCACCGATCCCCTGGTCATCGTCCTCGGCATGTCGCGCACAGACGCGAAGGAACGTGCACTGTCTCTCCTGGAGAAGGTGGGCATCCCCGACCCGCAGCGCACCTACGACTCCTACCCCCATCAGCTCTCGGGCGGCATGGCGCAGCGTGTGCTGATCGCCGGCGCGGTGGCGTCCCACCCGGATCTCCTCATCGCCGACGAGCCCACCACCGCGCTGGACGTCACCGTCCAGGCCGAGGTGCTGGACCTGCTGCGGGACCTGCAGGAGGAGCTCGGCATGGCGATCCTGCTGGTGACCCACAACTTCGGCGTCGTGGCCGACATCTGCGATCACGTCTCGGTCATGCGCCAGGGCGTCATCGTGGAGACCGGGCCCACAGTCGACGTGTTCCGCAACCCGCAGCACCCCTACACCCAGTCCTTGTTCGACGCCATCCCCGCCGGCGCGCCCCGGGCACCACTGCCCGGCGTCACCAGCTCCGGGGATCTCGGCACCGGGAGCACACGATGAACCAGCCCCTCCTCACCGTCGATGACCTGGTCGTCGAGTATCCCGGCCGAGGGTTCCGCTCCACGCCCTTCCGTGCCGTCCGGGGTGTGACCTTCGACATCCGTCCCGGCGAGACCGTGGGCCTGGTGGGCGAGTCCGGCTCCGGCAAGACCACCATCGGGCGGGCCATCCTGGGCCTGGCCCCCGTCTCCGGCGGAACGATCGGCTTCCGTGGCGAGGACATCAGCCACCCCACCACGGTTCGCCGCCGTGAACTCACCCGCGACATCCAGGTGGTCTACCAGGACCCCTACTCGTCGCTCAACCCGTCGCTGACCATCGGCGACTCGCTCACCGAGCCGATGATCGTGCGCAAGACGCCGAAGAAGGAGGCCGAGCGGCGTGTGCGCGAGCTGCTGGACCTCGTCCAGCTCCCGGCCGACGCCGCCCAGCGAATGCCGCGCGAGTTCTCCGGCGGCCAGCGGCAGCGGGTGGCGATCGCCCGGGCGCTGGCCCTGGATCCCACGCTCATCGTCTGTGACGAGCCCGTCTCGGCCCTCGACCTGTCGACCCAGGCCCGCGTGCTGGAACTGTTCCTGGAGATCCAGGAGCGCACAGGTGTCGCGTATCTGTTTATCTCCCACGACCTGGCTGTCGTGCGGGAGATGTCGCACCGGGTGGCCGTGCTGTTGCGCGGTGAGCTCGTCGAGTGGGGCGACGGCGCCACCGTCACCTCTGCCCCCGAGCACCCCTACACGCAGCGGCTGCTGCTGGCCTCCCCCGTCCCGGACCCGCTCCAGCAGGCCCAGCGCCGGGCTGACCGGCAGCGACTCAAGGCCATCCATGCCGAGCAGGACCTGCAGGCCGGCGCCCTCTGAGCCGTTCGGCTCCTCACTCTTCACCAGAAAGGCACCCCACCCCATGACGATGCAGCGTGCAATCACGCCGGGCGAGGAATGGCTCGACACCGAGGGCAAGCCCATCCAGGCCCACGGCGGCTCAGTCATGGCCGTCGGGGACGTCTACTACTGGTACGGGGAGAACAAGGAGCGCACCGACCCTGCGACCGGCATCTGGCACTGGGGCATGCGCTGCTACCGGTCGACCGACCTGGTCAACTGGGAGGATCTGGGACTCATCATCCCGCCGGACGTGGACGACACCGCCTCGCAGCTCCACCCCACCCAGATGGCGGACCGGCCACACATCCTCTACAACGAGGCGTCGGGGCTGTTCGTCTGCTGGATCAAGGTGATGCAGGCTGACGGCGGCCAGCTCTCCACCGTCCTCACCGCGTCCGAGATCACCGGGCCTTACACGCTGGCGCGGATGGGGTTCAAGCCGCTGGGTATGGACGCAGGGGACTTCGACCTCGTCGTCGACCCTGACAGCAAGCGGGGCTACTACATCTTCGAGAAGGTCCACACCGAGCTCATCGTCGCCGACCTCACAGACGACTACACGGATGTGACCGGACACTTCACGAGCCACTTCCACCGGGGGCATCCGCCCTTCGTGCGGGAGGCCCCGGCGCACTTCACCCGCGACGGGCGGCACTACCTCATCACCTCAGGCACCACCGGGTACGCCCCGAACCGGTCGGAGGTGGCGGTGGCCGACGACCTCCACGGGCCGTGGACCGTGCTGGGCGATCCGCACCCCGACGACGCCACTGGCCGGTCCTTCAGGACTCAGGTCAGCTCGGTGTTCAAGCATCCCCACAAGGATCTGTGGATCGCCGTGGCCGACCGATGGCTCCCTGACTTCGACGGGGATGCGGACGTTATTCACCGCCTCTTCGACGTTCTGTTCGATCCGGCATCCACCGACGAGGACAAGACGGCGGCGCTGGCCGCCGCCCCACCCCCGCCCGTGGAGAACACAGCGCAGGCGCGATATGTGTGGCTCCCGATCGAGTGGCGGGGCGAGGTGCCGACCATCAGCTGGCACGACTCCTGGAACCCGGGCACACACCTCTCACACTCTTCCCAAGAAAGGCACTCTCAACCATGAGCCAGATCAGCATGCCCACAACCTTCCTGTGGGGCGCGGCCACCGCCGGCCACCAGGTCGACGGCGGCGACGTCGACTCCGACACCACCTTCCTGGAGAACGTCACGCCGACGGTGTTCGTCGCCCCGGCCGGCGTTGCCTGCGGCGCCTGGGGGCGGTGGGAGACCGACCTGGACCTCGCCGCTGACATGGGCCTGAACGCCTTCCGCTTCTCCATCGAATGGTCGCGGATCGAGCCCCGCCAGGGCGAGATCGACGAGGCGGCCGTCGGGCACTACTCCGACCTGCTCGACGGCTGCCTGGCGCGTGGGCTCGCTCCCCTGGTGACGCTCAGCCACTTCACCCTGCCCCATTGGTTCGCGGCGCGCGGGGGCTGGTTCGCGCCGGGCTCGGCGGAGCTGTTCGCGGGATACTGCCGGCTGGTGACCGAGCGCCTCGGCGACAGGTTCGCGCTCGTGGTCACGCTCAACGAGCCCAACCTCCAGCACATCCTGGCCGACCTGCTGCCGGCGGAAATCTGGGAGCTGAGCGCCGCGACCCTCGACGCCGCGTCCGTGGCCGCAGGCGTGCCGCGGTACCGGGCGGGCAACGTCGCAAAGCTGGAGGAGATCGACGGCTTGGAGGACGGGTTCGAGGCGGCGCATGTCGCGGCAAGGGCCGCGATCAAGGCGGTGCGGCCGAATGTCCCGGTAGGCCTGTCCATCGCCGTGGCGGACGACGTGGCCCTGCCGGGCGGCGAGGCGCACCGCGACCGTGTGCGGGCCGCCTGCTACGGGCGCTGGCTCGAGCTGGCGAAGAGCGACGACTTCGTCGGGGTGCAGAACTACGAGCAGGCGCTCTACGACGCCTCCGGGCGGGTGGCTCATGGGCCCGAGGTGGAGCTGAACGGGATGGGATCACCGATCTCCCCCGGGTCGCTCGAGGGCGCGGTCCGCTACGTGGCCGCCGCGACGGGGGTCCCGGTGCTGGTCACCGAGCACGGCCTCTCCAGCGAGGACGACGCCCAGCGGTGCGCGTTCATTCCGGAGGCCCTGGCCGGTCTCGACCGCGCGATCGCCGACGGCGTGCCCGTGCTCGGCTACTGCCACTGGACGTTCCTGGACAACTTCGAGTGGGTCTCGGCCTACGGCCCGAAGTTCGGGCTCCACGCCGTGGACCGCGACACGTTGGAGCGCACGCCGAAGGAGTCGTCGAGGGTCTTCGCGGCCGAAATTGCGGCCCGCTCGGCGGTCTCCGTCTGAAGGCCTCCCAGAGTGGGGGATCGTGGACGGTAGACCGTCCACGATCCCCCACCGCAACTGGCCCCTCCGGGTGCCCCCTGACCTGAAACAGCTTCCTCCTCTGCCGAGGAGCCGCGCAGCGCCCCGCAAGCATCCCCGCTGGCTGAGGAGCCGCGCAGCGCCTCGCAAACATCCCCGCTGGCTGAGGAGCCGCGCAGCGCCTCGCAAACATCCCCGCTGGCTGAGGAGCCGCGCAGCGGCCTCGAAGCCTAAGGAACGCGACCTTGTCAGCCCACGTTTCCCAGGCTTCGAGGCGCGTCGCTGACGCGCCTCGCACCTCCGCCAGCGGGAAGGCTCGCTCAGCCAGCTGGAACTGGTGGACTGACCCGGTCCTTGGTCAGGGCCCACTTGCTCAGCCTCCATCAACTCGACCCCCAGCGGCCCCGGGTTGTAGGCGACCTCCCAGCGGACCCCGTCCGGGTCGGCGAAGTACCCGCTGTATCCGCCCCAGTCCCGGTACTGCCCGAGCGAGACCGCCGACGCTCCGGCCGCCTCGGCCTCGGCGAGCACCCGGTCCACCTCCTCGCGGCTCGGCACGTTGTGCGCCAGCGTGAACGGCACGAGCCCGTCGCCGCGGCTGATGGGGCCCACTTCTGCCTCGAACTGGTCCTCATCCCACAGCGACAGCACGAGCGTCGGCGACAGTCGCACCATCACGATGCCGTCGGCTTCGAAGGCGGGAGCCCACCCCAGTCCGTCGATGTAGAAGCGTCGGGCGGCCGCGACGTCGGTCACGGCGAGGGTGATGAAGTTCACACGGGCATCCATGCCCCGACGCTAGACCAGATTCGGTCGCTCCCTGGGTGGGTAGACCAACCCAAATAGCGACCGATTCTTCGGCAGCCCCCTAGCCTGGAGACATGAGCGCCGAGGCCGCCTGTCGCCGCATCTCCGTCAAACCCGGGGAGGCCGACTCCCCACGCGTCGAGCACGCCGACGGGGTGTGGCGGATCCGCTCCACCGAGGCCGTCCGGCAGATCCTCCGCGAGCGCGACGCCACCGCCCAGGCCGGGTTCAACTCCGAAGCCATCCCCGACGGCACCATGGCCAACGAGCCCATCCTGTTCATGGACGGCGCGCCCCACCGCCTCCAGCGCAGCAAGATCGCGCGCTACTTCGCGCCGAAGACGGTGGCGGCGAGGTACCGCGAGCTGATGGAGTCGCGGGCAGACGCCCTCGTCGCTGAGATGGTCGCCGCGGGTGAGGCACAACTCGACGACGTGTCGCTGCGGTACTCGACGGAGGTCGCGGCCAAGGTGATCGGCCTCACCAACTCGAACCTCACCCGCATGGCCCACCGCCTGGAGCGCCTGTTCGACCAGCCGTCCTTCGACCCGGCCTCGACGGTGCCGGAGGGGCGCCTCGCCAGTACGGTGCGCCAGCTCCGCGGGAGCATCCCGATGCTGTGGTTCTACCTCTGGGACGTGCGCCCCGCCATCCGCGAACGCCGCAAGGCGCCGCAGGAGGACGTGATCAGCCACCTCCTCAAGGAGGGCTACGCCGTCCCCGCCATCCTCATCGAGTGCGTCACATACGGTGCCGCCGGCATGGCCACCACCCGCGAGTTCATCTCCATGGCCGCCCTCCACCTGCTGCGCGACGACGCCCTCCGCGCCCGCTACGTCGTCGCCGGCGAGGCAGAGAGGTACGCCATCCTGCACGAGATCCTGCGGCTCGAGCCCATCGTCGGGCATCTGTACCGGCGCGCGCAGCACGAGTTCACGTTCACCGACGGGGACCAGACTCACACTGTGGCCGCGGGCGACCTGCTGGACCTGTTCGTCCGTCAGGCCAACGCCGATCCCGCCACCGTCGGCGAGGCGCCCCTCGACCTCTGCCCAGCCCGGCCGCTCCCCCGCGGCATCGGCCCGGAGGTGATGAGCTTCGGCGACGGCGCCCACAAGTGCCCGGGCAACGCCCTGGCCATCCAGGAGTCCGACATCCTGCTCACCCGGTTGTTCGCGCACCCGGTGCGGTTGGTTCGGGAGCCGCACCTCGGCTGGGATGACATCATCTCCGGCTACGCGCTGCGCGACGTGACGGTCGCCGTCGGCTGACCCGTCCGCCTCAGGGCTGCTCGGGCAACGACCGCGGGCTGCGGCTCCGCCACGCCCTCCAGGCGCCGGTGGACCACAGGGCCCAGACCACCAGCAGCGGCTGGAAGAACAGGCGCACCAGGCGGGCGTTGTCGCTGGTGAGGCCGAACGCGTCGGTGCCCGTCACGTACTGCGAGATATTGCCCGGGAAGATCGCGACGAAGAACGCAGCCGTCGTCCATCCCACCGCGGGCCGGAGGCGCCGTGGCGCCATGATCAGCGCGGCCCCGAGGCCCACCTCGACGACACCGGAGGCGACCACCACGAAGTCCGGGTCCATCGGGAGCCACGGCGGCACCTGGGCCTGAAACTCCTCCCGCAGGGTGGTGAGGTGACCGATCCCCGCACCGACCAGGGCGCCGCCGAGCAGGAGCCGGCCTGCGTTCCGAAGGAGGCCGGAACCGTGGCCGTTGGAGGGAACGGCTGCGCGCTTGGCTGTCATTTCTCGAGTATCCCGCACAACTAGAGTTGGCCCGTGACTACCCTCTACGAATTCTCCGCGTCGACTCTCTCGGGCCGGAAGCAGCCCCTGTCCGAATACCGGGGCAAACTCCTCCTCGTGGTGAACACAGCCTCCAAGTGCGGCTTCACCCCTCAGTTCGCCGGGTTGGAGACGCTCTACTCGACCCACTCCGCGGATGGGCTGGAGGTGCTGGGCTTCCCCTGCGACCAGTTCGCTGATCAGGAGTTCGACGACGACGCCCAGATCGCCGAGTTCTGCTCACTCAACTACGGAGTGACCTTCCCGATGTTCGGCAAGGTCGACGTCAACGGTGACGACGCGCACCCGCTCTTCGCATGGCTCCGCACGGAGGCCCCCGGCCCGCTCGGCGATGCCATCGAGTGGAACTTCACGAAGTTCCTGGTCGACCGAGAGGGTCGCGTCGTGCGTCGCTACGCCCCCAAGGTCGAGCCGTCATCCATCCAGGCCGACATCGCCGCCCTGCTGTGAGCCACTCCCCTGACCGGCAATCGCTCATCGCGCTGCCCCTCGTGGTCCTGATCGGGGCGCTCGTGGCGCTGGCGGGCAGCCAGGGCGGGGCCACCGTCGCTGGAATCCCTGTCTTCGCCATGGCGGTCGCGGCCGCGTTCGTGATCCAGTGGGTGGTGTTCATTCCGTCGTTCGCGGCGCAGACCGAGCGCTTCTTCGACCTGACCGGCAGCCTGACCTACATCTCGATCACCGTGGCGATCGTGCTCCTCACACCCGGGGTCGACGCCCGGGCCCTGCTGCTCGCCGCCCTGGTGCTCGTCTGGGCCGCGCGGCTCGGCACCTTCCTGTTTCGACGCGTCCACCGGGCCGGCAAGGACGACCGCTTCGACGAACTCAAGCCCTCGCTGATCCGGTTCCTCAACGTGTGGACGCTCCAGGGCCTGTGGGTGACGCTCACCGCAGCCGCCGCCTGGGTGTCCATCACCTCGGCCACGCGGGTTGGGCTGGACTGGTTCGCCCTCGTCGGTTTCGTCGTCTGGGCCGTCGGCTTCGGGATCGAGATCGTGGCGGATCAGCAGAAAGGCCGATTCAACGCCGACCCCGCCCGCAAGGGCGGATTCATCTCCACCGGCCTGTGGGCGCGGTCGCGGCACCCGAACTACTTCGGCGAGATCGTGCTCTGGACGGGTGTCGCGATCATCGCTCTGCCCACGCTCCAGGGCTGGCAGTGGGTGGCCCTGATCTCACCCCTCTTCGTGGCACTTCTACTCACCAAGGTGAGCGGCATCCCGCTGCTGGAGCGAAAGGCCGACGCCAAGTGGGGCGGACAACCCGACTACGAGGCGTACAAGGCGGGCACCCCCGTCCTCCTCCCCAAGCTCCGGTGAGCCCCACCACCCCGTGAACGGCGGCCACTACGGGCTGGAGTACTGTGCGCCCGTGATCACTGAGCGCCCGCCCCTCCCCGTCCTCGCCTGGTCAGTGCTGATTTCAGTCCTCGTCACCGTCGCCAGCGTCTCCGGACTACTCCTCCCGTGGGTGTATGCCCAGGAGACGGCCAACTGGGCACTCCAGGCCCAAGGTCAGGACTTCGGCAACCTGCTGGCCGTCGTGGCTCTGATCGCCTCGGCGGTCCGGTTCCGCGCGGGTTCGTTCCGCGCCGGGCTGGTCTGGCTCGGCACGCTGCTGTACCTCATCTACGCCTACATCGTCTACGCGATGGCGGTGCACCTGAACGCGTTGTTCCTCGTCTACGTGGCGGTTCTCGGCCTCAGCGCCTACGCCGTGGCGTTCAACGCGCCGGGCCTCCTCGCCCGCGACACGAGCTTCGCCGACGGTGGACGGCGCACGCTGGCCGCCTGGACCATGATCGGCACCGGCGCGCTCTTCGCCCTGCTGTGGCTCAGCGAGCTGGTGCCCGCACTGCTCACCGGCCAGGTGCCGGCGAGCCTCGCCGAGGCGGGCCTGTGGGTGAACCCCATCCACGTGATCGACCTCGCCGTGGTTCTGCCCGGCTTCATTCTCGCGGGCGTGGCAGCGCTGCAGGGCCGCAGGCACGGCCTGTTCTGGCTGGCCCCCTGGCTCGCGTTCTCCGTGCTGATGGGCGCCAGCATCGTCGCCGCGATGCTGCTGATCGCCGCGGCCGGATACCCCGGCACCCTGCCGCCCACCGTGATGGTGTCCGTCGTGGTGGTGGCCAGCGCGGTCGCGCTCTGGCGCTACCTGCGCGCCATCTGACGCAAAGTTGCACGGCGGACCGAATGTTCGCCTCTGACAGGCACGGATGAGCGCCATGCCTATCGGCGGCCCTGGTGCGCGTGCCAGACTCGGGCGATGACGCCGTCGGACGGGCGGCCCACATAGGAGGACAGGCATGCCGCACGGAGACATCACCCACATCGACATCCCGGTGACGGACCTCGACCAGGCTCAGCGCTTCTACAGCGAGCTGTTCGGCTGGCAGATCGCAGAGCTGCCCGGCTTTGAGGGCTATCCCATGTGGCAGGCCCCGAACAAGATCAGCGGCGGAGGCCTGGCGCCACGCGGTGAGGGTTTCACGCAACCGCGCTCCTACGTCGAGGTGGACTCGATCGACGAGGCCCTCGCCAAAGCCGAGGAGAACGGCGGCCGCGTGCTCATGGCCAAGGCGCCGATCAGCGAGACCAGCTGGTGGGCGATCTTCGAGGATCCCTTCGGCAACCACGTCGGGCTGTACGAGGGGACGACCGACACCCAGGCCCCGGAAGCCTAGGGGTCACCTCCGTTGGTCCACCAGCCCCAGGAGGTCGGGTGGGGCTGGCCGTTCGACGGCGGGCTGAGACGGAGTGCTCACGCACACGTGACCGCGGGCATGGTCACGCTTCTGAGTTTCCCCAGATTGCGGCGCTGCGGCGGATAAGTTCTTCGAGGTCAGGCATCGGGTGCTCTGGCCCTACCGGCGAGTCCGGATCAGGCGGGTCGAGGTCGGGTGGGCGTGGTGGTCCCCCGACGCCGGGTGTGAGTTGTTGGAGCCGGTGCCGTTGATGCTGCCTCGGCCTGCGCGCGGGGTCGATGTGGCGCGGTGGGGTGAACCACGGTGTCCCGGTGGCCGGATCCAGGTGCACCCGCCATTGGGATCCCTTCGATTGGAGGGGATCCGGTTCGACCAGGCGGTGGTGGAACGGACACAGCAGGATCCCGTTGGCTAGGCACGTTACGCCGCCGGCCCACCACGGAACGATGTGGTGCGCCTCACACGCCGCGGGGGTGGCGGTGCAGCCGGGGAACACGCAGCCCTGGTCCCGCTCGGTCAGCGCGGCCCGGATCGCGGGGGTGAACAGGCGATGCGTACGCCCCACGTCGAGTGGCCTCGATGGGGTGCCCAGCACCATCGGGATCAGGCGCGCGTCACAGGCCAGGCGGCGAGCATCCCCCGCCGAGAAACCATCGACCCCGCCCGCGCCGAGCAGGCAGACCTCACCCAAGCCTGATGTCAGAGTGTCGAAGTCGAGGGTGATGTGGACCTGCGGCCGGTCCACCCCATGCGAGGGCAGCGTCCCGTTGCCCGCGGCATGCTGGGTCAGCGCCACGAGGGCATCCGCGAGGCGGGCATCCCTTCCGGGGGTCTCGCCGGTGTGCTTGTACGTCGACGCCGCAGGCATCAACGCATCCAGCTGCGCCGACAACAACGCCGCATCCGCCACAGGAAGCTGCCCGGTGATCCTCATCGACCCGTGATAGTCCGGTGCGAGGCGCAGGAACCGGTCCCGATGCGCCGTCGTCTCTTCCCGCGCCAGGCGCTTGGCCTCATCCGCGTCCGACCGGTCCGGATCGATCACCTCGACCAGCCGCGATGCCAGTATCCTCAACTCTCCGGGGTCGAGAGTGTCGGCGTGGGCCAGGATCAGTTCCTGGCATTCGACCAACTCGGCGCGGGTCAGCCGCGAGGGGAGCTTCTTGAGCCCGGCCACGATCGCCTCCGCCTGCGCCAAAGACACCGTCCCGTCGTTGAGGGCGGCGCCGATCAGAGGGAACCGATCCCCCAGATCATCGGCAAGCTTCAGAGCAGCCGTCGCCTGCGCCGGGGTGGTGCGCACCGACAGGCGCACCCCCTCAACCACCGCGTCCGCGGCAGACAGCTTGGCTTCGTGCAGCAGATGCAGCCGCAGCCCGGCCAGCTGGGCCTCCGCCTCAGCCAACAATTCAACAAGCCGGCCAAGCCGTTGCATCGCCGACTCGTCCATACCGAGCGATCCTGCGGCGCCCCACAGGGCGGCGAGGTATCGCTGCCCCAGGTCCCCTACCGTCTCGCTCATGTGAACAATTCTGACACCCGCCACCGACAGAAGAGGGCCCAGAAAGCCGCCCCGACAGAAGAAAGTTCGGGCAGATTTCGACCTCTTTCGCGAGCTGGCCACGGGCGATCGAGGCGGCGGCTTCAGAGGAGTGAAAGTACTTGTCAACCCGAGTTGAGACCGTCCGGGCAGGATCCATTGTTCTCCGATGGAATCATCTCGGTCAGGTCCTGCTCGACGGTCGGGTTGGCTTCGACACGGGCTGCGCCGCTGCGCGGCTCGGCCCGGCTCACCAGCGGGATGGGGCGGGTCGGCCACGACGGAGGCTGCGCCCTCCGCGGGCACACAAGTCCGGTCACGGAGGTTCCCGCGCCTGACAGGTAAGGGTGGGGGACGGCAGGGCGGCGCCGCGTCGCGGTGCCCAACCCGACGATCACCCCACCGGCATCCCGCCCAAGCAGACCCAACCCCCACGCCGCCCTGCCGGCCGGCACCCGGAACAAGACAACGCCACAGGAGAACGAGTGCGGGGGGGGGGGGGGGGGGGGGGGGGGGGGCCCCCCCCCCCCCCCCCCCCCCCCCCCCCCCCCCCCCCCCCCCCCCCCCCCCCCCCCCCCCCCCCCCCCCCCCCCCCCCCCCCCCCCCCCCGCACCCGACCACAAGATCCGCGTGAAGGTGGTAGTCACAACCCTTCGAGACAGGCCACGCCGCTCCGCGGGCGGCCCGGCTCAGCCGGCGGGGTCGGGCGGCGTTACTGGCGCCGCGATGCGGGTGAGTTCGTCCCCCAGCGCGCGGGCAGCAACCGGCGCTCGGACGGCCTCGACGTCGGCATGGACGGCCACTCCGAGCCGGCCTGCGTATGACATCGCCGCCACCCCGAACCTGACGTTGCCCTGGATGACGGCCACGGGCCACATCCGCTCCAGCGGAGCGCCGGCCACCGTCAGCGGCTGGTCGGGTCCGCGGACGTTGGTGACGAAGAGTGCGATGAACCGCTGCCGCCGGGCCAGCCAGGCGAACAGTCGGGATCCCCACCTGGTGCGCGTCAGCTCGAACGTGCCCTGGGCGCGGGCTTCCGCCTTCGCGGCACGGGTGAGTGCCGCGATCCGGGTCAGCCGCGGCACCGAATCCGGCACGCCCATGGCGAGCGGCACCAGCATCACCCCCGCCGCGTTGCCCGACGTGCCGCGTCCCGGCAACGCCACCGGGACGCTCGCGGGCAGCACCGGCGGCACCGGATGACCGTCGGCGCGCAGCGCCGCCTCGGCCGCGACGGCGACCGCCGCGAGCAGCGCGTCGTTGACGGTGGCGCCGACTGCCTTGGCCGCGCGGGAGAGCGGTCCGAGCTTGACGTCGGCGAAGGCCACGCCGCGCTGAGGCCCTATCGGTCCCAGGAGCACGGTCGGCGGGACCGTGGCCCTGAAGATAGATGACACCCGCGTTACCCCGGTGGCGACCGTCTTCCAGTGCGGTCGACGCGGCTGCGGGGGCTCGACGGGGGACGCGGGGGCCGCGGGCGGCGCCCCAGAGGCGGTGCTCGGCGGGGCCCCGTCGCCGAACAGATGCTGCAACAGCCGGACCCCCGCGACACCGTCGGCCACGCAGTGGTGCGCGCGCAGGATGATCCCCGGACCCTCGGCCCCGGCGCCCGGGACGATCAGCAGCTCCCACAGGGGCCGTCGAGGGGAAGCGGGTGCGTCATCAGGGTTGCGGCCAGACTGGCCAGTCCGTCGAGCCCGTCGACCGGAGCAGCCAGCCGGACATGCCACGTCAGGTCGGGCCAGCAGTCCTCCCACACCAGGGAGCGTCCCTCGTCCTGGACGCGCTGGGCGAACCGGATCAGCTCCGAAGACGAGCTGACCCGGAGCCTGGCTGCGAGGTCGGCTCGGAGGAGGTCGAGGTCCGCCTCGCCGCCCGCGGACACGAAGCCGCCGACGCCGAGGACTCCGACCACGAGGGGCACGTTGACCTGGTCCGGCGAGTCCATCACCAGATTCGAGGCGTCCGAGGCACTCAACCGCTCCCGCTCAGCCGGCATGCGCCGTCGTCCCGAGCCGTATGAGCTTCCATCCCACCCAGCCGAACCAGATCGGCAGCAGGAGCCCGTAGATGAGGTAGGAGGGGCCGATCATCGGGCGGAACGCCTCGCTGACCAGGCCGATCACCCCCGTCATGATGCCGACCACCGCCAACGCCCGGCCGAACATGCCCTGCCACATCACCAGCGACAGCACGAGAATTCCGGCAGCGGTCAGGATCCCGGCCCAGGAGACGGCGTTGGTGGCCGCGATCAGCGCGTCCCCGGCGCTCACCAGGCCGGCGCGCTCGGCGTCGCTGCCGGCCGCCGCGTAGGAGTCGCTCAGGACCACCAGCCCGCCGTGCAGCGACTGCGGGCTGCTGCCCAACGCCAACGCGATGGTCTCCGATGCGATCCCGAACAGACCCCCGATGGCCGCCACACCCTTGTTGACCGTTGCGAGGGCCACCGCCAAGGCGCCGAACACCACCAGCGCCGGGACCGCCAGCCCCACGAAACTCACCAGCTCCACCAGGTAGACCGCCTTGTGCGCGGCGATGTACTCCAGAAGGGCGCGCCCTTCGGTGGGCGGGACCGGCGCGACGAAGACCAGGGTCACCGGCACCAGGACCAGCACCACGAACACCACAGCAGAGATTCCACCGATCCTGTACAGGGGCTGCCAGGACAGGTCGGGGCGGGCAGATGCCATACGACGATCGTGCTCCCGCACTCGGGGGCCGTCAAGGGCGTCGACGTCGCCTGCGTGGCGTGACACACTCAGCGTCACCAAGTCACTGGCGAAGGGGTGCTGAATGGAGGACTTCACGTTCACCGCAGAGCTGTGGCGCTGGTCTGGCGACGCGGCCTGGCGGTTCGTCACCGTCCCGTCGGATCTGGCCGACGAGATCCGGATCGTGTCGGGTCCGCCGCGCGGGTTCGGGTCGGTGCGGGTGGAGGTCACCGTCGGCGCAACCACCTGGCGCACCTCGGTGTTCCCGGATTCCACCGCCGGCACCTACTTCCTGCCGGTGAAGAAGGCTGTCCGCGTCGCAGAGGAGCTTGAGGACGGCGACGAGGTCGCGGTGACACTGCGGCTTGTGGACTGACCGGCGCCGCCCCCTGCACGAGGACTCCACGATGGGGCGCAGCCGCAGACGAGTGGGTACCCGTGCACATCGGTGACTCTCGGCTCCGCCGGGCGCCCCTGCGTCAGGACTCCTAGCCGTAGGCTGTAGCCATGGCTGGGCTCCAGGCGTTGGGCGAGGATCTGTTCGTGGTCGAGGGACCGGTCGTGCGCGACATGGGGATCGTCTTCAACACCCGGATGACGGTGATCCGGCTGGGCGACGGGTCGGTGTGGATCGCCTCCCCGGTCCCTGCGCCATTCGCCACGATCGCCGAGATCGCCGCGTTGGGCCCGGTCCGCCATCTCGTGTCGCCCACCCCCCGCCACTACTGGCGACTCCACGCCTGGCATGCGCTCTTCCCGGGAGCCGAGCTGTGGTCGAGCCCGATCACGGCGGTCACTCTCAAGAACGGTGACCTCCCCAAGGCCGAGATCCTCGGGCAGCATGCACCGGAGGCCTGGGCCGGCGACCTCGACCAGGCCATCGTCCGCGGCAGCGCGCTGGTGAGCGAGGTCTTCTTCTTCCACGCCGCGTCCCGCACCCTCCTGGTGGAGGACCTCATCCAGGTGCACGAGCGCCGCCCAGGACATCCCCTCCGCAACGCCCTGATCGCGCTGGGTGGCGTGGCGGCCCCGCGCGGCGGCGTCGCCCGCGACATCAGGCTGACGTTCCGGGATCGCGCCGCGGCACGCCACTCGATCCGCAGGATCCTGGAGTGGGACTTCGATCAACTCGTCGTGGCGCACGGGCCGGTGATCACCCGAGCAGCCAGACGAAGGGTCGAGGACGCATTCTCCTGGCTCGGCCTCGGTGACTGAGTCGGCGCTGGTCAGGAGAGATGATGGTGTTCACACACGACAAGGCCGGCCCCGTGGGCGCGAGGGACGGCGCGGCAGATCCACGGGAATCGACGGCGGCTGGAGGTCGGTCGGCGCTGACGCTGAGGTTTGACTCCGCGGCTGCCACGTTGGAGTCCTGCGGCGGGAAGGGCATCAACCTGGTGCGGCTGACCCGGGCAGGGTTCAAGGTGCCTCCGGGTTTTGTGGTGTCGGCCGATGCGTATCGCCTCTTCGTCAGCGCCAATGACCTGACGACTCGGCTCGGGGACCTCGTCGCGGGGGTGGACGCGGGCGACGTGGCCGCGCTGGAGGCGGCCTCGGACCGGATCCGGCGAGCCTTCGCCGACGGCGCGATCCCCGTCGAGGTGGAGGAGGCGGTCCGGGCGGCCTGGGAGCAGACGTTCGAGCCGGACTCCGCGTTGGCGGTGCGTTCGTCCGCGACGGCCGAAGACCTGCCGGACCTGTCGTTCGCGGGACAGCAGGACACCTTCCTCAACGTGGTCGGCCTCGACGCCGTGATGGAGGCCTTGGTGAGCTGCTGGTCGAGCCTGTGGACGGCGCGCGCCATCGGCTACCGGACCCGCAACGGCATCCCCCACGAGGGCGTGGCTCTGGCGGCGGTGGTTCAGCTGTTGGTTCCCGCGCGGGCGAGCGGCGTCCTGTTCACCGCCAACCCGCTGACCGGCGCACGCACCGAGACGGTGATCGACGCCACCTGGGGGCTGGGCGAGGCGCTGGTGTCGGGCCAGGTCGAGCCCGACCACTTCGTGGTCGACTCCGAGGCCGGCCGGATCAGCCGATCGGTGGGAGCGAAGACGGTGGTCACGACGGCTGTCCCTGGCGGCGGGGTGACCACCTCCGCCAGGGAGTCCGACCCCGAGCTGTCGTTGAGCGATGCCGAGGTGCGCGAGTTGGTGGCCCTGGGGCGATCGGTGGCCGACGAGTACGGGAGCCCTCAGGATCTGGAGTGGGCCATCGCCGACGCGACGATCTACCTGCTGCAGGCGCGTGCCATCACGTCGTTGTATCCGGTCCCCACCGGGGGAAGCGAGGCTCTGTGGTTCTCCTTCGGCGCGATCCAGGGGATGCTGCAGCCGATCACGCCTCTGGGGCGTGACGCGATCTCGATGATGCTGTCGGGGGTCACCGAGCTGGTGGGGCCCCGGGTCGACCTGGGGAGGTCCGGCTATCTGACGCCCGCGGGTGAGCGCCTCTGGATTCGGATCGACGGGATCGTCCACCACCGGCTGGGCGGCCGGATCCTGCCCAGGGTGTTGCCCATGCTTGAGCCGAGCTTCGGCGAGATCCTGGCCGGGTTGGCCCGGGAGTCCGGATGGGCCCCCGAGCACGGCCGCCCGAGTTGGGCAACGGTGCGGGGTGTGGCGAGGCTCGCGGCCCAGGTGGTGCCGCAGATCCCAGGTTCGGTCCTCGCTCCGGTGCGTCGACGCCGCGGCATGAATGACGCGATGGCCGCCCTGCTCGCCGATGCGCAGCGACGGGAGGTCGAGGCCGGCACAGACGCCGATCCGTGGGTGCGCCTGGCCGCCAGGGCACGGGCCATGAGGGCCACCTTGGAGGGGTTGTTCCCGGTTGTGGTGCGCGCCTTCGTCCCCATCATCGGGCCGGGCATGGCCATGATGGTCAGCGTGAAGGCGACGGCGGACGAAGCCGGCGATCAGGCACAGGTCCTGGCGATGGAGGTCCTCCGCGGGCTGCCCGGCAACGTGACGACCGAGATGGACCTGGCCCTGTGGCGCACGGCCGCCGACATCCAGGCGGAGCCGGCCTCGCTGCGCGCGTTCGGGGAGCTGGAGGCCGCCGAGCTGGCCGACCGCTATGCGGCCGGCCAGCTCCCCGCTCGGGCCCAGGGGGCAGTCGCGGCCTTCCTCGCGGAGTACGGGATGCGTGGGGTCGGAGAGATCGACCTCGGGGTCCCCCGCTGGCGGGAGAACCCGATCGACGTGATGCGCAGCCTGCAGAGCTACACCCAGATCCGTGACCCCGACCAGGCGCCCGACGCCGTGTTCGCGCGCGGCGCGGCGCGCGCCGCGAGGGCCACCGACGAGCTGGGCGCTCTGCTGACCTCCTCCGGCGGCGTGAGGGCCCGCGCAAGGGCGGGCCGCGTCCGGTTCATGATCGGCAGGATGCGTAACCTCCTGGGCGCGCGGGAGACGCCGAAGTTCACGATGATCCAGGCCCTCGGGCTGGTGCGGGAAGGGCTGCTGGCCAGCGGCGGGGACCTGGTGAGCGCCGGTGTGCTGGACCGTGCCGAGGATGTCTTCTTCCTCCACGTGGACGAGCTCGAACGGCTCCGGGCCGATCCGGCCGAGGTGTGGAGGACCGTGGTGGCCGCGCGCCGTGACCTCGCGGACCGCGAGCGCAGACGCCGGCAGGTCCCGCGGGTGATCGCCGGGGACGGCCGGGCGTTCTACGAAGGGCTGGGCAGCGTCGACGGGGCGATGAGCGGGAGCCCCGTGTCGCCCGGGACAGCGGAGGGCCTGGTCAGAGTGGTGTTCGACCCCCAGGCCACCCACCTGCTGCCCGGGGAGATCCTGGTCTGTCCCGGCACGGACCCCGCCTGGACGCCGCTGTTCCTGTCGGCCGGAGGCCTCATCACCGAAGTGGGCGGCATGATGACCCACGGCTCGGTGGTGGCCCGCGAATACGGCATCCCCGCCGTGGTCGGCGTCCACCAGGCCACGGCCAGGCTCCACACCGGCCAGCGGATCCGGCTGGACGGGATGACCGGGACGATCGAGATCCTCGACGAGACCCCGGGCCCCGCCGTCCCGGCGAGTGAGGTGGTCGACGGTGGCGCCGGGGCGCGATGAGACGGAGGCTGGGACCGGGGCGCGGGCCGGAGGGTCGCTGTTCGCCGACGCCGGCCTGACGGGCGTGACGGTCGGGGTGCTCGCCCTGCTGTCGGCCATCAACGCCCTGTCCACGAGCGCCTACCTGCCCGCGCTGCCCACCGTGGCCGCGGATCTGGGCGCGTCGACATCCTCCACGCAACTCACCCTGACCGCCTACCTGCTGGGCATCGCGGTGGGGCAGCTGACGTGGGGGCCCCTGTCGGATGCGGTGGGACGCCGCCGACCGCTCCTGGTGGGTCTGGTGTGCTACATCGCGGCCAGCCTGCTCTGCGCGGCCGCCCCGTCGATCGGGCTGCTCCTCGTGTTCCGGGCCGTGCAGGGATGGGCCGCGTGCTCCGGTCAGGTGCTGTCGCGGGCGGTCGTCGCCGACCACGCCAGCGGGACCCGCCTGGCTCAGCTGATCACCGTGTTGATGCTGATGGGGGTGATCGCGCCGGTGGCGGCCCCGCTGATCGGGTCCGGGCTGCTTCTGGTGGGCTCGTGGCGGACAGTCTTCATCTTCCTGGCCCTCATGGGCGTGCCGATGGTGGTGGGCGTGATCCTGACCGTGGACGAGTCGCTGCCCGAAGCTGAGCGCCGCCGCGGGGGGCTCGTCGAGCTCGGCCGCACGGTGGGTGGCCTGATCAGCAACCGACGGTTCGTCGGTTACGCGCTGGCGTTGTCGTCGGGGTTCTCGACGATGTTCGTGTTCATGGCCGCCGCCCCGTTCCTATTCCAGAGCCGGCTCGGCCTGTCCGCGCAGCAGTACGCGTGGGTCAACGCCGGCATCGCCACCGGACTCGGCGCGTCGATGGCGCTGGTCCACCGGCACCTCGGGCGCCAGGCGCGCGACGGCGTGTCGAATCCCGCCGGGACCGCCCGTTTCGGGATCGGGGCGTTGCTGGTCGGGACCTGCTGCACGTTGGCGGCGTCGGTTCTCGACGCGCCGCTGGCGGTATGGATCGTGGTGCTGCTGCTGACCGTGGGCAGCCTGGCGCCCATCATGGGAAGCACCATGTCGCTCGCTCTGGGCGAATCGTCGCACGCGATCGGGACCGGGACTGCGGTCGTCGGCGTGCTGCAGGCGCTCCTCGGGGCCCTGGCCGCTCCTTTGGTCGGGTTGGGCGGACCGGAGGCCACGCTCCCCATGGCGCTGACCATGGTGGGGGCGGCGTGCGTCTCCGGCACGGCGTTCCTCATGGCACGCCGAGCCCCGCTGAGCGGCCGGCCCGCGCCCGGCTAGCGGAACCCGCGACGCGAGGTCAGGACGAGGAGGAGTGGCGGACCTCGAGGATCCGGGTGACCGGGGTACCGGCCAGCGCGGGGCTGTTGGCCGGCACGCCCCACACCCGCGTGCGGAGGAACTCCTCGAACGACTGAGCCTGGCCCGCAGTGTCGAACTCCAGGTCGACGAGGACGTAGGCGGGATCGTCGACCGGCTGCCGGACGGTGTGGCTGCGGACGCCGGCCCGGGACCGGGCGTCCTCGAACCCGGCGAAGGCCGCACGCCAGGTGTCGAAATCGGAGATGGGGTGCTCGATGTGGAGTGTGATCATGCAGCCACCATGCCCCCGACCCTCGTCTGATCCCATCCCAGAAGCCTGGGGTCCTTGATGGCGGGATTGGTACCGTGGGACGGTGACGAGGGACACGTCAGCGGGCCAGGTTCGCAGTTCGATTCTCCGCCTCTGCGCGAAGGGGCTCGATGGGCGCGCGCTGCGGATCGCGGTGATCGGCGAGTTGCGGCGGGTGTTCAGCTTCGACTGCTACGTGTGGGTGTTGACGGACCCGGAGTCGTGCGTCGGCTCTGATCCGCTCGCGGAGGTCCCCGGGGTCCCGGACCTGGCATCGGCGATCCGCCTCAAGTACGCCACCTCCGTGAACCGGTGGACCACCCTCACCGACGTCGCTGGTCTGGCTGACCGGGCCTCGTCCAGTCGCCTGTGGCGGGAGGTGCAGCAGCCGATCGGCGTGCTCGACGTGGCCTCGGCCGTGTTCCGGGACGGGCATGGATGTTGGGGGTTCCTCGACCTGTGGCTCACGTCACCCCTCGAACCCGGCGATCTCCCGCTGCTCGCGTCCGTGCTGCCAGACCTCACCGCGGCGCTGCGCGGGGCACAGGCGGAGACCCTACGGAGGCTGCCCTCGGACGAGCCGGGCCCTCCCGGGCCCGCCAGCCTGCTGATGGACGACGCCCTGAGGATCCAGGGAATCACCCCAGGGATGGACGACCGGCTGCAGAGGCTGCTCCCCCACCCGGACGGACAGGCCCCCGTGCCCGCGGCTGCGATGAACGCCGCCGCGCAGCTCCTCGCATCGGAGGAGGGCATCGATGCGCACGAGCCGGTCGCCCGGACCCACCTCGGCGACGGGCGTTGGGTGGCGGTGCGCGCCGCACGGCTGCGTCCTTCTGGCCTGATCAGCGTGGCGGTCGAACCCACCACTGCCGCCGAGCGGCTCGGCCTGTGCGTCCGCGCGTTCGGACTCACCGCCCGGGAGGCAGAGATCGTGCGGAAGGTGGCGCGCGGCCTCGACACCGCGTCAATCGCCAGCGACCTCCACCTTGCCCCGTACACCGTCCAGGACCATCTCAAGTCGATCTTCCTCAAGACAGGCGTGGCCAGCCGTCGCGACCTCGTGCCGTTACTGTCCGCGTGAGCGCCGTCGCCACAGATCAGGAGGCCACCTCATGACCGATCCCGCCGATCACCCTCTCGTCCAGACCGCCGAGGGGACCGTCCGCGGGGTGTGGCGCGGCACCAGCGCCGCGTTCCTTGGGATCCCGTTCGCTGAGGCCCCCGTCGGGGATCTGCGGTTCCTGGCTCCCGTGGCGCGCGCACGATGGACCGGGGTCCGCGACGCGGTGGACTACGGCGCCACCGCGCAGCGGCGACCGTTCGGGGAGGTCACGGCGATCCCGGAGCCGAGCATCCCGGGCGAAGACATCCTGACCGTCAACGTCTTCACCCCCGCCCCCGGCGACACCGACGCCGCCCTGCCCGTGCTGTTCTGGATTCACGGGGGCGGGTACAAGGCCGGCTCGCCGGCCAGCCCCTGGTACGACGGCTTCGCCTTCAACCGCGACGGCGTGGTGACCGTGAGCGTGGGCTACCGGCTGGGCTTCGACGGGTTCGGCGCCATCGACGGCGCGCCCGCCAACCGGGGCCTGCTGGACCAGATCGAGGGCCTGCGCTGGGTGGAGCGGAATATCGCGGCGTTCGGCGGCGACCCTGCTCGGGTGACCATCGCGGGGCAGTCCGCGGGCGGTGGCTCCGTGCTGGCGCTGCTGGCATCCCCGCTCGCCACCGGCCTGTTCCATGCGGCGATCAGCCAATCCGGCTCGTTGTCACCCGTCCCCCCGGAACTGGCGGAGCGCCGCTCCGCACGGCTGGCCGAACTGGCGGGGGTCCCTGCCACGCTGGACGGGTTCCGCAGCCTCACCGAGGACCAGGTGCTGGACGCCGCCGCCCAGATGGAGGCCCCTCCCACAGATCCGCTCGGCTCGGCGCAGGACCTGGTCGACGGCCTGGTGGCGGGACCCGGGATCCTGGGGCTGCAGTTCCTCCCGCAGGCCGACCCCGCCTCACTCCCTGCCGACTGGGTGGCCGCCGTCGCCGCCGATCCGCGCCCGCTCCTCCTCGGCGCGGTGGCGCACGAGTTCACCCTGATCGGCACGGAGCTCGCCCCCGCGCTCGGTGACGCCGACCCGGTGGAGCTGATTCGCGCCAGCCCGCTCGGGGAGCTGACCGACGAGCTGGTCGCGGCCCACCCGGAGCTGAGCGGGCCGCTGCTGGTCGGTCAGCTCCTCTCGGTCTCAACCTTCCGTCGCTGGGTGCCGGAGGTGGCCACTGCCCGCGGCCGGGGAGCCCGGGGACCCACCTGGGCGTACGACTTCCGCCGGCCCAACCCGGCCCACGGCCTTGCCACCCACTGTTGCGAACTGCCGTTCGCCTGGGACAACCTGGAAGATCCTGCCGTGGCGTCGTCGTGCGGACCCGGCGCCCCCCAGGACCTGGCGGACGCCATGCACGCGGCCTGGGTGCGGTTCGTCACCACGCACGAGGCACCGTGGGCACAGTGGAGTCCCGAACGTCCCCGCACGATGGTCTTCGACGCCAACCCTGGCGAGCGGGACGGCTACGACTTCGAGACGCGTGTGGCTGGCGACAGAATCCGTGGCCACGACGTGGGACGACAGGGGTCCCAGCAGTACCTGCCACGGCGCCCTGACTCCGCGCGACACTCGTGACCAGAGCAGATCGAGGGCCAGGAGGCGGGATGACCATCACGGTGGTACGGGCAGGACGCATCTTCGACGGGGACCGCTTCCACACCGGACGCGACGTCGTCGTCGACGGGAAGCGCATTGTCGCCATCTCTGACGGCACCGCCTACGGGCAGGATGTCGTGCTCGTCGACTACGGCCCGGACTCCACGCTGCTTCCCGGCCTCATCGACACCCACCAGCATGTGACCTGGGACTGCAGCACTGATCCGGTCACGTGGTTGACGACGGCCACCGACGACGAACTGCTGGTGCGGGCCCGTGCGAACGCGCGGCAGGCGCTGGCCGGCGGGACCACGACGGTGCGCGACCTCGGCGACCGCGGGTACGTGTCGCTGCGACTGAGGGCCGAGACGGCCGCCGACCCGTCCGCCGGACCGAGGCTGCTCGCCTCCGGACCGCCGCTGACCAGCGTGGGAGGCCACTGCTGGTTCCTCGGGGGTGCTGTCGGTGGGGTGGACGCGATTCGGGCCGCGGTCACGGAGCGGGCGGAGCGTGGATGTGACGTCATCAAGGTGATGGCCACTGGCGGCAACGTGACGCCGGGCTCGCTACCTCACGAGGCGCAGTTCACTCGTGCGGAGCTGCGGGCCCTGGTGGAGACGGCCCACGGCTTCGGGCTCCCCGTCGCCGCACACGGGCACGGGGTGGAGGGGATCGAGTCGGCGCTCATCGCCGGGGTGGACACCGTCGAGCACGCCTCGTTCATGACGGCGGACTCCGTCGCCGACCGTCCGGACCTGGTCCGCCGGATGGTCGAGGCGGGGGTGTTCGCCGTCGGCACAGCGGGTTCGCTCCCAGGGGGGCAGCTGCCGCCCCGATTGGCGGCGGTGCTGCCGTTGGTCCTGGCTCATGCGCGCCGCATGCACGAGGCTGGGGTGCGGATCGCTGTGGCCACGGACGCGGGCATCGCGCCGTCCAAGCCGTTCAACGTCCAGCCGTACGCGGTTACGGAGGTGGCCCGACTCCTGGGTCTCACCCCGGCGCTCCGCGGGGCCACCTCCATCGCGGCCGACGCGATCGGCCTCGGGGACTCGATCGGCCGGCTCCGCCCCGGTCACACGGCCGACCTCCTCGTCGTCGACGGGAACCTGGAGGCCGGCGCGGAGGCACTGCACCACGTGAAGGCGGTCTACCGCTCGGGCGAGCTTGTCGGCCCCTGAGAAGTCCGAGGCGAGTCCTCCGCGAGGCTCCGGCGACGGCGCAGCAGGCTGATCACCACCGCCCCAGCCAACAGTGCGGCCGCCACCACGACGAGGCCGGGACCCGCGCCCGCGATCCACGCCCCCACGCGCGACGACGCCGCGCTGACCCAAGCGACCGGACCGCCCGTGATCAGGTCGCCCTGGAAGGCGCGGTACTCAACCCAGCCGTACCAGGTCACGTAGGCGCCCGCCAGAACCAGGAACGCCCCCGACAGCCTCTTGACGTGGGGCGCCAACGCGTGAAACCTCCCAGACGCTCCAGCGCCCAGGAGTGCGGTGACCAGAGCCAGCACCGACAGGACCGCACCCATGCCGAACGCGTACCCCAGCAGGGCGACCACACCCACCAGCGGCGAGTTCCCCGAGAGGGAAAAGGCGGAGACGACGGCGGCGAGAAACACCGGCAGGGTGCACGAGAGGGACACCGTCGCATAGATGACGCCGTAAGCGACCATCCCCCGCGGGCTTCCGTCCACCGAGAGCCGCGCCCGCGGAAGATGCAGGGCCAACTCCTTCCCGGCGAGCATGAACGTCCCCGCGACCATGAGGAGGAGCCCGGAGGCTGCGGTCACCACGCTCAGCCAGTCCCCCAGCCCCACCGACAGGATCGTGATCAGGAGCCCGGCCACTCCGAAGACAAGGACGAAGCCAACCGTGACCGCGACCCCGACACCCAGTGCGCGGGCGACGGCGGCCCGGCGGCCAGACTGCTCCCCGAGGAAGAGCGCAAGGTAGGCGGGCAGCATCGCGAACCCGCACGGGTTGAACGCGGCGATGGCCCCAGCTGAGACGGCAAGCGCCAGCGCGGGGAGCAGGTCGGCGGTCATGACGCGGCTTCGACGCACACTGGGGGGACACGCATGGGGCCTGCTCTCTCAGGGATGACCGACACCTCGTCCAACCCCCGTCCCACGCGAAAGATTCCGGCGATGGCGCGGAATCAGAACAGGGGGTGGTTCGTTGTTGTGACTAGACACCATTGGAGGTCTCCGTCGTGAACCGCTTCGCCCTCGTAGCCGCGCTCGTCCTCACGCTGTTCGCCGGCGCCTGCGCCGCTCAGACCACCGACGCAGGCACATCGTCGGCGGAGACCAGTCCGGCCTCGCCTGCTGTGAGCGCCCAATCCTCTCCAGCCGGGAGCACCGAGGAATCAGCGGGGACCGACAGCGAGGAGTCCCCGGTGGCCACCTCGAGCGCGCCGTCGGCCCCGGCGGCCTCGCTGGCGCACCTCGCCGTGACCACCCTCGACGGCGGCACCTTCGACCCCGCGACAATCGAAGGCCAGCCAGTCATCCTCTGGTTCTGGGCCCCGTGGTGCACCGTCTGCCGCGCTGAGGCACCGCACATCAATGAGGTGGTCGCTGAGCTTGACGCGGCGGGCTCCCCCGTGACCCTGATCGGGGTCCCCGGACGTGGCGAGGTGCCGGAGATGGAGGACTTCCTCGACGACACCGCGACCGGCGCACTGACACATCTCGTCGACTCCGACGGCGCACTCTGGCGCGAGTACGGCGTGGTCTACCAGCCGGCCTTCGCGCTGCTGAGCCCCGACGGCGAGGTCGAGGTCATCAACGGCGCCCTGGGCGCCGACGGATTGCGCGAGGCGGCCGCCAAGGTGGGGCAGGGCTGAATCTCCGACCCGTCCCGGTCCGTGAAACCAAGCCACCAGGCCAGACCCCCGCCAGGTTGGGGTATTGACCCCAGGCTCACGGGTGGCGACGCTGGAGGTATGAAGGGAGTGCTCCCCGTCGACGACGACGCGGGCCCCGCGGACAGCCTCAACCCGCCGTCGCCCACCACGACCAGGCGCCGGCCGGGCCTACTGGCTGGCGCGCTGATCGTCTGGCTTGGCATCGCCGCATTGGTCCTGGGCATGGTGCGGGTGGCCGTGGCGCAGGAACCGTTGACGCCCGCCCCCGCGTCGGCGGACCACTGGGCGAGCCCAAGCGAGATCGGAGACTTCGTCGAGCGCAGGGCTGACGAGTTGCGGCTGGCCGGGCTGGCCGTCGTCGTCGTCCGCGATGGGGACGTGTACCAGGAGAGCTACCTCGGCACCGCCGGGGACGGCCGCCCGGTGACCGGCGAAACCCCCTTCGTGCTGGGCTCCACCAGCAAGCAGTTCACGGCGCTCGCCATCCAGCGGCTGATCGCCGACGGGCACCTCAGCCTCGACACCCGAGTCTGCGACGTATTCCCCGACTGGCCCGACGCGGAGGGAACGCTCGGCGCCGTGACCATCGCTGACCTGCTCGGGCACACCTCAGGCCTCTCCACCACAGCCGGGCTGGGCCAGTGGGGGTGGTGGCCGGGGAGGCCGGCTTCGATCGCGGAGAACGCGGACGCCCTCGCGGGAACCCGGCCGGACCAGCCGCCCGGCACCTACGCGTACTCCAACAGCAACTACGACCTGCTCGGCGCCGTCGTCGAGGAGGTGACCGGCGAACCGTTCGAGCGCGCCATGGAGAGGCTGGTCTACGGACCGTTGGGCCTGGACCACACCAGCGCCACCGCGACACCCGGCGCCGTCGACGGGGTGGCGGCCGGGCACCATCCGTGGTTCGAGCTGCTCACCGCGCCGACGCCGTGCCCCTGCACGCCGGGAGCGGTGCCGTCGGCATTCCAGGTGTCAACGGCAGGCGATCTGACCCTGCTGGTGGGGGCCCACCTCGGCACGGTGACCTCCACCCTTCCCGACGGCGTGCTGGCCGCCGCCCGCGAGCCGCTCGCCACCGTCAGCGCCTACTCGCAGTACGGGTCGGGGTGGGTGGTCCGCCCTCTGTGGGAGCTGAGGGGCAACGTCGGGGATCCGCTCGACGCCAGCCTCGACGGCGAGTCCCTTCCCATCTGCGTCGACCATCTGGGCAGCACCTACCGGTCCCAGTCCTACCTGCTGGCATGCCCCACGCTCGGGTTCGGCGTTGTCGCGGTGACCAACACGGGGGCGGGCCTGGACACCACGCGCTGGGCGCGGTTCCA
Source organism: Tessaracoccus sp. MC1627 (assembly GCF_014164725.1). NCBI lineage: Bacteria > Bacillati > Actinomycetota > Actinomycetes > Propionibacteriales > Propionibacteriaceae > Tessaracoccus > Tessaracoccus sp. MC1627. The sequence goes on along the minus strand of NZ_JACJGA010000005.1, from coordinate 188,166 downwards.
GTCCGAGCTCCTGCACCTCACGCTGGGGACGCCGGCTCCCCCGCCGTCGTTCAACCCCGTCGAGGCCAACGCGGCCCTACTGGTTCTGGGCTCACTGCTGGCGCAGAGCCTCTCGGTGGTTCCGCTGCTCGGACGACGGCGCAGTGTGGCGCGCTCGCTCGTCGCCGTGGTGGGGGCGGCGGCGGCAATGGCGCTGTGGTGGGGGTACGCGCCGGCGCGGCTGGGATGCCGGGTGCCGATCGCCTCGCTGTGGGCCGGCGCGCCGGAGCTTGGACTGGCAACGCTGGTAAGCACCGCCCTGGCAGCGGTGGTGGTCGCGGTGGTCATCGCCCGCCGACGTCGCGAGAGGCGGTCCTAGAACCGCAGCGCACGCTCGCAACAACGGCCCACACCTTGCACCTCTAGGCATTGCTGCGATACCTTGCAGTTCTAGGCTTCGAAGGAGTGCATTGTGAGGGTAGGCAAAGACCTGGTGGCGGCGGCGGCGACGCCGCTCGTGTTGGGGATCCTCGCCGAGGGCGAGTCGTACGGCTACGCGATCCTGAAACGCGTCGGCGAGCTGTCCGGCGGCGAACTCGCCTGGACCGAGGGCATGCTCTACCCACTCCTCCACCGCCTCGAGCGCCTCGGCTACGTCGAGGCGGGCTGGCACACCTCCAGCGAGGGGCGCCGGCGCAAGCACTACCGGATCACGGCCGACGGCAGGGCCGCGTTGGCCGAGCACGGGGAACAGTGGCGCGTGGTGAGCGAGGCGCTCCGGCAGGTGTGGACCGCCGCCGCCGCCCACCCCGGCACCCTCGTCGCGGGAGGTGCCCCCGCATGAGCGCCGAACACATCCCCTCCGACGTCGAGGCCCGCATCGAGTCCTGGCGCGGCTTCGTCGGACGCCGCGCGGCGATCAGTACGGCCGACGTCGACGAGTTGGAGTCGCACCTGCGCGATGAGATGGCAGACCTGCGTGGCGTCGGGCTGTCCGAGGACGAGGCGTTCCTCATCGCCGTCGGGCGCCTGGGAGAGGTGGACGCACTGTCGCGCGAGTACGCCCAGGAGCACTCGGACAGGTTGTGGAAGCAGCTGGTGGTGGGCTCGGCGGACTCCGCCACCGCCGGTCGACGGGGGCTCGGGGTGGCGCTGGGCCTGGGTGTCGCGGCGGCTGTCGCGGTCAAGGTCCCCGCACTGTTCGGGATCGGGCTGGAGGAGAACCCGGAGCACTACGTCAAGAACCTCCCGCTCCTGGTGTTGCCCTTCCTGGCCGGCTTCTTCGTGTGGCGCGCCGCCGTCGAGCCGCGGATGCGCGCCCGCCTCCTGGCGCTCGTGGGCGTGGCGGTGGTGGCATCCGCGCTGGTCCTGAACCTCTACCCGTTCGCGGCCGAGTCCGCGACCGAGATCCTGGCCGCACTCCACCTCCCCGTCGCCCTGTGGTTGCTGCTCGGCGTGGCCCATGCCGGCGGCGACTGGCGCTCGGACCGGGCCAGGATGGACTACGTCCGGTTCACGGGCGAATGGTTCATCTACTACGTGCTGATCGGGCTCGGGGGCGGCGTCCTGCTCGGGCTCACCGCCGGCGTGTTCAGCACCATCGGGGTGGACACCGAGACCGCCATCTTCTCGTGGGTCCTCCCGTGCGGCGCGGCCGGGGCCGTGCTGGTGGCGGCCTGGCTGGTGGGCGCCAAGCAGGGCGTCATCGAGAACATGGCACCGGTCCTGACAAGGGTGTTCACGCCCCTTTTCGCCGTGATGCTGCTGGCGTTCGGGGCGGCCGCGATCTGGCAGGGCGACCTACGCACCGTGGACCGCGAGCTGCTCATCGTCTTCGATCTGGTGCTCATCGTGGTGCTGGCACTGCTGCTCTACTCGGTGTCGGCCCGCGACCCGCTGACCCCGCCGGGCGCCTTCGAGTGGCTTCAGGTTGTGCTGCTCGGAAGCGCGATCGTCGTCGATGCCTACGTGCTGGTGGCGATGCTGGGCCGCATCGGCGCCTTCGGGTTCAGCCCCAACAAGGTGGCCTCGCTGGGCTTGAACGCACTGCTGCTGGTCAACCTCGTCGGGTCCGTGGTCCTGCTGGTCGGCTTCCTGCGGGGTCGTCGCCCCTACGCCGATCTCGAGCGTTGGCAGACGGGCTATCTGCCGGTGTATCTGGCCTGGGCGGTCGTGGTTGGCGTGGCGTTCGGGCCGGTGTTCGCCTGGGCGTGATCCAGGATGGCTCAATGGTTGTCGCGAGCCGCGACGACCAGGCCGCGCACCACTTCGACGAGCGTCCTGATGGGTTCGGGCTCGGTTCCCGAGCCTTGAGCCAGCGCCGCGAAGGCGCTGCAGCGGTATCTCACGTACTACGGGGGCGTCACCGACGGCGCCACCCTCATGACGATGATGGGCGACCATGTCGAGCTCTGGGAACGCGCCGCGGTGGACGGCACGCCGGTGCGCGCGATCGTGGGCGAGGACCCCGTCGAGTTCGCCGAGAGATTCGTTCAGGCCTACAGCGGCCGGCAGTGGATCGACAGGGAACGCGCCCGCCTGATCGAGGCGATCGACGGCGCGGAGCGTGGAGGATCGAAATGAACCTCCTGGGAGGTGCCCGTTCGATGGAATAATGGAGCCAGGCGTGCTCGTGTCGCCTCTTCCTCGCGGCCAGGCCGCGGGTCGAAGTGCCGCCGGGCCCCAGGACAGCGTCCGCCGTCCGCACTCGGTGGGGAGCGAGATGCCTTCTCAAGACCGGATCCAGCAGCGACGCCGGTACCTGATGTGCCGGCCGGACTACTTCACAGTCAACTACGAGATCAATCCCTGGATGAACCGCACGCGCGCGACCGACACGGCCAAGGCGGTGCGGCAGTGGCAGGCGCTCCACGACACGTACCTGGGCCTCGGTCACGAGGTCGACCTCATCGACCCGATCCCCGGCCTGGACGACATGGTCTACACGGCCAACGGGGGACTCGTCATCGACGGCGTGGCCCTGGGCGCCCGGTTCGCCGTCGGTGAGCGGCGGGGTGAGGAGCGCCCGTTCCGGGAGTGGTTCGCGGCCCACGGGTTCGACGTCGTCGAGCCGTTCGCCATCCAGGAGGGCGAGGGCGACCTCCTGCTGGTGGGCGAGACGATCCTCGCCGGCTACGGCTTCCGGTCCCAGCTGGACAGCCACGCCGAGGTCGCGGACGTGTTCGGACGCGAGGTCGTCTCGCTGCGGCTGGTCGACCCCACCTACTACCACCTCGACACCGCCGTCTGCGTCCTCGACCCGGTGCAGGGCCCAGGTGGTGTCGAGAAGGCGAACATCGCCTACCTGCCGTCGGCCTTCGACCAGCGCGGCCAGCGCGAGCTCCTCGAGCGGTTCCCAGACGCGATCCGCGTCCCCGCCGCCGATCCCGCGAGCCTCGAGCTCAACGCGGTTAGCGACGGCCGCAACGTCGTCCTGTCGCCGCCCGTCACCCGCCTCGACGCCCAGTTGCGCGAGCGCGGCTACCACCCGATCCACGTCGACGTGTCCGAGCTGCACCTCGGCGGCGGCGGGATCAAATGCTGCACCCTGACCCTGCGAGGAGGCAGACCATGAGCACCAAGACGAATCCCGACACAGCGACGACGCACTTGATCCACGAGGAAAGCGAGCATCTGGCACACAACTACGACCCACTCCCGGTGGTCGTCTCGACCGCCGAGGACGTCTGGGTGACCGATGTCGAGGGCAGGCGCTACCTCGACCTGCTGTCGGCCTACTCCGCCCTCAATTTCGGGCACCGCCACCCCGAGCTGGTGACAGCGGCCGTCGCGCAGATCGGTCGGGTCACCCTGACCAGCCGGGCGTTCCACAACGACCAGCTCGGGGCCTTCGCCACGGCCCTCGCCGAGCTGTGCGGCAAGGACCTCGTCCTACCGATGAACACCGGCGCGGAAGCCGTCGAGACCGGCATCAAAGCCGCCCGCGCCTGGGCCTACCGCGTCAAGGGGGTGCCCACCGACGCCGCACGGATCATCGTGGCCGCTGGCAACTTCCACGGCCGCACCACCACCATCGTCGGGTTCAGCGACGACCCCCTCGCCCGGGACGGGTTCGGGCCGCCCACCCCCGGTTTCGACATCGTGGCGTACGGCGACTCTGCGGCGATCGAGGCGGCCATCGACGACCACACCGCAGCCGTGCTCATCGAGCCCATCCAGGGCGAGGCCGGCGTCATCATCCCGCCCGAGGGCTACCTGCGTGAAGTCCGCGAGCTCTGCACGCAGCACAACGTGCTCCTCATCGCCGACGAGATCCAGTCCGGCCTCGGCCGCGTCGGGACCACCTTCGCGTGCGACCGCGAAGGCGTCGTCCCCGACCTCTACCTGCTGGGCAAGGCACTCGGCGGCGGCATCCTGCCCGTCTCGGCCGTCGTCGGCAACCGCGACATCCTCGGCGTGTTCCGGCCCGGCGAGCACGGGTCGACTTTCGGCGGGAACCCGCTCGCCGCGGCCGTTGGGCTGCGCGTGGTCGAACTGCTCCGCACCGGCGAGTTCCAGGAGCACGCGACGGCCCTCGGGCATCACCTCAAGGCCCTCCTCGACGACCTGCTGGGCCACGGCCTGACCGAGGTCCGGGTGGCCGGCCTCTGGGCGGGCGTCGACGTCGAGGCGTCGCGCGGCACGGGCCGCGACGTGGCGCTGAGGCTGCTGGAGCGCGGCGTGCTGGTCAAAGACACCCACGGCCAGACCGTGCGCATCGCACCGCCCTTGACGATCGAGGCGGCCGACCTGGACTGGGCGGTCGAACAGCTCAAGCTCGCCCTGGGGTCGAGCCGACCGCCCCGAACGTGAGGCCGGAGAGCTAGCTGGCAGGTCTGATACCGACTACGTGACCAGACCTGCCAATGAGCCGCCGGGTTGTGGTCAGAGGCCCACACTCGTGCGGTACTGCCAGACGGTGAGCACCGCGGATGCGCCCTCGCCGACGGCCGTCGCAACCCTCTTTGCGGACCCGTGACGGACGTCGCCGACCGCGAAGACGCCTGGGACGCTCGTCTCGAGCAGGAACGGGTCCCGTTCGAGGGGCCAGGCGCAATCGTCCTGTCCTGCCACGTCCGGGCCGGTCAGGACGAACCCGCGGTCATCACTGGCGATCACACCCGTGAGCCACTGGGTGCGTGGCCGTGCGCCGATGAAGACGAAGAGCGCGGAGGCGGGCACGCTCCCGGTCTCGCCGGTGGCGCCGTCGCGGATGAGGAGCTGCTCGAGGTGATCCCCACCGCTGGCCCCCACCACGCTGGCGCCCAGCCGGACGGTGATGTTGGGGGTGTGCGCGATCTGTTCGACGAGGTAATGCGACATCCCGGCCGCGAGGCTCTGCCCGCGGACGAGCATCGTGACGCTGCGCGCCACGGTCGACAGGTGCATCGCGGCTTGTCCGGCAGAGTTCGCCCCACCGGCGACGAAGACGTCCTCCCCGGCGGTCGCGGACACCTCGGACAGTCCGGCACCGTAGTAGACGCCCCTGCCCACGAGCTCGTCCAGGCCGGGCGCGTCGAGCCTCACGTAGGACACGCCAGTGGCGAGAACGATCGAATGGGCGCCGAGCTCGGTCCCGTCCGAGAGGCTCACTCCCAGGGACCCGGGGGTGGTCCGCAGCGCTGAGACCTCCTGCGTCAGCAACAGCTCGACGCCGAAACGCTTGGCCTGTGTCGTCGCCCTGCGGGCCAGGTCGCCGCCGGACAGCCCAGACGGGAAGCCGAGATAGTTCTCGATGCGCGAGCTCATCCCCGCCTGTCCACCGGTGGCCTCCCGTTCGACGAGGACGGTGCGCAATCCCTCGGACGCGCCGTAGACCGCAGCCGCCAGGCCGGCGGGGCCACCGCCGACGACGCGGCGGGCCAGAGGCGATTGGACCGACTCAGGGGTGGCGGTGCGCACGTGGGCTCCTGTCGACTGATGAGTGCACTTGCCCGTCCAGCTCAGGCCAGTGAGATGAGGGTACTGCCGCCGCCCCTGGCCCGAGTAGGACACCAGGGTCAGTTTCGCGGACCCATCCGAACCCCCTCGGGGCGGACAGCTTCGTTGTCAACAGCGGGCGTGCCCGGCACTCCCCTTCACCCGCAGCGCGACGAGGTCGTCGTCACTCTCAGTTCCTTCGTTTCTCGCGTTGTGGACGTCGACAGGTAAGGCCTTCCGCCATGGCAACACGTCATCCGAGACTCCCGCAACGGCAACGCCAGCAGCGTGACCGACTAGTCCGGGAAAACGCTTGCCAAAGCTCGTGGATCCAGCAACAATGGCGAACATGAATCGTGTCGCCGTGGTCACGGGAGGTAGCAGAGGCATCGGCCTCGGCATCTCGCAGGCCCTCATCAGCCAGAACTTCCGTGTGTCGGTGGTCGCCACCCGCCCCGAACCCGATGGCCTCATCGAAGGGCTTGGCGGGCAGGACAAGGCGGCCTACTTTCAGGGCCGCGTCGACGACGTCGACTCCCACGCGGGCCTGGTCGCAAGCATCGTCGCCCGGTTCGGCCGGATCGACGTCCTGGTCAACAACGCCGGCGTCGCACCGGAGGAACGCCGCGACCTGCTGGAGGCCACCCCTGAGAGCTACGACCGGGTGATGGGGATCAACCTTCGCGGACCCTACTTCCTGACCCAGGCCGTCGCCCGGCAGATGCTGGCTCAGGCCGTGGAGGCCGACGCCCCCGTGCGGGGCACCATCATCAACGTCTCCTCGATCTCGGCCACGACGGTGTCCATCAACCGCGGCGAGTACTGCCTCTCCAAGGCCGGCGTCTCCATGGCCACCCGGCTGTGGGCGGCGCGGCTCGCACCCGAGGCGATCCCCGTCTACGAGGTCCGCCCCGGCGTCATCGCCACCGACATGACCGCCGGCGTGACGGAACGCTACGACGCCCTGTTCGCCCAGGGCCTCGCGCCCATGCCCCGGTGGGGCCAGGCCTCGGATGTGGGCAGCGCCGTCGCCGCCCTCTCCACGGGCGCCATGCCCTACAGCACCGGAGACGTCATCCACGTCGACGGTGGCATGCACCTCCCCCGACTCTGAAGGACCTGCCGTGACCGCCCCCACCCTGACCCACGTGACCCTCGGCGCAGAGCGCGTGCCTGTCATCACCACCACCAGTCTGGTCATCGGCACCGGCTCGGCCGGGTACTGCGCCGCGGAGCGGCTGGCCGGGTTCGGCGCCCCCGACGTGGTGATGGTGGCTGACAAGATCCGCGCCGGGGCGTCGCGCAACGCGGGCTCCGACAAGCAGACCTACTACAAGCTGACCCTGTCCGGGAGTGAACCGGACTCGGTGCGCTCGATGGCGGAGACGCTGTTCAGCGGCGGGTCCATGGACGGTGACAACGCACTGGCCGAGGCGGCCCTCAGCGCACGCTGCTTCTACCACCTCATCGAGGCGGGGGTCCCGTTCCCGGCCAACCACTCCGGCGAGTTCGTCGGCTACAAAACCGACCACGACCCGCGCCAGCGTGCCACCTCCGTCGGGCCGTTCACCAGCAAGTCGATGGTGGAGTCCCTCGAGGCACGCATCCGCTCCCTCGACATCCCGGTCATCGGGAACTGCCGGCTCATCGACCTCCTCGCCGAGGACGGCGAGATCCGCGGGGCACTGTTCCTGCGCACCGACGTCGGCACCAGCCGCAATCCGGCCCAGGAGGAGGAGACCGTCGAAACCAACCTCGGCGAGACACCAGCCCCGGAGCCGAGGGGCACCTTCGTCCAGCAGCTGGCGAGGGAAACCTCGCGCTTCCTGCTGATCCGCGCCACCAACGTCGTCCAGGCCACCGGCGGCCCCGCCGGCATGTACGCAGACTCCGTCTTCCCGCACGGCCAGTGGGGTGGCGCGGGCGCCGCTCTGCGCAACGGCGCCAGGGGGCACAACCTCACCGAGTGGCAGTTCGGCATGGCGTCGATCAAGCCGCGCTGGAACGTGTCCGGGACGTACATGCAGGTGGTGCCGCGGTTCGTGTCCACGGACGCCGACGGCGGCGACGAGCGCGAATTCCTCTCCGACGTCATCGCCGACCCGAACCTGCTGGCCAGCCTCGTGTTCCTCAAGGGCTACCAGTGGCCCTTCGACATCCGCAAGGCGCGTGACGGGTCCAGCATCATCGACCTGCTCGTCTACCGCGAGACGGCCATGCGCGGCCGACGCGTCTTCCTCGACTTCCGCAGCAATCCGGCGGGCGACCTGGACGCTGCGCAGCTCGACGAGCAGGCCCGCGTCTACCTCGAGCGCGCAGGCGCGGCAGATCTCGCCGGCACCACGCCAATCCAGCGGCTGCGGCACATGAATGACCCGTCCTACCAGTTCTACCTGGGCCGCAACCCGGGCGTCGACCTGGGGAAGGACATGCTGGAGATCGCGGTGTGCGCCCAGCACAACAACGGTGGCATCGCCGTGGATGACTGGTGGCACTCCGCCGTCATCGACGGCCTGTTCCCCGTCGGCGAGGCCGCGGGCGCCCACGGCGTCTACCGTCCGGGCGGGGCGGCGCTCAACTCCGGCCAGGTCGGCGCCACCCGAGCCGCCCAGTTCATCGCCGCGCACCGGGCGGATCCCCCCGGCGGTGACGGCTTCGATGCCGTGGCCATCCCGAGCATGGAGAGGGCGACGCGGCTGCTGGCCGACGCCGTCGAACGCTTCCGGTCAGGAGCCGAGGACAACACGGGCAGCCTGATCACCGAGGTCACCGAGCTGATGAGCCTGAACGCCGGCCTCGTGCGCTCCCGCGCGTCCGTGTTGGCGGCGCTGGAGCAGGTCACCCAGTGGCTGGCCGGCTACGAGCAGCTCATGGTCATCGACGAGTCCTCGAGGCGCAGCGTCAACCGGTTGTTCCTCATCCATGACATCCTCACGAGTCAGTACGTCTACCTTCACGCCATGAAGGACTACCTGGATCACGGCGGGAACTCCCGTGGCTCCGTGCTCTACACCGACCCCGAGGGTGAACTGCCGTGGCCGGACCAGGATCTCGGCCTGCCTGAGGAGTTCCGGTTCGTCCTCGACGCCGGAGCGCTCGACGGCGTGACCCAGGAGGTGGACTGGTCCGGCGAGGGCGTGCCGGAGTTCACCTGGCGCGACGTCCGCCCCATCCCCAGCGACGACGACTTCTTCGAAAACGTGTGGCGCAGCTTCCGCACCGACCACGGGGTCCCGACGCGGGGATAGGCTCGACGGGTGGATCATGCCGTGAACCGCGAGGCGAGGGAGCCTCTCTTCACGCCCGCGTTCATCCTTCTGGGGGTCGCGGATCTGGTCTACTTCACCGCGGTTGGGGTTTCCATCCACTCCCTCCCGCTCTTCGTGACGGGGCCTGTCGGCTCAGACGAGGCCGGGGCGGGTCTGGCGTTCGGAGCCTTCGCGCTCATGGCGCTCCTGCTCCGGCCTTTCGCCGGACGGCTGGCCGACCAGATTGGCAGGCGGCCGCTGCTGGTCGCGGGCGCGCTGGTGGGCGCTGCAGGCCTCGCGTTGATGCCCTTGGCGGAGACGCTGGCGCTGGTGGTCGCGTTTCGTCTCCTCCAGGGAGTCGGCGAGGCGGCGTTCTTCGTCGCCGGTTTCGCGATGCTGGCGGACCTTGCACCTCGCGCCCGGACCGGGGAGGCGCTCAGCTACAACTCGCTGGGGCTCTACCTCGGGCTCGCCATGGGCCCTCCCCTGGGAGCGATGGTCCTGGCTGCATCCGGATTCACCATGACCTGGGTGGTGGCAGCCATTCTGATGGTCCTCGCCGCAGGCATGGCGCTGCTGCTCTCCGAGACCCACACGCCCGATCCGGCAACGGCCGACGGAGCCCGTCACCTGATCCATCTGCCGGCAGTTCCGCCAGCCTTGGGACTGATGGCCTCGATTCTCGCGGCCGGGGGCTTCATGGCGTTCGCCTCGCTGCACAGCACACGCATCGGCATGGCCAACACCAGCGCGGCCCTCACGATCTACGGTCTCGTGGTGGTGATCTGCCGTCTCACGCTGGCACGCGTTCCCGACCGGCTTCCAGCCCTGCCACTCGGGGCGGCGTCCCTGGCCGCGATCGCCGGCGGCCTTGCCCTGGTCGCGGCCTGGACCACGCCGGCGGGGCTTCTCCTCGGCACGGCAGTCATGGCCGTGGGTGTGGCGTTCAGTACCCCAGCGTTCTTCACCGCCGTCTTCTCAACCGCCGCCCCCCACCAACGTGGTGCCGCCGCCGGGACGGCCAGCGCCGCTCTCGACCTGGGCCTCGGCCTCGGCCCGTTGCTGCTCGGTCTCATCGCCCGCGACCATGGCGTCGCTGCCGCACTGGCCGTCGCAGCGTTCCTGGCGCTGGTCGGGGCAGTCTGGACCTGGTCACTGGTACTGCGGCGTGGAGGTGCGACCCCCGGCTGACCAGGCCGAGCGTGCTGGGACGACGCCGGCCACTTCACGTCGGTGGGCCCGCCCGACCTCAGCCCGACGTCTGTGCTGACCGTGATCCGGTATCGCCGTCCCCGGTCCCCTCACGCCGGATCGAGCGTGACCACACCGCCGCCGCGAGGAGGACGGCCGCAAAGACCCAAAGGTTGATCTCGCCCCAGATCCAGCCCGGATCCGCGGGCTGGATCCACTCCACCAGGGCAACAACCGCGGCGCTGAACGCGACGCCGGCGATAATGCTGGCAAGGGCCGCCAGCACCCGGACGCCCACACGGCGCCCGGTGCTGAGCGCCAGGCCCAGGAAGAGCGCCGCCGTGAGGGATGCCACGAGACCGACCAGGAAGAGTGCGTCCTCCAGGGGGCTGAGGTTGGGGCCTCCAGCGAGGCTGACGGTGATTGCCTTGAGCGTCCAGGCACCGATGCAGAGCAGAGCGGTGACGACTGCGATACGTGATGTGTTCATGCCATCAAGAGTCCGGCCGGCCGCGCACCGGCGTCATCCCTCTCCCGGGTGATGTGCGGTGATCCGTCTTGGCCTAGCCTCGGAGTGTGACCGGGTGGGATCGAAGTGTCGCCAGGCCGGCCGGCGCGATCGCACTGATGTCGCTGGTCGTTTCCTGTGCGCTTCTCGACGCCTGGCTCGGGGAGGGCTGGTTCATCGGAGGGCCGTGGGCGCTCCTGGGCGCCGCGGCAGCCGGATACCTCCTCGGCGCCTGGTACCCGCCGCGATGGTGCGCGCTCGCCGTCGCAGGTGCCGCGGTCGGCCTGACAGTGGCCAACCAGCGTCTCCAGTCGGACGAGTTCCCCCTCGCCGACGACCTGGTGTTCTTCCTTCTCGCTGTGGGGGCGCCTGCCGTCGCCGGTGCAGCGTTGTCCCGACGGCGGGCCCAGATCGCGGATCTGGCCGAGCTCGGACGAAGGCTCCAGGAACAACGTCTGGCCGACCTTGAGGCAGCGAGACTTGAGGAGCGGGAACGGGTGGAGACGGGGGTCCACCGGCGCCTCATCGAGCAGGTCGGGGCCGTGGTGCTGCTCGCCGAAGGGGCCCGCAGCCACCCGGGGGCCCCGACGATCTCGAACGCCCTGTCGGCCATCGAGGACGCGGCGCGCGCTGCCCTGATGGAGCTGCGCGGGGCGGTGGGGACTCTCCGCACCACCCCGGAGCCGAGCTCCTCATCCGCCCCGGAGCCACCCTCCGGAGCAGCCGGCCTGACCCAGGCACCGCCCGGGCTTCGCGACGTGGCATTGACGGTGGGGATCGGCGCCGCGATCGCCATCGAGAGCGTCGTGCGTCACCCCGGTGCTCTACCGGCCTGGGTCGGTGTGGTGGCCGCCGTGATGGCGGCAGCGCCGGTGTTGTGGCGGCGCACCAGACCGTTCGTGGTCCTGGCGTCGACGGGGGGCCTGTCTGCCACCATCACCGCGACGCTGACGCCACTGCCGCTGTACGTGACCACGCTGGCCCTGCTCGTCGTGACGGCGTATGCCGCCGGCGCCTACGGCCGCCGCATGTCCGTGGCCCTCGGGCTGGCGTGGGCGGTGCCAGCCGCCCAGGTGTTGGCCCTTCCCTCCGACCAGCGCGACCTGGAGGGCCTGCTCCCGACGCTGGTTCTGGCGACCCTGGCGGTTCTGGCCGGCCGGGTTGCGGCGGGCGCCGCGCGTCGAGCCGCCACGCTCGAGTACCAGGTGGCAGCGCTTGAGCGGGGCCGAGAGATCGAGCACCGAGCTGCCGTCGCGGCGACGCGGCTGGAGTTGGCGCGAGCCCTGCACGACTGCGTCGCCCAGGCCATGACCATCGCCTGTCTGCAGTCGTCCGCTGCGCGCCTCCCTGGCGCGGATCCGGACGCGGCACTCGTCGCGGTGCTCGCGACCGCTCGAGAGTGCATGGCGGAGCTGCGTGACCGCCTCGACGAGCTCGACGATCCGGCGTCGGCCTTCGACAGGCCAGCCCTCGACCGCCTGGCCGCCAGCGGAGGGCTGGACGTCGCGTGGTCGGTGGACCCCGCCCTGGAGCCGACCGGTCCGGTGGCCGTACTCCTGCGGCAGGTTCTTCGCGAAGCACTGACCAACGCCGCCCGCCACGCCACGGGCAGCAGGGTGCGCGTCCGGATCGAGCGGTTGCCCGGCGACCGGATCGAGGTGGAGGTCGTCGACGACGGCACCGGCCACACCCAGTTCGACCTCGGATCCCGGACCGGACTTGCAGGCCTGCGAGAGTCACTGGCCGCTCACGGCGGCACGCTGACGGCCGGACCACGGCCGGAGGGTGGCTTCCGACTGACCGCCTCCCTCCCGGCACGTGAGGAGTGCACGCATGACCACCGTCCTTGTCGCCGACGACCAGGAATTGGTCCGCGCCGGGCTGAGGATGATCCTCGGCGCCGAGGAGGACATCGATGTGGTGGGAGAAGCGCCCGACGGCGAACAGGCCGTACGCGCGGCCCAACTGTTGCGGCCGGACGTCGTCCTCATGGACATCCGCATGCCCGGCATCGACGGGATCGCCGCCACCCGCCGCATCACGCACGACCTCCCCGGCACGAAAGTGGTGATGCTCACGACCTTCGACCGCTCCCAGATGGTGTACGACTCGCTCCTGGCCGGGGCCACGGGATTCCTGCTGAAGGACCTGCCTCGAGAGCAGCTGGTCGCGGGGGTGAGGGCGGCCGCCCGTGGAGAGGAGTTGCTGGCGCCCCGAATCACGCGCCGCCTGATCGAGGAGTTCACCCGGGCCGGGCGGCAGGGACCGCCGCCGGGCTACGACCAGCTGACCGAGCGGGAGGCGGAGGTGCTGATCGAGGTCGCTCGGGGCCGTTCGAACCACGAGATCGCCCAGCATCTGTTCATCAGCGTCGAGACAGTGAAGACCCATGTGGCCCGCGTGCTGTCGAAGCTCGGCGTCCGCGACCGGGTGCAGGCGGTGGTCGTCGCCTACGAGTCCGGCCTCATCCGACCCGGATCCGATTGAGCCCCTCCCCCACTGCGGATCCAGACCTGCGCACTGCGGAGACGACGCCACAGGACGGACGCCGCCGGCGCCTGGACAGCGCATCACCAGCCGAGGGGAAACCCGTCCGCGCGAGGCTCGGACCCGACGACCAGGACACTGCCGTCGTTCTCCGGGTCAAGCCTCCAGATCGCCTGGCCGCGGCCGAAGACCGCCGCGTGCGGCGCCACCACCGCGTCGTGCCCCCGCGCGCGCAGCTTCCCGACGGTGCCCGTGCCCGCAGACGCCTCAACCTGGACCCGGCCCGTCGCCGGATCCCAGAACCAGCGCGGGCGACCGAGCGCGGTCTGCGGGTCGTCGCGGCCATCAACGGTGTGGAGCACCAACTGCACGTGCCCCTGGGCCTGCATGTGCCCGCCCATGACCCCGAACGGGCCCACGGTGGCCCCGTCGCGCGTGAGGAAGCCGGGGATGATCGTGTGGAAGGGGCGCTTGCCGGGCGCGAGCTCGTTGGGGTGCCCCGGTTCCAGGGAGAAGCCGGCGCCTCTGTTCTGCAGCGAGATGCCCGTGCCGGGCACGACGACCTGTGCCCCGAAGCCGTGGAAGTTGCTCTGAATGAAGCTCACCATCATCCCGCCGCCGTCCGCGGCGCACAGGTAGACCGTGTCTGAGGCGCGCGGGTCCACCGCAACGGGGGCCAGTGCGCGGGCGCCGATGGCGGCGCGGCGCCGCGCCGCGTGGGCGGACGACAACAGGGCCTCGACAGGCACGTCGACGAGCGCAGGGTCGCCGACTAGCGCGTAGGCGTCGGCCAAGGCCAGTTTGACCGCCTCAACCTGGCGGTGCCAGTCGGCGGCTTCGGCGGGAGAGAAGCCGTCAAGCACGTTGAGGGCGATGAGCGCGGCGATCCCCTGACCGTTCGGCGGCACCTCCCAGACCTCGTGGTCGCGGAAGCGCGCGCTGATCGGCTGCACCCACTCGCTCGTGTGCCCAGCCAGATCGTCGGCCGCCAGCCCGCCGCCGCTGGTGCGTGCGAACGACACGATCCGCGCGGCGAGTTCGCCTGTGTAGAAGTCCTCGCCGCGGCTGGCCGCGATGGCGGTGAGTGTCGCGGCCATCTCGGGGCTGCGCCACACCTCGCCAACGGCGGGCGCGCGCCCGCCCGGCGCGAACAGTGGGGCGAACCCGGACGCGCTGGGCTCATACTGTTGCTCGGCCGCGGCCGCCACGCCCCGTTGCCACCCCCATGCGACCACGCCAGACACCGCGAATCCTTCGGCGGCGAGCGCGATTGCCGGCTGTAGTACGTCGGAGAAGGGCAGCCGCCCGAACCGGGCGTGCAGGTCCGCCCACGCGCGCACGGCGCCCGGGACAGTCACGGCCTCCCAGCCAAGTAAAGGCATCGTGGCCCGCCCTTGGCCGCGGAGGCGTGCGGCCGAGGCCGACGCCGGCGCCCGGCCGGACCCATTGAGGCCGTGCAGACGGTCTCCGTCCCAGACAAGGGCGAAGGCGTCTGAGCCGAGACCGTTGCTGCAGGGCTCGACTACCGGCAGGCAGGCGGCCATCGCCACGGCGGCATCCACCGCGTTTCCGCCGGCGCGCAGGATCGTGAGACCGGCTTCGGCGGCCAGGGGCTGCGAGGTGGCGACGGCACCCCGGCGAGCGAACAGGGGCTGGCGGCGTCCAGGTTCCGCGAGGACTGATAGGCGCATGGTCAGTGACCTCCCGCAGTCGTGCTGGTGGTGTGGTCTATCGGCCGACACTAGCCCACCCCACCGACGGGATGTATCGCCCAGTTTGCGGGCATTTGCCAGTGCCCTTGCCCTCTCCATTGGGCGAGGGCGGAACCTCTCGCCAGACCCGCATCGAGAGGTCTGCAAAAATGACATCAGCATGCCTGCTGATGTGACATCAGATGGCCGGAAGGGTGAATGTCCTGAATGTCCATGAGCGTTGAAGACGTCTACACGCCGCGCTACGTCGACGGGACGCTCGACGCGCTCCTCGCGGAACTGCCAGCATTGATGCTGACCGGACCGCGCGGCTGCGGCAAAATCAACCACCGCGTTGCGCAGGGCGGCGTCCGTGATGCGCCTGGACCGCCCCGATGAGGCGGCCGCATTCCGGGCAGCCCCGGACGCCGTGCTCGCCGCCCAACCCACGCCGGTCCTGATTGACGAGTGGCAGGTCGTCCCTGAGTCGATGGGTGCTGTGAAACGCGCGGTCGACGCCCGCCCAGGCGCGGGCCGATTCATCCTGACCGGCAGCATCCGGGCCAGGCTGGACTCCGCCTGCTGGCCCGGCACCGGCCGCGTCGTCCCGTTGTCCATGTTTGGGCTCACCGTCGGCGAACTCCATGACCGGCACCGGGCCAAGGTCGCTCCCGAAAGGTGGTTCAGCGACGAGGACCCACCCGTGGGCACCCTCGAGGCGGCCCCCACCCTCGTCGACTATCTCGACCACGCCCTCCGCGGCGGCTTCCCCAGCGCCGTCGGCCTCAGCGAGTTCGCACGCTCGACGTGGTACGAGGGCTACATCGACCAGCTCGTCCGCCATGATGTTGCCAACCTCGCCGAGGTCCGCTCACCGGCTGGTCTCGGCGCCCTCCTGCGGGCCGTCGCCTTGAACACCGCCGGGTTGCCGTCCCTGACCACGCTCGCCGGAGCTGCCCGAATCGACCATCGGACCGCCAATGCCTACCTGGATCTGCTTGAGGACCTGCGGATCATCGAGCGCCTCCCTGCCTGGACCGCCAACCGCTTCAACCGCATGGTCAAGACCCCGAAGTATCACATCATCGACACCGGACTAGCCGCACATCTCGCAGGAGACACCCGAACCGGCATCCTGAAGAGCGGCGACCGGATCGGCCGACTGATCGACACCTTCGTCCTGGCCCAACTCCGGCCTCTGCTCAGGCTGGCCACCCCCGCAGTTACCGCACACCACGTTCGAGACGGAAACCAGACCCGCGAGATCGACCTCCTTCTCGAATCCGCCGCCGGCCAGATCGTCGGGATCGAGATCAAAGCCGCAAGCACCCTGGAGCTCCGCGACGCCAGACATCTCGCGTGGCTTCGCGACCATATTGGAGACACGTTCCATCGCGGCATCGTCCTGCACACTGGAGCCACCAGTTACCCGCTCGGCGAACGCATTTGGGCCCTCCCCATCGCCAGCCTCTGGCAGTAACCAACTAGTGATGCCTCAAGCTCCGGCCTTGTTCCCACCGAGACCATGCCGGGTCCGGTGCGCTGGTCGCCCGGAACCGCTGCCCAGGTTTCGTCACTCGCCGGCGCCCCCTATGCCGTTCGGCTTGAGTATGTGACGCTGGCGACATGACCGAGCAACAGCCCTTCGACGTCCTTCAGCGGTTTCCGGGCTTCGAGTTGCGCCGCTACCCGTCGCATCTGGTGGCCGAGGTCGAGGTGACCAGCTCGTTCACCGACGCCGGCAACGACGCTTTCCGGGTTCTCGTGGCCTTCATATCGGGCCGCACCTGGAGGAACTCCGCAGTGCTGTGACGAACGCCGGGCTCCAGGCCAGCGGGCCACCTCGGTTCGCCCGCTTCAACCCGCCCTGGACGCCATGGTTCATGCGACACAACGAGGTCGTGCTGCCGGTGATCGGGGATCATACTTGACCCATGTACGACCTGCTGTATCGCGGGGGGCTGACACCGTGGGTGGTCGCGGGTCGAGCCCAGGCTGACCTCGTGGCGCGCCTGCTGAGTTCCCCGACTGGCAGGTCGAGCCGGGGCAGTCCTTCGCGCTGGGGACCGGGGCCTTGCTGCGACGGGCCCGGTTCCGGGTGTTCCGCCTCACGAAGGAGGCGTGAGTCCAGGGGGATTGGGTTCTCGACCGACAATCAGCACGGCCGAGCAGGCGCACCCGACGCTCGATCGGTCCTCGACCGGTGACGTCGCAGCGGGCGCCGGCACCCCACGGGCGCATGACATCTGTCATGCCGAGGTCATGATTTCGTGCACTACTGCCGCGACACCAAGGGTGCGAGCCTTGGGGTATGACCACCAGGCAGCAGACACACCACTACTCGCCCACCAGCCACGGCGCCCCCGTCCTGGCCGAGTTGCTCGGCGTCTCCAAGCAGTTCGGTAAGGGCGCGGCCACGGTCCAGGCCGTTTGTGGACTGGATCTGGAAGTGCGGGCAGGCGAGCTGCTGGCCTTCCTCGGACCCAACGGGGCCGGCAAGTCCACGGCCATCGGGATGCTCACCGGCCTGACGGCACCAACATCGGGAACGGCGCGACTCTTCGGGCACGACCCCCGCGACATACGGGCACGACGGCGTCTCGGCACGATGCTGCAGGCCTCGGGAGTACCCGACACTCTGCGTGTTCGTGAACTCCTCACCGCGTTCCGCGGCTACTACCCCGCGCCCCTGCCCATGACGCAGGTCGTCGCCGCTGCGGGTCTTGACGGACTCGAAGACCGCATGTTCGGCGAGCTCTCCGGCGGTCAGCAGCGACGCGTGCTGTTCGGCATCGCACTGGCCGGCGACCCGGACCTGCTGATGTTCGACGAGCCGACCACCGGTCTGGATGTGGAGGCTCGGCGAGGCCTGTGGGCCACGTTGCGCGAGCTGGCCCGGTCCGGGCGTGGCGTCGTGCTCACCACGCATTACCTCGAGGAGGCCGACGCCTTGGCCGACCGGATCGTGGTCATCGACCGCGGCGTGGTGATCGCCCAGGGAACGCCCGCTGAGATCAAGGCCCTGGTGCCCGGGCGACGGATCCGTGTGCAGAGCTCGGTGAGCCTGTCCGTGGCTCGACAGTGGCCCGGCGTCGCCCGCGCATCACGCGAGGGAACATGGCTCGATCTGCTCGTCGGGTCCGCCGAGCCCGCACTCCGCGCGATGCTCGATTGTGACCCCTCTGCCACCGACGTCACCGTGACCGAACCAAGCCTCGAGGAGGCCTTCCTCACCCTGACCAGCGACTCGGAGGCAGCATCATGACCACCCACACTGCGACACATACGGCTACCGACACGGGGCTGCCTCGATCGCACCCTGCACGGATCTACGTCACCGAGGCCCGCCATGAGTTCCTCAAGCTGATCCGCATCCCCATCTTCGCCGTGAGTACCATCGCCCTGCCGGTGATGTTCTACGTGCTCTTCGGGTTGGCCTTCGGCGGCGGCGAGTCCCGTGGAGTCGGTGCGACCACCTACATGATGGTGACCTACGGCACCTTCGGTGTCATCGGCGCGGCCCTGTTCGGCTTCGGCGTTTCGGTTGCGGTCGAACGCGGGCAGGGCTGGATGCGGCTCAAGCGCGTCTCGCCAATGCCCCCTCAGGCCTACTTCGTGGCCAAGGTCGTCATGGCCACGGCAGTGTCCGCGCTGATCATCGGCATACTGTTCCTCCTCGGCGCCACACTGGGTGGTGTGCGAATGCCCGCCACGCAGTGGATCGGCCTCGGGCTGGTGCTGATCCTCGGGGCGCTGCCCTTCTCAGCCATGGGCCTGGCCTTCGGCTACCTCGTCGGCCCGAACTCCGCACCGGCACTGCTGAACGTGATCTACCTGCCGATGGCGTTCGCCTCGGGGTTGTGGATCCCGATTCACCAACTGCCCGAGTTCGTGCAGGGGATCGCCCCGGCGCTCCCGCCCTACCACTTCGCCCAGCTCGCCCTGGGCACTATCGGTGCGGCTGAGGGTGGTTCGCAGGCGCTGCACGTCGTCGTGCTGCTGGCATTCACCGCGCTCTTCCTGGCCGTGGCGTTGTGGGGCTACCGGCGCGACGAGGGCCGGACCTATGGATGAGCCGCACCGGATGAGCAAGAGCCCGCCGCAGCCCTCCCGCTCCATGCGCTATGTCTGGCTTGTCTACCTCGGCACACTGTTCTATCAGCCGGTGTTCGAACCCTCGGTCGGAGCCTGGGACTGGCTGGCCGTGGCGGTGCTGATCGCGCTGTTCCTGCCGATCTACACGGCGTCCTTCCGGGCCCGCGACGACCGACGCACCCTGATCCTCGTCGCGGCCCTCGGCGCCCTCGCCTTCGCGGGTTCGCTGGTCAACAGCGGGGCCAGCGTGTTCGTGATCTATGCGTCGGCCATCGCCGGCCGTGCATTCCGCCCGCGCCGGGCCGTCGCGGTGGTGGCCGTTCTCGTCGGGCTGGTCGCCGCGATGGCCGTGATCTCGCCGGTACCGATGCCGTGGCGGCTGGCGGCGCTCGGCCCCGCCCTGTTCTTCACCCCGGTGGTGGGCGCGACGACCATCTTCGACGCAGAGCGGGACCGTGCGAGGCGGCGCCTCCGGCGTGCCGACGAGGAGATCGAGCGGCTGGCGACCATTGCAGAGCGGGAGCGGATAGCGCGCGACCTCCACGACCTACTCGGGCACACCCTCTCGGTCATCGTGCTGAAGTCCGAGCTGGCCGCAAGGCTGGTGCGCGCAGACCCGGACCGGGCAACGGCAGAGGTCAACGACATCCAGAAGATCGGTCGCGAGGCCCTGGGTGAGGTCCGTGCGGCGGTCACCGGATACCGCGCGCGCGGCCTCGACGCCGAACTCGACGGGGCGCGGGTGGCCCTGGAGGCGGCTGGGGTCGGCGTCGAGGTGCGCGCAGACCCGACCGACCTGCGCCCCGAGCAGGAGTCGGCCCTGGCGATGGCGCTACGCGAGGCGGTGACCAACGTGGTGCGCCACGCCGACGCCGAGCGCGCCTCGATCAGCATCACCACGGTCGGCTCCGAGGTTCGGCTCACGGTGACCGACGACGGCCGTGGCTCTTCGGGGCTGGCAGGATCCGGGCTCACCGGCATGCGCGAGCGGATAGCGGCCCTCGGTGGCCAGGTCGAGGTGGGCGCCCCCACCGGTGGAGAGCACGGGACCGTCGTCGAGGTGACGCTGCCCCTCGCTGGGGCGGCCGACGACGGGCGCCGCGCGGAGGAGGTGAGCGGGCCATGACCATCACCGTGGTCCTGGCCGAGGACCAACTCATGGTGCTCGGCGCACTGAGCACCCTCCTGGGGTTGGAGTCCGACATCACCGTGGCCGGCACCGCCTCCGACGGTGAGGAGGCCGTGCGCCTGGTCGAGACGCTGCGGCCCGACGTCCTGCTGACAGACATCGAGATGCCCAAGATGACCGGGCTCGAGGTTGCGGCCGAGGTCCGGCGCCGGGGCCTGTCGACCCGGGTGGTCATCCTGACCACGTTCGCCCGCAGCGGGTACCTCCGGCGGGCGCTGGAGGCCGGTGCCGTCGGCTACCTGCTCAAGGACGCGCCGGCCAGCACCCTGGCGCAGGCCGTTCGCGACGTTCACGCCGGAGGCCGCGCCGTCGATCCCCAGCTCGCCGCCGACGCGTGGGATGAGCCGGACCCGCTGACCGACCGGGAGCGCCAGGTCCTACGCCTGGCGGGAGATGGGCTGAACAACAGCGAGATAGCCGGGCAGCTGCACCTGTCCGAGGGCACGGTGCGCAACTACCTGTCCGACGCGATGGGCAAGCTAGGAGCCTCCAGCCGAGCGGCGGCCGCTCGCCAGGCACGCGACCGGGGATGGCTGTGATGCCCCCGGCACAGTCTTCAGATGTCTACCGGGTGGCCGAGGGACCGCCACCGCACGGCCGCCGCCGCACCCACGCCGATCAGCGCGAAGAAGACCAGCAGCCCTATGCCCGCCCAGTCGGTGTCCACGCCGGCAAGCGCGTCGATGGCGGGCAAACGAACTCCGAGATCGCTCGCCAGGCCCGCGAACGTGATCAACGAGATCGCGACGGCGGCGGCGATCGACACAGCCGTGATCACCACGTTGTAGCGTGCCCGTTTCCGGTGCTGGGCTGACGAGTACATCTTCAGCATCAGGAAACCGTTGAGGGAGTCGCCCAGCGTCATCGCCGCGGCGAACAGAAGCGGAAGGGACAGCAGGACCAGCGGGGCCGTGCCCGCTGGGAGGCCGACGGCCAGCACGAGCACGGCCACCGACGACGCGGTGTCGAACCCCAACCCGAAGAGCAGCCCGAATCCGTACACGTGCCATGGTTGACGGACCCTCGCCAGCGGCGCCAGCAGCACCCGCGACACTCCCCCATGCACGCCCGGGCCGGCGGGACCCGCCCGCCCAAGATCAGCCCACGCGCGCGCGAGGACCGGGAGGTTGGTCACGGCGATGGCAGCCAGGTACGTGGCCGCGACACCCGCACCGACAACTCCCAGCCAGTGCCGCGTCACTGAGTCCTCGTCGATCGTCGACCCGATCCACCCAGTCCCTGCGATGACCAACGCAGCAGCGACGAGCACCACCGTCGAGTGTCCAGCTGAGAACGCCAACCCCACCGCGGCCGACCGCCTCCCCTCGGCGACGAACTTGCGCGTGGAGTTGTCGATCATGGCGATGTGGTCTGCATCGACGGCGTGGCGCAGACCCAGTGCATAGGCGACGACGGCGGAGGCCACCAGCCCGGCACCTCCCGAGGCCACCCCCAGTGCCAGGAGTGCCAGCCCCAACGCATGGAGCGACGCGACGACACTCACCGTCGCCCTGCTGCCGGTCAACCCCTGCAGGCTCATCCCACGGCCCCCTCCGCGTACGCCGGTGCGGCATCGGTGTGGACCTGTTCTCCCACTGGCATCTCACTCCCCCTCGTGTCCGCCTGCCGGATGCCGTCGACGATCAGGGACGGCCGCGTGGGCCCGCGAACATCACGAGTATGCATCGTGCGCGCCAGTTGCCCGCCGCACGCCAGCTCCATCACCAGTTCGTCCGGTGCTGGGACAAGGGTCTGGGTGCCGAACGCGAGCCTTGTGCTGATCGAACGCGCCCCGGCCCGGATGAACCTCTGGTCCTCCCCCGCACCCTGGTAGACGACGTCCTCGACCAGCAGCGGAGCCTCAGCCGTCTGCACGAGGGTGTGGCTGTGCACCCGGCCACCACGTTCGCCGTGGCGCCCCAGGACCACAGTCTCATCCAGCCGGAGCCCGGCCCCGTCGGCCAGCGTGGCGCGCAGGATCCGCATGGCCTCCGCACCGTCGCTGACGATGAAGGGCTCTGCCGCCCACACCAGTGACGCCCCGGGTCCGACGTTGAGCTCAGCCATCCACGATGCCCCCTGGCCGCGACCGTCGTAGGCCACCGTTGCCGCGATGTCCTTCAGCGTCAGCGACAGGCCGTCACGCACCTCCACCACCAGACGCACGTCGTCCCCACCGAGCAGGGTCGCCACCGTCGCCAGCAGCGACACCTCGAGATGATCCGAGCCGGCGGCGGTGATCCGGGCGCTGACCGGCCCCGTCCGGACCAGCAGCCGCGGGCGCCCGCTGCCGTCTCGGGCGGCCGTGATCCGGGTGACCTCAGTGGTGATGATGCGCCTCGCCCTCGTCGTGCGTGTGCGGGGGGAGGCCGCCGTGGGAGTGCGGGGCCATGGGGCCCGGATCGACGGCGACGTGATGACCGCTGCGGACGTGCTCCAGGGTCTCTCGCACCCAGTCGCACAGCAGGTCCACGCTCGCCTCGTCGGTCCGGCTCAGGGGGAGCACGGGGCGTCCGTCGCGGGCCTCGCGACCCTGCTCCACCATCAGTTCCGCATCCACCCCTACGTAGGGAGCCAGGTCGGTTTTGTTCACGATCAGCAGGTCAGCCCGCGAGATGCCGGGCCCGCCCTTGCGGACGACGTCTCCACCTCCCGCCACGTCGAGGACGAAGAGCTGGGCGTCGACGAGGGCGGGCGAGAACGTGGCAGTGAGGTTGTCTCCGCCCGACTCGACCAGGGTGATGTCCACCGGGTCGAAGGCAGCCTCCATCTCCTCGACGGCGACCAGGTTCATGGTGACGTCGTCACGGATCGCGGTGTGGGGGCACGCCCCCGTCTCGACGGCCCGGATGCGTTGGGGCGCCAGCACTCCGGCGCCGCGGAGCATGCGGGCGTCCTCGTCGGTGTAGATGTCGTTGGTGATGACGGCCAGCGAGAACTCGTCGCTCAGCCTGCTGCACAGCAGCCCGATGAGGGACGTCTTGCCCGTTCCGACCGGGCCGGCGACGCCGAGCCGAAGCGAACGCTGGGGATGTGTGTGGTCAGGCACTGAACAACCTCCGTGGGGTAGTGGCGTGGGCATGGATCCAGGCCTCGGTCTCGGGCGCGGATGGGCTCGGGATGTCTCTCGGGTGTGAGACCGCTGCGGCCTCTGCCGCGATGGTCTCCGCGAGGGGATGGGCGGCGATGGCCCATTCCACTGACGTGGCGGGGTCAAGCGGGAGCAGCTTCAGGGCGGCTGAGGTGATGGTCTGAATCTCGTCGTGCAGCAGCACTCGCACAGCCTGGAGCGGGTCGCAGGCCAGGATGTCGGCGAGCAGGGCCATGGCCAGGGGTCGGGTCGCGGGCACACCGGCGGCCGCGGACCGCCGGGGATCCAGCCGCTTCGCCAACCGAAGGTACCCGTGGGACGCCTGCTCCGCCGCCCGCCGCTGGACATGGCTCGGGGTGCGGGCCGACCAGTGGGCGTGCACCAGGTCCAGTCCGTAGTCGGCCCCGCGGAGGGCGCGCATGCCCAGCGCGAGGGTCGCGGCGTCCACGCGGGACACTGTCATGAGCCGGACCCGCAGGTACCCGGGCACGTCGCGGGCCTGGAGGCCCGCGAGGATCGCCGGCTCGAGGCCGGCTGACTGGGTGTGTCCCCCCACCGGCAGCCGGGCGTCACCCAGGAGGAGCGCGCCGAACGCGCCGTCCGATGCCGGGCCCATCAGAACAGCGAGTAGAGCTGCGCCAGCGGCAGCCGGTCCGCCGGCGCGGGCACCACCGTCTCGCCGTCGATCGCGATGGCGAAGGTCTCCGGATCGATGTCGATGGCCGGCGTTGCCGAGTTGTTGATCATGTCCGCCTTGCCCACCCCCCGCGTGGGCCTGACGGGTGCGAGCTCGTGCCGCAGGCCGAGCCTCCCAGCCAGTCCGGCGTCGAGAGCCGCCGGGGCAACGAACGTGAGCGAGTAGTTGGGTGCGGCGTCGGCGACGAGTGCGGGGCGCATCAGGACCGGTTGCGGGGTGGGGATGCTGGCGTTCGGGTCGCCCAGTGCTGCCCAGACGATCATCCCTGACTTGAGCACCACCGAGGGTCGGACCCCGAAGAACTTGGGTTCCCACAGGACCAGATCTGCCAGTTTGCCTGCCTCGACGGAGCCGATCTCGTGGTCGATGCCGTGGGCGATGGCCGGGTTGATCGTGTACTTCGCGACGTAGCGGCGGGCCCGCTCGTTATCGGCGGGCAGGCTCTCCGACAGCCGGCCTCGCCGCGCCTTCATGACGTGCGCGACCTGCCAGGTGCGGGTGATGACCTCGCCGATGCGACCCATGGCCTGGGCGTCGGAGGACGTCATGGAGAGGGCACCCATGTCGTGGAGGATGTCCTCGGCGGCGATCGTCGTGGCGCGGATCCGCGACTCGGCGAATGCCAGGTCCTCGGGGACGGCCGGGTTGAGGTGGTGGCAGACCATCAGCATGTCGAGGTGCTCTGCCACCGTGTTGACCGTGTGCGGGAGCGTGGGATTGGTGGAGCCGGGCAGCACGTTGGGCAGCGACGCGATCGACAGGATGTCTGGTGCGTGTCCACCCCCGGCCCCCTCGGTGTGGAACGCGTGGATGCTGCGGCCGCCGATGGCGCCGATGGTGGAGTCCACGTAGCCCGCCTCGTTGAGGCTGTCGCTGTGGAGGGCCACCTGGAGGCCGAACTCGTCGGCCGCGCGGAGCGCCGCGTCTATGGCGCCGGGGGTTGCGCCCCAGTCCTCGTGGATCTTGAGGGCGGCGGCCCCACCCCGCGCCTGCTCCGCCAGCCCCTCGGCGCTGACCGTGTTGCCCTTGCCGAACAGCAGCAGGTTGATGGGCAGATGATCGAGTCCGCGCAGCACGGTTTCGAGATGCCAGGCGCCGGGGGTGACGGTCGTCGCCTTGGACCCCTCCGAAGGCCCGGTGCCGCCCCCTCCGAGCGTCGTCAGGCCCGCGGACAGGGCCTCGTGCACCTGGCTGGTCGACAGGAAATGAACGTGCATGTCGATGCCGCCCGCGGTCAGGATCTTCCCCTCGCCGGAGATGACATCAGTGCTGGGGCCGATCTCCATGCCGGGGGTCACGCCGTCGGCGATGTCCGGATTGCCGGAGTGCCCGATGGCGACGATGCGGCCATCGCGGAGTCCGACGTCGGCGCGCACGATCCCCCAGTGGTCCAGGACAACGGCGTTGGTGATCACCGTGTCCAGTGCACCGTCGGCTCGCGTCGTGGTGCCCTGTGCCATGGATTCGCGGATGGACTTCCCGCCCCCGAAGACGGCTTCCTCGCCGCCGACGGTGAGGTCGCGTTCCACCTCGATCCACAGGTCGGTGTCGCCCAGGCGCACCTGGTCCCCGCGGGTGGGACCGAAGAGGGCCGCGTATCGGCTGCGCGTGATCGAGCTCATGACTGTCCTCCATCAAGGTTGGCGGCTTCGGAGCCCTTGCGCTGGATGCCGGGGACCCGACGCCGGCCGCGGAACGCCACGGCGTCGACGTCTCGCGCCACGCCGGGCTCGAATCGCACCGAAGTGCCCGACGGGATGTCCAGCCGGAATCCATGGGCGGCCTCCCTGTCGAAGTCGAGGGCGCCGTTGGTGTCGGGGAGGTGGATGTGGGAGCCGATCTGCACGGGGCGGTCACCCGTGTTGGTGATCCTGAGGCTCAGGCGCTCATCCTTGCGCCGATCGCCGTTCAGCACCACGTCGCCCTCCCCGACGCGCACGGCGCCCGGCTCGTCGCCGCCGTGGCCCAAGGGGTGGTGGAGGGTGACGAGTTTCCGCCCGTCGGGGAAGGTGGCCTCCACCTGCACGTCGTGCAACATGGCCGGCACCTCTGGCATGACCTGCTCGGCGGTGAGGACCTGGGTGCCCTCCTCCATGAGCTGGGCCACGGAGGCTCCGTCGCGCGCCCGTTCGATCACCCAGCAGCTGAGGTAGGCAACGGTCTCGGGGTGGTTGAGCCGGACGCCACGCGCCAGGCGGTCGCGCGCGACCATCCCTGCCACAGCCATGAGGAGTTTCTCCGTATCGGAGCCGATGAGGTGCATGTCTGGGTCTCCCGTTCAGATGGCCATGGCGGAACGCACTGCGGCGCTTGAGTGAGAGTCGCTGTCACCGCGCTCGCGGATCCGGCCGGAGGCCAGCACGACGTAGCTGTCACTCGCTTCCAGCGCGAACCCTACGTGCTGTTCCACGAGGAGAACAGCGAGTCCATCGGCCGCCAGCGCCGAAATGGTGCGTTCGATCAGCTGGACCACGGATGGCTGGATTCCCTCGGTGGGCTCGTCGAGCATGAGCAGCGACGGCTCCAGGAGGAGCGCGCGAGCCAGGGCCAGCTGCTGGCGCTGGCCGCCGGACAACAGCCCAGCCCGGCGTCCCATCAGCTCACCCAGCGCGGGGAACAGGTCGACGACCTCGCTCAGCTTGGCGTGGCCGCGGGGATTCTGGTCGGCCACCAACTGCAGATTCTCGCGGGTGGTGAGGTCGCCGAACGACTGCTGGCCCTGCGGGACGTATCCCAGGCCCAGCTTGGCCCGTCGGTGGGCGCTCATCCGAGTCACATCCTGGCCGTTGAAGCGGACCCTGCCTGCGGTGGGCTTCAGCAGGCCGCTCGCCGTGCGCAGCAACGTGCTCTTGCCTGCCCCGTTGTTGCCGAGGACGGCCACGATGCCCCTGTCGGGAACGCGCAGCGACACATCGAAGATCACGCTGGTCCGGCCGTAGCCGGAGGTGACACCGTCGATCTCCAGCATCAGCGGCCTCCTTCCGTGGTGGGGGTGCCCAGGTAGACCTCCTGGACGAGCGGGTTGGCCTGGATGTCTGCGACGCTTCCCTCGGCGATGAGCTCGCCGCGGGCAAGGACGCTGACCGAGTCCGCCACCTGCCGCATGAACTCCATGTCGTGCTCGACCACAACGACGGTGTGCCGAGGAGCGAGCGCACGGAGCAGGATCGCTGTCTGCTCCCGCTCGGCCTGGCTCATCCCGGCGACGGGCTCGTCGAGGAGGAGCAGGTGGGCCTTCTGGACCAGCAGCATCCCGATCTCCAGCCACTGCTTCTGGCCGTGGGCCAGCGTGCCTGCGGGCTTCTCCCGGAGCTCCGTCAGGCCGATGATCTCGAGCGCCTCGGCCACGTCGTCGGGGACGTGTGGGCCCCGGGCCCGGAGCAGCGTGCGTGGCCCGCGTCCGGCGCCGCTGGCGATGTCGAGGTTGGCCAGGACACTGAGCTCCTCGATCACGCTGGCTGTCTGGAATGTGCGACCGACGCCCATCCTGGCAACACGGTGGACGCTGCGACCGATGAGCTCGTTCCCGGCGAACCGGGCCCAGCCGCTGGCCTTGACCAGTCCGGTGAGCGCGTCGATGATCGTGGTCTTGCCTGCACCGTTGGGCCCGATGAGGAATCGAAGGTCCCCGCTGGTCACCGTGAGGTCCACCGAGTTCACGGCGACAAACCCGTCGAACGACACGGTCAGGTGCCGGACCTCGAGATACTCCTGGCGGGGGTCGGTGCCCGCGTTGACGAGCGTGGCCGAGCCCGGGTCGATGGTGCGGCTCATGCCGGTGCCTCCTGAGGTGTGGTGAGGGCGAGGGGGTGCGGTTCCCGGGAACGCATCCGGCGTCGCACCACCGCCCAGATTCCCGCGAGACCGGCTGGCAGCGCCGCGATCACGACGATGAACAGGGCCGCCTGGAAGTAGGTCCAGGCCCCGGGAAAGGTCTCCGAAAGGCTGGTCCGGGCCCAGGAGACCGCGATGGAACCGAGCACCGGGCCCAACAACGTCGCCCTCCCGCCGATGGCGACACCGACGAGGAAACCGATCGAGGCCACGACCCCGACGTCGGCGGGCGAGATCATGCCGGCCACCGGCACGAACAGCGCCCCCCCGATCGACGCGAAGACTGCGGCGATGACGAAGGCCACGATCTTGATGACCGCAGGGTTGTACCCCAGGAACCTGACCCGGTTCTCCTCATCTCGCACCGCCACCAGGAGCTCACCGAAGCGGCTGCGCATGAGCTGGCGGACGATCAGCACCATGGCGACGAGCGTCCCGGCGGCCACGTAGTAGAGGGTGGTCTGGTTGATCGGGTCGGACAGGGCGAAGCCGAAGAAGGAGCTGAACCCCGTCAGCCCGTTGGTGCCGCCGGTGGTCTGCTGCTGGCCCACCAGGAGGATCGCGAAGGCGGCGACGAGCGTCTGACTGAGGATGGCGAAGTACGCGCCCCGGACGCGGCGCAGGAACACGCCGATGCCGAGCACGAGCGCGAAGGCTGCCGGAATCAGGACCACCAGGACGACGGTGAGGGAGCCCGACCGCATGGGTTCCCACCACCACGGCACCACGCCTGTGCCGTAGAGCATCATGAAATCAGGAACCCCGCCCGGGCCGGCGTCGGCAAGCTTCATGTGCATGGCCATGATGTAGCCGCCCAGCCCGAAGAAGAGGCCCTGCCCGAGGGTCAGCATGCCGCCCTGCCCCCATGCCAGCCCGATCCCGACGGCGACCATGGCCAGGCAGAGAAACTTGGCCAGCAACGACAGCCGGAAGCTGCTGAGCAGAAGCGGGGCTGCCGCCAGGGCGGCGACGAGCACGAGTGCGATGAGGGGGGACTTGAGTCGATCGATCATGCGAGGCTCCGGGTGCGGACGGTGAACAGGCCCTGCGGGCGGATCTGAAGGAAGCCGACGACCACCACGAGCAGCAGCACCTTGGCGAAACTCGCGTCTGTCATCAGCTGGAAGAACGACTGCAGGATGCCGAGCGTGAAGGCGGCCAGGACTGCGCCCTTGATCTTGCCGATGCCACCGGCGACCACCACAAGGAACGCATCGACGATGTAGTTCTGGCCCACGGTGGGACCGACGGAGCCCAGGAGGGTGAGCGCCACTCCGGCCAGCCCGGCCAGCCCGGAACCGATGAAGAACGTCGCGCGGTCGATGCCGCCCGAGTCGATGCCGCTGGTCTCTGCGAGCGCACGGTTGCCCACCACTGCACGGATCCGGCGTCCGAGCGGCGTTCTGGCCAACAGGTAGGCCACGATCCCGACGGCGACGACGCAGATCAACAGAATCATCAGCCTGCTCTTCGGCATGACAAGTGATCCGAGCACCACGGGGCCGGACAGCCAGGCCGGGGCGGGGACGTCGACGTTCGGGGCGCCGAAGATGTCGCGGGCCAGCTGCTGCAGCAGCAGCGCCACCCCGAACGTGACCAGGAGGGTGTCCAGAGGTCTGTCCCGCATGCGGCTGATGATCGTGGCGTGGAGCAGGACTCCGAGGAGGCCCGCGACAACGAACGCCACCGGCAGTGACACCAGGAACGAGGTTCCGGCGTGGCCGATGATGCTCGACATGACGAACGCTGTGTAGGCGCCCACCATGACGAACTCACCGTGGGCCATGTTGATGACGCCCAACTGGCCGAAGGTCAGGGCCAGCCCGAGGGCGGTGAGCAGAAGCACCGACCCCAGGCTGAACCCTGCGAACAACTGTTCGGCGAAGATCTGCATGTCAGGAGGTCTCCGACAGACCCTCGGCCCAGTCATAGGTGGTGAGGAACGGGTCGGGCTCGATGGGGCCCTCGGAGGTCCACACCGAGTAGATGAGGCCGTCCTCGGAGATCTCCCCGATCATCGCGGTCTTGGCGATGTGGTGGTTCTCCCCGTTGAGGGTGACGGAGCCCCCGGGTGCGGCGAAGGTGACCCCGTCGGCGGCTTCCTGAACGTCGGCCACGGCGAAGGACTCCGCCTTCTCGACGGTGGCCTTCCACAGGTACAGGGAGGTGTAGGCGGCCTCCATCGGGTCGGAGGTCACGCGGTCGTCGCCGTACTTGGCCTTGAAGTTGGTCACGAACGTGGCGTTCTCCTCGGTGTCCACGGTCTGGTAGTAGTTCCACGCCGTGAGCTGACCTGCGATGTTGGCGGCGCCGATGCCCTGGACCTCCTCCTCAGCGATGGAGACCGACAGGACGGGCATCGCGTCGGCAGACAGGCCGGCGCTGGTGTACTCCTTGAAGAAGGCCACGTTGGAGTCGCCGTTCAGCGTGTTGAACACGGCGTCGGCGCCGGAGTTGCGGACCTTGCCGACGATGGTGGCGAAGTCCGTGCTGCCGAGGGGGGTGTACTCCTCGCCGACGATCTCCATGTCGTGGGCCTCGGCGTAGGCGTTGATGATGCGGTTCGCCGTGCGGGGGAACACGTAGTCGGAGCCCACCAGGAACACCTTGGTGTGTCCCTGTTCGCGCAGGTAGTCCAGGCCGGGGATGATCTGCTGGTTGGTGGTGGCGCCGGTGTAGAAGATGTTGGGACTGGCCTCGAGGCCCTCGTACTGGACCGGGTAGTAGAGCAGGGAGTCCTGGTCCTCGAAGACGGGGAGCATGGCCTTGCGGCTGGCGGAGGTCCATCCGCCGAAGACTGCAGCCACGCAGTCCGAGGAGATGAGCTTGCGGGCCTTCTCGGCGAAGGTCGTGGGCTCGGAGGCGCCGTCCTCGGTGATGACCTCGAGCTGCTTGCCGAGGACGCCACCAGCAGCGTTGATCTCCTCCGCGGCCATGTTGAGCGAGTCGTTGACAGTCTTCTCGGAGATCGCCATGGTCCCGGAGAGGGAGTTGAGGAAGCCCACCTTGATGGAGTCGGCGGAGGTGTCGACGCAGGACTCAGCCGAGGCGGCGGAGTCGTCGGTGCCCGAGGCGCGCGCACCACAGCCGGCGAGCGCCAGAGCGGAGACGAGGGAGAGAGCGACTATCGACGTACGCGCCTGGGGGGTGCGGAACACAGACATGGTTGTCCTTTCAGGTGCCTGAACAGAGAAGGGACGGCCGGCCGGGGGAAGTCCCCCGGGACTGGCGCCGTCCCTTCATGCAGAACGCTATGAGTGCCTGGTGTCGGGGCAGTCTCGGTCCTGTTCCAAGGGTGTTACCGCTTGTGAAGATCTGTTACAAGCTTCCGCGGGTCTGCCCTCCACCCAGCTGAGCCGTCGAAGCTCTCGGGCGGGGGTGTCTCTGGCGGACCCGGACGGCGCCCGAGGGAGATGCGGCATGACCGGGCCCCCGCGGAGTCGTTCGCGTAGGACGTGTCCGGGTCACACGTGGCGCGCATGGTGGCCCGTGACAGACTCCGAGAATGCTGAGTACTTCATCTGCGTGTGGCGCTACCTGGAGAATTGTCCCTCACTCGTGCCGGCAACCCTCTTCGCTGTGATTCACATTGCCACCACCGCAACGAACTACCTCTGATGGAGCCGGACCGGCTCGTGTCTTGGAGCACGGCGAGACGAATTGGGCATGCCGGGTGGCGCTGGTCCGGAAGCGTGAGCGCACCCCCGCGTCGCTGCCAGCCCGCTTCTGCTTGGGCATATACCGGGCCGCTGAAACGCTGCACCGCTTCCACCTCGTAGCCGTCAACGTATTGTCACGGGAGCCGATGGTGTGGGCGATGCGCAAGAATTACCATCCCCCAGGTGGCGAATCCGCTGTGCGGCTAGCGCTCACTGCGCCAAAGCTCGAAATGCATCGCCGAGGAGGAGGCTGCAATGTCCATGAGGCTGCTGTGCCGGATCGGTAGGCATCGGTTCCTTACCCATCACAACACGGAGGATGGGAAGCCCACCCATCAGCATTGCGCGCGCTGCGGGAAGCGGCGGTACTACGGCTTCGATGAGGGAAACCGCGACCTGATCGCCTTCGGCACCTCGTTCCTCTAGCTTCGTCGCCCCTCCCCCTCAACGTGGTTTGACCGGCGGCCGCTGCGGGCGCGAGGGTGCTCGCGCCCGCGGGCCATCAGGCCTCGGGGATTGGCACGCCGAAGTTGTCCAGGGGGATGAAGTCCGGCTCGGGGCCGCCGCGGACGCCGGTGTCGAGGGCGTCGATCGGGGCGATCTCGTCGGCGGGGAGCTCGAAGTCGAACACGTGAAGTTCTCGGCGTTCCAAGCCGCCTTCGTGGACTTGGGGATGACCTGCACCCCCTTCTGGATGTGCCAGCGGAGCATGACCTGAGCGGCGGATTTGCCGTGCTTCTCACCGATGGCGAGGAGCACGGGCTCGTCGAAACTCTTCTTGGGCACGTCGTAGTAGGACGTGATGCCGCCGATCGGGGACCACGCCTGGGTGGTGCGAGGCCAAGGGCTCGACCACCGGGGGCCGGGCGCGCTGACCCGGCCTCAACTTCTTGATCGAAGCGGAGGCGAGAGTTGATCAGATCCATACATAGTCGGGGGACAGTGGTCGTACCGGGCTCACGGGAGGCACCTCAATCAAGGAGACCACTATGATCACCACGCGCAAGATCGCTGCCCTCGCCGCCGCCGCGGCACTCGTCGCGATGACCGCCACCACAGCGGGAGCAGTCGAGCCAACCGGACGTGAGTTCGCCGACCACGTTCGAATGATGGCCCAATCAGACATGGGCTTTGACGGCGCCTGCAACCCTGGCATGCACCAGGGATTCGCCGGGATGGAGGCTCACCACTCCTGACCAATCCACAGCCGCCTCTCCGCCCAGGACTACAGAAGCTGCAGCGTGGTCAGGCAGGTGGGGCCCTCGGCATCGGAGGAGAAGCGGCTCTCGGCGCGCTTTCCGTCCTTGGTGACGACGACGGTGCCCTCGACGTCCTTCGGAATCCAGAAGCCGACAAACCCGTTGGCGTAGGTGGTCGCGTCCTCGTCAATGAGGACCTCCCCCGAATCGGTGGTGATCATCACGCGCACCTCGACGTCTGCCAGCTCCCCTTGGCACGTGCCGAGGTTGTGGAAGTAGCACTCGTGCGTGGCGGTCTCGTACGGCGCCATCGACAGGTAGAACTGGTCACCGTCGAGGGCCAGCGCGGCCTCCGTGGTGCCGTCGCTGAGGAGCACCTCGTCGTAGCGCACCGATCCAGCCAGCGGCAACGGGCGCTGAGCGTCGAGTTGGTCCAGCGCCTCCACAACCTCGGCGCCGCTCTTCCCCTCAAGCCCGTGCGCCGCAAGCAACGTCCTCGCCTCCCCCACCGCGGCACTCGGCGCCGCCGTCGACGGGGTATCTCTCGGGGCCTCGGCAACCTCCGGGGCTGAGCAAGCCGACAGCGCCAGGAGGGCAGCGAGCGGCACAGCGATGCGGACGGTCAGATGAATGCGGCGCATGGGTGGTCTCCAGGATCTATGTCTTCAAGGAAGTCCAGGTGTCCGCGATGTACCGCGGCACCGTTTCGGACAGGTCGTCCAACCAGCATGCCCCAACCACTGAGTGCGCCAGTCACATGCTTGGTCAAGATCAGATCAAGAAGATCCCGAAGTGGCGGGGCTTCCTGTGACAAGCGCTCCACCGCTACCATCGTCACGCGGAGGCCCAGGCATGAGCGACACCCACGACCACACCCACGCGAGTCCGGGGACCAACCGGACCAGGCTGGCGATCGCGTTCGGGATCACCGCCACCATCCTGATCGCCGAGGTCATCGGCGCATGGTGGACCAACAGCCTCGCCCTCCTCGTCGACGCCGGGCACATGCTCACAGACGCCTCCGGCCTGCTGATGGCACTGATCGCCGCCTCCCTGGCCCTGCGGCCACCCACACCGGAGCGGACCTGGGGTTACCGTCGCGCAGAGGTGCTGGCCGCCGGCGCCCAGTCCGCGATCCTCCTCGCCGTCGGCATCTACGCCCTCATCGAAGGCGTCCGCCGGCTCTTCGACCCGGCAGAGGTCACCGCCGGCGGGCTGCTCGTGTTCGGGATCGTCGGACTCGTCGGCAACATCGTCGCCATGCTTGTCCTGGGCGCAGGCCGCGCCGCGAACCTCAACATGCGTGCCGCGTTCCTCGAAGTGGTCAACGACGCCCTCGGATCCGTCGCCGTCATCATCAGCGCGATCGTCATCTCGCTCACCGGATGGACCCGCATCGACGCCATCGCCGGGATGCTGATCGCCGCCCTGATCGTCCCCCGCGCGATCACGATCCTCAAGGAGGCCGGGGGGATCCTGCTCGAATCCACCCCCAGAGGCCTGAACCTCGACGACGTCCGCGGACACATCCTCCAGGTCCCGCACGTGATCGGCGTGCACGACCTGCACGCCTCCACCATCGCCACCGGGCTACCCGTCCTCACAGCCCACGTCGTCGTCGAAGAAACCTGCTTCGCCCAGGGCCACGTCTCCCAGGAGCTGCGAGACCTCCAAACCTGCGTCGCCGAACACTTCCACGTCAGCGTCGAACACTCCACCTTCCAGATCGAGACCCCCTCCCACAGCGCACTGGAACGCAGCTCTCACCACTGAGACCCGGTTCTGCCCGACGTGGCGTGGGTTTGGAATCGCAAGGGTGTGGGTATGGGTGAAGTGAAGGGAAGGAGCCGCCATGACAAGCGACGCACCGCGACACCACACCGAGGACAGCGGGAAGGACAAGCACTCGCATGCGATGTACTGGAAGTTCGGGGCGATTCTCCTGGTCAACCTGGGACTGATGTGGGCACTCAGCATGTCTATGGTCCGCAGCCTCGACCACTTCTACTTCAATCCCAGCAACCTCTACATGGCCGTCCTCATGGTGGCCGCCATGGCGGTGCTGATGACGGTCGGCATGTGGTCGATGCTCAAGAACAAGACCCTCAACATCATCCTGCTCGTCGGGTTTCTGGCGCTGTTTCTTGCCGCATTCTTCATGGGCCGCAACGAGGTGGGGGTAGGCGACGAGGGATTCCTCACCTCCATGATTCCGCACCACTCGCGCGCCATCCTGGTGTGCCAGGAGGCCACCATCACCGATCCTGAGATCGAACAGCTCTGCAGCGAGATCGTCGAGGCGCAGGAGAGGGAGATCGCCCAGATGAAGGAGATCCTCAAGCGGTACCAGTGAGTTGAAGCCGTCGCGGGGCACTCGGACCGAACGACACGTCCCATCCAGTGACTTCACCGAAGTCGCGTAGTGACCTCGTTGAGGAGTTCCTGCGGGTCGAGCCACATGGAGGGGTAGTTGCCGTACCAGCGTTGGACGCCGTCGCCGTCGATGAGCACGAAGCCGTGTCCGGGCAGCCCGGGGTGCATGCCCTTGTCGAGGACGTCGTAGGCCTTGGACACGGTGCCGTCGTCGAGCAGATACGGGGTGGTCATGCCGAACTGCTGCATGTCGGGCAGGATCTGCTCGGCGGTGTTCATGACGATGGGCAGTACCTCGATGCCCGCCTCGGCGAATCCGGGGTTCTTCTCGATCTCGGCCATCTGCATGGTGCAGGAGGCGCAGCCGGCGCCTTCGTTGAAGTAGATGAGCACCGGGTTGGGGCGCAGGTCGCTGAGGGTCACTGAGGTGCCGGCTGTGGTGGTGAGGGTGAAGTCGGGGGCGAGGCGCTGGCTGTCGCCCTGTTCGGGGATGGCGGTCCACAGCCCATAACCGACGACTGCCGCCACGATCAGCGTCACTGCTCCGCCGACGACCCGGGTCCAGGTGAGCCGCTTCGTGTCGCGCTGCGTCTCGGCCTGCTGCCGTGTTCTGAGTTGCTCGCGTCGGGAGGGTGCCGGGGCGGTGGGGGTCATCGGGGCTCCTGGGAGGTGACGGTCGGTGCGGCGGTATTCGCGGGCGCTGTTGTCTGGGTGTCGCAACAGTCATGGACGGTCGCGGGCTGCTCGTTTCTGCGGCGGTCTCTGAGGGTGGCGACGACGAACACGGCCACCAGTGCGAGCAGCGCGAGCCCGAGGACGGCTTCGGGGATGGGGGCGGTGATCGCGATCAGCCAGGCGAAGACGTCGGAGAGCCAGGCGCCCATGCCGACCAGCGGGGCGTCGGCGCCGGTCATCTCGGTGGCGCCGGCTTGGCCGATCACAAGGATGCCCATGATCACGAACCCGACGGCGACCGCAAGGTTGACGGTGTTGGTGGCCAGCGTGAAGCGGCCCACGTTGATGCGGATGGACTTGACGCGGAGGCTGCGCATCCGCCCAGGACGCTTGTCCCACAGTAGCGCCATCACGAACAGCGGGATCACCATCCCGAACACGTAGGCCAAGCCGAGCACCAAGCCGCCGACGGGTGAGCCGGACAACGCTGACAGGGTCATCACGCCGGCCAGGACCGGTGCGCAGCAGCTGGAGGCGATGCCGGAGAACACGCCGAGGCTGAAGAAGGTGGCGGTGTCACCGCGTGTGGTGTCAGGCGCCCGGAGGAAGGACGGCATCGACCACATCGTCCCCGACAACGCCAACAGGCCGAGTCCGATCATCAGCAGGCCACCGGCCCAGTACAGGACCACGTGGTACATGGCGATGGCGCCGGCGATCAGGCTGACGCCCATAGTGATCGGGACTAGGACCGCCGCCAGGCCGGCGGCGAACACGAAGGTCAGCGGGATCAGGCGCCAGCGGCGGTTCTTCGCCGCCGCAGCCAGGTAGCTGGGAGCGAGGAAGACGATGCAGCACGGGGCGAACAGCGCGACGCCGCCGGCGAGGAACGCTGCCAGGATCCCGCCGGCGCTGAGCAGGTCGGCGCCCATCAGCGGGCACCGAGGTGGTCGACGAGCCGCGCCAGTTTGCCGCGGGGGATACGCCCGTCGTGGAAGTAGCGCCCCGCCACCAGGGTCAAGGGGAACATGCCCGGACGATGCTCGGCGATCAGGGCCGCACCTTGCGGTGACTCCGCCGGGATCGTCGTGAGCCGAAGCAGGCCCGCGCGGTCGAGGGCGTCGAGGCGCTGATGGGCGTCATCACAGAAGTGGCACGCTGCGGTGGTCACCAAGGTGACGTTGACCACCTCGGTCGGGGCGGTCGGCGGTGCTGGCGCCAGGATCTCGTTCACGTTCCCAGCCTCACCCCTCCAGATCAGGGAAGGGTTCAGCCCGGGTCAAGGTTCGGCCAAGAACACTTCCCCCAGCGCTGTGAGGGGGTGGGTTGGGGGCGGGGTGTGTCGATAATGGCTGTATGGCTGAGCCCCGCAGATCGAGTGTGTTGGTGATCGACGATGAGCGCCCGCTGGCCGGGATCGTCGGCTCCTACCTCAACAAGGCAGGCTTCGACACCGCCCTGGCCTACACCGGCCCGGACGGCGTCCGCTCAGCGCAGGACCTGGACCCCGACGTCATCATTCTCGATCTGGGCCTGCCCGGCATCGACGGCATCGAGGTGTGCCGCCAGATCCGGTTGTTCTCCGACTGCTACATCCTGATGCTGACGGCCCGGGCCGACGAGGTCGACAAGCTGATCGGCTTGTCGGTGGGCGCCGACGACTACCTGACCAAGCCGTTCAGCCCCCGCGAGCTCGTCGCCCGCGTCAACACCGTGCTGAGACGGCCACGACGCCAGACCCACGGCACACAACCCGCACCGCCGCGCGAGTTCGGACGGCTGCGGGTGGACGCGGAAGGCCGCGACGTGTGGGTCGACGACCAGCAGGTGGGGCTGACCCGCACCGAGTTCGACATCCTCGACGCACTGTCGGCCCGGCCCAACGTGGCGCTGAGCAGGCGGCAGATCATCGACGCGGTGTGGGGCGGCGGGTGGGTCGGCGACGACCACGTCGTCGACGTCCACGTGGCGAACCTGCGCAAGAAGCTCGACGACCCACCCACGGAACCGCGCTACATCCTCACCGTCCGCGGGGTCGGATACCGGATGGGACCAGGGCGATGATGAGGCTGCGCGGGTACGTCTCCCGGATGCGGTGGGGCACCCGCACGTTTCTCACCCAGGCGCTGGTGGTGGCAGTCGGCGTGATCACCGCCGCGCTGGTAGCTGTGGTGGTCGGGCCTCCGCTGTTCCACGAGCACCTGCAACAACTGGGACACCCGGACGGCACCGCCGAGATGGGGCATGTGGAGCAGGCGTTCCTCGAGGCCGGCGTCAGATCGTTGGGCATCGGGCTGGTGGTGGCGCTCACGCTGGCTATCGGCCTGGCCTGGCTGGAGACCAGGCGGCTGCGCCGACCGCTGGAGCGATTGACCGCCGCCTCGGCACTGGTTGAGGCAGGCGACTACAAGGCGCGCGTGCCAGACACCGCGACCAGTCCCGAATTCACGGCGGTCGCCGACGCATTCAACGATATGGCCAGCCGCCTGGACTCCACCGAAACCAGCCGACGGCGGCTTCTCTCGGACGTGGCGCACGAGCTCCGCACCCCCCTGGCCACCCTGACCGCTGAGCTGGAGGCCGTCATCGACGACGTGGTCCCCTGGGACCACGACAGCCAGCAGCTGCTCACCCTCCAGGCCACCCGGCTCAAGAAGATCGCCGCCGACCTCGATGACGTGTCCCGCGCCGAGGAAGGCCGATTCACCCTCGACACCCAGACCCAGCCGATCCGGGACCTCATCGAGCCCGCCGTCGCCTCCGTCGCCACCCGATACGAGAACAAGGGTGTCGCGTTGTCCGCGGACTCTCACCCGGGCCTTGTCGCAGCGGATCCGCAGCGGGTGGGTCAGATCCTGGGCAACCTCCTCGACAACGCGCTGCGGCACACCCCCACCGGCGGGATCGTGCACATCAGCACGCGCGACTCGAAGGCCGAGGTGGTGATCACGGTCACCGACACCGGCGACGGCCTCACCCCGGAGCAGCTCTCGAAGGTGTTCGACCGGTTCTACCGCGCCGACACGGCCCGGGCCCGCGATGCGGGCGGTTCCGGGATCGGGCTGACTATCGCCCGCAGCCTCGCGCTCGCCCACGGCGGCTCATTGACCGCCACCAGCCCCGGCCCCGGACACGGCTCAACGTTCACCCTCACCCTTCCCCTCGCCACCGCGCCCGAACCGGAGCGGGTCTTGATCGATC
The DNA here is from genome assembly GCF_014164725.1 of Tessaracoccus sp. MC1627. NCBI lineage: Bacteria > Bacillati > Actinomycetota > Actinomycetes > Propionibacteriales > Propionibacteriaceae > Tessaracoccus > Tessaracoccus sp. MC1627. The sequence goes on along the minus strand of NZ_JACJGA010000005.1, from coordinate 149,130 downwards.
CTTGACCTTCCACGGGTTGGATCGCTAGCTGAGGGTTCATAGGCTCGAGATCAAGGTCCGGCGACCCCGTCGGCCAGGAACGGAGCACGAACATGTCACGCACGAAGCGGATCACCGCCACGTTGGCGGGGCTGGTCCTGACGGCCACCCTGGCGGCCTGCGCAGACCAGAGCACCACACCCCCAGCCGCGACCACCTCACAGACAGGCATCTCCGCCATGGCCACCGAGTCAGTGTCGGCGAGCGCCTCATCGGACGTCGCTGCCGACCACAACGACCAGGACACCACCTTCGCGCAGATGATGATCATCCATCACGAGGGCGCCATCGAAATGTCACAGCTGGCGATCGAGCAAGCCGAAACCCCCGAGGTCGTCGCGCTCGCTGAGCGGATCGCCGAGGCCCAAGGCCCGGAGATCGACGAGATGACCGCGTGGCTGAACACCTGGGGCGAGGACGTCTCCCCCGACGACCACGGCGGCATGGACATGGGCGGGATGGACATGAACGGCATGAGCCAGGAAGAGATGATGACCCAACTCGACGGCCTCACGGGCACCGAGTTCGACCAGGCGTTCCTCGAAGCCATGATCGCCCACCACGAGGGCGCCATCGAGATGTCCGAGCAGCAGTTGGCCGACGGCCAGAACCCCGACGCGGTAGCGCTGGCCGAGAAGATCATCGCCGACCAGCAGGCCGAGATCACCGAGATGCAAGAGCTGCTCACCAGCCTCTGACCAGAGTCCGCGGAGGCGGGACGCCAGTGCGGGGCTCCACGCTCAGGTGTCAGACCAGCGGGTGCCACTACGGGCACGATTCCGCGCCTCGGGCCTGATCCACAACCTGGACCGAGCCGCGACCATCGGGGACAAAAACAGGGCGGCGCCTCGGATCGGGCTCGGGTGGTGTCTCGGGGCATGACTTCGAACGAGGTCATGAAGAATCGTGGCGGCAGCGCATCGCCGGCTGGTCACGGAACCAACCCTACCGAGCTCACGGGCAGGTCGCGCGTGTCGAGCTGTTAGTTATCCCGTCGTCCATCTGTTAGGTACAGCACTGTCCAGTCGACCCCGCCCTGGCCGCCCGCCTCGTCGGCGTCGGCAAGGCCGGGCTGCTCCGTGGACAGGGCCGCCGCGTCCACGCTGCGACCGGCACCTGGCTAGGGGCACTGTTCGAGTCGCTGGCCGCCCAATCGGTGCGGGTCTACGCCGAAGCGGCCGATGCCCGCATCGGGCACCTGCGCACCAAGAACACCGACCACGAAATCGACCTCATCGTCGAGGCGGCCAACCGTTCCGCGATCGCGATCGAGGTCAAGCTCACCGACACCATCAGACCCGCCGACGTCGAGCACCTGAACTGGCTGGCCCAGCAACTCGGCGACCGCCTCGTCGACCAGATGATCATCTACACCGGCAGACACGCCTACCGCCGCCCCGACGGCATCGCCGTCGTCCCCCTCGCACTCCTCGGGCCCTGAACGACGGCACACCGCCGGCCGTGACCTCAAGCAGATGCTGACAGCTGGCCTACCAACCTGAGGGCGCGTAGTCCTTCAGGAAGACGCCGAAAAGGTCCTCGCCGGCCTGCCCGCGGACGATCGGATCGTAGACCCGAGCGGCTCCGTCGACCAGATCCAAGGGCGCATGGAAGCCCTCCTCGGCGAGCCGAACTTTCGTGGGGTGCGGGCGCTCGTCGGTGATCCAGCCGGTGTCGACGCTGGTCATCAGGATGCCGTCGGACTCGAACAGCTCCCGCGCGCTCGTCCGCGTCAGCATGTTGACCGCCGCCTTCGCCATGTTGGTGTGCGGATGGCCGGGACCCTTGTAGCCGCGCGCGAAGACCCCCTCCATCGCTGACACGTTGACCACGTACCCCCGGGCCGGACCACTCGCCACGCTTCTCGCCGCCTCGGCCAGGCGCGGCCGCAGTCGGCTGATGAGGATGAACGGAGCCGTCTCGTTGCAGAGCTGCACCTCAAGCATCTCGAGCGCGTCCACCTCACCGACGCCCTGGACCCAGCTGTTCGAGTCGTGAAGGTCGGGAACGAGCCCTCCCGCGTCGATCGCCGAGCCGTCGGCCAGACGCGCCAGCGACGACGAGCCCGGAGCCAGAGCCATGTCTGTCAGGCGCTGGGCGTCGCGGGCCGCTGCCTCGGCATCCGCGTGAGTGGCGGCAGAGCCGGTGACCGCGGCGTCCGCCGCCGCGAGCAGCGGGTGCGCCTTGACCGACTCGGCCAGCGCCAGAGGATGCAGGTCTCGTGTGTGCCCGAACGTCAGGAGTTCTGGGCCTTGGCCTTCGGGCCACAGTCCGTCCGGGACCGGGATCGACTCGGCGTCGACGAGGGGCGCGTACGAACCGGCCGAGCGTCGTACTGTCTGTGCCGCGTTGTTGACCAGGATGTCCAGCGGGCCCCTGGCGGCCACCGCGTCGGCCAATGCGATGACCTGGGACGGATCACGCAGGTCGATGCCGACCACATGCAGTCGATGCAGCCAGTCGGCGGCGTCAGGCATCGCCGCGAAGCGTCGCACCGCGTCACGCGGGAAGCGGGTGGTGATCGTGGTGTGGGCACCATCGCGCAGCAGCCGGAGCGCGATGTGCATTCCGATCTTGGCCCGGCCGCCGGTCAGCAGCGCCCGCTTGCCGGTCAGATCCGTCCGCGCGCCGCGCTTGGCGTGACTCATGGCCGCACACGCGGGGCAGAGCTGGTGGTAGAACGCGTCCACCAGCGTGTAGCGCTGCTTGCAGATGTAGCAGGGCCGGGCCTTCATGAGCGTCCCGGCCGTCGGCGCCTCGACGCCTGACGTGAGCGCCAGCCCCCGCGTCTCATCATCGATGCGGTCGGGTGCGCCCGTGGCCGTCCCGGCGACGATGGCCTTGTCGTTGTCCTGGATCGCCGCTCGCTTGACGCCTCGGCGGTGGTGCTTGACCGCCTTGAACATCCTGCCGGTCGCCTGTCGGACGGCCACGAAATCGGGGTGGGCCTCGTCGAGCTCGTGGATGGTGCGCAAGACCCGCAATGTCACGGCCAGGTCGTCTGCGTCGACTCCGCTGCCGACCGCAGCCGAGGAGGGTGCTGACATGGGCTCGGGCGCTGATCGGTTCGACACGGCGTCCAGCGTACTCAGGGCTCGTCCGCGGGCACATTACAGCCCGCATGGGCGAGGCAACTCAGCACCCGAGACCCGCGCGGATCTCGCGCCATGGTTGTCCCTCAGCATAGGCGGCCGGCATCCACGGGCCACCGCCGAGAGGTTGGTTGTCCGCAGGGCTGCCAGCCAGTCGATGGAAGGGGCCGCGAGCGTGGGAGCCGCCGCGGCGTCGCCGCCTGCGGCCAACCACACCGAGACCGAGATCCGGCCACCGAGCGAGGAAGCGTGCCGGCGCATATTCTCGGGCTTCATCGGCAACGGCCGCTGCGTTCGCCTCGCCCCCGCGCATGGCCAGCCCGAACTGGCCGGAGGTGTCGACCGCCCGCAGCAGCCCGACGGCGCGGAAGGCACCAGTCTCCTTCACATGGTCGGGCAAGAGCGACAGCGACCGCCGAACGCTGCAGTGGATTTCTTGCACTGCATCGCGGCCTCCTGTCATCGGCCCAGACAAACCAGTCACCCCGCATAACGAGCGCCGACCGTAACCGGTGGACAGCTTCGGACACCCGCGTGCACCCCCAACCCGCCTCATGGCCTGACACCACAGGGCTGCCCGTGAGCACGACGTGACGCTTGATGACGTGTTGTCTGCCTTCGCTGTCCTCGCCGAAGGACAGGACGACCGCAGATGCGACGTGGGGACGCCGCCGTAGGAACGAGTCAGTTCACCGAAATGCCGATGGGCGTGTGCTCACTCAGCTGCCCAGAGTCGGACGCCGACGGCGATGGTCGGACCCCGCCCACATGGCGATGGTCGGTCCTTCAAGATTGCGCACCGCGCCCGCTCATGTTTGCTTGGTTCGTGTGTTCGCGTTTGCGTACTACGTAGCGTCATGTCTGCTAGGTTGGGCTCATGGTCCTCGACTCGCTCGTCCCACGGAGGGTGGGTGAAGTCCTGACGGGGCTGGTTGCCGTGGAACCGGTGATCGCCCTGCACGGCCCGCGCTCGGTGGGTAAGTCCACGGTGTTGCACGGGTTCGCTGCCGATGTGGGGAGATCGGTTCTCGACCTGGACGACGTCGAGGTGCGCGAGGCGGTCGTGGGGAATTTGGCCTCGGTCGTCGCCGGTGCGGCACCAGTGTGTGTCGACGAGTACCAGCGGGTGCCCGACATCCTGGATGCGCTCAAAGCGAGGCTGAATCGAGAGGGCAGCCTACCCGGAACCGCCGTGATCACTGGATCGACCCGGCAGGACGCCCTGCCCGCCACGGCTCAGGCTCTCACGGGACGGTTGCACTCCCTGACCATCTGGCCGCTGTCCCAAGGTGAGATCGCCGGGGTGAGCGAGAACCTCATCGAGGTGTTGCCTGCCGACCCTGAGGGTGTCGTCGGCCGGATCCCCTCCTCAACGACCACGCGCCAGGAATACGTGGAGCGTGTCTGCGCCGGGGGCCTGCCCTTGGCCCTGCGACGTTCCGGCGCGGCCCGAGCCCGATGGTTCGATGACTTCGTGCGAGCATCGGTCGAGCGGGACGCCCTGGAGTTGAGCCGAATCCGTGAACGACAGGCAATGACCGACCTGCTGGGTCTGACTGCGGCACAAACCGGGCAACTGCTCAACGTCTCTGCTGCTGCTGAGAGGCTCGGCGTCAGTCGAGCCACCGTAGAGGTTCACCTGCGGCTGCTCGAGGACCTCTTCCTCGTGGTACGGCTACCGGCGTGGGGCAAGACCCTGCGCTCACGGGTCAGCGTCAAACCCAAGGTCCACGTCGTCGACTCCGGACTGGCCGCCCGGCTGCTGCGACTCACGCCTGACAAGCTCACACGACTCGACCCGGCATCACTCACCGACTTCGGGCACCTGCTTGAGACCTTCGTCGTCGGGGAGATCCGCAAGCAGGCTTCCTGGCTCGACGAGCCCGTCACCCTAGGCCACTGGCGGACAAGCGACGGTGCCGAAGTCGACGTGGTCATCGAGTACGACGACGGCACAGTCGTTGCGTTCGAGGTCAAAGCCAGCGAACGGGCGCCGGGCGGCGACTTTCGCGGTCTGGCTCAACTCCGCGACGCCCTCGGACCGCGGTTCGCCGCCGGGATCATCCTCACCACCGGAACCCGCTCCTACACCTACGCCGACCGACTCCACGTCATGCCCATCGACCGGCTGTGGACTCCGGTGGCACCCGGAGCCCCGCACTGACCCCGCCACAAGGCTCCGACGCGAGTTGGTTCTCTACCCAAGGTCTTTTGATGGGCCTGAGCCATGTCGTCACCTCGTCGTGGGGAATTGTGTAGAGCCGCCACAGCGCGCGTTGCTGTCAACGGCAATCCCGAGATTGGCGCAGAACGGCAGCATCCTCGGCGCCATGGAACGGGACAGGCGAACACGTAGCAACCGTGCAGCCGGCACGGGAGCTCGGCATCTGGGGGTCGCCATCACCCGTTGAGTCGGACGACGCGGACGGCGATCTCGACCAGGCTCCGAGCGCGACGGACGAGCGCCTCAGCCTTCACAGCTGACATGAGGCTGACGCCGTGCTCAACGTCAGCCTTGTTCGACACCAGTTCGCGGAGTCCCTTCTCGGCACCGGCCGCGTCCGGTCGCTGCCCCAGTGCCCGACGAAGCTCCTTCGCGGCAAGCGCGTGGTCCTTGCCCTTCACCGTCGAACCGGTGAGCTGAGTGACGATGGCGTCCTTGGCGCAGATGCCCGCATGGATGGCATCCCCCGCAGCAACGGTGTAACGCTCCGCACTCAGATTTGCCTCCGCGGAGGCCAGGTACTCCTCGGCTTTCTTCAGGAAGCTTCGTGCGTGATTGCGGTGTTCGAGCGTTGCCATCACGCCACACCGACGGGTGCCTGCGGGAGCGACCCGAGTAGAACCACCCCGTCAGCGACGATCTGGGCGACGACCGGCTCCTCGCCGCTGCCCGCGAGGCGGCCGAACTCCTCCGGTGTGAACACCAGCACGTCGCAGTCGTTGCCCAGCCGAGCGCGGACAACGTCTTCCAGTTCCGTCCGACCCTGCCAGTCCGAGGGCGCGAGGACGGCCAAGTCGACATCACTCTCGGCCGATGCCTCCCCCCGCGCCACCGACCCGAACAGGACCACCGCATCGACACTCGACCCGACCACGGCCCGGACCGCCTCCCTCAGCGCCGCAATCGGATCGAGCAGGACACGCAAAGGCTGGATGGCGTAATGGTCCTCGTTGATCGTGTGAACCATCGCCCGACCCACAGCGCGGCTCTCCACCACACCGAGATCGGCGAGGGAGGCCAGCGCCTGCTGAACCGACCACAGGCTGCACTGATCGCGGACCAGGCCATGCACCTGCCGCCCGGTCAGCGGAACACCCGTACGCAGCAGCACGGCCAGCACCGCCCCGCTCGCACCCGGGATCAAGCCCCCGAACGCGGCCTCAAATCGCATATGACCAGTCTACCTGTCACATGACTGCAGTTCCAGTCACTTGGGGTGATCACGCGGCTAGGCCACTGAGACCCAAGCGACCAGCTCGTCAACCCGAAGACCCCCCCCCGGCGGCCAACCCCAGCGAGGCTGGACCCTCGCGATCGCCGCCCCGCGATCTCGTGGGTCGCGATGTCGACGGTCAGGGCCTTGCCCGACAACTCCCACATGCGGTGCCACAACCACTCCGCCTCCAGGTCGGTGCCGACCAACAGGCCTGATCATAATTCTGAACCCCTCAAACTCATGATCTGTACTCGAGTCAAGTCCTCATGAGCCAGAGATGCCTGCGTGGTGGTGGACGGCTTGGGCACCGACCAGGACGAGGCTCGGGAGGTGGTGGGTCAGCGCTTCGAGGGCGTCGAGGAGGAGTCGCCGAGCGGCGACAAACAGGGACGACGGCGTCCACGTCAGTCCTTCGACGCGAGATCGGTCGCCGCCAGGGCGTCCATCAACTGCTCGGCCTCGGAGTCAGAGCGACTGCAACTCGTCCCTTCAGGGGTTGCCCGGCCAGGTAGTGTCAGCTATAGTCGACACGTGGTCGAGGTTACACCGCGAGGGCTTCGACCGTTGGCTCAGAAAGCTGAAGGACCGGCAGGGCAGGCTGCGGATCCTGGAGCGGATCGACCGCCTCGCCCACGGGAATCCTGGTGATGTGAAGTCGGTCGGACAGGGCGTGCTCGAACTGCGCTTGAGTTTCGGTCCCGGCTATCGGGTCTACTTCACACAACACGGCGACCGTCTGGTCCTGTTGCTGCCGACTGGCGTTCGAGAGAGGACGACGATGACGACGAAGAAGACTGAGAAATCCACCCCGTTCGATGCGGCCGACTATCTAGACGGCATCGATGATGTCCCCTCCTACCTGGAGATTGCGCTGGAGGAATCGGCCGAGGACCCCACGGCCGTTCCCCGCGCCCTTGGTGTCATCGCTCGCTCCCAGAACATGAGCGAACTCGCTCGCCGCGTCGGCATGAGCCGCGACGGCCTATACAAGGCGCTGTCCGATCAGGGCAACCCGACCTGGTCAACCGTCCTGAAGGTGACCAACGCACTGGGGCTGCGATTCACTCTGCACGCCGCCTGACTCACGAAAGGTACGCACATCGCGTTATCTCGAAGGTCGCGGCTTACGAGATGACGAGGTGCCGGTGACCGTCGATGCCTCCATGGACGATGTCGAGTTTTCCGGCGTGCGTGGTGGTTTCAACAAGCAGCCTGCCCCATACCCCCCTTTAGTTCTTGCGACTACGGCAACCCACCCATAGTTTGAGGCGTGAAGCAAGCAACCGTGAGGACTCGCACATGAACATTGGCATTCTGGGGACGGGCAACATCGGCAAGACGCTGGTCACAAGGCTCAGCCAAGCGGGGCACGAGGTGAAGGTCGCCAACTCTCGCGGCCCTCACACGATCGATGCCGAGCTTCTCTCAGCGGGCGCGCGTGCCGTGACGACCGAAGATGCTCTGGCCGATGTTCAGGTGGTCATCCTGTCCATCCCCCTCAACCGCATCCCCGAGCTCGCTCCGCTGATCGCGCGCCTGCCCGAGGACACAGCGGTCATCGACACCTCCAATTACTACCCGTTCCGCGACAACAAGATCGACGCGATTGAGGCTGGTCAAGTTGAGAGCGTGTGGGTTGCCCAGCAACTTGGCCGTCCGATCGCCAAGGCATGGAACGCGATCGGCTCGGCCTCCTTCGCCAAGAAGGGCAAGCCTGCAGGTGCGCCCGATCGGATCGCGATTCCTGTCGCGGCCGACCGTGACCGGGACCGGGAGATCGCGATGGCGCTGGTCAATGACACCGGCCTGGACGCCTTCGACGCTGGTTCCCTCGCGGACTCGTGGCGCCAGCAGCCCGGCGCCCCCGCCTATTGCACGGACCTCAGCCACGCCGAAATAGGCGATGCTTTGGACGCAGCCGAGCGGGACAGGCTGCCCAAGCGCCGGGATCTCGGCGTAGCAGTCATGCAGGAGCGTCTCGGCGACGGAACCACCAACCCAGACGAAGAGTGGGGAGTCCGCCTCGTACGGGTCATCAACATGTAGTCGGCCGCGGGCACGACCCTCGCGCGCAAGCGTGCTCCGCTCACGAGGGTGCCAGTGAGCGCTTGCGGTACCCGTGGGTCGACAAGGACGGCCGATACACGAGGGACGTTCCGGCAATCACTCTTCTCATGGGCGCGGGAGTCAGGGAGTTCGGGAATCGCTGGCCACGCATCGACATCGCCGGAGACTCCGCCACCACCCTGACTACCCATGATGCGCCCCTCCCGTCACGCTCCGTAACGGGCTCGAGGACGGTGGAGTGGACAGCAGGCGACGCCGACGACGTTCCCCCCACCCCGGATGTCGTGGGAATACGTGGGGAACCGTGGCGAATGGGAGGCCTCCGGAGGCCATCCGTGTCCATGAGAGTCCACAACTGAGAAGGACCGAAGTCCTTGTCAGAGGGGATTTGATGTAGTCAGGAAACCATACATCGTTGTGCGCGAGAGAGGAGTTGAACCTCCACGTCCCAAGGGACACTGGCACCTGAAGCCAGCGCGTCTGCCATTCCGCCACTCGCGCAGTGGGTCTTGCAACCCGACGGCAAACAATAGCACGCACTGCGCGAGCTTCCGCAAATCGAATGGGCTCCACCGCCCCGCCAGTCCACGGCGATCTCCCGGAACCCTGTCAATCAGGACCTGAGACGCCTACTGTGGAGAGACCACGGAGTCTGACTTGAAGGAGGACGACCATGCCGGATTGGCCACTATGGGTGTGGGTGATCATCGTCGCAGTGCTGCTCGCGGTGATCGCAGGGATCGTCGTGGCAGCGTCGCGGAGGCAGCAGAGCGCCAATCTTGAGCGCGCCGAGGAGCTGCGGACGCGTGCGCACGAGAGCGACCGGATCGTCGCCGCCCGGCAGGAGCGTGCTGATGAACTGGCCGCTCGCGCCGAGTCGGTACGCAACGAGGCGATCGGAGAGAGCCAGCGCGCCGAGTCCCTGCGCATGCAGGCCGCTGAGGCGGAGGAGCGGGCCGCACGCGCCGCCGAGCAGGCTGAGTTGCGCGACGATGAAGCCCGCAACAGCCGCGAGTCGCTCGAAGCAGCCGCCCTGGAGCGCGATCAGCAACTCGCTAAGGCTGACCAGCTGGACCCACGGGTGCACACCGGACGGCACGGCCACATCGTCGAGGATCAACCTGTCGACAAAGCCCGCCCCATCGATCCCGATGATGAGCGGGATCCGGATCCTGAGCCTCTCCCTGACGATGACCGCGACGTGGACCTCGAAGACGAGCGGGACCTCGTCGTCGACGACGATCCGACGCCGGATGACGTTCCCCGGGACGAACACGGCCGACGACTCGACCCCTATGGAAACCCTGTCCCCGATGGCCGATGGCCCGATAAGGAGTGAATCATGACCACCGATCCTCTCGGCACGCCCTACCCCGACCCTGCCGCGCGCCCAGACCTCGAGAACGAGGTCTCCGCGGAGTCGCCCGGCTCTCCCGACTCGCCGGACTCCCCCGCCTCGCCCGACTCACCAACCAGCCCGGACAGCCCTCCTGAAGCTGAGCCCCTCGACCGCGACGGTCTGGCAGGTATGGACATCGAGCACGAACCCGATGCGGACGGCTTCTGGCGCGACGAGTTCGGGAACCGCGTCGACCACGAGGGCCGACGGGTGGACGAGGACGGCAACCGGATCGACGCGGGGGGCGATCGCATCGACCCGCTGGACCCGCCAACCGGCATCGTGCCACCAATCCCACCCCGCTGACCCTCTCTCAGCAGGCGGGGGCACAAATCTCTGGGAGCCGGCCGCTCTCTGGGTTGGTCAACCCACCCAGAGAGCGGCCGCTCACCAAACGAACCACGCGGGGGTGACACATCCCCGCGACAGGTCAGGGAACCAGGTAGCCCGCCGCCCGGTACAGCTCGTACCACTCAGGCCGGGTCAGCTCGACGTCGGCACCCGCCGCCGCCCAAGTCACGCGCTCGGGCGTCGTCGTGCCCAGCACAACCTGCATGTTGGCCGGGTGCCGCGTGATCCACGCCGTCGCGATGCCCTCGGGCCGCACGTCGTACTTGGCCGCCAACCGGTCGATGACCGCGTTCAGCTCCGGATGGTCCGGGTTGCCGAGGAAGACGCCGGTGAAGAACCCCGCCTGGAACGGCGACCACGCCTGCACAGTGATGTCGTTCAGGCGGCAGTAGTCCAGGATGCCGAGGTCGCGGCTGACCGACTGGTCCAGCGCAGCCATGTTCGCCGCGACACCCTGCGCCACGATCGGCGCGTGCGTGATGGACAGCTGCAACTGATTGGCGACGATGGGCTGGGTGACGTCGCGCTTCAGCAGGTCGATCTGCCCAGGAGTCTGGTTCGACACCCCGAAATGGAGCACCTTCCCGGCTGCCGCCAGGTGATCGAACGCGCGCGCCACCTCCTCGGGCTCCACCAGCGCATCGGGGCGATGAAGGAGCAGGACGTCGATGTAGTCGGTGTCCAGCGCGCGCAGCGATCCCTCCACCTGGACGACGAGGTGCTTGTAGGAGAAGTCGAAATAGGGCCCATCCTTGACGATGCCCGCCTTGGTCTGGAGCGTGATCTCCTCCCGCTCCGACGCGGTGAGCTGCAGCGCCTCCGCGAAGCGTCGTTCACATCCGTGATAGCGGTCGTCGCCGTAGATGTCAGCGTGGTCGAAGAAGTTGATGCCCGCCTCGCGTGAGGCGTGATAGAGCGCCCGCACCTCGTCGTCGGACTTGTCCTGGATACGCATCAGGCCCGTGACTACGGCTGGGACCTCGAAGGTGGTGGGGCCGAGGTTGAACGTCTTCATCGTCGTTTCCTTCGTCAGGTCGTTCGCGGGCCTCCTCGGCTCGCGCTCATGAGCCTATCCCTCGCCCGACCAACAGGCGGGCTCTTCCTGCCATGCGACGCTGTGTCCAGGTAAAGCGGACAGGTCACGTTCCTGAGGCTTCGAGGCCGCTTCGCGGCACCTCAGCCAGCGGGGGCGCACGCCTCGCGGCACCTCAGCCAGCGATGGGGCCGACGGGGGCCGTGGAGTGGCGGATCACCAAGCGGGTGGCAAGCCGCACGTGCCCGGATTCGACCGGGCGGCCGGCGGAGATATCCAACAGCCGACGAACGGCGGCCGCGCCCATCCGGTGCAGCGGCTGGTGCACCGTCGTCAGGCCCGGCACGGCGAGCCCGGCCAGGATGGTGTCGTCGAACCCCACGACACTCAACTCCCCCGGCACCTGGATCCCGAGCTGCCGCGCAGCCTCGCAGACCCCCATCGCGGCCGGGTCGCAGGGGGCGAAGATTGCGGTGGGCCGCTCTTCAGCCGGCCGCGACAGTAAAGTCCGCCCGGCCTCCAACCCCAGCTCGTGGGTGTAGCCGCCCTCCACCACCAGCGACGAGTCCAGCGTGAGGCCGCCCATGTGGAGCGCCGAGACGTAGCCCTGCATCCGCTCGGTGGCGGGCACCGATTCGGGCGGGCCCTGAATGAAGCCGATGCGACGGTGCCCCAGGCCGATCAGGTGCTGCGTGGCCTCCACACCGCCGTTCCAGTTGGTGGCGCCGATGCTCATCACGTTCGACGGCAGGGCGTTGGCCGGGTCGATGGCCACCAGAGGCAGCGCCAGGTCGCGCAGCTTGGCGAGCTGATGCTCGGAAAGCCGGGCGGTCAGGACGATCACCCCGAGGTACCCCTTGGCCTTGAGCAGCTCCAACCAGGCGTCATCCAGCGGGACGGGGGCCCCCGCAGTCGACTCCCCCGGGATGTAGAACGTACCGAGCGCCACCCCCTCGGCCATCGCGGTGGAGATGGCGCCCTTGAGGATCTCGAGGGTGTAGGTGGTGGTGAGGTCGTCCGCCACGAGCGCGATCTGCGGGTACGGCGACGACTCCCCGCCCACGGGCTGGTACCCCAGGTCCTCCACGGCAGCCAGCACCTTGGCCCTGGTGGCGCCGGACACTCCGCCTCGGTCGTTGAGCGCCTTCGAGGCCGTGGCGGTGGATACGCCCGCACGCAGCGCGACGTCCTGCAGCCGCACCGCCTTCACTCCCTTGCCCGCCATGGAGGTCAGCCTAGCGAAAGTTTCGCCCGTGGGTCACAACACGGCACCAATCTTTGGTCGCTCTTGCAAACTAAATACCTTTGTGCCTAAGATCAGTCTTGTTAGTCAAGGTTTCGCGAAACTTTTCGCGGTCACACTTTCGGAGGATCAACGATGACCCACAAGCTTCCCAAGATCGCGGCACTCGTCGCGGCGGCGGCTCTGGCCCTGTCCGCCTGCGGCGGCACCACCGACGAGGCCAGCCCCGGCTCGTCGTCCGCCCCGGCCGGTGGCGGCGAAGCCGCCCTCACCTGGTGGCACAACTCCAATACCGGCGCCGGCAAGGACTACTACGACAAGGTCGCCGCAGACTTCGAGGCCGCCAACCCCGGTGTCACCATCACCGTCGAGGCCATGCAGCACGAGGACATGGGCACCAAGATCGAGGCTGCCTGGCAGAGCGGCGACATGCCCGACATCTACATGGAGCGTGGCGGCGGCGAGCTGGCCGACAAGGTCGAGGCCGGTCTCGTCAAGGACCTCTCCGAGGCCGCGTCCGAGACGATCGACAAGCTGGGCGGCGCCGTCAACGGCTGGCAGGTGGACGGCAAGACCTACGCGCTGCCCTTCTCGCTGGGCGTGGTGGGCTTCTGGTACAACACCGAGCTGTTCGAAGAGGCCGGCATCACCGAGGCCCCCACCACGATGGACGATCTCTACGACGCCATCGACAAGCTCAAGGCCGCCGGGATCGATCCGATCTCCGTCGGTGCAGGCGACAAGTGGCCTGCCGCCCACTACTGGTACTACTTCGCTCTCCGCCAGTGCTCGCAGGACGTGCTGTCCGGCGCGGTGACCAGCCTCGACTTCTCCGACGAGTGCTTCGTGCGCGCCGGCGAGGACCTCGAGAAGCTCGTCGCGGCCGAGCCGTTCAACCCCGGCTTCCTCACCACCCCCGCCCAGTCCGGCCCCACCAGCGCCTCCGGCCTCCTGGCCACTCGCAAGGTGGCCATGGAACTGGCCGGCCACTGGGAGCCCGGCGTCATGCAGGGACTGACCGAGGACGAGCAGGGCCTCGGCGAGGCCACCGGCTGGTTCGCGTTCCCTGAGGTCGACGGAGGCGAGGGCGACCAGAGCGCCGCGCTCGGCGGCGGCGACGCCTGGGGTGTCCCCGCCGACGCCCCCGACGAGGCCGTCGAGTTCGTCGAGTACCTCCTCTCCGACGAGATCCAGAAGGGCTTCGCCGAGCTGGACATGGGCCTGCCCACCAACCCCACAGCGTCCGAGTACGTGGCTGACCCGGCGCTGGCCCAGCTGCTCGAGGTCCGCGACGCCGCGGGCTACGTGCAGCTCTACTTCGACACCGCCTTCGGCACCTCCATCGGCGGCGCCATGAACGACGAGATCGCCCTGGTCTTCGCCGGTCAGGCCTCCGCGCAGGACATCGTCGACGCCACCCAGGCCGCCGCGGACGCGGAGAAGTAATCAATGACCGCCACCTCTCAGCAGGCGGCGGGCCGGATCAACGTGGAGGGCGGGCGCGACGAGCGCCCGCTCTCCCCCGTCCGGAAGCGGCCCGTCAACTGGAAGATGGGCCTGGAGATCGCGATCTTCGTCCTGCCCGCCCTCATCCTCTTCTTCATGTTCGTCGTGTGGCCCATGCTGCGCGCGATCCAGTTCTCGGTCTACCGCTGGAAGGGCTTCGGCCCACTGGTGGACTTCGTCGGCCTCCGCAACTACGCCTCGGTGCTCAGCAACGACGTGTTCCTCGGGGCGCTCAGCCACAACCTCATCATCGTGGTGGCCTCCATCGCCATCCAGCTTCCGCTCGGCATCGCCGTCGCGCTCCTGCTCAACCGCAAGATGAAGTTCCAGGGGCTGCTGCGCACCATCGTGTTCGTGCCCTACATCCTCGCCGAGGTCATTGCCAGCGTGGTGTGGTTCCAGCTGCTGCAGCCCCGCTACGGCGTGATCGACTCCATGCTCGCCACCCTCGGCATCCAAGGCCCCGAGCAGGGCTTCCTCGGCACCCCCGAGATCGCGCTGTGGACCGTGATGGTGGTGCTCACCTGGAAGTACCTCGGGTTCGCCATCCTGCTGTTCCTCGCAGGCCTCCAGGGCGTCCCCCAGGAGCTCGACGAGGCGGCCCAGATCGACGGTGCCTCGTGGTGGCAGACCCAGCGCTACATCACCATCCCGCTGCTCGGCCCCACCCTGCGCACGTGGGCGTTCCTGTCCATGCTGGGCTCGCTCCAACTCTTCGACATGGTGTGGATCCTCACCGGCGGCGGCCCCGCCAACGCCACCACCACCATGGCCACCTTCCTCATCAACGAGGGCACCAAGCGCAGCAACTACGGCATCGCCGGAGCCGCGTCGGTGGTGCTGTTCGTGGTGGCCCTCACCATGGCGCTGCTCTACCAGCGCTTCATCCTCAGCCGCGACATTGAAGCCAACGACAAGCGAAAGGTCCGCCGATGACCGCGATCACCGCCCGCGCCGCGTCCGACGCGGCCCCGCGCCGCCGTCGCCTGATGAGCGTCAACCCGTTGGTCTACCTGGTGGGCCTCGTGGTGGCGGCATTCTCGCTCGGGCCCGTGTTCTACTCCATCCTCGGTGGCTTCCGCAGCAACGCGCAGCTCGCCGAGAACCCGGCCGGGCTCCCGTCGCCCTGGATCTGGTCCAACTACACCGGCGTGCTGACCAACCCCAACTTCTGGCGCTACGGCCTCAACTCCATGGTGATCGCGCTGCTCACCACCGCGCTGGTGGTGGTGCTCGGCCTGATGGCGGCCTACCCGCTCTCGCGCTACCACTTCCCCGGGCGCGAGAAGATCTACATGATCTTCGTGCTGGGCCTGCTGTTCCCCGCCACGGTGGCGGTGATCCCGCTGTTCATCATCATCAGCAAGGACCTCGGCATGAGCAACACCTGGTGGGGCGTCGCGCTCCCCCAGGCCGCGTTCGCGCTGCCCATGACCATCGTCATCCTGCGACCCTTCCTCCAGGCCATCCCGGCCGAGCTCGAGGAGGCTGCCGCGATCGACGGCGCCAGCCGGCTGAGCATCTTCACCCGCATCATGGTGCCCCTGTCCGGCCCAGGTCTGGTCACCGTCGGCGTCCTGGCCTTCGTCGGCTCCTGGAACGCCTACCTGCTGCCGCTCCTCCTGCTGCAGGGCGACATGCGCACCCTCCCGCTGGGCGTGGCCGACTTCTCCACCGAGCACTCCTCCGACACCGCCGGCGTGTTCGCGTTCACCACCTTGGCGATGGTCCCCGCCATGGTCTTCTTCCTCACCATGCAGCGCCGCATCGTCGGCGGCCTCCAAGGCGCGGTCAAGGGCTGACGCCCGCGCGCAGAATCGACTCCCCCATGACCTGGACAGACCCCACCGCACCCCTCGACGCGCGCCTCGATGCCCTGCTGGCCGAGATGTCCCTGGCCGATCTGGCCCACCAGCTCGGCTCCTACTGGCTCCCCGCCGACGGCGACCGACCCGCACCGGATCCCGACGCCCACGAGGTGGCGCCGATGGAGAACGAGTTCGCGCAGGAACTACGCCCCTGGGACGAGGCCATCGACGGCGGGCTGGGACACCTCACCCGCGTCTACGGCACCGCCCCGGTCAGCGTGCCCGATGGCGCCGCCAAGCTGCGCCGGCTGCAGGCCGACGTCGTGGCCTCGAACGCGTTCGGCATCCCGGCGATCGCGCACGAGGAGTGCCTCACCGGCTTCACCACCCTGGGCGCCACCGTCTACCCTGCGTCGATCGCCTGGGGCGCCACGTGGCGGCCCGAGCTGATCGAGGAGATGGCCGCGGCGATCGGCTCGGACCTCGCCTCCGTCGGCGTCCAACAGGGGCTCTCGCCGCTGCTCGACGTGGTGCGCGACTACCGCTGGGGCCGCGTCGAGGAGACCTGCGGTGAGGACCCGTACCTGGTGGGCAGCCTCGGCACCGCCTACGTGCGCGGCCTGCAGTCGGCGGGTGTGATCGCCACGCCGAAGCACTTCGTCGGCTACCCGGCCAGCCGCGCGGGGCGCAACCACGCGCCGGTGTCGATGGGGCGCCGCGAGCTCGAGGACGTGATGCTGCCGCCGTTCGAGATGGCGCTGCGCCTCGGCGGGGCCCGATCCATCATGAACTCCTACTGCGACATCGACGGCCAGCCCGCCGCCGCGTCGGCCGAGCTGCTGACCGGCGTGCTGCGGGACCGCTGGGGCTTCGAGGGCACCGTGGTCTCGGACTACTGGAGCATCGCGTTCCTCACCCGGATGCACCGGATCGCCCCCGACGACGCCACCGCCGCGGCGCTGGCCATCCGCGCCGGGCTCGACATCGAACTGCCCTCCACGGGCTCTTACTGGGCCATCGAGGAGGCCATCTCGCGCGGGATGCTCAACGAGGACGACGTCCGCCGCTCAGCGCGCCGCGTGCTCCGGCAGAAGCTGCAGTTGGGGCTGCTCGACGACGGCTGGGAGCCGACTGCGGACCCAGCCGCGGACCTGGATTCCCCGCGCAACCGCAGGATCGCGAGCCGGGTCGCGGAGGAGTCGGTCGTGCTGCTCAGCAACGACGGCGTGCTGCCGCTGGCCGCGGGGCGCCGGGTCGCCGTCGTCGGTCCCGTGTGGGCCGACGTGCGCAGCTTCATGGGCTGCTACTCCTTCCCCAACCACGTCATGGCCAAGACCGGCACCGAGATCGGCCTCCCCATCCGCGGCCTCGACGAGGCCCTGACGGCCGCGCTCGGTGACGCCGTCACCTTCGCGCAGGGCACCGGCTTCATGGACGGCACCGACGAGGACCTGGCCGCGGCCGTGGCCTCGGTCGCCGGCGCCGACGTGGCCGTGGTCACCGTGGGCGACATCGCGGGCATGTTCGGCGACGGCACCTCCGGCGAGGGCTGCGACGCCGTCGACCTGCGCCTCCCGGGCCGGCAGGGCGAACTGGTCGAGGCGGTGCTGGCCACCGGCACCCCCACGGTGCTGGTGCTGGTCACCGGCCGCCCCTACGCCGTCGGAGAGTACGCGGACCGCTGCGCCGCCGTCGTCCAGGCGTTCATACCTGGCGTGGAGGGCGCGGACGCCCTGGCCGGGGTCCTGTCAGGAGCGCTCAACCCGTCGGGCCGGCTCCCGATCGGGCTGCCCTCGCACCACGGCGGCCAGCCCGGCACCTACCTGGCGGCGCCGCTCGGATGGTTCTCCAACGGCATCTCCAACCTTGATCCCATCCCGCGGTTCCCGTTCGGGCACGGCATCTCGTACACGCGGTTCGAGTACTCGGATGTCGCGGTGTCCTCGCCGACGATGCCCGTCGACGGCGCCGTCGAGGTGTCCGTCACGGTCACCAACGTCGGGGATCGCGACGGGGCCGACGTGGTCCAGCTCTACCTCAGCGACCCCTGGGCGGAGGTGGTGCGGCCGCTGAAGCAGCTGATCGGCTTCCGCAAGGTTGACCTGGCCGCCGGCGCGTCAGTACGGGTGACCTTCGAGGTGCACGCGGATCGGTCGTCGTTCACCGGAGTCGACATGGCCCGGATCGTCGAGCCGGGCGAGGTGCAGCTCTCGATCGGGTCCTCGTCGGAGGACCGGCTGCCCGCGCTGTCGGTGGAGGTCACCGGCGAGCGGCGGGTCGTCGCGGAGGGTCGCGTGCTGGATACGCCCGTCACGGTGGCGGCGCTGTGAGCTCGAGGGTCGCGGCGGCGGCGGACCCCGGGGTCTACGCGCACCGGATGGGCACCGCGGTGCTCAGCCTCGGGCCGGCCGCCGCGGGGCGGTCGGTCACGGTGCGGCAGACCCGGCACGCGTTCGCCTTCGGCAACATCGGGTTCGACTTCATCGGCCTCGCCAATGGCGAGGAGCAGACCGTGTCGACCGGATTCGGCCAGGCGCCCAGCGAGATGGCCCAGGCACTGGCAGGGCAATGGTTGGAGTTGTTCAACACCGCGACCCTGCCCTTCTACTGGCGCACCTTCGAGCCTCACCGGGGGCTGCCCGACACGCGGCGCATGCAGGCCGCCGCCCGCTGGTTCGTGGAGCGTGGCGTGGTCGTCAAGGGCCACCCCCTGGTGTGGCACACGCTCGCCCCGCAGTGGCTGCTCGACCTCCCCACCGCGGAGGTCCGGCGCCGCATCGAGGAGCGGATCCGCCGCGAGGTGGCCGACTTCGACGGGCTGATCGGGCTGTGGGACGCCATCAACGAGGTGGTGATCATGCCGGAGTTCACCGCCGAGGCCAACGCCATCACCCCGCTCGCCCGCGAGCTGGGCCGGGTGGGCATGGTGAGGCTTGCGTTCGACACCGCGCGCGAGGCGGACCCGTCTCTGCGCCTCGTGCTCAACGACTTCAACATGTCAGCCCGCTACGAACGCCTCATCGAGGAGTGCCTCGACGCCGGGATCCGGATCGACGCCATCGGCCTGCAGAGCCACATGCATCAGGGCTACTGGGGCGAGGAGCGCACGCAGGAGGTGCTGGCACGGTTCGCCCGCTTCGCCCTGCCGCTGCAGATGTCGGAGACCAGCCTCGTCTCCGGGGAGATCATGCCGGCCGAGATCGTGGACCTCAACGACTACCAGGTCCCGTCCTGGCCCTCCACCGTCGACGGCGAGGCGAGGCAGGCCGACGAGGTGTCGCGGCACTACCGCACGCTCGTGGAACACCCCTCGGTGGAGGCCATCACCTACTGGGGCATCACCGACGCGGGCGCCTGGCTGGGCGCGCCCATCGGGCTGATCCGTGCCGACGGCACCCCCAAGCCGTCCTTCGAGGCACTGCGCGGCCTCATCCGCGGCGAGTGGTGGGTACCGGAGACCACCGTGGTCGCGGACGAGCGGGGCGAGGTCGCCGTCGAGGGCTTCGCGGGAGACTACGAGGCAGTGATCGACGGGCGGGGCACGGCGTTCAGTGTCGCGGCGGGCTCCGAGACCGGCGTGGATCTCACGCGCTGAGGCGCGCGCCGAAGCGCTCGATGAGGACCGTCGCGAGGTCCTCGACGACCTGGATGGGATCGCCGACATTGATAGCCTCGATCCCCTCCTCGTCCTCCCCGAGCGCCTCGAGCGCGGCGCGCTGGGAGCCCAGCATCACGGGCTTCATGAAATGCCCCTGCCGAGCCACCAACCGCTCCAGGTTCACGTCCTCCGGCAGGACGAGGTGGACGAAGAAAACGTCCCCGTCGGCCTCGCGCAGCACGTCGCGGTAGTCCGCGCGAAGGGCCGAGCACGCCACAACAGACGAGCGGCCCACCGCCTCCTGCTCGGACATCCAATCCCTCAACGACGCCAGCCACGGCCAACGGTCCTCGTCGGTCAGCGGCTGGCCCGCGCCCATCTTGGCCCGGTTGGCCTCGCTGTGGAAGTCGTCGCCCTCCCCGAACGGCAGGCCCAGTAGATCGGCCAGGCCCCGGCCGATGGTGGTCTTGCCGGTGCCCGCGGCGCCGAGCACCACCACGTGCACGGGCCTGTTCGCGTCGATGTGCCCCGCAGGGCCTTGACCGCTGTGATCCACTGGACAGTTCTCCTCATACCCTGGGCCGCGTCGCCTCAATGATAATACCATTACACAGAGTCGACGGAGTGGCAAATCCGGACCGCGCCCACGGGCTTCGCGGCCACTACCCTTGGGCCCATGTCCAGCCCTCGCGCCGCCCTCTCGCACTCGGTCATGGACACCGTCGGCGTGGAGATCGTCAGCGGCCAGCTCGCCCCCGGCGAGGGCTTCACGCTGCAGGATCTCACGGAGCGCTTCGGTGTCTCGCGCACCGTCGCCCGCGAAACGATGAGAGCGCTGGAGGAGCTGTCGCTGGTGGCCGCGAGTCCGCGCATCGGCATCACCGTCCTCCCCGCCGGGCAGTGGAAGGTATTCAGCCCCCGCGTCATCCAGTGGCGGCTCCAGTCGGGTCAGCACGACGCCCAGCTGCGCTCGCTCACCGAACTCCGGGCCGCCGTCGAGCCTGCCGCCGCCCACCACGCGGCCGCCCGCGCCACCCCGGGAGAACGGGTGCGGTTCACCGAACTGGCCGCCACTCTGCGACGGCTGGGCGAAGCAGGTGAGGGCCACCTTGAGGAGTTCCTGCGCGCGGACATCGAGTTCCACACCCTCCTTCTGCAGGCCTCCGGCAACGAGATGTTCGCTGCGCTGGGAGAGACCATCGGGGAGGTCCTCGTCGGGCGCACGCACCTCGGGCTCCAGCCTGCCCATCCCGAACCCGACATCCTCGACCGCCACGACGCGATGGCCCGGGCCATCGTCGACGGGGACGCGGTGGCGGCGGAGTCGCACGCCCGGGCGCTGGTCCATGAGGTCAGCGACGCGCTCGCCCACCTCTGAGGAGGTAGTAGCGTCACCCCATGCGCGTCGCCTTCATCTCGCTCCACACCTCCCCCGCCGAGCGGGCCGGCACGGCCGACGCCGGAGGCATGAACGTCCTCATCCGGGCGCTGGCCACGGCTCTGCAGCAGGCCGGGGCGCACGTCGAATTCTTTACGCGACGCTCCTCAGCGGATCAGCCCGCCACCGCCACCCTCGACGACGGACTGATCGTCCACCACATCACCGCCGGCCCGGCCACCCCCCTGCCGAAGAGCCAGATCGACGCCCACATCGACGAATTCCGCGACAATCTCGGCTCGCTGGACCGCTTCGACCTCGTGCACTCCCACCACTGGATGTCCGGCGTGGCCGCCATCCCGCTGGCCCGCGCGGCCGGCATCCCGCATCTGATGACCTTCCACTCAGTGGCGGCGCACCCCAACTCCTCCCTGCGCGACGGCGAGCCCGCGGAGTCCCCGGCGCGGATCGACGGCGAGGTCTACTGCGCCACGGAGTCGGACTTCATCCTGGCAGTCAGCCGCCACGAGGCCGCCGTCGTCATCGGGCGTTGCCAGGCGGGCCCGGAGCAGGTGATGATCGTGCGTCCCGGGGTGGACACCGAGCTGTTCCATCCGGCCGACCCGGGAGAGGTGTGGGTGCCGGCGCCCGGCGTCGAGCCCGGATACGTGCTGTTCGCCGCCCGCCTCCAGCCGCTCAAAGCCCCGGACGTGGCCATCCGAGCGCTCGGGCTGATCCCGGCCGAGGAGCGGCCGGATCTGGTGATCGTCGGGCAGGTCTCGGCGGACTTCGCCGACTACGAGGCCGAGCTGCACCGCTTCGTCGAGGAGGGTGGTGTCGCGGGCGAGGTGACCTTCCTGCCCGGCCAGGACCGCGAGTCGTTCGCGCGGATCATGCGGCACGCCTCCGTGATGCTGGTGCCGTCGTACTCCGAGACCTTCGGCCTGGTGGCCCTGGAGGCGTCGGCCTCCGGCATCCCGACGCTGGCCGCGGCCGCCGGCGGACTCACCGAGGCCATCTGCAACACCCACACGGGCGACCTGGTGCCCACGCACGATCCCGCAGACTGGGCCGCCGCGCTGCTGCGCCTCCTCCGCGACCCCCATCGTCGGGCGCGGATGGGCGTCACCGCCCGCGAACGTGCTGAATCGATGACGTGGGCGCACGTGGCGGACCGGACGCTCCAGGCCTACCGTCGCGCCATCGCCAACGGCGCCGTCAAGCACGTCACCTTCATCCACGCCCACCCCGATGACGAGACCCTCGCGTCGGGCGCGCTCATCGCGCACCTGGTCGACGAGGGGCTGAAGGTGTCGGTGCTCACCTGCACACGCGGCGAGATGGGGGGCGTGGTGCCGGGCCCGCTGTCCTACCTGGAGGGCACGCCGGCGCTGGAACAGCGGCGCGAGGCCGAGCTGGCGGGGGCCCTGGATTCGTTGGGCGTGCACGCCCACGCGTATCTGGGGATGCCGCCCGCCCGCGCGTCGGAAGAGCCGCGCCGCTTCCTGGACTCAGGTATGCGGTGGATCTCCGAGGGGCTCGCGGGCCCGGGAGAGGAGGCTGACGAGCGGTCGCTGACGTCGGCGGACGAGGCGGAGGCGACGGCGGACATCGCGGCGTTCCTGCGCAAGATGGGCACGGACCTCGTCGTCAGTTACGACGACGACGGCGGGTACGGCCACCCGGACCACGTGCGCACGCACCACTTGAGCCGGGCCGCAGCCGACTCGGTGGGGATCCCGTTCGCCGCGCTCACCACGGACCGCGAGGTCGCGGCGAGGTGGTTCGACCTTGAGGGGTACCGCCCGCGCGTCGCGAAGGCGCTGCGGCATCACCGCACGCAGCTGACGGTCCACGACGACGACCGCACCATCACCCACAGCGGGGGGCAGCCCGACACCATCGTGACGTCGACTGGCCTACGCGGAGACGTCCCCCACCTGCCGTAGCGGCCTGGCGGCACCTCAGCCAGCAGAATCGACGAGGTCTCGCTCGTGGATCGCCACCACGGCGAACGTCAACACGCCAAGTGCCGGCACGAGCAACAACAGGTACTGCCAGGTGATGACGACGGCGAGGCCGAGCGCCACGGCGGTCATGACGGCGACGAACGGGGACAAGGAAAGCCGGCGGGGCGCCTCGGCCAGAAGCCCGCGCCACAGGAGTCCAGGCCGCCACGACGCAGCGGCGGTGAGGATCAGGACCGCCGCGACCCCCGCGGCGGCGGTCAACACGACGGCGATCCCCGCCGCCCCGGGCAGCGCGCCGTCGGCGGCAATCCGAAGATCCAGGGCGACGAGGCCGCCCAGCAGCAGCGACCCCGCCCCCACGCCCACGCCTCCGGGCATCGCCCGCCGCACGTCGTCGACGAACTGCGCCACCGTCGAGGACTCACCCCGAAGGAAGCGGCGCAGATGCGAGGCGCCGGCCGCGAAAGCCGCCGGCCAGGTGACCAGCGGCAGGCAAGCCACCGCCATGAGGATGCCCACCCACAGCACCTCACCGAGGAGCGCGAACTTGGCCGTGGCGCCCGGCCACCGGAGCACGCTGCCATCGGCAGGCTCCTGTACCGCGAACCGCGGCCGTCGCCTCATCCCTTCAGCCCCTGCGTCGAGACGCCCTCCACGAGGAACCGCTGGAAGATGATGAAGAACAGCAGGATGGGAAGCAGCGCCAGGACGGACACCGCGACCGTCGCGCCGTAGTCCGACGTCGAGGTCTGGTCGTTGAACACCCGCAGAGCCAGCGGCAGGGGGTAGTTCTCCGGAGAGTTCAGGTAGAGCAGCGGCCCGAGGAAGTCGTTCCAGCTCCAGATGAACGCGAAGATCGACGCCGACACCAGGGCCGGCTTGATCAGCGGAAGGATGATCAGCCAGAAGATCCGCCAATGGCCGCAGCCGTCGATGCGTGCAGCCTCATCCATGTCGCGGGGCAGCGCCCTGATGAACTGGACGATGAGGAACACGAAGAACGCCTCCACGGCCAGGAACTTGCCCAGCAGCAGCGGGACGAAGGTGTCGATCAGGTCGAGCCGCCGAAACAGCATGTACTGGGGGATGATCAGGACGTGGAACGGCAACAGGAGGGTGCCGATCATGATGGCGAACCACACGCCGCTTCCCCGGAACCTGACGCGCGCGAACGCGTAGGCCGCCAGCGACGCGGAGATCACGATGCCGATCACCGAGAACGTCGCCAGGATGAACGAGTTGGCGAAGAACCGCCACAGCGGCACCCCGCCGATGCCTTCCAGAACCTTGAAGTAGTTCTGGATGGTGGCATTCTCCGGCAGGAACGACTGGTTGGCGCCGAACTCGGACGTGGGCTTGAACGAGGCCGAGAACATCCAGGCAAGCGGGTAGAGGACCACGGCGGTAAGGAGCACCATGGCCGCCACCCATCCGACGGTGGCCCAGGTGCGCCTGCTGCGCATGCCGCGGGGCCGCGGTCCCGCGACGGCGCCCCGCTCTGGGGCGGAGGTGGTGGCGGTCATCGCTTGTCTCCCGAGTAGTGCACCCACTGGTTGGAGGTGCGGAACATGATGAAGGCGATCACGCCGACGACAGCCAGCAGCACCCAGGCCATCGCCGAGGCGTAGCCCATCTGGCTGTTGGTGAAGGCCCGCGTATACAGGTAGACGGTGTAGAAGTTGGTGGCTCCCGCAGGCCCCCCGGTGCCCGAGCCGATGATGTAGGCCGAGGCGAAGATCTGGAAGGCGTGGATCATCTCGAGGAGCAGGTTGAAGAAGATGACCGGCGACAACATGGGCAGTGTCACGCTGACGAACTTGCGGAAGGGACCGGCTCCGTCGACGGAGGCCGCCTCGTAGAGCTCCTGCGGCACCTGCTTGAGGCCGGCCAGGAAGATCACCATGGGTGCGCCGAACTGCCAGACGGCCAGCAGGATCATCATGGGCAGAATGAGGGCGGGGACACCAACCCATCCCCCGATGTTGATGCCGAAGAGGCTGAGCGAGCTGTCCACGGGGCCGCCGGTGGAGAACATGGCGCGCCACACGATGGCGATGCTGACGGATGCGCCGATCAGCGACGGCGCGTAGAACGCCGAGCGGAAGAAGCCGGTGCCGCGGCTGCGGTAGTTGAGCAGCATCGCCACTCCGAGGGCTGCCGCGAGCTTGATCGGGGTGCCCACGAGCACGTAGATCAGGGTGATGCGCACCGACCCCCACCACACCTCGTCGCTGAGCATGCGCTCGAAGTTGCCGAGGCCGATGAACTCGGTGGTGCCGAAGATGCTGTAGTTGGTGAACGCGAGGTACAGCGAGTAGATCATGGGGCCGGCGGTCAGCAGGAAAAAGCCCACCAGCCACGGCGTGAGGAACAGGTAGCCGGCCGCGTCCTCGCGGCGCTGCAAGGCCCTCCTCCGGCGGGGCGCGGAGGCCGCGTGCTCTGCTGCAGTGACGGGCCCCCCGCCACGGGCCCGGCGAACCGGGCCCGCGGCGGTTGTGGCCGCACTCTTGGGTGCGATGGTCATGGTGTCAGGTCCGTTTCCGTGCTCAGCCGAGGATGACTTCGGTCTCGGCGAAGAACTGGTCGACGGCCTCGTCGACGGTCACGGCGCCGAGCCCGAGCGCCTTGCCCAGGTCCCAGAACTTCTGCTCCAGAGCACCGTAGCCGACGACCGGGACGGGCGGGGCGTCGCCGATGCGGTCCTCGACGGAGGCGAGGAAGTCGGCCACCTGCTTGTCGGGGCCCTCCAGCACGGCCCCTTCGAGCTTGCTGCTGGAGGCGGGGAAGCCGAGGGTGGTGCCGAAGATCTCGCCTGCTTCGGGGCTGTTGACAACGAAGTCCAGGAAGAGCGCGGCGGCCTCCGGGTGCTCGGTGTTCTCCGAGATGGCCATCTGCAGGCCTGCCTGGCGGTAGAGGTCCTTCGACCCCTCAACTGCAGTGGGAGGCGCGATCATCGAGATCGTTTCGGCCCCCGAATCGGCCAGGTAGCCGCCCAGGAAGTTGCTCCAGCTGGTCTCGCTGACGGTGAGGTTGGCGCCGAAGCCGGACTTGGGCGCGATCTCCTCCAGCTTGTTCTGGGGGACGCCGATGCCGTCGCGGACGGCCTGGCCGGACTCCCAGAAGGCCGTCAGCTCCTCCTTGGTGAAGCCGAGTTCGCCGTCCTCGGTGTAGAGATTCTTGCCCTCGGCGCGCAGCGCCAACTCGAAGGTCTGGATCCGCTGCGTGACGTCAGTGCCGCCGTAGACGGTTCCGCCGGTCTTCTCGGTGACGCCTGCCATCCAGTCGGTGAACTCGGCGAAGGTGGTGCCGCCCTCGGGCATCTCCAGCCCGTGCTCGGCGATCAGTCCATCGTTGACGAAGTTCGCCCAGGTGCTGTAGCCGGTGGGGAGCGAGTACTGGACGCCCTCAAGCTGACCGGTGCCCTTGAGCCCGTCGTCGAAGGTGTCCATGGTGATGTGATCGGAGACGGTGCCGAGGTCCAGCAGGTAGCCCGGCTCGGCGTACTGACGAAGGTAGCTGTCTGAGAACTGCCACACGTCCGGCAGTCCGCCGCCTGCGGCCTCGGTCTGCTTCTTCTCCCAGTAGGAGGGAAAGTCCGTGAACGTACCGTTGATCTCGATGTTGGGGTACTCCTCGTTGAACGCAGCGATCAACTTCTCGTACCGGGCAGCGCGGTCGTCATTGCCCCACCAGGTGAACGTGAGCGACACCGCCTCGTTGGGATCGAAGGAGGCGGTGGCCTCAGGGGCGGTCTCGCCGCCGCCACCACAGGCCGTCAGAGCCAGGGCCGCGCTGGCGATGAGCGCCACGAGGGTGTGCTTCTTGGGGAACATCAGTTGTGTCCTCTCGATTCGGAACGTCGTCGTTCTGGGCTGTGCGTGACGGGCAACTTGCCGCCCGTCGCACTTGGAAAGCGCCTTCCCAAAAGCTAACACCCTTTGAAACGTTTCGCAAGAGCCGGTACATAACGAAATGGACACAGCGCGAGGATCTTGACAGGACAAAAGGCCTAGTCCGGACGCAAGCGGCTCAGCCGAAGGCGTGGAATCGTTTCCAGCCGCTCCCCCGCTCGCTGGCGGGCGTAGCCACCCTCGGCCCCTCCCCCTGGAGCGCTCGTCACGCCACTACCATGGCGAGCAGGCAAGCGCTGTCCCTCCCCACACCACCGAGGCGTACCCATGACGACCACCTCCCACACCCCCGGCCTCAACGCCGCCTTCGACTACGTCTTATCCCTCGTCCGCGACGGCGCCCTCCCCACCGCGGTCCTGGGGATCGCCACTCGCGACGGCATCGTGGCCCTGGAGGCGTTCGGTGGCACCGGCACCCGCGAGGCGCGGACGGGCGACCACTACCGGCTGTTCTCCATCACCAAGCCCCTCGTCGGCCTCCTCGCCGCTCGCGAGCTGGAGCGGGGAACGCTCTCCCTCGACACCCCCCTGACCGACGCGCTCCCGGGGTTCGGCGCGGGCCGCGACGACGTCGTCCGCCTCCGCCACCTCGCCTCGCACACCTCCGGCATCACCGAGCCCGAGCTGGACGACCGGCGCCCCCTCCGCGAGGCCCTCGAGACAGCCGGCCGCGACACCCCCGTCGGCACCCGGCGCCGCTACTCGTCGCTCGCGTTCGAGGGCATCGCGGCGCTGATCGAGCACGCCGGCGGCGCAACCTGGGAGTCCGGGCTCAGCACCCTCAACGACGAGCTCGGGACCAGCTTCACCCTCGACGAGGCCTCGGACCCGCCGCCCGTCCTCGGGCTCGGAGCCTTCGACATGGCCACATTCGCCGCCCAGCACCACCCCGGCGCGGGCGTCATCGCCCGGGCGGAGGACCTGCTCAGGGTGGCCGTCTCGCTCCTACGGGGCGACGGCGCCGTCGTGCGCCCCGAGACCCTGGACCTGATGCGACGCCCCCTCACCGTCGGCATTCCTGTCCACGAACCGCTCCCGCAGGACGACGGCGACGAGTACGGCTTCACTGTCAAGCTCCCCGGATGGGGCGCGACCGACGGCGTGTTCGGCCACGCCGGCTGGTCCGGCACCGAGTTCTGGATCAACCCGGCGGCGGGTGTGGCGTGGACGCTGATGACCAACCGACCCGAGCGGCCCGGTTTCGAGGTCTCCACCATGGAACGCCTCGTGACGCGGGCCGACTAGTCCTCAGGGCGCGCCCCAGCGCGTCGTTCAATGTGCGGACAACTGAACCCGTCGCGCTCATCATCACCCTTGCAAAGTCTTGACCGACCCCCTATTGACAGTACAAAGCGAAGGATCTAGGCTGAGGCCAGCTCAAGGATGAGCAACCCGAAAGGATGACGATGGCTGTCGACAAGAGCCGTAACACTGACCCCCGTTACTCCAAGCTGACCGTCGGAGTCTGCCCCGACCAGTGGGGAGTCTGGTTCCCCGAGCACCCGGACCAGATCCCGTGGGAGAAGGCACTCGACGAGATGGCCGAGGCCGGCTTCTCCGTGATGGAGACCGGGCCGTTCGGCTACTTCCCCACCGACCCCAAGCGCCTCATGGACGAGATGGGCAAGCGCGGCTTCCGCGTCGTCGCCGGCACCGCGTGGGGCATCCTCCACAAGGAGGAGGCCTGGGCCGAGACAGAGAAGACCTTCCGCGCCGTGGGCGAGACCCACGCCGCCGTCGGCGCCGAGTACGTGGTGCACCTGCCCCCCATGTTCCGCGACGAGATCACCGGTGACTTCACCGACGACCGCCACCTCGACGGCGCCGCCTGGGACCTCTACATCAACAACGCGAACCGCCTCGGCCGCATGATGAAGGAGGACTACGGGCTCAAGATGGTGCTGCACCCCCACGGCGACTCCCACATCGAGACCCGCGAGGATATCGACCGCATCTTCCAGGCCACCGACCCCGAGTACGTCGGCTTCTGCCTCGACACCGGCCACATCGTCTACGGCATGGCCGACAACATCGCGCTCATCCAGGACTACCCGGAGCGCATCAGCTACGTCCACATCAAGGCCATGGACCCCAAGCTGGTCAAGCAGGCCCACGACGAGGACTGGCCGTTCGTCAAGGCCGTCAAGGCCGGCTGCTCCGTCGCCCCGCCCGAGGGCGAGCCCGACATGCCCACCCTCGTCGAGGCCCTCGCGGACCTCAACAAGGAGCTCTACGTCATCACCGAGCAGGACATGTTCGGCTGCGACCCGGGCTACCCGCTCCCCAACGCCATCAAGACCCGCGAGTTCCTGGCCTCCTGCGGCCTCGGCCTCCTCTGATCCGCGAAAGACTGACTCACATGACCCTTCGTATCGGAATGATCGGCCCCGGTGGCATGGGCAAGGCCCACATCGAGCGGATCCACACCGTCATCTCGGGCGGCCGCGTGGTGGCCGTCAGCGACGTCAACCCTGACAACGCCGCCGCGGTGGCCGAGCAGATCGGCGGCACGGCCTTCGCGACCAGCGCCGAGCTGATCGCCTCGCCCGACGTGGATGCGATCATGATCGCCAGCTACGGCCCGGCCCACAAGCCCGACGTGATCGCCGCCATCAAGGCCGGCAAGTACGTGTTCTGCGAGAAGCCCCTCGCTCCCACGGCGGCCGAGTGCGTCGAGATCATGGACGCCGAGCAGGAGGCCGGCAAGAAGCTGGTCACGGTCGGCTTCATGCGCCGCTTCGACGCCTCCTACCGCGAGATGAAGAAGATCCTCGACGACGGCGAGGTGGGCGAGGCACTCATGGTGCACAACGCGCACCGCAACCCCACCGTGCCCGAGATGTACACCTGGGACATGGCCATCAACGACACCGCCATCCACGAGATCGACACCATGCGCTGGCTGCTGGGCGAGGAGTTCGTCTCCGCGCGCGTCGACAAGCCGAAGAAGACCTCGCTGCGCTTCGAGCACCTGCAGGATCCGCTGGTGCTGATCCTCACCACGGAGTCGGGCGTCCGCGTCGACGACGAGGTGTTCGTCAACTGCCAGTACGGCTACGACATCCAGTGCGAGCTGGTGGCGGAGCAGGGCATCGTCCGCCTGGGTGACCAGGAGTTGGTCGTCCGCGCCGACAAGCTCGGCCGTCACAACCGGCTCACCATGGACCACAACCAGCGCTTCGGCCAGGCCTTCGTCACCGAGGTCCAGGAGTGGATCACCGCGGCATCGGCGGATCGCCACACGGGCTCCAGCTCCTGGGACGGCTACGCCGCCGCCGTGGTCTGCGACGCCGGCGTCAAGGCACTGACGGAGGACGGCGAAGTGCCGATCTCCATGATCGAGCGTCCCGCGCTCTACGCGTGACCTGAGGGCGCCCGCGTTCCGGCGGGCGCCCCTCACTCCGCCTCCCCTCCCCCCTCTCCCCGCTCCACCCCCGCCCAGCACGCCAAGGAAGCCGTCATGGTCAAGATCCTGCTCGACCCCTCCATGTACCACCCCCACCTCACCGTCGCCCAGGAGTGCGAGAAGGCCGCCGACCTCGGCTACGGCTACATCGAGCTGTCCCCGCGCGCCGACTTCCACGAGTGGCACCACTACCCCAAGGTCGACAACGCCGAGATCGCGCGCGTCAAGAAGGCCATGAAGGCCACGGGCGTGAAGATCGAGACCTTCAACCCCGTCTTCAACTGGGCCTCACCCGACGAGCAGGAGCGCCAGGCACAGGTGCGCAACTGGCGCCGGCTCCTGGAGATCGCGGAGGAGCTCGAGGTGCCCATGATGGCCACCGAGTTCTCGGGTGATCCCAACCGGGCGCTCACGAGCGAGCACCAGTTCTACCGCTCCATCGAGGAGTTGGCCCCGGACTTCGAGAAGCGCGGCATCGAGTGCGTCGTCGAGGCCCACCCGTACGACTTTGTTGAGACAAACGACCGGGCCGTCCAGGTGGTGCGCGGGGTCAACAAGGACTGGTTCAACTACCAGTTCTGCCTCCCCCACCTCTTCCACCTGTCTTCGGGAAAGAGCAACCCGCGCGAGCTGATGGAGTACGCCGGAGACCGCCTCCGGCACATCCACATCGGCGACGTGTGGAACCACCTGGCCAACGTCGGAAACCGCTACATCATCAACCCCCCGGGCGTTGACGCGCGCATTCACCAGCACAACGAGATCGGCAACGGCGAGGTCCCCTGGGACGAGGTCTTCGGGTACCTGCGTGAGATCGAGTACGACGCCCGCCTGTCCGTATGCGTCTTCGGATGGGAGGAGGACGCCGACGCCATCCACGTCCGGATGCGGGAGCGCCTCGAGTCCGAGTTCACAACGAACTGATAACATCTGAAATCTTTGTCTTGACATAGAGTTGTTTGTCAGGTCATCATAGCGGTGTTGCAACGATGCGACACTCCCTCCCTGCGGAGTCACCAGACACCGCAACCACCCTCGGAAGAGAGACTGCAATGAAGCAAGGAATCAAGCTCGTCGGCCTGTTGGCCGCCGGCGCCCTCGCCTTGAGTGCATGCGGGACCACCGCCAGCACCACCTCCTCGGCCCCCGCCGAAGGATCCGACGCCCCGACGTCGCAGGCCATCGAGACCGTGGCGTTCGAGCCCGGCGAGGTGGTCAAGCCCGCCGACGGCGAGGTCATCAAGATCGGCGTCACATTCCCGATCCTGGATCAGTTCCTGCAGACCGTCGCCGACGGCATCGAGGCCCGCGCCGCAGAAGCCGGTGTCGAGGTGACCATCGTGGCCGCCCAGGAGAAGGCAGACGTCCAGCTGGGCCAGGTGGAGAACTTCATCTCCCAGGGCCTCGATGGCATCATCATCATCCCCGTCGACACCGACGCGGCCGGCCCCATGACCGAGAAGGCCATGGACGCCGAGATCCCGCTCGTCTACGTCAACCGTCGCCCCTCCGACCTGCCCGTGGGCGTGCCCTACGTCGGGTCGAACTCTCTGGTGGCCGGCCAGCTTCAGATGGAGGCGCTCGCTGAGCTCGCCGACGGCAAGGGCAAGGTGGGCATCCTCATCGGCGACCCGGCCAACGAGGCCGCGCGTGACCGCACCGAAGGCTGCAAGCAGGTCCTCGAGGACTACCCGGAGATGGAGCTCCTGCGCGAGCAGGCCGGCAACTGGTACCGCGAAGAGGGCCTGGCCATCACCGAGAACTGGATCCAGTCCGGTGACGAGATCGACATCATCTGCGCCAACAACGACGAGATGGCCCTCGGCGCCATCCAGGCTCTGAAGAACGCCGGCAAGCTCGACGACGTGATCGTGGGTGGCGTGGACGCCACCGCCGACGCACTGGCGGCGATGAAGGCCGGCGAGCTCGAGGTGACCGTGTTCCAGGATGCGGCCGGCCAGGGCGCTGGTGGAGTGGACTCCATCATCAACCTGTACAACGGCGAAGAGGTCGCCGGCGTCATCGACGTGCCCTACCAGCTCGTCACCCCTGACAACATGGCCGACTTCGAGAAGTGACGGACCCAGGGGGCCGGGTGCGATGATCGCCCCGGCCCTCTGCTTCGGCAGGGAGGATAGGAAATGCAAGAGGTAATTCTGCGGATGCGTGACATCCGAAAGACGTTCCCCGGCGTGGTGGCCTTGGACGGCGTACAGCTGGACGTGCGAAGCGGCACGGTCCACTCGCTCATGGGGGAGAACGGCGCTGGCAAGTCCACGCTCATGAAGTGCCTGATCGGCATGTACACCCCCGACGCTGGCACGGTTGAACTCGCCGGTGACATGGTCAGCTTCAAGGACACCAAGGACGGCCTCGAGCACGGCATCTCCATGATCCACCAGGAGCTGTCTCCCGTGCCGGAGATGATGGTGGCCGAGAACATCTGGCTCGGCCGGGAGCAGCGCGGCAAGTTCGGGCTGTTGGACCCCAAGCTGATCATCCGCAAGACGCAGGAACTCTTCGACGAGTGGGACATGAAGATCGACCCGCGCGCCAAGATGAAGGACCTCACGGTGGCGCGCCAGCAGATGGTGGAGATCGCCAAGGCCATCAGCTACGACGCCAAGATCATCATCATGGACGAGCCCACCTCCGCCATCCCCGAGCGGGAGGTGGACCACCTGCACAGGATGATCAAGCGGCTCACCGACTTCGGCGTGGCCATCGTCTACATCACCCACAAGATGGACGAGGTCTTCAAGATCTCCGACGACATCACGGTCTTCCGCGATGGCAAGCACGTCGTCTCCCTCCCGGCGAAGGAGCTGGACCGCAACAAGCTGATCCAGCTGATGGTGGGCCGCGAGCTCACCAGCCTGTTCCCCAAGCTGGAGGCCGAGATCGGCGAGGTGGTCCTGTCGGTCCGCAACCTCAACCGGGGTCGGTTCGTCCAGAACGTCAGCTTCGAGGTGCGCCGCGGCGAGATCCTCGGCTTCGCCGGGCTCATGGGCGCGGGCCGCACGGAGGTGCTCGAGACCATCTTCGGGATCGAACCCGCTGACAGCGGCGAGATCTTCGTCGAGGGCAAGCAGCTCAAGGTCCGCGAGCCGAAGGACGCCATCGCGGCCGGCATCGGCATGCTGACGGAGGACCGCAAGCACAACGGCATCATGGGTGTGCTGTCGGTCCGCGACAACATCACCATCGCCGCGCTGCCGAAGTACAGCCCGAAGGGCTTCCTCAACATGGCGCAGATCCGCAAGGACAGCGAGGCCCAGCGCCAGGCGCTGCGCATCAAGACCCCCACGCTTGAGCAGTTGATCAAGAACCTCTCCGGCGGCAACCAGCAGAAGGCGCTCATCTCGCGCTGGCTGCTCACGGTCCCTGAGATCCTCATGATCGACGAGCCCACCCGAGGAATCGATGTGGGCGCAAAGAGTGAAATCCACCGCCTCATGTCCCAGCTCGCGCAACAGGGCAAGGCCATCATCATGGTCTCGTCCGAGCTGCCCGAGGTCCTCGGGATGAGCGATCGCGTCATCGTCATGCACGAAGGCCGCATCTCCGGTGAGCTCTCCCGTGCGGAGGCCAACCAGGAGTCCATCATGCAACTCGCCACCGGCGGCACCGCGGCCGCGTAGGAAGGAACCAACTACTCATGTCTGACACCACTGTCGAGGCCAAACCGAAGTTCAACGCGACGGCGGCCATCAAGAAATACGCCATCCTCCTGATCCTCATCGGGTTCATGGTGATCCTCGCCATCGTCACCGGGGGAACGTTCCTGAGGTCACAGAACCTCATCAACGTCGTCGTCCAGGTGGCCCCCATCGGCATCGTCGCCCTCGGCATGATGTTCGCCATCATCACCAAGGGCATCGACCTGTCGGTGGGCTCCACCGTCGCCCTGGTGGCCGTCGTCTCGGCCAGCCTCGCCCAGGTCCAGAGCGACACCGCGATGTTCCCCGGCCTCCCCCCGATGCCGATCTTCGTCTCGATCATCGTGGGCCTGCTCGTCGGCGCCATCGTGGGCGCCATCGTCGGCACCCTCGTCGCCTACTTCCGCATCCCGCCGTTCGTGGCAACACTGGGCATGATGACCGCCGCTCGTGGTCTGGCGAACATCTACACCGGCGGACGCCCCGTCTCCAACCTGGCGGACGGATTCAACTGGCTGGGCCAGGGCGCCATCCTCGGCATCCCGGTGCCGATGATCATCTTCCTCCTGGTGGCCGTGGTCATCTGGGTGGTCCTCAACCGGACCCGCTTCGGCCGGCACACCTACGCCATCGGCGGCAATGAGCAGGCGGCCCGCGTCTCGGGCATCAGCATCGGCAAGGTGCAGTTCCTCATCTACACCCTGATCGGCCTGCTGGCCGGTCTCGCCGGCATGATCCTCGCCGCCCGCATCGGCTCCGGCCAGCCCACCCTGGGCGTCATGCTGGAGCTCGACGCCATCACGGCCGCAGTCATCGGCGGCGTGTCCTTCAACGGTGGCATCGGCGTGGTGTGGGGCGTCGTCGTGGGCGCGCTGATCATCGGCGTCATCAACAACGGCCTGGATCTCATGAACGTCTCCCCGTTCATGCAGATGGTCGTCAAGGGCGCCATCATCGTCATTGCAGTCATCATCGACGAGCGCAAGAACCGCTAGTCAACACAGCAGTTGCAGGGGCGGGGCCGGTGCGGCTCCGCCCCTGTCGCATGCCCCGGTACGGTGGACCCATGCGCCTGATCCTGATCCGTCACGGGGAGACCGAGAGCAACGTCAACCGCCAGCTGGATACCGCATACCCCGGTGCGCCCCTCAACGAGAACGGGCTGACGCAGGCCCAGGCGCTCGTCGAGGCCATCGCGCACGAGCAGATCGAGGCCCTGTACGCCTCCACCCTGACGCGCGCGCAGCAGACCGCCGCGCCGTTGGCGGAGGCCAGGGAGCTGGAGCTCATCATCGCCGACGGGATCCAGGAGATCGCCGCCGGGATCGAGGAGATGAACACGGACTGGAGCGTGTACGTGGGCATGCTCAATTCGTGGGCGCCGCACAACCTCGACGCGGGGCTGGAGGGCGGCGAGACGGCGCGCCAGTTCCTGACGCGGTTCACCAACGCCGTCGCTGCCATGGAGCAGGCGGGCGACGAGGTGGTCGCGCTGGTCAGCCACGGCGCCGCGCTGCGGGTGTGGGCGATCTCTCAGGACCCGTCGATCGGGGTCGAGAACGCACAGCCGCTGCACAACACTCAGTGGATCGTGCTCAACGGGTCGACCACCGACGGGTGGAGGATCGAGCAGTGGGGTGACTACGTCACCTCCACCGACGACACGGACTGACCCTGACACGAGGCCCGTGCGGCCCTTGTCCCCCGTTGGTTGAGCCGCGCCAAGCCGCGAAGCGGCGCAACGCGCGTCGAAACCGACCCGCGCCCGGTGCAGGGGAGCCCTGACTCCCCGACGCTGGTTGAGCCGCGCCAAGCCGCGACTTCTTCCGCTGGGTGAGCCAGCCGCGGCGCGTAGCGCCCGCTGCTGCGTCGAGGCCTCCAGCGCCCGGTGCAGCGAGCCCTGACACGACGCCCGGGCGGCCGTTGTCCACATTCTCCCTGCTGATCGCGGCAGAATCCTTGGCTGGGTAGACGAGGCCGCCCGGGCCTCGTCTCACTGCTCCCTGCACTCGATTCCCTATGGCGTGGTCACTTCCGGGCGTGCGCCGTCAGGGCGGCCCTGGTGACAGTCTGCCCTGGCGGGACGCCAGTCCGGCGATCCCCGACCTGGGCTTCCCGACGCAGAGCCGCCCTGCCGTCCCCCACCCTCGCATTCACGTCCCGTCCCGTGCCGCGACTGGCGCGGTCGCCTGACTGTCACCTCTGGTGCCGTAGCCGACACTGTCGGTGGCACTTCTGATGCCGTAGTCGACCCCAGAAGTGACGGTTAGAGAGTCCACCCGATCAGGTGTCGCGACACCGCCCCAGCTGGATGGGCCGGGTTGAGCACCGACTGAGGCGAACGCTCAGCGGTCATCTCCCGTCCCGCCCACTCGGACGACTTGATGACCGAACGGGGGGTGCGCACGAAGGTGGGGGACGGCAGGTCGGCTGGGCGCAGGGATGCCCAGCCCGCGGGGCACCCAGAAGAACCCGCCTGAGACAGACCCGCACCAGGGCCGACCTGCCGGCACACGCCTGGACCGAACCACGCCACGCAGGTACCAGTGCAGGGAGACGTGACACGAGGCCCGGGCGGCCTCAACTACCCGGCCCCTCACGACCGGCGGTCGAGGAGCACGAGGTGGTCAAGGGCCGCACGGGCCTCGTGGCAGGGCTCCCGGCACCAGACAGCGCCAGGACCCGGCCAGTGGAGGTCAGGGACCAGGGCAAGTAGGGGTGACGCCTCGGTCAGAGGCGGACGGTGCGACCCTCGTGGGCGCTGACGGTCGCGGCCTCGGCCAGCTTGAGCGCCTCAACGCCGTCGATCACGTTGGGCGAGATGTCGCCGTCGGCCACCACCGCGTCGATGAAGGCACCCAGCTCATCGCGGTAGGCCGCCTCGTAGCGGGACAGGAAAAAGTTGAGCACCGGTCCCCTGGCGTCGGTCTGCGTGGCGCTGGCGGCGCGCACGGAGGTGGCCGTGAGGTTGTCGGCCGAGAGGGAGCCGTCGGCGCCGAACGCCTCGAGGCGCTGGTCGTAGCCGTAGGCGCAGGTGCGCGAGTTGACGATCGTGGCGAGGGCGCCGTCGGCGTTGCGCAGGAGGACCATCGCCTGGTCGAAGTCACCGGCGGCCTTGATCTCCTCGTCGGCGTTGGTGCCGAACGCGCTGACCTCGACGATGTCGCCCAGGAAGAAGCGCACCATGTCGAAATCATGGATGGTCATGTCCTTGAAGATGCCACCAGAGCCGGCGACGTAGCTGGCCGGCGGGCCCTGGGGGTCACGGGAGGTGACGGTCAGCTGCTGCAGCGCGCCGATCTCGCCGGCGGCCACGCGGGCGTTGACCTCAGCGAAGGAGGGGTCGAAGCGGCGGTTGAACCCCAGCATGACACGCGAGGCTTCGGCACCCAGCTCGTCCATACAGCGGTTCGCCTCGTCCATGCCCAGCGCGACCGGCTTCTCGCACATGACCCGCTTGCCGCCCTTGACGGAGCCGAGGATCTGCTCGACGTGCATCGCGGTGGGCGAGCCGATGATGACGGCGTCGACGTCGACGGCGTTGTAGACGTCCTCGACGTCCAGGGTGTAGCGCGCCCCGTACGCCTCCGCCAGGCCCTTGGCGGGCGCCTCGAAGGCGTCGTAGACCAGCGCAAGTGTCGCCTGGGGGTGGGACGCAATGGCGCGTGCGTGGACCTGGCCGATGCGTCCGGCCCCGATGATCGCGAAGCGGATCATGTGTGCTCCTGTGGGTTGGGCCGCGCACCAGCGTCACGGCAGTATGTCAGCACATATGATACTAGACCGCGTGGGCGGCACCCATTCTGGGGGTGGCCAAACATTCCCGAGTTTGGCAGGACATAATGGTTCCCAACGAGCCGCGCGAGGCGGCTTGGCTGCGAAGGAGCTGCACATGAAGATTGCCGGCGCACCCATCAGCTGGGGTGTGTGTGAGGTACCGGGCTGGGGCTACCAGATGTCCCCCGAGCGCGTCCTCACCGAGATGAAGGAGATCGGCCTCACCGCCACCGAGTTCGGCCCCCAGGGCTGGCTCCCAGTCGACGCGGAGGAGCGGGCCGCGGTCGTCTCCCAGTTCGGCCTCAAGCCGGTCGGGGCCTTCTTCCTCGCCGTCATGCACGACCCCGAATTCGACCCCATCCCCATGGTGGAGGCCGAGCTCCGCGCCTTCGAGATCGCCGGCGGCGAGTTCCTGGTGCTGGCCGCCGACTCCGGCCAGGACGGCTACGACGCCCGCCCCGAGCTCGACGAGCAGGGCTGGCAGACGCTGTTTTCCAACCTCAGCCGGATCAGCGACGTCTGCAAGGCCAACGGCGTCACCGCCGTCCTCCACCCGCACTGGGGCACCATGGTGCAGAACGTCGACGAGGTGGAGCGCGTGCTGGACAACTCCACCGTCGGCCTGTGCCTGGACACCGGTCACCTTGCCTGCGGCGGCGCCGACGTGGTGGCGCTGGTCACCAAGTACGCGGACCGCGTGGGCATTGTGCACGCCAAGGACGTGCGCCTGGACATGGCCGCCAAGCTGCTGCCGGGCGAGATCACCTGGTCCGAGGGCATCAAGGGCGGCATGTTCGTCCCCATCGGCGATGGCGACATCGACTTCGCCACCATCGTGCGCCTCCTGGATCAGGCCGGCTTCGACGGGTACTGGGTCCTTGAGCAGGACATCATGATTGACGAGGAGCCGCCTGCGGTCGGAGGACCCGTCGACAACGCGGCCAAGTCCTTCGAGGCCCTCAAGGCCCTCGCCTGAGGCATCCCCGGAACGCGCACAGGGGCGGTCACCGTGATGGTGAACCGCCCCTGTCGTATTGCGCAGAGATCAGAGGCTCATGTCGACGATGCCTCGGCCAGACATGGTGCCCGCTCGCAGCTTGTCGTAGCCGATGTTGACGTCGTCCAGGCTGAACACCTGATGCACCACGTCGTCGACCTCGATGAGGCCCCGCGCGGCCATGTCCACCACGGCCGGGAGGTCGACGCGGGTGCGCGCCCCGTACGATCCGATGATCGACTGGCTACGGCGCACCGTGCGGTTGATCTGCACCTCTGCGGACTGCACCCCGGCACCCAGGCCGATGGGCACCATGCGGCCGCCGTCGGCCAGGATGTCCAGTGCGGTGTTCCAGGTGGCCGGCCTGCCGAGCGCCTCGAACGCAACGTCCACGCCGTAACCGTCGGTC
This sequence comes from Tessaracoccus sp. MC1627, assembly GCF_014164725.1. Classification (NCBI taxonomy): domain Bacteria; kingdom Bacillati; phylum Actinomycetota; class Actinomycetes; order Propionibacteriales; family Propionibacteriaceae; genus Tessaracoccus; species Tessaracoccus sp. MC1627. Next base: position 110,047 of record NZ_JACJGA010000005.1, on the reverse strand, counting down.
ATCTCCATCACAGCCTCGCGGGCGTCTCTGTTCAGGAGGTTGACGGTGTGCGTGGCGCCCATCGTCCTCGCCGCCGCGAGCTTGTCGTCGTCGACATCGAGCGCGATGACCTGTCGTGCACCCATCACCTTGGCGAACTTGAGGATCATCGAGCCCACGCCACCAGTGGCGACGACGGCAACCGTCTCCCCAAACCGGAGGTCCGCCCCGCGACGCACGGCGCCGTAGGCGGTCATGGCGGCGCAGCCGAGGATGGCCGTGTTCTTGGGCGAAAGGTTGTCCGGAATGGGCGTGACCGACGTGGCCGGAACCACGCAGTACTCCGCCAGGCCGCCCATGGAGTACATCCAGATGGGGTTGCCGTCGTTGTCGGCGAGTCGGGTCTCACCGTCGTAGAGAACACCCTTGAGGCGGTTGAGCTGGAAGAAGGGGTAGCAGAGATCGTCGCGGCCGGCCCGGCAGGCTTTGCACTGGCCACACGGCATCAGGAATGCGCCGGCCACGTTCTGGCCGACGGCGAGCTCACCGGTGAGCATGCCGGGGCCGAGTTCGACGATGGTGCCCGACACCTCGTGGCCGAGGACGCAGGGCGTGGGGAAGGCGATGGCGCCGCCGAGGACGTGGAGGTCCGAGTGGCAGAGGCCGCAGGCCGCGACCTTCAGCAGCACCTCGTTCGCGCGGGGTCGCGGGGTGGGGATGGTTTCGATCGACAGCGGTTCACCCGGAGCCCGAAGGACTGCGGCGCGCATCGTGGCAGGAATGTCCATGCTGGCTCCTCATTGACTTTGTGTGGACAAACTCAGTATGGACCATGAGACACCGCGTGTCACTAGCGGGGCGAGATAAATCCGCCGCAACTATTTGTTCTTACATGGAATGATTGGTGGAATCGTTTGCACCCAGCGCCGAGGCCACGAGAGCGGAGATCACGGAGATGATCAGGGAGCCGAACACTGCGTTCCAGAACCCGTCGACGTGGAAGCCGAGGCCCAATTCGCCGGCCAGGTATGAGGTCAGCAGCAGCATGCCGGCGTTGATCACGAAGAGGAACAACCCGAACGTGAGGATGATGAAACAGGCGCCCAGGACGAAGGCGAAGGGGCGGACGATCGCGTTGACGAGCCCGAGGATGACGGCGACGCCGAGGAGGGTGAGCGCCTGGTCGACGTTGGAGTCTGCGGTGAGGGTGATGCCGGGGAGCAGCCACACGGCGACGGCGGTCGCGACGGCGGTGGCGACGAGGCGCAGGAAGAGCTTCATGCGTCTGAGCGTAGGGCTCCGGCCTGTCACGCGCCTCAGGGAACCCCCCGACCCGCTCCCTGAGGCGCTCCACCAGCCAAGTCGCCGGCCCCCGTCTGCAACTTGCGATGTGGAGAGCGGTTTGTGTGCATATACACACAAACCGCGCTCCTGATAGCAAGTTGCAGGTTGCAGACCGGTCCCTCCCCAGCGGCGCTGCCGGGCGAAGCTGGCACCGACCGAGCACCCCAACACCACAGTGAGCCAACGTCGGTTTCGACGCGGGCTGCGCCGCTTCGCGGCTCGGCCCGGCTCAACCAGCGGGAATGGGCGAGGGTGCGGGACGGCAGGGCGGGTGTGCGCAGTGCTGCCCAACCCGAGGATCACCTACTGGCGTCCCGCCTCGCCAGACCAGTCCCTCCCCCGGTCCAGCGGCGGTAGAGGCTCCACCATTGAGGGTGCGGGATGGCAGGGCGGGTGTGCGCAGTGATGCCCAACCCGAGGATCACCTACTGGCGTCCCGCCTCGCCAGACCCGACCCAGGCCCGCCCTGCCGTCGCGTACCCGGACCCGACCACGCCACAGGCAGACGAGTGCGGGGAGACGGGAGGCGAGGCCCGGGCGGCCTCGACTACCCAACCACCGACCCGGCTCACCGGAACATCGAGACCATGGACAACGGCCGCCCGGGCGTCGACTCACGGCTCCCCGCACCCGACCACTTTGGTCAACGTCCGAAACGGGGAGGGCGGAGCGGTCAGAGGCCGAAGGTGGTGACCGCCTCGACCGTCGCGACCTCGTGCCACTGGCCGTCGGCGGCGGACGCCACCACCGCCTCGTCGATCTCGGCGGCGGCCCAGCCGTCGCCCGCGGAGGGCGCGACCTGCTCGCCCGTCGTCACGGAGATGAGGAACTTCGCCGCTTCGACGGCCTTGAGGTCGTCGAAGCCCATCGAGGTTCCAGCGCCCGGCTGGAACCGGTCGAAGTCCGGCATGCCTGGACCAGCCATCACGCGGGTGTAGCCCTGGACAGGGCCCTCGCCGCGGCCGATGCACACGTCGACGTGGTTGAGCGACTCGAAGTTCCACCGCACCGACCCCTCCGTGCCGTACACCTCGACGATGTACTCCGCGCGCGGCCCGACCGAAACCCGGCTGGCCTCAAGCACCCCGACGACGCCGCCGTCGAACCGAGCCAGCACCGCGACCCAGTCCTCGTTGCCCACGGGCCCCTTCTCCTCGCCGACGGTGTAGCCGGAGTGCCCGACCCCGCCGGATCCGATCGGGATGGGGCGTTCCTTGATGAACGTGTCCGTCATCGCCGAGACCGACGAGATGCGTCCCACCAGGTACTGGGCCAGGTCCGCGCCGTGCGACAGGAGGTCGCCGACGATCCCGGCCCCCGCCCGCGCCCGGTCGTACCGCCAGGTCAGCGGCCCGTCGGGGCTGGAGGCGTAGTCCGCGATGAACCACACCCGGCAGTTCGTCACCCGTCCGAGCTTCCCGTCGCGGATCAGCTGGCGGGCGTACTGGATGGCCGGCACATGCCGGTAGTTGAAGCCGACGGCGGTGGCCAGCCCTGCACCGGCCGCGGCCTGGGCGATCTCCCGCGACTCCGTCGCGCTGACGCCCATGGGCTTCTCGATCCAGAACGGCTTGCCGGCCTCAGCGGCCGCCAGCGCGATCTCGTGGTGCAGGAAGTTCGGCGCGCAGATGGAGACCACCTCCACCTCGGGATCGGCGAGGAGGTCGCGGTAGTCGGCGTAGGCGCGCTGGAAGCCCGCCACGTCGACGGCCCAGTCTCGCGTGGCCTCCACCGGGTCGCACGCGGCGACCAGGTCACAGGCGAGCCCGAGTTCCGGGTAGCGCTCAGCGAGCGCCTTGTAGCTGCGGGTGTGCAGCCGGCCCATCCAACCGAGAGAGATGACGCCGACGCCGATGCGCTTGTTCATGATGTCCTGCCTGGCCCTCCGGGCCGTGAAAGAGAGCACTCACCGGGGCCGATCCCGACCGGGCAACAGCGCTCGGTCAGGATCGGCCCCAGGGTCAGTGCTCGAGGTGTGGTGCCGCAAGCGGCCTTACTTGGTGGCGACGAAGTCCAGGCCGATCTTGCCGTGGCTGCCGGAGCCGGCCCAGCGCGTCGTGACCACCTTGGTGCGGGTGTAGAAGTTCACGCCCTCCTGGCCGTGGATCTTGTGATCGCCGAGCAGCGAGTTCTTCCAGCCGCCGAACGAGTAGTAGCCCACCGGCACTGGGATGGGCACGTTGATGCCCACCATGCCCGCGTTGACGTCGAGCTGGAACTGACGCGCCACCTGACCGTTCTCCGTGAAGATTGCCGAGCCGTTGCCGAAGGCGCTGGAGTTGACGATCTCGATGGCCTCCTCGTAGGTGTCGGTCTTCACCACGACGAGAACCGGCCCGAAGACCTCCTCGCAGTACAGCTGGGTCTCGAGCGGGACGTTGTCCACGATGGTGGGGCCCACCCAGTTGCCGTTCGCGGTGCCCTCGACCTCGGAGCTGAACCCGCGACCGTCGAGCACCACGTTGGCGCCCTTGGCTTCCGCGTCGTTGATCCAGGAGAGGATCCGCTCACGGGACTTCGACGAGATGACCGGGCCGAGCTCGTTGGCGGGGTCCGAGCCGGGGCCCACCTTCAGGACCTCGGCGCGCGCCTTGACCTTCTCGATGAGGGCGTCGTGCGCGTCACCCACGGCCACAACGACGGGCAGGGCCATGCAGCGCTGGCCGGCCGCGCCGAAGGCGCCGGAGACGATGTGCTGGGCCGCGAAGTCCAGGTTGGCGTCGGGCATCACGATGGCGTGGTTGTTCGCGCCGCCGAGGGCCTGGAACCGCTTGCCGGAGGCGGCGCACCGGCTGGCGACGATCTTGGCCACCGGGGTGGAGCCGACGAAGGAGACGGCGTCGATGCCGGGGTGGTCGAGGATGTGGGAGACCACCTGCTTGTCGCCGCACACCACCTGGAACAGGCCGTCGGGCAGACCGGCCTCCTTGTAGAGCTTGGCCACCATGAGCGACACGGACGGCACCGGGGTGGCGGGCTTGAGGATGACTGCGTTGCCGGTGGCCAGGGCCATGGGGTGCATCCACATCGGCACCATCATCGGGAAGTTGAACGGCACGATGGCGCCGACGACGCCGACGGCCTGGCGGAGGGTGTGCACGTCGACGCCGGTGGCGGCCTCGACGGTGTGGTCGCCCTTCAGCGCGTTCTGGATGCCGCAGGCGAACTCCACGATCTCCAGTCCGCGAGCGATCTCGCCGAGCGCGTCGCCGCGGGTCTTGCCGCCCTCGCGGACGATGACGTCTGCCAGGTCGTCCTGGCGCTCGATGAGCAGCTGGCGGAAGTTGAACATGACGCGGCTGCGCTTGGCCAGCGACGCGCGGCCCCAGATCTTCTGGGCGGCGCGGGCTGACGCGATGGCGCGGTCGATGAGCTCGGTGCTGGCCTCGGCGACGCCGCCGATGACCTCGCCGGTGGCGGGGTTGTCGATGGGCAGAACCTCGACACCCTCCTCGAAGTACTCGGCGCCGTCGATCCAATGGGGCATGGTGATGGACATATCAGTCATTCCTTTAGTGTGCTGGCTCAGAAGAAGCGGCGCTGGCCCTTGACGGCCTCCGCGTACTCTTCGTAGGCCTTCTGGGTGGATTCGAGCGTGGAGGCGGCCGTGACGGGCACGTCCCACCAGCCCGTGGCGGGCGGGTTGGGCCCGTAGAGGTCGGTCTCGATGTGGATCATGGTGGCCTTGTCGGAGGCCACGGCGGTGGCGTAGGCCTCGCGGAAGTCCGCGATGGTGCTGACCTCGATGACGTCCAGGCCCCAGGAGCGGGCGTTGGCGGCGATGTCGACGGGGATCAGCTCGTCGCTGCGCCCACCGTCGGCGGCGCGCATCCGGTACTTGGTGCCGAACCGCTGCGAGCCGCGCGACTCGGACAGGCCACCGATGGAGGCGTAGCCGTGGTTCTGCAGCAGGACGAAGATCACCTTGGCGCGCTCCTGCACGATGGTGGCGAGCTCCATGGGCAGCATCTGGTAGGTGCCGTCGCCGACGATGGCCACCACTTCGGAGTCCGGGGATGCCATCTTGCAGCCCAGCGCCGCGGGGATCTCGTAGCCCATCGTGGAGAAGGCGTACTCCACGTGGTACTGACCCGGGGTGCGGGCGCGCCACAGGGCCTGCAGGTCGCCGGGCATGGAGCCGGCGGCGTTGATGACGATGTCGTCGTCGCCCAGCAGCTCGTTGAGGGCGCCGAACACCTCGGTCTGTGCCGGGAGCGGGCCGTGGCCAAGGTGGTAGCACTTGTCCGTGGCCTCGGCCCAGGCGGCGCGCTCGTCGGCGATCTTCTGGGAGTAGGCCTCGTCGACGCGGTGCCCCTCAAGGGCCTCGGTGAGCGCGGTGAGCGCCTCGCGGGCGTCTGCCACGAGCATCTGGGCGCCCTGCTTGGCCGCGTCGAAGGAGCCGACGTTGATGTTGAGGAACTTCACGTCCGGGTTCTTGAACTGGGTCTGCGAGCCGGTGGTGAAATCGGAGTAGCGGGTGCCGATGCCAATGATGAGGTCTGCCTCGACGGCCAGCGCGTTGGCTGAGCCGGCCCCCGTGGAGCCCACGCCGCCGACGGCGCACTCGTGGTCCCAGTTGATGCCGCCCTTGCCGGCCTGCGTGTCGGCTACCGGGATGCCGGTGGCGGTGGCGAACGCCCGCAGCTCCTCTGTGGCGGCGGAGTAGATGGTGCCTCCGCCGGAGATGACCAGGGGACGCTTCGCCGCACGGATGGCCTCGACGGCGCGCGCGAGGGCTGCGCGGTCCGGCACGCGGCGGTCGATGTGCCACACCTTCTTGGCGAAGAACTCCACCGGCCAGTCATAGGCCTCGGCCTGGACGTCCTCGGGGAGGCAGACGACCGCGGCACCGGTATCGGCGGGGTCCGTGAGCACGCGCATGGCGCGCGGCAGGGAGACCATCAGCTGCTCGGGGCGGTTGACCCGGTCCCAGAACTTCGACACGGGGCGGAACACGTCGTTGGCGCTCACGTCGGGGTTCGTCGGGTCTTCAACCTGCTGCAGGACCGGATCCGGCATGCGGTTGGCGAAGATGTCCGAGGGGAACAGCAGGACGGGGACGCGGTTGGTGGTGGCCAGAGCGGCACCGGTGACCATGTTGAGGGCTCCGGGGCCGATCGAGGAGGTGACTGCGAGGGTCTGCATGCGCTCGGTCTGCTTGGCGAAGGCGGCGGCCACGTGGACCATGCCCTGCTCGTTGCGGCCCATCCAGTACTCGAAGGGCTCGTCGAAGGCCGGGTCGACCTCGTGCTGCAGCAGCGCCTGGCCCACGCCTGCGACGTTGCCGTGACCGAAGATGCCGAACATGCCGGGGATGAAGCGCTGCTCGACGCCGTCGCGCTCGGTGTACTGGTGCGCCAGGTAGCGGACGATGGCTTGCGCGACCGAAAGGCGGATGGTGGTCATGTGAGGATTTCTCGCTTTCTCAGGCGTCGAGCCGGGTGGGTGCGTAAGGGAGGCGGTGATCGACATCGGTGTCATCCCAGGTCTGGCGGAGCCAGCCGTAGCAGGGGTCGTCCACGGAGAGCCAGTCGGGCCCGCCGGGGCCGGCCATCACGTTGAGGTAGTACAGGTCGTAGCCGGGGGCCGCGACGCACGGGCCGTGCCAGCCGTGCGGAACCAGCGCGGTATCGCCCGTGTTGACGCGCAGGGCGACGTCGATGGGCCGCTCGGGCGTGCCGTAGGTGGAGTGGAACGCCATGCCGGGGCCGTGCTCGTCGGCCTTGATCTCGAAGTAGTAGATCTCCTCGAGCTCGCGCTCGTTCTCGGTGGTCTCGTCGTGCTTGTGCGGCGGGTAGCTGGACCAGTTGCCGCCGGGCGTAATCACCTCGCACACCAGCAGGCGGCTGGTCTGCAGCGTGTTGTTGAGGGCGTAGTTGGTGACCTGCCGCGACATTGTGCCGGCGCCGCGGAGGCCGACGGTGGCCTCGTCGGCCGGGCAGTAGCGCACGTCGAGCGTCTCGCTCGCCACCGCGCTGGGCAGGGCGTAGCGGCCGCCGTCGACCGAGGTGAGAGTGGCCTCGGCGCCGCGGGGGAGGTAGAGGTAGTCGGTGACCTCGCCGAAGATGGTGGAGCGCCCGTTGAGCGTGTGGGTCTCCCCGCCGACGGTGACTGTCGCGGCGCCCTCGAGCGGCAGTACCAGGCACTCGGACTCGCCCGTGCCGAATGCGTAGGACTCCCCCGCGGCCAGCACCGCGACCTTGAGGCCGGAGTAGGCCCAGTTGGCGGATTCCGGGCTCACGTCCACGGCGAGCGGCGGCCGCCCGGTGGAGCCGGCGGGCAGGACATGGTCGGTCATCAGTTCTCCTTGACGCGGTGGCGGGTCTTGGTATCGACGGGGTTGCGGCGCACGGCCGCGAGCAGTTCGGGCTCGCTCGGCATCGCCGTCGAGCATTCGAGGCGGGTGGCGACGAGCGCACCGGCGGCCGAGGCGGCCACCAGGGTGTCCACGAGCGGCCATTCCTTGATCAGGCCGAAGCACAGCGCGCCGCCGAAGGCGTCCCCGGCGCCGAGGCCGTTGACCACCTCGATGGGGGTGCCGGCCACCTCGATCACTCTGTCGGCGTCCATCGCGAGCACGCCGTCGGGGCCACGCTTGACCACCGCGACGTCCACGCCGCGGGCCATCAACGCCTCGGCGGCCCGCTCGGGGTCCGACTCGCCGACGGCCACCTCACACTCGGCACTGTTGCCGACGACGATGTCCACGTAGGGCAGCACCTCGGCGATGGCCTCACGCGCGGCCTCCGGCGAGGGCCAGAACTGCTCGCGGTAGTCCAGGTCCAGGATGGTGAACGGCCTGCGCCCGCGGGCCTTGAGCGCAGCCAGGTGGGTGGAACGGCTGGGCTCGCGACTCAGCCCCGTCGTCGTGATCCAGAAGACCTTCGCCTGGACGATGGCGTCGATCGGAAGGTCCTCGGGGCGGAGCCGCAGGTCTGGCGCGGTGGGGCGGCGGTAGAAGTAGAGGGGGAAGTTGTCCGGAGGGAAGATTTCGCAGAAGGTGACCGGGGTGTTGAGGTCGCCGTCGACCTTCACATAGTCGTCGAACACGCCGAGGTGTCCCATCTCCGCGCGACAGAACCGGCCGAAGGGGTCGTCGCCGACGGCGGTGACGACGGCGGCGGAGCGACGGAGGCGCGCGGCGGCCACGGCCACATTGGTGGCGCTGCCGCCGAGGAACTTGCCGAACGAGGTGACGTCCTCGAGGCCCACTCCGTGCTGATGGGGGTAGATGTCCACGCCGATTCGGCCCATGGTCAGCACATCGACGCTGCGCGTGCCGAAAAGTCCCATGATGTGTCCCGCTTCTTCGAGGAGGTGCCCTCTTATCGTAACCAGTGACGGGCATTTGTCAAGACAAACCGTCAACTCCTGACAAAGGTCTAGCTACAACCTGACATTGGCAGTACAATGTGTGCACACGACGACGTGAGAGACCAGATGCCACACAGCGCCCCGTACATCGCGCAGATCGAGATCGATCGCACCAGCGCCACACCGCTCCACGCCCAGATCGCGGAGCCGCTCGCCAGGCTCATCGAGGACGGCACCATCGAACCCGGCACGCGCATCGAGGACGAGGTGTCGATGGCGGAGCGGCTGAAGGTGTCACGGCCGACGGCGCGCCGGGCCATGGAGACCCTCACCAACCGCGGCCTCATCGTGCGACGGCGCGGCGCCGGCACGCAGGTCACCCCCACCCGCGTCCACCGACCCATGGCGCTCAGCTCGCTCAACGACGACCTCGAGAAGTCCGGCGTGGACCCGCGCACCACCGTGCTGGAGTGGGAGATCGAAGGTGCGGCGCCGGGTGTCGCGGCGGCGCTCAACATCGCTCCCGGTTCCGAGGTGGTGCACATGCGACGCCTACGGATGCTCCGGGACGAGCCCCTGGCACTGATGAGCAACTGGCTGCCGGCCACACTCGCCCCGACCCGGGCAGAGCTGGAGTCCGGCGGCCTGTACGCCCGCCTGCGCGAGCGCGGCGTGAAGGTGACGGTGGGCTTCCAGCAGATCAGCGCCCGCCTGGCCACGGCCGACGAGGGCCGCCTCCTCAACGAGCCCACCGGCGCTGCGCTCCTGACCATGCAACGCACGGCCTATGACGAGCAGCACCGGGCGGTGGAGTTCGGCATGCACGTCTACCGCGCCTCGATGTACTCCTACGACCAGACGGTGATGGCCTGAGTCAAGCCCGGCGCCGCCGTCGCCAAGAAAAGTTCGCCTTGACCTGCGATTTGTTCTGACATATCCTTGACAGGACAAACCAATGTAGTGTCCAATGGTGTCAGGCCTCATCGTCGAGACCGCACCACCGCTTGAGAAGGAACCGCCATGACCATCGAGTACACCGAGGGACCGCTCCTGACCGCGGCCCGGACCACCCCTACCGCCCTGTGGAACGACTCGGCCGACCTTGAGGAGCTCCGCCAGTCGATCTCCTACGGCGGCGTGGGAGCCACCTGCAACCCCGTCATCGGCTACACCACCATCAAGCAGCACAAGGACATCTGGGGCCCCCGGATCCAGGCCATCGCCGCCGCCAACCCCACCTGGGGCGAGTCGGAGATCGGCTGGCAGGCCATCAAGGACATGTCTGTGGAGGCCGCCGAGCTGCTGCTGCCGATCTTCAAGGAGACCAACGGGCGCAACGGGCGCCTGTCCGTGCAGACGGACCCCCGTCACCACCGCGACGCGAAGGCCCTGGCCGATCAGGCCGTGGAGTTCTCTGAGCTCGCCCCCAACATCATCGTGAAGATCCCCGCCACCAAGGTGGGCATTGAGGCCATCGAGGACGCCACCTACCGCGGCGTGGTCATGAACGTGACCGTCTCCTTCACCGTCGCCCAGGTTGTCCGCTCCGGCGAGGCCATCGAGCGTGGCCTGCAGCGCCGCGTCGCTGAGGGCAAGTCCATCGACGACATGTGGCCCGTGGTCACCCTCATGGTGGGCCGTCTCGACGACTGGATGAAGGCAGAGGCCGAGCGCACCCAGCTGTTCATCGATCCGGGCCACATGGAGTGGGCGGGTGTCGCGGCCATCAAGAAGGCCTACCAGATCTTCCAGGAGCGCGGCTTCCGCTCCCGCGTGCTGTCCGCAGCGTTCCGCAACGTGCTGCAGTACAGCGAGCTCATCGGTGGCGACCTCGTCGTCTCCCCGCCCTTCAAGTGGGCCAAGCGGATCAACAACTCGGACTACGTGGCCGAGAGCCGGATCGACGTGCCCGTGGATCCGAAGATCATCGAGTCGCTGCAGCGCATCGAGGACTTCAACCGCGCCTACGAGGAGGACGGCCTGAGCATCGAGGAGTTCGAGAACTTCGGCCCCACCCGCAAGACGCTGCGCCAGTTCCTGGGCGCCGACTGCGACCTCGACGCCCTGGTGCGCGACTTCCTCATCGCCCCCGCCTGATCCTTATCCCCGTCCGGGTGTGATCCCCGGAATCCGAGCCGCGCAAGCCCCGGTCCGCTCCTGACGGACCGGGGCCTGCGTGCGTCCGGGGGTGGGTGGGTGGGGTTTGCGTGTGCCCGGGGGTGGGTGGGGTTTGAGCAAATGGCAGGGGTCACGGGTCGGGTCCCGCTCAGTCTGAGCGTGGGCCCTTCGTGACCCCTGCCATTTGCTCAAACCCACAGCCGCAGAAGCCCCCCGGGGTGGGTCAGCTGGCGCGGGGGTCGTCGGCGGGGAGCTGCTTCTGCAACGACGCCAACCTCTGGTTGATCTGCTCCAACAGCTCCGCGGTCTCCGCGTTCAGCGCCTTCATCGCCTTCCGCCTGGTCCCACCGGAGTTCGCTCCCCAGATGAGCTCACCTTGGACACGCAGCGCCTGCGCGTGTCGATGCCAACCCGCGGGCTCCGTCGCCTCCGGGAACGCCAGCTCGACGGCGTCCGCAGCGGTGTCGATGGCCGCCATCTTCGCGTCGAAGCGGATCTTGGGGTTGTTCGCATCCGTGGCCGACTTCAGCTTCCCCACCAGATCATCGAGACTCTTGGCGATCTGCGGATTCTCCCGCAGCGCGGAGACCAGCGTGACGGTGGTGGCGACCGCGGCGCCGGTGGTCTTGATGATGATGCCGAGCTTGCTCATGCGGCCAGTCTAGGTTCGACGCCAGAACCGGGCGTCCGATCCCCGCGACCGCCTACACTGGCCGACATGCGACGACGCGTCCTCACCCCGGTTCTGCTCCTCGGCGCCGCTGCCCTCGGCGCCTGCACCGCGGCCCCCGAGCCCGCCGTCGAGACCACCCCCACCGTCGGGGTTCAGCTCTTCCAGTGGCCGTGGCGATCCGTGGCCCAGGAGTGCACCGAGGTGCTCGGGCCTCACGAGTTCGGGTTCGTCCTCCTCTCCCCCGCGCAGGAGCACATCGACGGTGAGGCCTGGTGGACGTCGTACCAGCCGGTCAGCTACCAGCTGGAGTCCAAGCTGGGCACGCGCGAGGAGTTCGCCGAGATGGTCACCGCGTGTGGGGAGGCCGGTGTGGACGTGATCGCCGATGCCGTGATCAACCACATGGCGGGGATCGACGGCGGCACTGGTGTCGCGGGGACGGACTTCACGCACTACGACTACCCCGGTCTGTACGGTCCAGAGGACTTCCACGACTGCCCCATGACGGTCTCAGGCGACATCGAGAACTACTCGGACCAGCAGCAGGTGCAGGAGTGCGAGCTGGTCAACCTCGCGGATCTGGACACCGGCAGCGAGAAGGTCCGCGACACCATCGCGGCCTACCTCAACGACCTCACCGAGCTCGGCGTGGCGGGGTTCCGGATCGACGCGGCCAAACACATGTCCGCGACCGACGTGGAGGCCATCGTCGGGCGCCTCGACGGCGAGCCTCTGATCGTCTCCGAGGTCATCCGAGGCGGCGGGGAGCCGATCCAGCCGGAGGACTACCTCGACGCAGGCGCGGTGTTCGCATTCCAGGTGGCCAAGGACATCTCCGGCCTGGTGCCGGGCGGAGCGATCGCCAAGGCGCTGGAGCTGCGCGACGGCGAGGTCCCGTCGGAGCAGGCGTTCACGTTCATCACCAACCACGACACCGAGCGCAACGGCCAGACCCTCACCTCCAAGGACGGTGACCAGTTCAGGGTGGCGACAGCCCTGCTCCTCGGCATCGACTACGGCACTCCGATCGTCTACTCCGGCTACGCGTTCTCGGACCGCGACGCCGGGGCGCCGCAGACGGACGGCCGGGTCGACGACGTAGCGTGCGCGGCGCCGTCGGAGGATCCGGAGGATGGTGCCTGGTTGTGTCAGCACCGGGATGTCGCGGGGTTGGCTGAGTGGGTCGCGGTGGTGGGCGACGCGCCCGTCGAGAACGTGTGGAAGCAGGGGTACGCGGTGGCGTTCGATCGAGGCGACCGAGGCCTCATCGCCGTCAACGACACGAGCACCCCGGTCAGCGCCACCCTCACCACGAACCTGCCCGACGGCGCGTACTGCGACGCGGCTGCCTCGCCGGCCCCGCCCACCGCGGAGGATCGCTGCGAGGAGGGCCCGTTCGTGGTGGCCGACGGCAAGGTCACCGTCGAGATGCCCGCGATGGACGCGGTTGCCCTCCACGTCAACCTCCGCGCGGCCGGTTGATCCCTCTCTGTGGTGTTGAGGGCCAGTTGTGGTCTGGTTTGGCGGCGTGTGGTGGGGGCCGGTTGATCCCTGTCCGTGGCGTGGTGGTCGGGTTGGGCGGCGTGTGGTGGGGGCCGGGCCGCCCATGATGCCGGCGGCGGCGCTTCGTGCTGCCATGCCGTCATCAACGCCCACCCAACCTGCCCCGGCCCCCACCACCCACCGCCCTGCTGGCCCGTCCCGTCGCCTGGCTTACGTCCCGACGCCTGCCTTACGCCTCGACGCCCGTCGTACGCCTCGACGCCAGCCCTGTATCACAGGCGGCCCGGAGCCGCCTGACCTATGTTTGGCAGCCGGCGCTGTAGCGCGGGCGGCCAGACTCAACGCAGGCGCCAGAGGACCCGCTGCCTCGAGACGAGCCGAAGGCGAGATGTCCACGAGGGTGGGGGACGGCAGGGCGGCTGCGCGTCGGGGTGCCCAACCCGAGGTTCACCCAACTGGCATCCCGCCACAACAGACCCGAGCCAGGGCCGCCCTGACGGCGCACGCCTGGAATGGACCACGCCACAGGGAAAACGAGTGCAGGGAGCACTGACACGAGGCCCCGGGCGGCCTCATCTACTCAACCAAGGACCATGCCGCGATCAACAGGGAGAATGTGGACAACGGCCGCCCGGGCCTCGTGTCAGGACTCCCGGCACCCGGTGCCGGACTTGTGCCGCCACCGTTGAGCAGGGTCAGACTGTGAGCGGAGGGGTGCTGTTACGCAGGTGAACCTCGAGGGGCAGGGGCGTCGGCACCCAGTCGGCGTCGATCGCCGCCCTGACCGCCTGATAGCCCACCTCCTCCAACGGGATGCGGACCGAGGTCAGCTGCGGGGTCACGTCGCTGGAGGAGGGGATGTCGTCGAACCCCGCCATCGCCACGTCTGACCCGAGCTCGCGACCCTCCTCGCGCAGTTCCCGCACCGCACCCAGCGCCACCGCGTCGCTCAGAGCGAACACCAGCGTGCCCGGCTCGATGCCGACCGCAAGCGCCTCGCGCATCGCGTCCGCACCGCCCTCACGGGTGAACGCCGCGCGGTGCACCCGGACGATCTGACCACCGCCGGAGGTGAAGCCGTCGGTGAAACCCGCCTGGCGTTGGTCCGTGGTGATCAAGCCTCGGGGCGCGGCAAGCACGACCGCCCGACGGTATCCGCGCGCCGCCAGCGCCACGCCGAGCGCCCTGGCCCCGCCCCAGTTGTCGATGAGCACGGAACGAAGCTCTGAGGCGCCAGGGCCCAGCGCGATGACCCGGCCGCCCATCCCGTGGATGGCGTCGATCTCGAGCTGCACAGGCTCATGGGGAAGCGCCATCCGCGAGGCGGCCAGGATGACCCCGCGAGGCCGCTGACCACGCAGCACCCGCAGCAGCGCGGCCTCCTTCTGCGGATCCCGCCCGGTCGTCGCGATGGTGACGAGGAATCCGGCCTCATCCGCCGCGCGTGCGACGCCGGCGGCGACCTGCGCGAAGTAGGGGTCCGCAATGTCAGCCACCAGCAGCGCGATGAGGGCCGAGGCCCCGCTGGCGACGGCCTGCGCAGAGACGTTGACGCTGTAGCCCAGCTTGTCGGCGGCCGCGCGAACCCGCTCCTGATACGACTCGGCCACCTTCCGCGTCGAGCCGTTGAGCACGCGCGACGCCGTGGCCAGCGAGACGCCCGCCTCCTGGGCGACGTCGACGAGGGTGGCGGTACCGTAGCGGCGCTGCTGGTGGTTCACGGTCATGAGTCTAAGGCCGCAGATGCGGGGCGACCCACCGCCCGAAGGCGTCGACGGTGTCACGCGCCACGACCTCGAAATCGGTTGCCCAGATGGTTGCGTTGAAGATCTCCACCTCGACGTCGCCGTCGTAGCCGGTGGCCTCCACTGCGCGGGTGAGGGTCTCGAAGTCGATCACGCCCACGCCGGGCTGATGCCGGGACAGAAGGACGTCGGCTTCGAGGGGGGCCCGCCAGTCGCACACCTGGTACGCGGCGATCCGGCCCTCGCGGCCCGCACGAGCGATCGCCGGCAGAACGTCCGGATCCCACCAGATGTGGAAGGTGTCCACAGTCACCCCCGCGACACTCGAGTCAAGCCCGGACACGAGGTCCAGCGACTGCCCGAGCGTGGAGACGACGGCGCGGTCCGCCGCGTACATCGGGTGGAGCGGCTCGACGGCGAGCGTCACGCCCGCGGCCGCCGCGTCGGGGGCGAGCTCTTCGAGGGCCTCGCGGACCCGGGCGCGCGCGCCGATGAGGTCCCGCGACCCCTCCGGCAGCCCACCGGCGACGAGCACCAGCACCGCCCGCGACCCAGGCGCCCCGGCGGCAGCCAGCACGGCCGTCTCCTCGATGGCGCGACGGTTGTCGTCCAGCGAGTCGCTCCGCTCGGGTCCCGCCACCGCGGTGAAGAAGCCCGCGCGGCAGTAGGACGACATCCGCAGCCCGGAGTCCGACAGCATCGCGGCCGCCTCCCGGAGGCCCACGTCGGCCACCGGTTCTCGCCAGAGCCCGATCGACTGCATGCCGACGGAGGTGGTCACCGTCAGCGCGTCACGGAGGGTGGCGTGCTTGATGGTGGCCTGGTTGATCGAGAGCCTGGGGTGCGTCAAGGATCAGCCCAGCAGCAAATCGTCGAGGACGACCTTGCAACCTTCGCGGCTGGAACGCAGGCCCGCGTCGGCGAGTTGGACTCCGCGGGCGCCGGCGAGCAGGTCGAACGGGTACGGGGTGCCCTGCACGTAGGAGGCGAGGAACTCCTCCCACTGCTGCCGGAAGCCGTTGTCGAACACCTCATTGGTTGGCAGCTCGGCCCAATCCGCGGCGTAATCATGATCATCGGCCAGGTCCGGGTTCCACACCGGCTTCGGCGTCCCCACTCGGTGCTGGATCTTTGCGCCGAACAATCCCACCACAGCGGACCCGTGCGTCCCGTCGACCTGGAACTCCACCAGCTCGTCGCGGTTCACCCGCACCGTCCAGGAGGAATTGATCTCCGCGACGATGCCGCCGTCGAGCTCGAAGATGCCGTACGCGGCATCCTCCGCGGTGGCCTGATATGCCTTCCCAGCCTCATCCCACCGCTCCGGAATATGGATCGCCGCCTGTGCGTAGACGCTGCGCACCGGCCCGAACAGGTTCTCCAGCACATAATTCCAGTGCGGGAACATGTCGACGATGATGCCGCCGCCGTCCTCAGCACGGTAGTTCCACGACGGACGCTGTGCGGGTTGCCAGTCGCCCTCGAAGACCCAATATCCGAACTCCCCGCGCACCGAGAGGATGCGGCCGAAGAAGCCGGAGTCGACGAGGCGCTTCAGCTTCTGGAGGCCGGGCAGGTAGAGCTTGTCGTGGACGACACCGGTCTTCACGCCCGCAGCGGCGGCGAGGCGGGCCAGTTCGAGGGCCTCCTCGACGGACTCGGCCGTCGGCTTCTCCGTGTAGATCGTCTTTCCCGCAGCGATCGCCTTCCGCAGCGCCGCCCCACGCGCCTTCGTCACCAGGAAATCCGAATAGATCTCCCACCGCGGATCCGCCAGAGCAGCATCCAGATCAGTGGTGAGGTCCTCGATGCCGTGCCTGGCGGCCAACTCGGCCAGCTTCGACTCGCTACGGCCCACGAGCAGCGGCCGGACGGTGACACGGGAACCGTCAGAGAGCTCGATGCCTCCCTGATCCCGGATCGCCAGGATCGACCGCACCAAGTGCTGCCGGTAACCCATGCGGCCGGAGACACCATTCATGATGATCCCGATCTCACGCACGGACCCGGATCCCTGCACCATCTCGGCCGGCGGCGGCTTCAAAGTCGTTGACACACTCAGTTCCTATCTATCACTTGCGTTTGGACGACATTGGTAAACGCTTTCCCCTATCCTGACACGTCACTGCCCCGCGACACAAGAGGACGCCCCAGTTTTGTCCCAAGAAGCTTGGTTGTGAGGACCGTCAAGGATCCTGGGAAACGTTTACCATCGGATCACACTGTTCCCCGGTGGTCACGCTCGACCCGCATGTCGGTGACGGGGCTCGTGAACCCGTGCCGGTGAGTGGGGTGGGCTGCGAGATCAGCGGGGGTGATGGCAGCACCCTCAGCTGCGGCGGAGGCATAGATCGCGGCCACCATCTCGATGGAGCGGGCGGGCTGATCGGCCGTGGGTGGAAGCGGCTCTCCGGCAAGAAGCGCGTCGAAGACGTCTCGCAGCAGAGGCGCATGGTCACTGCGCTCCTCGTACTCGGGGAAACGCCACGCCTCGGCCTCGACTTCGAACCCGGGGGCGGGCGTGATCTGCCAGTTCTCGTGCCCGTGGCCGTAGAGGTGCTCGACGGAGACCGTCGCCTTCTGCGTGTCGATCCGCACCGTACTGACCTGGCGCGGAGAGACCGCGCTGGTGACCACCTGAGCCACCGTCCCCCCGGCGAACGTGATGGTCGCGGTGGAGGCGTCCTCGGTCTGGGTCTCGCGGTCCAGCCGCCACAGACGCCCCTGCACACTGGCCCAGTCACCCAGCAGGAAGCCCAGGAGGTCCAGCTGGTGGATGCCGTGCCCCAGCGTGGTGCCGCCACCCTCGGTGGCCCACTTCCCGCGCCACGGCACGGCGAAGTAGTCGGCTCCACGGAACCACAACGTCTCACAGACCGCGATGAGCGGGCGCCCCAGGGCGCCGCGGGTGAGCAGTTCGCGGACATGCGCCGCGGCGGTGCCGGTCCGCTGCTGGAACACCACAGCCAGCTCCTTGCCGGCAGCAGCGGCGGCCGCGCGCATCTCGTCGAGTTCGTCGAGCGACGGCGCCGGAGGCTTCTCGACGACCACGTGCGCACCCGCGGCGAACGACGCGACCGTCTGGTCGCGGTGGACACCCGGCGGAGTGCAGATCAGCACCACATCCGGATGTTCCGCCGCCAGCAGTTCGTCGAGCGTGTCGTAGACGGCCGGGTTGCCCCACTGGGCGGCGAAGGCGTCTCCCTTGGACCGCGTCTGGTTGGTGACCGCAACGAGCTCGGCCTGGGGATGGGCCTCGACGGCCCGCGCGTGGAAATGAGCCACGGCGCCGGTGCCGACGATCGCGCAGCGCAGTGTCTGGGTCATGCGGATGCCTCGGACTCGGGGGCGGCGGTCGGGCCGACCGATCGGAGCTCGGCGACGAGTTCTGCCCCCGCGCCGGATGCATGGGCGGCCACGTCGGCGGTGCCGATGAGGACCGCTGCGGACAGGACCAGCGTCTCGCCCTGCGGCAGGCGGGTCTCGGTGTAGAAGAACGGCGCCGGATTGAGGCCCGCGTACTCCTCACTGCGGGCGAACCACGGGTTCGGCTCTACCGCCCCGTCGAGCATGAGTACGCCTGCGCTGCGGTCAGGGGCCGTGAAGGCCAGCCACGGGCCTGGCTCGCCCCGCGCCTCGTCCCCTGCGGGCCCCGATGGCGCCGTGATCTCCCCGCCGGTGAACGTGGTGGGGCCCCGCCAGAAGATGCCGCAGTACCCGGCGTTCTCCCTGCCCTTCGACGTCGGCGAGCCGAAGCCCAGTGCCTCGCCCGAGACGTTCGTCAGGGCGCTGCGCCAGGTCAGTGCCCACGTGTCCCCGTCGACGGGGCGGGCGGTGAGCAGGCGCTCCTCGGTCAGCACCAGCGAACCGTCCTCCGCCACCCAGTCCAGCCGCTCCACTACTTCCGCGGTGTGGTCGCCGCCCCCGAGCTCGAAGGACCGGTGCACCTGTGTCCCGTTGTTGGGCAACTGCACGTAGCCACTGCCGTGGACGTAGGTGGGGCCGCCCCAGAAGTTGTGGGGGCCCACCACCGGCAAGGCCAGCGAGAGCCCCTTGTGCCAGACGTGGTCGTCGGGGCGATAGGCGGTGACGTCCGCGCCGGCGCGCGTTCGGAGGAGTGCGTAGGGACGCGGGGACTCCAGCTGCGCGTCGGTCGGCTCGTAGACGTACTCGGCGACGGTGACGTCGCCGTCGACCAGCAGGAGCCGGCCTGGCCGGGTGTCGAACTTCATGGAACCTCCACGGTGAGGATGGGCTGGGTGCCCGCCGCAGCGGGCGGTTCACACACTAGAGGAATCCATGGGAAAGCGCTATCCTTGCTGAGACTTCTTCGCACAGAACCCAAAGGAGGGCTCATGCACGTGGCCGACAATCCGATCATCCCGGTGGTGGTCATCAACCGGGCAGACCGCACCGAAGCGCTGGGTGAGGCGCTGGTCGCGGGCGGCATCCCGATCGCCGAGGTGACGTTCCGCACCGAGGCGGCGCCCGAGGCCATCCGACGCATGAGCGCCAACGCGGAGCTGCTGGTGGGTGCCGGCACCGTGCTGAGCGCCGGTCAGGTGGACCAGGCCCTCGACGCCGGCGCCCGGTTCATCGTCAGCCCAGGCTTCAGCGCCGAGGTCGTCAGGCGCGCCCAGCACCACGGGCTGCCCGTCTTCCCCGGCGCGGTCACCCCGTCGGAGATCATGGCCGCGCTCGATCTGGGCCTGACCACCCTGAAGTTCTTCCCCGCCAACATCTACGGCGGTCCCGCCGCCCTCAAGGCGCTGGGTGCGCCGTTCCCGCAGGTGCGGTTCATCCCCACCGGCGGCGTGGCAATGGGCAACCTCGCCGACTTCCTCACGTTGCCCAACGTGGCTGCGGTCGGCGGCTCCTGGATGGTTCCCGCCAATCTGGTTGACGCCAGCGACATGGACACCATCCGCCGCCTCTGCACCGAGGCCTCTGCCGCGGTCGCCTCGTTCGGAAAGGCGGCCTGACATGGGCACCCTCACCCTCCGCCCCGCCGACGAGTGCCGCTACCAGGCCGTCTCGCTCGGCGAGGTCATGCTGCGCCTCGACCCAGGCGACCTGCGCATCCGCACCGCCCGCTCCTTCACCGCCTGGGAGGGCGGCGGCGAGTACAACGTCATCCGCGGCCTCTCCCGCGTGTTCGGCCTGCCCACCGCGGCGGTCACCGCGCTCGTCGACGACGAGGTCGGCCACCTCGTCGAAGGCTTCATCCTCGCCGGCGGCGTCGACGCCCGATGGATCAACTGGGCCAAGAGCGACGGCGTCGGACGCACCGTCCGCAACGGCCTCAACTTCACCGAACGCGGCTTCGGCATGCGCGGCGCCAAGGGCGTCTCCGACCGCGGCCACACCGCCATCTCCCAGCTGCGCCCGGACCAGGTCGACTTCGACCGCCTCTTCGGCGAGCAGGGCGTGCGCTGGCTCCACACCGGAGGCATCTACGCAGCCCTCTCCGAGCAGTCCGCCGAGACCGCGCTCGCCGCGGTGAAGGCCGCCAAGAAGCACGGCACCGCCGTGTCCTACGACCTCAACTACCGCCCCAGCCTGTGGCAGACCATCGGCGGCCAGGCCCGCGCGCAGGAGGTCAACCGCGAGCTGGCCAAGTACGTCGACGTGATGATCGGCAACGAGGAGGACTTCACCGCGGCCCTCGGCTTCGCGGTCGAAGGCGTCGACGAGAACCTCGCGGAACTGCCGATCGAGGGCTTCAAGGCCATGATCGAGCAGGTCGCGGAGGCGTATCCCACCATGGCCGTCATCGCCACCACCCTGCGCACCGTCCGCTCGGCCTCCACCAACGACTGGGGCGCAGTCGCCTGGTCCGCCGACACCAGCCTGGTGCAGGCCACGCACCGCGAAGGCCTGGAGATCCTCGACCGGGTCGGCGGTGGCGACTCCTTCGCCTCCGGTCTGATCTATGGTCTCCTCACCGGGGAGCCGCTCTCCACCTGCGTCGAGTTCGGCGCCGCCCACGGGGCGCTAGCCATGACCACTCCCGGCGACACCTCCATGGTGACCGCCGCCGAGGTCCTCAAGCTCGCCGGCGGCGGCAACGCCCGGGTTGACCGATAGCGGGATCGTTGGCTGAGGTGGCGCGGAGCGGGGCCCCCACCGTTGGCTGAGGCGCCGCGGAGCGGGCCCCCACCGTTGGCTGAGGTGCCGCGGAGCAGCCCACACCGCTGGCTGAGGCGCCGCGGAGCAGCCCACACCGCTGGCTGAGGCGCCGCGGAGCAGCCCACACCGCTGGCTGAGGCGCCGCGAAGCGGCCTCGAAGCCTAAGAGAGTGTCCTTGTCAGCTCGCCTTTCCCAGGCTTCGAGGCTCGTCGCTCCTCAGCCAGCGGGTGCGGTTCGTCACCCAAACTCTGATAACGATGGTCTACGGGACCCAGCGGGTGGGTGCGGTGGTCGCCCAGGGCGCGTCGACGCGCGAGAACGGGCGGCCCTGGCGCACGGCCCGGCCCAGATCGTCGGCGATCCCGTGGATCACGGGGACACGCGCGTCGCCGTCGCCGGACCAGGTCACGAACGCGGGGTCGACGGGCTGCGGCTCCGGAGCGGTCTGGCTGGCCTCCAGGACGCACATGAACGCGCCCGTCTCCACGAGCGGCACCAGGAGCGCGGCACCATGCTCGCGGTGGTCCAGCAGGTTGGCCAGCAGACCCTGCCGCGACACCTGCTCCGTGCGCTCCGGCTCGCCCTCCAGGCGCCACTCCACCTCGTCGTCGGTGTAGCGGAGGACCACGGAACCGCGATCCCCCACCACCGCGACACTCGGCGACGGATCACCCTTGGACTCCGCGCACAGCGTCAGCGCGGCCTGGACCGGGACGCCCACCGTGGTGCCGACCTCAACCCAGGCAGTGTCGTCGGTGTCGATGTCGTGCGCGCGGTACAGCTCGGAGTCCACCCATCGCACCTGGTCAGCGCGTTGTGCTCCAGCGACGGCAAGGGCCGCGGCCACGGCGTGAGCCAGCGGGTTGGTCACCACGCCGTCGGCCACCCGGGCGCCGTTGAAGACGCGATGCCCTGCCCATGGGCTTCGGCTGTAGTAACCGTCGTCGCGGCTCCACTCCCCCCAGGCCACGACGCGCGCATTGCCCCCGACCTTGCCGTCGGCGAGCACCACCTGCAGGATGTCGATCCCGTCCGAGCCGAGCGCCTGGAAGCCCACCTGCACGGCGCGGCCCGTCCGTTCGGCCGCGTCGAGCAGCGTGCGGAACTCGGCAAGCGAAGCGGTGGGCGGCTTCTCGAGCAGCACGTCGGCGCCGTGCTCCAGCGCCAGGACGGCCAGCGCGGCGTGGGCACCGATGGGCGCGGCGATACTCACCAGGTCGGCGGGATGCTCGGACAGCGCTTGCTGGAGGGTGTCGTAGACGGGCGCGGTGTCGAAGGCGCCGGGCTGCGGATCGACGGCGGCCACCAGCTGCGCCCTGCCAAGGGCCTCCATCTCGGCGATGGCCTCGAGGTGATGCCGGCCATATCCATTGACGCCGACCTGGATGATTCGCGCGGGGGTGCTCACGATTCAATCCTGTCACTACTGCCCTTCCGGCGGCCCCGTTCGCCACGCGGCGGCGCCAGCCCGCACGTGGGGCACCCGCCTAGACTTCCGGCGTGATCCTCCCTCAGCCCGCCCCGCTCGTCCTACGCGGCCTCCGCTTCGACGCCTCCCGGCCCGCCGTGATGGGCATCATCAACCGCACGCCCGACTCCTTCTACGCCTCCGCCCGCTACCTCGACGACGATGCAGCCCTCGCCCGCGCCGTCGAGATGGTGGACGAGGGCGTCGACCTCGTCGACGTCGGAGGCGTCCGCGCAGGCCAGGAGGGTGAGTGGATCGACGAGGCCACGGAGATCGCGCGCGTCCGCCCGTTCGTCCTCGCCCTCCGGGAGCGCTTCCCGCGACTCCCGATCAGCCTCGACACCTGGCGCGCCGAGGTCGCACAGGCCTGCGAGGGCGCCGTCGACCTCGTCAACGACACCTGGCAGGGCGCGGACCCGGATCTCGTCCACGTGGCCGCGACACTCGGCGCCGGCTACGTCGTCTCCCACACCGGCGGGCTCCCCCCGCGGACCGATCCCAGCGGAATCGACTACGGCCCCGGTGAGGCTGTCGTTGAAGATGTCCTCCGCGTCCTCCGCGCCGGCGCCCAGAGGGCACTCGACGCCGGGATCCGCCCCGACGGCGTCCTCGTCGACCCCACCCTGGACTTCGGCAAGACCACGCCCAACTCCCTCGCCTTGGTCGGGGCCACGGACCGCGTCGTCGCGCTGGGGTTCCCGGTGCTTCAGGCCATCAGCCGTAAGGACTTCGTCGGCGAGACCCTCGACCTGCCCGCCGACCAGCGGCTCGAGGGCAGCCTGGCCGCCACCGCCGTCGCTGCCTGGCTCGGGGCAACCGTTTTCCGCGCCCACGACGTGCGCGCTACCCGTCGCACCCTCGACATGGTGGCTTCCATCCGCGGCGACCGACCCCCGGCCATGGCCGAACGCGGGCGCTGAGAATACCAGGAGAGGTCGGTCTGACCTATCACCGCCCCAGCCTCGGAGGGGTACCCCGCTGGTTTAGTGTGGTGGCGTGGGTGTAAACCCCCCGAGACAAGACGGAGAGCGATGAGCGATCAAGCCACCAGTGCGGCCGACATCAGCCTGGCCGCAGACTTTGACACTCCCTCCCAGGCGGACTGGGAGAAAGAGGTCCTGAAGGTCCTGAACCGAAAGCGGCCCGAGGGCAAGGAGCTCACAGTCGAGCAGGCGTACAAGCGCCTGTCGAGCTCCACCGTCGACGGCCTCACCATCAAGCCCCTGTACGTGAAGAGCGACGGCGTGGAGGAGCTCGGCTACCCAGGCGTGGCCCCCTTCGTCCGCGGCACCACGGTGCGTGACGGCGAGATGGACGCGTGGCACATCGCCCAGTTGCATGAGGATCCCGACGCGGCCGAGACCCGGCGCGCCATCCTCACCGATCTCGAGCGTGGCGGCACCGCCGTCTACGTGCGCGTTGATCCCGATGCTGTCGCGGTGGCGGACCTGCCGACCGTCCTGGCCGACGTCCTGCTGGACCTCGCCCCGGTCTACCTGACCTCCAAGACGCAGCAGCTCGAGGCAGCCACGGCGCTGGTCGAGTTCCTCGCCGCCTCGGACAAGGACGCGGCCACGCTCACCGGCAACCTCGGCGTTGATCCCATCGGAGCGGCCGCCCTGGCCGGCACCGACGCGGACCTCAGCGTCCTGGCCCAGGCCGTCGAGCTGGCCAAGCCCTACCCGGGCGTGCGGCCGGTCGTCGTGGACGCCACCGTCTACCACAACGCCGGAGCCGGCGACGTGCACGAACTGGCCTACGCCGTGGCCGTGGGCGTCGAATACGTCCGCGCGCTCACCGAGGCGGGCCTCACCGTCGACGAGGCCTTCGACTCACTCATGTTCCGCGTCTCCTCCACCACCGACCAGTTCGCCACCATCGCCCGCCTGCGCGCGCTGCGCGGCCTGTGGTCGCGGGTGGGCGAAGTGCTGGGCGTCACCGAGTCCAAGCGGGGCGCCATCCAGCACGCCGTCACCTCCGAGCGCCAGATCGCGCGCGACGATGCCTACGTCAACATGCTGCGCGGCACCATCTCCTGCTTCGCGGCCTCCGCGGGTGGGGCCGAGATTCAGACCGTCCTTCCCTTCGACACCGCGGCGGGCCTCCCCACGGACTTCTCCCGCCGCACCGCACGCAACACGCAGGTGGTGCTGGCTGAGGAGTCCAACGTCGGGCGCGTCAACGACCCGGCCGGCGGCTCGTGGTTCGTCGAGTCGCTCACCAGGCAGCTCTCCGACAAGGCGTGGGCCGTGTTCCAAGGCCTCGACGGCGAAGGCTTCGCCGCGGCGCTGGCCGACGGCACCGTCAAGGCCCAGCTGGATGAGGTCAACGCCGCCCGCGCGGCCCAGCTGGCCACCCGCAAGATTCAGCTGACCGGCGTGTCGATGTTCCCCAACCACGAGGAGGCCGCGCTCGAGCGCAAGGCCCGCCCCGCGGCACCGGAGCTCGGCGGCCTGAAGGTGGTCCGCGACACCCAGGTGTTCGAGGACCTCCGCGACCGTTCGGCTGCCGCCCGCGAGGCCGGCAACGCGCCGTCGGTGCTGCTGGCCTGCCTCGGCGCCCGCCGCGACTTCGGCGGCCGCGAGGGCTTCACCTCGAACCTGCTCCATGTGGGCGGGCTCGACACCATCGTCGCCGAGGGCGAGACGCCGGAGGACTTCGCGCGGCAGCTCACCGAGTCGGGCGCGAAGGTCGCGGTGCTGTGCTCCAGCGCCAAGGTCTACGCCGCCCAGGGCGTGGCAGTGGCCGAGGCCCTGCGCGCCGCCGGGGCCGAGACCGTCCTGGTCGCCGGCCAGATCAAGGAGCTGGGCGAGGGCGCCGAGGGCGCCGTCGACGGCAACGTGTTCGACGGCATGAACGTGGTCGAACTGCTGACCACCACCCTGAACAAGATGGGAGCCTGAGCATGACCGTCCCCCGTTTCACAGACATCGAGCTGACCGAGGCGGTCTCGGCTGACGCCGCGGCCAAGTTCGAGGCCATCATCGAGTCCACCGGGCACTCCGCCGGGTGGCAGACCCCCGAGCGCATCCTGGTGCCGCCGCTGTACGGCGATACGGACCTCGCCGGGCTCGACTTCCTCGAGACCGCGCCCGGCATCCCGCCGTTCCTCCGCGGCCCCTACGCCACGATGTACGTCAACCAGCCGTGGACGGTCCGCCAGTACGCGGGCTTCTCCACCGCCGAGGAGTCCAACGCGTTCTACCGCCGCAACCTGGCCGCCGGCCAGAAGGGCCTGTCGATCGCGTTCGACCTCGCCACCCACCGCGGCTACGACTCGGACCACCCGCGCGTGGCCGGTGACGTGGGCATGGCCGGCGTCGCCGTCGATTCCATCCTGGACATGCGCCAGTTGTTCGACAAGATCCCGTTGGATCAGATGTCTGTGTCCATGACGATGAACGGCGCGGTGCTGCCGGTGCTGGCGCTGTATGTTGTCGCGGCCGAGGAGCAGGGCGTCAAGCCCGCGCAGCTCGCCGGAACCATTCAGAACGACATTCTGAAGGAGTTCATGGTCCGCAACACCTACATCTATCCGCCGGCTCCGTCGATGAAGATCATCGCCGACATCTTCGCCTACACCTCGGCGAACATGCCCCGGTTCAACTCGATCTCCATCTCCGGCTACCACATGCAGGAGGCCGGGGCGACGGCGGACATCGAGATGGCCTACACCTTGGCCGACGGCGTGGAGTACATCCGCGCCGGCGAGTCGGTGGGCCTCAACGTGGACCAGTTCGCGCCTCGCCTGTCCTTCTTCTGGGCCATCGGCATGAACTTCTACATGGAGGTCGCCAAGATGCGCGCCGCGCGCATCCTGTGGGCAAAGCTGGTGCGTCAGTTCGGGCCGAAGAACCCGAAGTCGATGTCGCTCCGCACCCACTCGCAGACCTCCGGCTGGTCGCTGACCGCGCAGGACGTGTACAACAACGTCGTGCGCACCTGCGTGGAGGCCATGGGCGCCACGCAGGGGCACACGCAGTCGCTGCACACCAACGCCCTCGACGAGGCCATCGCGCTGCCGACGGACTTCTCCGCCCGCATCGCCCGCAACACCCAGCTGTTCCTGCAGCAGGAGTCGGGCACCACCCGCACGGTGGACCCGTGGGCCGGTTCCGCGTATGTGGAGAAGCTCACCGAGCAGCTCGCCCGCAAGGCATGGGAGCGGATCCAGGAAGTGGAGCAGGCCGGCGGTATGGCCAAGGCCATCGAGCAGGGCATCCCGAAGATGCGCATCGAGGAGGCCGCGGCCCGCACTCAGGCCCGCATCGACTCCGGCCGCCAGCCGGTGATCGGCGTCAACAAGTACAACCTCGACAGCGAGGACCCGCTCGAGGTGCTGAAGGTGGACAACAAGTCCGTCCGTGCATCCCAGATCGCCAAGCTGGAGCAGCTCCGCGCCGAGCGCAACGAGGCCGAGACCCAGCAGATGCTGGAGCGCCTCACCTGGGTGGCAGCGAACCCCGACGCGACAGATCCTGACCGCAACCTGCTCAAGGTGGCCATCGACGCAGCCCGCGCGAAGGCCTCCCTCGGCGAAATCTCCGACGCGTTGGAGAAGGTTTACGGCCGCTACACCGCTCAGATCCGTACGATCTCAGGTGTGTACAACACCGAAGCCGGCTCCAACGAGGACATCGAGACAGCCCGCAAGCTCGTCGAGGAGTTCGAGAAGAAGGAGGGGCGCCGCCCGCGCATCCTCGTCGCGAAGATGGGCCAGGACGGTCACGACCGTGGGCAGAAGGTCATCTCCACCGCCTATGCCGATCTCGGCATGGACGTCGACGTCGGCCCGCTGTTCCAGACGCCGGAAGAGGTGGCCCGCCAGGCCGTCGAGTCCGACGTCCACGTGGTAGGTGTCTCCTCCCTGGCCGCCGGTCACCTCACGTTGGTGCCCGCGCTGCGTCAGGAGCTGGACAAGCTGGGCCGCGAAGATCTGATGATCGTCGTGGGTGGCGTGATTCCGGCCCAGGACTTCGACGAGCTCCGCGAGCACGGCGCAGACGCCATCTACCCGCCCGGCACCATCATTCCGGCGGCTGCGATCGATCTGCTGACCAAGCTGAACGAGCGCCTGGCCGACTGATACCCGGCGAACGACGAGTGGCCCGCCCCCTGAGGGGCGGGCCACTTGCCATTTCCGCTGATCGAGCCAACCGGCCCTACTCCGCTGATCGGGCCGGGCCTACACCGCTGGTTGAGTCAGGGTCGCCCCTCGCGGGGCGCCCGTTCAGCGCGGAAAATGCCGTATTCAGCTAATCGAGCTGACTAGGTGCGACGGGGCATTTTCGGATTAGCCAACCGGCGCGAAGCGCCAGCTGCGTCGAAACCGACCCGCGCTTGTTCATGGGGCTTGGACTGGAGCTTGGAAGGCAGCCCCCGCGGTAGGTGTTCCACCAGATCGGGTCTCGAGCTCCTCAGCGACCCGAGGCCCACTCTGGAGGAACACCCACCGCAGGCTGGCGGGGTGCCGCGGTCGTCAGCCGCCCGACTTCCTCCTGAATTCGCGCTTGCCGCCCACCTTGCCGTGGGTGTGGCCCTGGCCGCGGTCCGCCTCGACGCCCTGCGCGGCCGACAGGTGCTCTGCCGCCTTCTTGCGCTCGAGGGCCTGACGCATGGCCTCCTTGGGATCCAACTTCTCTGTGGGTTGTTCTGACTCTGACATGCGGCCCAGCCTACGCGGACGGCGATGGGGCCGCGGCCCAACCGTCGCTCGCTCCCCCGCCCCCTCGGAGGCCTGGCCTCCCCCCTCGTGCACGACACGCCGTCCGACCCGCTCTCCATGCGCACATGCGACGGCGAGAGGCAGGTGCGACGGCGTGTCGTGCACCCAGGTGCGGGCCGCATCAGGGCGGCACCCTGCTGGATGTATGGTTCACCACCTGCTGGATGTATGGATCGCCACCTGCTCGACTATGGTTCGCGACCGCGGATCGCCCCTCACCCCTCTCCCGAGACTCCTTCCGAGTGAGATTCCGGGGAGATAGGGCACATACGGGGCCATCTCCCCGGATTCTCACTCTCTTCGTCGCCGCCAGGACCGTGGGCCCCCGGCGGGGGCCTCGTGCCCGCCAAGTAGTCTCAGTCTCGTGACGCAGCTCTCCGATTCCCTCGATTTCTCGCACGGCCCCGCCTGGCGCAACCGCCTCGCACTGGCGCCGCTCACCAACAAGCAGTCCAACCCCGACGGCACGCTCTCGGACACCGAGATCAACTGGTTGCTCGCCCGCGCCCGCCACGGCTTCGGCATGGTGATGACCGCCGCCGCGTACGTGGCGCAGCCCGGCAAGGCCTGGAACGGGCAGCTCGGAATCAGCGACGAGTCACACCTGGCTGGTCTCGAGCGGCTGGCCGCGGGCATCCGCGAAGCTGGGGCCGCGTCGCTGGTCCAGATCCACCACGGCGGCGCGAAGGCAGACCCGGACGCATCCGGCGAGCCCGCCGTCGGTCCCTTCGACGACGCCAGCACGGGCGCGAGGGCGCTCAGCACGGCCGAGATCGAGGACGTGGTGGCCCGATTCGCGGCAGCCGCCGCCCTTGCCGAGCAGGCCGGATTCGACGGCGTCCAGCTGCATGGGGCCCACGGCTACCTGCTGTGCCAGTTCCTGGACGCGCACAACACCCGCGAGGACGGCTACGGTGGCGACCTCCACGGCAGGTCGCGGATCATCCGCGAGACCATCGCCGCCGTGCGCGCGGCCACCTCGTCGGACTTCCACCTCGGACTCCGGCTCTCGACGGAACGATTCGGCCTGAGTACCCCCGAGATCGCACAGCTCAGTGGCGAGCTGATGGCCGAGGGCGGCCTCGACCACCTCGACCTGTCCCTGTGGGACGTCACCAAGCTCCCCGAGGGGGCGGCCGACGGCGACGCCCCGCTGGTCAGCCACTTCGTCGACCTTCCCCGCGGAGGCACCAGGCTCGGGATCGCGGGCAAGGTGGGCAGCGGCCCCACCGCGACCGCCGCGCTGGTCACCGGCGTCGACTTCGTCGTGGTCGGGCGCGCCGCCATCGCAGACCAGCGGATCGCCGAACGGATCCTGGCCGACGCCCACTACCCCGGGCCGTCGTTCCCCGTCTCCAAGCAGGAGCTCCGCGACAACTGCGTGGGCGAGCCCTTCGTCGAGTACTTCTCGACCGGGTGGCCACAGCTCGTGGCCAGCTGACGGCCGTGCGCGCGCTGATCGCCAGCGGCACCGGCCGCTACGCGGACCCGTGGCACCCCTTCGACCGGACCACGCCCAGTATCGCCGGGGCGCTCGTCGAGGCCGGCTTCATCGTCGAGGTCGACCACGACGTCGACCACGCCATGACCAGCCTCGACGGTGTGGACCTAGTGGTGGTCAATGCCGGCGACCCGTGGGCGGACACCGACCACCGTCTCTCTCCCGATGCCCCGGGACCCGCCGGGCTGGCGGCCGCACTCGACCGGGGCATCGGTGTGCTGGCGGTTCACATCGCGGTGGCGAGCCTCCGCGACTACCCGGACTGGGCGGCCGCCGTCGGCGCGATCTGGGTGCCCGGGCAGTCCTGGCACCCACCGCTCGACACCGCGACAACCCGGCGCGTCCCGATCGAGGAGAGCGGCCGGCCCAGCGAGTTCCGGGTGGAGGACGAGCGCTACCTCAGCCTTCAGTTCGTGGGCTGGAGCCACGTGGTGGCCACTCACGCCGGCCCCGACGGCCCAGAGCCCACCGCCTGGATCCGCCGGCACGGCGCGGCGCGGATCGCCGTCGACCTCCTCGGGCACGACGAGCGCTCCTACGATTCGGCGGGCCACCGCGACCTCCTCCGGGACCTCGCCGTCTGGTCGGCCAGCGGCTCGGGTCCGCTGCACCACCCCTGACGCCTGCCCCTGCTCCTGGGCCCTGAAGGGTCGCGAACGACCTGACAAGGGTCTCGACATGCGTTGAGTCAGATGGCAGGCTGAACCATGGACTCTACCCAGGTGCTGGTCAGAGCGGCGGCGGACGTCCTGGAGGCGCCGGCAGCGGGTATCGCACGCACACGGCTGGCTGCGGCTCTCCGCGACGCGACCGGCACCGACATCGTGTCGCGGGTGAGTTTCACCCGCCGTTCGGTGAGCTTCTTCGTCGACGGCGCCCCGCCAGCGCCGCCGCCACACCTCCTGCCCACCCCAGCAGACCTCGCTCTGCATCCGCTCACGCGCTTCCACGCCGCCGTCGGCTCAGCCACCCCGGCTCTGATGGTGGACGCGCTGCGGTCCGGCCTCGGTCTTCTCCCCTCCACACGAGGCGTCATCGAACGCCTCGGGCTGAGCATCCACCAGCTGAGCGTGCCACTCGACCCGATGTCGACAGCGGCCCCATACACGGGGTGGGTCCTTGTCTCCGACGACCGGATCTCCGAGCGCGCCGTCGAGACGATGTCGGTGTTCCAGCCGCTGCTGCGAGCGCTTGACCGCCACATCGGCGCCCTCGCCACCGTCGGCGAGACCCCTGATGAGGTCAGCCTCACGCCCCGCGAGAAGGTGGTGCTTGAGCTCCTGGCCGATGGGCTCACCGCCCAGGCGATGGCCAGCCGTCTGGCGGTGTCGCGGCGGACGGTCCACAAACACCTCGAACATCTCTACAAGAAGCTCGGGGCCACAGACCGGCTCACCGCGGTGCTTTGGGCGCAGGGGCGGGGATGGCTCCCCGCCCCCATGCCGTCAGGTCAGTCCGGCAGCTCCGACGCGCACTCGGCCACGTAGCCAAGGAGCGATTCCGTCAGAGACCCGAATTGCGCCTCAGTGAGGTAGCTGAACGGCTTGGGCGCCTTGCCCTTGGCGTATGCGCCGCCGCCGGTGATCGCCTTGGAGTGGATGAGGGGCTCCTGCTCGAGGCCCTCTGCCTCCATGAACTCCTGAACCGCGGTGTCGGCGGCCCAGCCGCAGGCCTCCTTGAGGTGGTCGGGGATGAGGAACTCAGCGCCCATGTCGCTCAGCGACACCCACGCGGTCCCTCCCGCCAGGTGGTGCTGGTAGGCGGCGTCTGCCCATTGGTCCTTGTAGCAGTGGTGTGCGGAGGCCACCGTGGTGGTCCCCAGCAGGATGACGGCGCTGGCCGCCGCCGTCTTCAGCAAGATCCTCTTCGCGCTCATGGTGAGCTCCCCTCTCGTGTCGGGCCCGCTGTCCGGGCGTGGCACCACACTCCCCCAGCGGGGGCGCACGGGAAATACGCACAGGTGCGTATCCCGCTCAGGGCAGCACAGGCAGCTGGTCGTCGAGGCCGGGGTAGGAGTCCTGGGCTCCGGGCCGCGTGCAGGCGAAGGCGCCCACACGCGAGGCGAAGCGGGCCGCGTCGACCAGCGTCTCGCCCGCGGCGAGGCGGGAGACGAGTGCGCCCACGAACGCATCACCTGCTCCGGTGGAGTCGACGGCGGTGACCGGGGCCGACGGGACGGCGGTGAGTTCGGTGTCGCGGCCGACGACGAGCGAGCCCTGTGCGCCCAGCGTCATCACCACGGAGGCCACCCCTGCGCCGACCAGGGCACGCGCCGCCTCAGAGTGGGCGTCCTGCTGAGAGGCCTCGCGTTCAGGGCCCAGCATCGCGAGGACCAGCCCCGCCTCGTGCTCGTTGACCACGAGGGGATCGGCGCGACGGATGACCTCCAGCGGGAGGGCGGTCACGGGAGCCAGGTTCAGGACGAAGCGGCCGGCGGTCAGCTCCGCGGCCCGGACTGTGCCGGAGGCCGGGATCTCGCCCTGCGCGACGACGACGTCCGCGGCCCGGATCGTGTCGGCCGCCTCATCGACGAATGCCGTGTCGACGTGCCCGTTCGCACCCGGCACCACGATGATGGAGTTCTCGCCCACCGCGTCGACCACGACGATGGCCAGCCCCGTCGGTCCAGGAACGATCCCCAGGTGCGTCCGGTCGAGCCCGGCCGCGATGATCCCGGACAGCGCCACCTCGGCGTTCGCGTCGTCACCCACGGCGCCCACCATCGCGACGGTAGCCCCGAGCCGGGCGGCAGCGACCGCCTGATTGGCGCCCTTCCCGCCGGGGCGCATCGACGCGTCCCGGCCCGGCAGCGTCTCCCCCGGGGTGGGGTGCCTGGCCACCTCGACGGAGAGGTCCGCGTTGATCGACCCCACCACCACGACGGTGCCCGGCATGGTCTCGGCCAGGGGCTCCGAAGGCGAGGTCATGGGGGCGTCGGCCGGCCCAGCAGGGCCTGCGCCGTCGGCTCGTCGGTGACCAGCACGTCAAGGTAGCGGCCGGCGATGGCGCCGCGGATGGCCTCCACCTTCTCGGCCCCGGCGGCCACACCCACCACGTTCGGCAGGGCCCGCAGCTCGGCGAGGCTGAGCGAGACCGAGCGGTCCGAGGCGGACCCGGAGATCTCCTCGCCGCGCCGCCCGAACCAGTGCCCAAGCATGTCGCCCACCGCCCCGGCGGCGGCGTAGGCCGCGACGTCGTCGTCGGTCACCATCCCCGTCCGCACCGCGGATCCGCCCGGCCGCACCGCGCCGACGCCGGTGAGGGTGAGCGTGGCGCTCCGGGCGAGGTCGAACACCTGCGCGACGGCGTCCTCCGTCCTCAGCGACTCCGCCAGCTCCGCGCTGGAGACGAACATCGGCGACGGCACGGCGCGGAGGCGACGAACCGCCGCGGGGTTCTCGGAGACGAGTTCGGCGACGTTGTCGATGGTGCCGGCGGCCGAGGCCAGCGTCACGCCGTCGAGCGACTCTGCCGAGAGCATGGTGAGCGCGCGTGCGACGGTGTCGCTCCACCCGACCCCCACGACGACGCCGGGATGCAGGTAGCGCCTGGCGTAGGCCGCGAGCGCGGCCGCGACCCTCTCGTTGGTGCGCTCCCGGCTCATCGGCCCGCTGAGCATGGGCACGACGACCGCATCGGTCAGCGGCGTCCGCTCGCGCAGCTGGGTGGCCAGGCCGAGGGCGGCCAGGTAGTTGGCGTCCATCTCGATCCGCACGATGCCCTGCTGGCGCGCCGTCTCGAGCAGCCGTCCCACCGTCTGCCGCGACACATAGAGCCGCGCAGCCACCTGCGCCTGCGTCAGGCCGTCCTCGTAGTAGAGCCAGGCCGCGCGGACGGCGAGGTCGAGATCGCCTGCTTCCGGGGTCAGCATCGCGCCCGGCCTCCTTCGTCGACCACCCCGGCGGCAGCGCCGTGGGCGGATGCCCAATTGCCTGCCGATAGCTTCTCACGGGGGCGACGCTGGCATAGATTCGAGGGCAATACAGCACACAGTCATGCTCGACGAAGGAGTAGCAGTGACGGAGTTCCCGGCCACGCAGCACGCCATCCAGATCACCGGGGTGGATGAGTTCATCCACAATCCGGCCAAGCCGGTCGACCCCGTCGGCCCCACCCAGCTGCTGCTCAAGGTCGAGTCCTGCGGCATCTGCTTCAGCGACACCAAGCTCCTCCACGCCTTCGATTCCCACCCTCGCAAGGCCGAGGTGGTCTCCGGCATCGACCTCGACGCCCTTGCCGAGATCCCCAGCTACCACCCCGGCTCCGCGCCCGTCGTGCCCGGGCACGAGCCGGTGGCCCGCATCGTCGCCGTCGGCGACCAGGTGACCCACTTCGCCGTCGGCGATCGTGTGCTCGTCCAGGCCGACTGGAAGCACCTCAAGACCCCCGCCTCCAACGGCGCCTTCGGGTACAACTTCGACGGCGCCCTGCAGGAGTACGTCGTCGTCGACGAGCGCTGCGTGGTTGCGCCCGACGGCGAGAAGTTCCTCATCCACGTCACCGACGGCCCGTCCGCCGCGGCCGTGGGCCTCATCGAGCCTTGGGCCACCGTCGAGGGTTCGTACGCGTGGGCTGAGCGCAACCATCCAAAGGCCGGCGGCCGGATGCTCGTGGTGGCCGACGGTGAGGTCGAGGGTGTCGCGGCCCTGACCGCCCTGTACGCGCCCGAGGTGATCGTGCAGCAGGACCCTGCCGACGTGGAGACCCTTGCCGGGGAGGGCTTCGACGACATCATCTACCGCGGCCACGACGTCCGGGTCATCGAGCGTCTCGGCGGGCTGCTCGGCATGCGCGGGGTGCTGTGCGTGGTGCTCGACGGGGGCCGCATCGACGGCCCGGTCCAGCTCGACATCGGCCGCGTGCACTACGACTTCATCCGCTTCTGCGGCACCACCGGCTCCGACCCGGCCGACGGGTACGCCTGGATCCCCGCCAACGGCGAGATCCGCGAGGGCGACAAGGTGGCCATCATCGGCGCCGCCGGACCCATGGGGCAGATGCACACCATCCGCGCGCTGACGTCGGGGATCGCGGGGATCTCGGTGGCCGGCACCGACCTGAGCGACGACCGCCTGGCGCACCTCGAGTCGCTGACCCGGCCGGTCGCGGAGAAGGCGGGCATCGAGCTCACCATCATCAACACCGGCACCACCAAGCTCGAGCCCGGCTACACCCACCTCTCCTGCATGGTCCCCGTGCCGGCGCTGGTGGCCCAGGCCGTGGATCTGGCAGCCGAAGGCGCAATCATCAACGCATTCGCCGGCATCCCGGCCGGCACCACAGGTGAGTTCGACCTGCAGGGCATCATCGAGCGACGCATCTTCATGCTCGGCACCAGCGGATCGGACGTGTCCGACATGCGCACGGTGCTGCGGAAGATCGAGGAGGGGATCATCGACACCCACATCTCCCTCGACGCGGTCACCGGCATGGCCGGTTTCCGTGACGCCATCGAGTCGGTGATGAACCGCACCTCGGGCGGCAAGATCATGGTCTACCCGTCGCTGCACGACCTCCCTCTGACCCGCCTCGTGGACATGGCGGAGAAGCTGCCGCACGTCGCGGCGAAGCTGAACAACGGCGTGTGGACGAAGGAAGCGGAGGAGGAGCTGCTGAACTCCGCCGGCTGAGCCAGCCAGGGCGCGCAGCGCCCAGCTGCGTCGAAGCCCCTCGCACCTGGTTCACGCAACTGACATGATGACCCCGCCAGGGAGAGGAGACCGATGACCAACGTGTGCGTCATCCCCGTCCGCGGGGGTTCCAAGGGAATACCGCGCAAGAACCTGCTGCCGATCGCGGGCAAGCCCCTCGTGGTGTGGACTATCGAACAGGCCCTCGCCGTGCCAGGACTGAGGGTGATCGTCTCGACCGAGGACGCCGAGATCGCCGCCGTGTCCCGCGACGCCGGCGCCGAAGTGATCGATCGCCCCACCGAGCTCGCCCAGGACACGACGGCCTCCGAACCCGTGATCGGGCACGCCATCGCGACGCTGACCGAACGCGGCGAGCGGCCCGACGTGGTGATGTTCCTACAGGCCACCTCGCCGGTCAGGCTGCCCGGCACCCTGGCCCGGGCGCTGGCCGAGTTCGAGGCGTCCGGGGCCGACTCGCTCTTGTCTGTCGTGCCCGAGACGCCGTTCCTGTGGAATCCCGGCCACCCGGCGACGGCGGACTATGACTTCACCCGTCGCCCCCGCCGGCAGGACATCGCCCCTGCGGGCATGAAGTACCGCGAGAACGGCTCGCTCTACGTGACACGCACCGAGATTTACGAGACCCTGCACAACCGCTTGGGCGGTCACATCGAACTGTTCGTCCTCGACGAGGTCGAGGCAATCGACATCGACACCCCAGCGGATTTCGCCCGCGCCGAGCAGGTCCTCAGAAGCATCGATGCAGATGCAGCGAGACCAGTCACCGGCCACACATCAGGCATCTGATCCAAAGGTCGGGCCGATTATGGCCGAACGTCTATGCCCTCTAGGATCTGAACAAGATTGGAGCCTGCGAAGCCGGGGCCGCGAAGCGCAAGCGATTCATGTGCGAGACGAGCGAAACCGGGGGGAGTTCACCCTCACATCGCACCGTTCCATGTCGACTCCTATGGGGGGAGCGAAGTCCACATGACCATCCGCGAAGTCTCGGCAGCCCAAGCGCATGCCATTCCTTACCGCTTCGGCGCGACCAAGCTTGGGTCGCTCAGACTGCCCGGCAACATCGCCGTCCCAACCCAGGTCCTCGGCCTCCTGGTTCTCGACGCACTCCTCCTCGCATGTGCCACCGGCGTCGCGCTGTGGGGCAGGTCCCAACTGGGGTTCCTCCCCGACGCCGCCGATGTGGAAGCCAACGTCCGGCCGTGGGCCGTGGTTCTCACCCTGGGATGGCTGACTGCACTGGGCATCAGCGGGGCTTATCAGACCCGGTTCCTGGGTGCCGGAATGCTCGAGTACCGCCGCGTCCTGAACGCCTCCGTGGTGGTGGCCGCCGTCGTCGGCATCGGTGCCTACCTCCTGCAGTACCCCCTGTCGCGGGGCTTCTTCGTGCTGCTCTTCCTCGTGGGCATCCCACTGCTGCTGGTCGGCCGGCTGGGCATGCGTCGCGGCCTCCACACCGCCCGCATGAAGGGCCATCTGATGACGCCCACTCTGATCGCCGGGGATGAGGCCCACATCGACGACCTCGCCCGCGTCCTGCGGCGCGAAAGCTGGCTGGGATTCGAGATCGTCGGCGCACTCTCCAGCACCCCGCAGGGCGCTTACACCGCGGGTGGGATTCCTGTGGTGGGAAGTCCCGAGGAAGCCCCCGTCGTCCTGCGCACCATGGGCGCCGCGGCCGTCATCTTCGCCACTGGCTCCTTCCCGCGGGCTCACATGTTCAACCGCATGGCCCGTGAGCTGGAAGACCACGACGCCCAGATGATCGTGGTCCCGGCCCTGACTGACATTTCGGCCGAACGCCTGCAGGTGCGCCCAGTGGCCGGGATGCCTCTCGTTCACGTCGAGCAGCCGCGGGCTCAGCACGCATCTCGCTGGCTCAAGCGGATCTTCGACGTCGCCGGCTCGGGAGCGTTGCTGTTCCTCTCCCTTCCCCTCACCGTCGCAGTGGCCACCGCGGTCAAACTTGAGGACTCCGGCCCGGTGTTCTTCAAACAGACCCGGGTGGGCCTCAAGGGCGAGCCCTTCAGCTTCTACAAGTTCCGTTCCATGGCCACCGACGCCGAGGAGCGTCTCCAAGCGCTCTTGGCAGAGAACGGTTCGGACGGCGAGGTCCTGTTCAAGATGACCCACGACCCGCGGATCACCCGTGTGGGCAGATTCATCAGGCGCTACTCGATTGATGAGATCCCGCAGTTCTGGAACGTCCTGCGCGGCGAAATGAGTCTGGTCGGCCCCCGCCCCGCCCTCCCCCACGAGGTTGAGCGGTACGACGATCACGTCCTGCGCCGTCTGGACGTCCGCCCCGGCCTGACGGGCCTGTGGCAGGTGTCCGGCCGCTCAGACCTCCCGTGGGAGGATACGGTGCGCCTCGACCTGTACTACGTGGACAACTGGTCGATGCTGCAGGACCTGACGATCCTGGGCCGGACGGTGACCGCAGTGCTGGCCTCGCGCGGCGCCTACTGAGGGCTCAGGTCCGTCACTTTCCACGTGTCCCGTTTCGGATGTGCAGGTGGCCGGACGAAGTAGCTCAACCGCCCCTGCCATGGCTTAGGCTCTCGAGGACGGAGGCGGCAGGCGGCCGCGGGGGGCTTTGAGGGTGAGGCTTTGACAGGATCGGATGACTCAACCGGCACCGTAGTTCGGCGCGAGCCGGGCCCACGGGCGACGCGGGATCGCTCCCTCGACGTGGCGCGCGGGCTCGCGATCATCGGGGTGGTCGTCGGGCACGCGTTACGAGGGCTATTCGCCGCTGGGCTCGCTGACCCGGCGCAGCCGGTCTGGGCTTTCATGGATCGGGCGCTCTACCTTCTGCACCTCCCGGTCTTTGCCTTCGCGACGGGGCTCCTCATGCCGCGCCCCGTCGAGCGCGACGGGCAGGCGCGCTACCTCCGCGAACGACTCTCCTTGCTCCTATACCTGTTCCTGCTCTGGACCCTCATCGAGGGCACGGCAGAGGTCTTGACATCGTCGGTCAAGAACGTCCCCGTGACCTGGGTGGAGGTGCTGAGCATCTGGACACCCCTGGGCCCACTGTGGTTCCTGCCGCTCCTCATGTTGGCGACCGTTGTGGTCGTGGTCCTCGCGCCGTGGCGCGGCCCTGTCTGTCAGGGTTGGGTGAGGCCAGCGGTTCATAGCAAGTCCGCTCGACAGGGCTAGATCAAGGATCGTCCAACCATGAGCATTTCGACACTGTCTTCCCGACCGGCTGTCACCACCGATGATGGGGTGATGACCGATTCTGTACCCGGCCCTCGTGCGGGTGGCCCGACCCGGCGGCGGGTGTTCACCCCGGCCGAGAAGTTGTCCCATCTGGCCGCCTACGACGCCGCATCGCAGCAAGGCCAGGGTGGCGCCTACCTGCGTGCCGAGGGCCTGTACTCCTCACACATGACCGAGTGGCGACGGCTCCGTGACGCCGGGATCTTGGAAGGCAAAGCACCCGGCCAGAAGGTTGGACGGCCCAGCAAGGACCAGACCGAGATCGCCCGGCTCCGCCGCGAGCTCGACCTGGCGCAACGACGCCTGGCCCGCACCAAGACGGCCCTGGACATCATGGGAAAAGCACACGCGCTCTTGGAGGACATCTCCGAGAGCGCGGAGACCGAGAAGCCGCGCAGCACGTCCTGATGGGCGCCTACGACGACCTGATCGCTGCGGGGACCACGACCCGCGACGCAGCCACCCTCACCGGCGTCCCTCGTTCCACCGCCACCCGCCGCCACGACCATCCGACCCTGCTGATCCGGGAGCCGACAGCTCCGGTGAACGCGTTGAGCAAGGCAGAGCGGGAACATGTCCTGGAGGTCCTCAACACGGCAGAGTTCGTCGACCAATCCCCGACCGCGGTCTACGCCACCCTCCTGGCACGCGGCCAATACCTGTGTTCACCAGCCACGATGTACCGGATCCTGGCCGCGAACGCCCAGGTCAAGGAACGCCGCCGCCAAGCCCGCCACCCCGCCCGGGCCCGACCGGAGCTGACCGCAACCGGCCCAGCGCAGGTGTACTCGTGGGACATCACCAAGCTCCACGGGC
The DNA here is from genome assembly GCF_014164725.1 of Tessaracoccus sp. MC1627. Taxonomy (NCBI): domain Bacteria; kingdom Bacillati; phylum Actinomycetota; class Actinomycetes; order Propionibacteriales; family Propionibacteriaceae; genus Tessaracoccus; species Tessaracoccus sp. MC1627. Next base: position 70,853 of record NZ_JACJGA010000005.1, on the reverse strand, counting down.
CGGTCAAGGGCTCCTACTTCGACGCCTACGTGATGATCGACATCTACTCCCGCTACATCGTTGGCGCCCACGTCCACACCCACGAGTCCGGACCCCTGGCCGAGGAAATGATCAAAGAAGTCTTCGGCGTCCACGGCGTCCACGCCGACCGCGGCACCTCCAAGACCGTCGCGACCCTGCTCGCCGACCTGCACGTCACCCGCTCCCACTCCCGCCCCCACGTGTCCAACGACAACCCCTACTCCGAAGCCTGGTTCAAGACCCTCAAGTACGCCCCCGCGTTCCCCGACCGGTTCGGCACCCTCGGAGACGCCCGCGCCTTCCTCACCGAATTCGTCGACTGGTACAACCACGCCCACCAGCACGCCGGCATCGGCCTGCACACCCCCGCCGACGTCCACTACGGCCTCGCCAGCGCCACCCAAGCCCGACGATCCGCGACCCTGGCCGAGGCCCGCACCAGCCACCCCGAACGCTTCACCACCACCACCGACCCGAAGATCCTCAACCTCCCCCAGACCGTCTGGATCAACCAGCCCGAAGCCCCGCCCCCAGCAGCCGCCTAACTCCCACTGGCCCCACCCACCTTGACAAGTTCCGCGGTGGACGGCTTCGTCTAGTCGCCGTGACCCTCACAGTGCTTGCAAGTGTGGCGTTCTGGGGATGGGAAGGCCAGTACGCCTTCACGAGGGTGTTGCCGCTCGTTGCTTGGTTCGTTCTCGGAGCCTTGGTGACGTTCGAACGGTTCACCCAATGGGCGGCAACGTCCCGATCCTCGGCCTTGGTGGTGATCTTTGCGGCCGGCGGAGTGGTGTGGTTATCGGCGGCATCCGTGCCGTGGGTGACAGTCCCAACCATCATCGACCCCGACCGGGGACTCGTGTCGGTGTTGGCCGGCGTGGCCGGTGTGCTGGGCGCGTTAGCGGCCACGCTAGCCGCGTCTATCCTCCTGGCTCGGCTTCAGACGTCGGGGGGCGTCCTTGGCTATCCCGGGCGCCTTTCCCATCAGATCTACCTGTCCCACGTCATCTTCACGGCCGGCACCCGCGTCGCGCTGGTCCGCATCGGCATCGTCGACCCGGCAACCCATCTGGCCCTCGGCACTGCGGCAGGAATCGCCGGGCCTTTGGTGCTCGAACAGGTGACGCGCGGCTTGCCCTGGCTCTTCGCTCCCCCGTGTGCCACCAGGAGAGCGGCCACCACAGTCGCGGGCCCCCGCCATGGGTAGCACCCTGGCACAGCACTCCGAGCCCGTCCCGTTAGGATCAGGGACCATGTCGAGCCCACCCAACAGCCAGCCGACGCGTGCCCGCCTTCGGGACCTCCAAGGCCTGCGCGCAATCGCCGTGCTTGCGGTCATGGCCGGACACGCGGGGCTCGGGTTGAGCGGTGGCTTCATCGGCGTCGATGTCTTCTTCGTCCTCTCCGGTTTCATCATCACGCTGATGCTGCTGCGGGAGCATGCCACCACTGGAACCATCTCCTTCCGCCGCTTCTACATCCGCCGGATCAAACGGCTCGCACCGGCCTTGGCGGTCACCAGCATCGCCACGGTGCTCCTGGCCCTGCTGTTCCTGTCTCCACTGGGGCCGCAGGAGACAACGTTCAAGACCGCGCTGGGCGCCACGTTCGGAGTCGCGAACTGGGTGATCGCGGCCGGCACCGGTGACTACTTCGGGACCGCGGCAGAGCGAAACGCGATGCTGCATACCTGGTCGCTGGCGGTGGAGGAGCAGTTCTACCTGGTCCTACCAGCGCTCATGCTCTTCACGCTCGCCCTGGGCTCCAAGATCGGCAAGCGGTGTGGCTGGCTCGTCCCCTTCTCGATTCTGGGGCTTCTCGCAATAGGCTCCCTCGCCTCGATCCGCGTGGGCACCGTGTTTCCCCTCGGCTACTACGGCCCGGTGACCCGAGCCTGGGAGTTCCTCGCAGGCTGCCTTCTGGCTCTCGTCATCGCCCACGTTCGACAGCTGCCCCGGATTCTCTACCCGCTGTTAGGCCTTGTCGGTCTCGGGCTGATGCTGTGGGGCCTGATCGCGATCACCCCTGAAACGCCGTTCCCAGGCAAGTGGACTCTGGTTCCTGTCGTGGCGACCCTTCTGCTGATCGTTGCAGGCCAGGGAGGCCCGAACATCGTCTCCGGGGTCCTGTCCACGAAACCCATGGTTGCCATCGGCGACTGGTCGTACTCCCTCTACCTGTGGCATTGGCCGTTCATCGTGGTGGCGAAGGCCATCTGGCCCTTCTCCAGCATGGCGCCCATCGCGGCGGCCGCGGTGTCCGTCATTCCGGCGCACCTCAGTTACCGGTACGTGGAGGAACCGTTCCGGCACCTCCAGGTCAGGGGCGTCCGTCAGGTCAGCAGGGTGGTGGCAGCCATCCTGCTCCCACCCACGGCCGCCGCCATGGCGGCGTGGCTCGTTTTCGCGCAGATCCTGACGCCCGCTTTCGGTCTGGATGAGGCCAGCGCGAAGGACCCACTGACTCCAGCAGAGGCGACGGCGGATGCCGGGCTCATTCCGTGCCGCGACCCGCTCATGCTGCAGCTCGCGAACGGCCTCTGCGGGACCACGCGGACGGGTGCACCAACCGTCCTACTTGCCGGGGACAGCCATGCGGAGCACCTGCTACCCGCGTTGACCGACGCCTTTCCCGACCTCAACCTCGAGATCATCAGCGTGCGGTCCCCCAAGCCGTTCGGCTCCAGCGCTGGAGCGCAAGCCGTCGTCGACTACGTGGCGCGTCAGCCGAATATCCGGGCCGTCGTCTACAGCCGTAATCTGGGGCGAGACGGCCGGGGCCTCTCAGAGGACGAGGAGGCCGGGATGCGGTTGACCGTCGAAGGCATGTCGAAGCTTGGCCGCCCAGTGTTTGTTCTGGACGACAACCCATTGTGGCCCCTCGACATGTTCAGCTGCACCCACCGCTTCTCGCTGGCTGTCCCCGGGATTGTGTGTGAGTGGGACCGCGATTACTTCGCGCCGCGAGAGTCCGCGATCAGGGAGGACCTGAACGGCGTCCTCCGGGACATTGAGGGTGCGAAGGTGGTGGAGGTGCACGGGGCGCTCTGCGACGCAAACGTGTGTCGCCGTGCCCAAGACGGCGAGCCCCTCTACTCCGATGCGAACCACGTGACCGCGGTGGGTGCCGCCTTGATGGTGTCGTACGCCCTCGAGCGCCACCCCGACTTCCAGGCCGCATTGAGTCATCCCTCCTGACGCCGAGGGCAGTCGCCGTCCGGAAAGATCCTGACTAGGCAATATTCGTCGCGCCTGACTCCACCACCGGCATAGGTCCCCCGCTGGACGATCAGAGCCGAATAGGATCCACATGGAGATCAGAGCTGGCATGCGCACGCCATGACCTACGACAGCGCTGACAGAATAGGAGGAAGGGATGAGACGGAACTCGGGTACCTCCGGCCTTCGTGCGCTGTTCGTGGTCCCCCACCAAGACGACGAGATGCTCACACTCGGTGCCGCTATTAAGGCCGACGTCGCCGATGGCTTCACCGTCGACGTGATCCTCGTCACCGATGGCAAGGAGGACCCTGCACGCACTGGACTGACGGCCGAGTCCCTGGGACGGATCCCTGATCAGCAGGAGTTCTCGGCCGCACGGGACCGTGAGTTCGAGGCTGGCGTACGGCAACTCGGAGGGAACCCCATCCTTCCTCCCCTCCCTGAACGCCAGCCGGACGGGGGAAGCACCGTCTCAGGAGTCATGGAGCTGGTGGTGCGGTTCGCGATGCCTGATGCCACCACCCATCTCAGAGCGACTTCGACACACGACTACCACTCCGACCACCGGAACTGTGGTGCGGCTGTCTCGTTGCTCGTCGCCAGGGGCCAGGGAACCGATCCCCGCCTCTTCATCTCCCGCTACAAGAGCCATCTGTGGCCGCGAGGCATGACGAAGATGGGAAACCACGGCGGCGTCACCTTTGAGGACCAGTGGCCATACCGCCTCAAGGCCCCGGATGACGGTTGGTGGGGCATCGGCTACGACTCCGCACCTGACTGGTTCGACTACCTCACCACCATCGACGGCGCTTCCTACTGGCACAGGCCGAAATGGCGGTCCCGCATCAGGCAGTTCGTGGGTCCTTGGGCACGAAAGTCGGGGCTGACGACGGTCATCTGGCGCCTGCAGCGCCGAGGGCGGCTGGGCTGATGGCGACGTACTTCATGGCCCCCGATCGAGCATCCGCCACGGGCGGCATCAGGATCATGTACGGCATCGCACGGGCTCTCAGAGAGAGCGGCCTAGAGGCCCGTGTCTGGCACAGCGCAAGTGCGTCCCACCCGGAAGCGATATGTGCCAACCGACTGACGTTACAGCCGGGAGACAGGATCGTCGTAGCCGAAGTGGCGCCTCCCGAGACCCGAAAAGCGCTCGAAGGCCTGCCCGTCATCGTGATCAACCAGGGCCACTACTTCACGATCGGAATCCATGCCGATTACCCGGACATTCAGGCGCCCTACCCGGGATGGCCGGACGCGGTGGCGGTCATGGCTACTTCTGAAGCCATCCACGAATACCTTAAGATGATCAAAGTCCGCACCCCTCTGCTCCCCCTTCGCCTTTACGTGGATGAAGTCTTCCTGGAACAGGACATTCCTTTCACCGAACGTGATCGGATCATCGCGTACATGCCGAGGCGGCGGGGAACAGAGCTCAACGCTCTGATCAATGCGGCAAAGCGAGCTCCGGAGTTTGAGGGCTGGTCCTACCTCCCCATCGACGGCGTGTCTACCGAGGGGGTCGCGGCGGCCTTGGGCGCGTCCAAGGTCTTCTTGCATGGCGGCATGGCTGAGGGTCTTGGGCTCCCCGGCATCGAAGCGATGGCCGCCGGTACCTTGGTGATCGGGTTCCCGGGGGATGGCGGGCGCGAGTTCTTGACCGACGATTGGGGTGTGCCTCTGCCGGACGGTCACCTAACGGAAGCGACGCTCAAGTTCCTCGACACCCTGCGGGCGATCGAACGAGATGAGGCTTCGATCGCGTCCAAGGTGCAGGCGGCCACCAACTTCGTTGGCGAACGCTACGGATGGGATGGCTTCGTTGAGAGGGTGTCGCACACACATGAGCAACTTGGGAGCGAGACTGCCATTGATAAACGAGTCGTGATCGAGCACACGACCCACGTCGCCCGCAAAGCCCAGAGCCTCCCATTACGGAAGCGGCTGGGGATGATCCGCCGCGCAATCACGCCGTGAGAGGGATCCGATGACCACTGGTCACCCGATCAACTCCCCAACGCGCCGGCTGCTGATGATCACGCAGGCCGTACCGCGCACTCACACAGGCAACGCCGGCCAAAACTACCTGTCGGCGAGAGCGCAGCACTGGCAAGGCGAGTTCGAGGTGAAGTGCCTGCTGCTGCCGGGGAGGTCGGCGAGAGAGGATCTCCCTGCTGCTCTGTGCGAGACTCACGTGCTCCAGCCATCTCATCGGAGCAAGCTCGTCCAGATTGTGAGCAACCGTATCCGCCGTACTTTTCCTGGGCTCGCGGATCCCGCAATTGCCGCGGATCTCAAACGTGATCGGCGGGCCGTCGCTTGGCTCTCCGAAGCGGACGTGGTGGTCCTCGAATGGCAAGAGATGGCTGGCCAGGCGAGGACAATCAGGAGACTGGCACCTGATGCCAGGATCGTCAGCGTCTTCCATGATGTCGTCTCCCAGAGTGTCGAACGAAAGCTCTCGCAGGCCAAAGGGCTCCGTGAGAAACTCAAACTCCGTGCGGTCCGGTCGGTCGCGCGGCTGAGCGAGCGCTGGGCCGTCGCCACGAGTGACGTCGCCGTGGTGCTCAGCACGAAGGATGCCGCCCTGCTGCCCAGGGGCAAGGCTCGCATCGCTGTGGTTCCGCCCGCGATTACCGCCCCCACGCAGCCAGCACGAGACTGCGATGCCCTAAGGGTCCTCATGGTCGCCGGGTGGAGGCAAGAGGACATAAACGGGCTGGACTGGTTTCTGGACCGTGTGCTCCCCCTTGTGAACAGGGCTGGCTTCTACCCCACTGTCCACCTCGTGGGGCGCATGCCGGAAGAGCTTCGCACCCAGTGGGCGGGCCGGTCCGTCACCATTGATGGCTTCGTCCCCGACCTCACACCTTCCTACGCGCGAGCATCCGCCGCCATAGTCCCGCTTCTGCTAGGAGCAGGGGTGAAGTTCAAGACTGTGGAAGCGATCCTGCACCGAGTTCCCCTCGTGACCACGCCAGTAGGTGCCGAGGGTGTACAGGGACTCGAGCACACGAAGCTCGTGAGCCACGACTCAGCCGAGTTCGCCGATCGCTTGGTCAGAATCTTCAAAGATCCTGTCGCTGCTCAAGAAGAAGCCGACGCCTTGGCGCAGGAGGTGGCCCAGCACCACGGCATGGATGCGTTCCGCAGAGCGATGAATGAGTTGCTCTAGGAAAGGCTCACCTCGGCGGCCCCCACCAACCCACTGCACGTGAATTGGCTGACCGCACCCGAGTCAAGCGGCTCCATCCACTGCTCTCCTTCTCAGGGCTTCGCGATATGCAGCAATCCACTGCTCCACGACAACGGCGCCCGAGGTCGCGGCAGCGTTGCGAAGCGCAGCCACCGACAGCTCGGCCCTCAGGCTCCCATCATCCATCACCCTTCGCAGCGCTTCCGCCAACTGGTCCACGTCGCCCAACTCCACGAGGAGACCGCCCTCGCCCACTGCTTCCCGAATCCCTCCTGGGCAGTCATAGGAAACGGTCGGCACGCCGCAGGAGGCCGCCTCGAGAACCACCATTGGGTAGCCCTCGAACTTCGACGCCAGCGCAAGTATCCCCGCGGATTGCAGCACCGCTGTCGGATTGTCTGTTAGTCCCTCCAAGAAGATGTTGGGCTCATTGGTCACCAGGGCTTGCAGTTTCCGTCGCTCCGGGCCCGACCCATGGATGTGCAGTGACCAGTCTCGGCGCCCAGCGCGACGAAACGCCTCGACAATGTGCGGGATCTGCTTCTCCTCCGAGAGCCTGCCCAGATAGACGACGCGCTTCTCCGGACTTCCAACCTGAATCGGGGGTGAGGCATTCGGAATGAGGATGGGTTCAGCTCCTCTGGCAAGCTGGTCACGGCTCTCAGCGTCCAATACATGCACAAAATCGACATTCGGAAGCTGCGACAAGACCTCGGCCTGTAAGCCCGCGGCGCACGAGGTGAACGACGAGTGCATCTGAAGCACCCTCACCGCAGTCCTGGGCGCGGCCACGCTTGCGAACTCAAGAGCTCGTGGGCTCGCCGCGATGAGCAGCCCTCCGTCGCCCATTCGCGCCATGAAGCGTTTCATCGCGACCTTGACACCCGCTCGCCACAAAGGCGTGATCGCGTGCCTGGGAGCACGCAGATACCACTTCGAGAGTTCGTATCCATCCATCTCCGTGGTGAAACGCCGCAACCTCCTCGGTTGGAACACGTTGAAGCGTCTTTCGAACTCGTCATCCACATGATCCAGGACCACGTAGGACACGGGAATGTTGAGACGCTCGAACTCTGAACCCACTGCGGTGACCGCAGTCGGTACCCCGCCGGGTCGAGTGAGGTTTTCGACGACGAAGATGATGCTTCTTGGCAACGCTTCCTGCATGGCTACTGATAGTCCTGGAAATCGAGAAGCAGGTCGTCGTCCTGTCTCACGTGTGACAGGTATTTCAACTGGAGCGGGTGAAGCACGCCTCCCAGCAGTCGGGTCCAGGAAACCGGATAGCCCTGAGGCTCACCACGGATACCGCCCGGGTACTCGGCTGCTTGAGGGCCGTAGTAGTCCATCCGGCGCTCCACCTCACGGAGCCACTCGGCCGTCAGCGGCGTGTAGGAACGGACGAACATCGCGCCCAGACCAACGAGGCGCGGATGATGCATCGCAACATCGAAGCCAAGAGGGCCTGCTAATCGGACGACTGACGCTGCGGTCAACTCCGTGTAGCCGGTGAGCCACGCGTCGGGATCGGCGGCGGCCCGCCGGTAGGCCTCTCCCCATGAGTGCAGCGGGGCCTTGATACCTGAGTAGCCACCGCCGTGATGATGCATGAGGTAGGCCTGAAGGTAGTCCGACCGATGGACGAGGGACAGATGCTCGTAGGCGGGATGAATTGGGTGTCCGTCCACCACCCAGTCGCGGAGGTTGTCGGGGGTGACCAGCTCGACCGGGAGGCCAACAGTCTCCCTCATCCGTGCGAGGTTCCGTGCCCGGTTAGGTGTCAATTGATTCGCGCCAGTCCAGGCCACCAGGATGCGCCGGGGCAGTTCGCTGGGGTGATTTAACTGAGGTGGCTCACGGAAGAGGAAGGTCCGCCGATAGCGCTCCCGCTTGAACGCATAGGGGCGGGTCTTGGAGTAAGGCCCAGCCGCCACCGTCGCGGCTCCGAACTTGACGGAGCGAGCAGCGATCTTGCCTCGCTTGGCTGCGACGAAACCGACATGCTTCATTTGTCGCGCGACGTCCAACAGCCTTGAGCGAATCGACATGCTGAGATAGTACGGGACTGCTGCACGTCTTGGTGACAGGTTGGGTTAGGCGGCCTGGAGGGCCGTTGTGGTCATGATGGTCTCGTATTCGATGGGGGTCAACCGGGCGAGTCGGGTTTGTCTGCGGCGGCGGTGGTAGGTCCGTTCGATCCAGGTGATGATCTCCAGCCTGAGGTCTTGCCGGGTGGCCCACCTTCGTCGGTTCAGCACGTTCTTCTGCAGCAGAGCGAAGAACGATTCCATTGCGGCGTTGTCACCGGCGGACCCGACCTGTCCCATCGACCCTGCCAAGCCATGGTGTCGGATCGTGGCGAGGAACCTGCGGGACCGAGATTGAGACCCGCGGTCGGAATGGACGATGCAGCCGGCGACGTCACCGCGCCGTGCGACTGCCATGTTCAGGGCGTCGACCGCGAGCCGGGCCTGCATCCGGTCACTGATGGAGTAGCCGACGATGCGGTTGGAGAACACGTCCTTGATGGCGCACAGGTAGATCTTCCCTTCACCGGTGTGGTGTTCGGTGATGTCGGTCAGCCACAGCTGGTTCGGCTTGGCAGCGGTGAACTTGCGTTCGATCAGGTCGTCGTGGGCGGGAGGGCCGGGTTTCTTGCCGCTTGCGCCGCGCTTCTTCCCGAACGCAGACCACCACCGGTTCGCCGCGCAGATCCGCCACACCGTCCGGTCACAGCGCTGGTGGCCCAGGCTGCGGACCTCGTCTGCCAGGAGGCGATACCCGAACTCCGGGTCGTCGCGGTGAGCGTCGAACAGGGCGTTGGCTAGATAGGCGTCGTCGAGTTCACGGTAGCTGACCGGTGCGCTCAGCCAGCGGTAGTAGGGCTGGCGGGCGAGCTTGAGGACCCGACACGTGACCGTGACGGGGATCCCGTCGGCGGCCAGCTCACGCACGAGCGGGTACATCATTTTCCCGGCAGGTTCGCCTGCGACAGATACGCAGCCGCCCTGCGCAGGACCTCGTTCTCCTGCTCCAGCAGCCGGTTGCGGCGCTTCAACTCCCGCAACTCCGCTGCCTCAGCGCCGGTGACTCCCGGCCGGTGACCGTCTGCGACGTCGGCCTTGGCGAGCCAGTTGCGCAGACAGGACTCGCTGATGCCGAAGTCCTTGGCGATCTGGGAGAGCGGGGACTCGCCGCGACGGGCCACCGCAACCACGTCGTCTCGGAACTCCTTGGGATGGGCTTTGGGCATGGTCTACATCCTTCCAGCAGGACCTCACGGCCCCACACATTGGATGTCACCTATTCATGCAGCAGTCCCTACGCATCCGTTCTGGAGGGCGGGCGCGCGACTCGGTCGCCCCACGGTCAGGTGGGCGGTCGGCTAGCATGCATGAAATGGTCCATCGAGCTCGATCGTGTCTTCGACGGCAACCCAGGATGGGGGCTTCATAGTGACCCGGTCTGGACGACGACCCAACCACGATGTCAAGGTGCTCATCCTCGGCGGCGATCATCGCCAAGGGCCTTACGGGGTCGACCGCCTACCTCGCTTTGGCTTCGCGCCTTCCGGCGTGCCGCCGCTCCGGAATCGTTACGCGAAGAAGGCGCGGGACGTCGTTGAACACCGAAGCGGAATCCTGCTTGATCTACCGTTGAGGAGCGCGCCACTCGCGTTTGGTACAGACCTCACACTCGGGCTCCTTGAACCATCCAGTCGCTTCGCCGCCTCAATGCGTCGACGCCGTGTTCCACCCTACGGCGATCACCCCATGGTCATGATCACTTGCTGGCTGAGCGAATGGATCCGTCAAGCTCCCCCGGAGGGTCGACAACGCCTTGTGCGCCAGTATGGCGGGGCGGATCTCTTGCTGCCGTTGAGCCGCAATCAAGTGGATATCTTGGTCGATGCGGGCTTTCGGGAGGACCAGGTAGCCCCCATCCCCTTCGGCTGCGCGCCCGGACTGTTCGCGGGGCCGGAGTTGGAACGAGACATTGATGTTCTCGCGGCCGGGTTCGACGCGGGGCGAGACTACGAGACCTTCTTCGCGGGCATTAGCAGGCTCCCCGTCACCGTGGACCTTCTGTGCAGCCCCAGGAATCTCGAGGGCCTCCAAGTCCCGTCGAACGTGAGAGTTCATGGGGTGGTTCCCTACGATCGCTATCGCCACATGATGCGCCGGTCAAAGATCGTGGCCGTCCCAACCCGAGAACTTGCCTATCCCACTGGTCAATCTGTGGCTCTGGACGCCGCAGCGGCGGGCGCTGCTCTCGCTGTTACTGGGACGACCCCACTCAAGGAGTACTTCTCAGAAGACAATGCCGTCCTAATCTCTCCCGGGGACTCCAACGGCTGGGGTGAGGCACTAGCCTCCCTCCTTGCGAACCGAACCCGCCGAGAGGCCCTCGCGGCGGCCGCGGGCATCCACGTCCGCACGAACCACGACTACGACAACATGTGGATCGCTTTCACCAGACAACTGCGGGCCCATGGGCTACCCGCGCCGCAGTCAGACTCGCCGGCGTGAGGGGTTGCCATAGGTCGTACTACCATCGGCTACCAGGACGGCTAGGCGACGGAGGGGTGGCGCCAGTGATCACCGCATGCTCGACCGAAGCTCCGATCAGACCTCAAGGACTTCCGATGACGCGACGACATACCCCGCAGTGCTGTTGTGACGACCCCGCCCGACACGGGGGGAGGGCCAGTGCGCGAGATTCGTGAAGTCCTAGCAGACCTGCGCCTCGCGTTCACTCTCGTACCTTGGAGGATGCGCCCCAAGCTACTTGGCATCCTGATTGGATCCCTGGCGATCGCAGCCTTCGACCTCGTAGCGGTCGTCATCACACTGCCACTCATGCAGGTCATCAGTGGCATGACTCCCGAAGACTCAGCGGTTCTGCGTTGGATCGGTAACGTCACCGGCCTTCGGGACCAGCAAGGATTGCTCATCACTATCCTCGTCGCCGTAGTCGTCACGATCCTGCTGAAGAATCTGGGAGCTATGGCCTTCAGATGGTGGAACCTAGGGGTCGTCGCGAGGGCGACGTCAGATGCCAGCTATTCAATGCTAACGCTGTACACAACGTCACCATGGGTGTCGCACCGTCAACGCAAACGGGACGACATCTACCAGACAATGACGGGCTACGTGCCAGGGGCTTTCGCCACTGCAGGCGATGTGATTCTCCTCGCCGTCGACATCTTCTCAGCGTTCGCGGTCATGGCCGCCTTGCTCATGGTCTCCCCAAACGCAACCTTGGTGGCCCTGGTGTTCTTCGGCGGAGCAGCATGGGTTCTTCAAGCTGTCTTGAAGAGGGCTCAACTCAGGCTCGGTGAGACAGCCCGTGTCGCGAACGTCAAGAGTTGGTTCTTCCTGCAGCCTGCGATCGACGGATTCAAAGAGGCGCGCATCGCCAACGCGAGCGCTCGTTTCTCACGGGACTACGCCTCCACAAGATACGACGCCAGTGTGGCCAACCGCAGCGTGGGCGTGCTGGGCGAGGTGCCGCGATTGGTTCTTGAACTCCTCATGATCCTTGGCATCATGGTTGTTGCCGGGTTCCTCTTCCTCACGTCAAGCCAGGAGGAAGCATTCGCGTTTCTGGGAGTCTTCGCAGTCGGTTCGTTGCGGATTGTTCCTTCTCTCAACCGAGCTGTAGCTACCCTGGGGCGCATCCGCACCGCGCTTCCTAGTCTGCGCGCTCTCACACACGAGATCCGAACCCTGCGGCTGGAACCGCGGCCGACTCAAGCGGGCAGTGATACTCACTCATTTCCCATGGCCGATATCGTGTTCGACCAGGTCACATTCACGTTCCCCGATGCGGATGAACCCGTTCTGGACCGAGTCTCCGGCGTGATTCCGAAAGGCCACACCGTGGCCTTGGTCGGCTCCAGCGGCGCAGGCAAGACCACATTCGTGGACATGCTGCTGGCCCTCTTCACTCCGGATCAAGGATCGATGACCGTCGACGGAGTAAGCATCCACGATCACCCCATTGCGTGGTGGCAGCAGCTCGGAATGGTGGCTCAGGACGTCTTCGCCATGCCGAGATCCATCCGCGAAAACGTCGCCTTCGGTTTCGAGGAGGGTGAGATAGATGATGGGCGCGTTCGAGAGGCTCTCCACCTAGCCCAGCTCGACGACTTCGTCGCGGACATGCCTGAGGGGATCCACAGCCTCCTCGGCCAGCAGGGGCTTCGCCTCTCGGGCGGACAGAGGCAACGCATCGGCATTGCGCGTGCGCTCTATCGTCAGCCACAAGTGCTGATCCTCGACGAGGCAACGTCGGCGCTCGATAACGAAACAGAGTCCCGGATCACGCAGACCCTCAAGGGCCTCCATGGGAAGGTCACGATCGTGGTCGTCGCCCATCGGCTGTCCACCGTCAAGCATGCCGACCAGATCCTCTTCTTCTCGCAGGGAAGGATCGCGGCACGCGGCACCATGGCCGAACTGGTGGAATCGAACGAGGAGTTCGCCAACCTCGTCCGGCTCGGCCAGTTGAACTAGGCTCAAGAGACAACATCTCGCCTCGCGTCCCTCAGGCGCCCGACCGAACCGGTGATGCCAGTGACCGTCGACATCGTCGTCATCATCCCGTGCAAGAACGAGGCCAGCCGTCTCCCGCGGCAGTTGACCGCACTGAACAACCAGACCGATCTGAATTTCAAGGTTGTGGTCAGCGACAACGGCTCGACGGACGCGACTGTCCTGCTGGCTTCGGGCTGGGGAGCCCGATTCAGAGGCGGGATCAGCGTGGTGGACTCCTCGGAGAAACCGGGGGTGGCGCACGCACGAAACGTGGCCGCGCGGGCTACCGATGAACCGATGATCCTCATCTGTGACGGCGACGATGTGGTCCACCCAGAGTGGGTGGGCGCGATGCGCACGGGCCTGGCAACCCATGACATCGTCACCGGGCCACTCCACTTGAGGCACCCGGGCGCTCCCAACCGCGACACCATCTGGAACGGGAACAACGTCCCCACTTCCATGAATTACCGCTCCTACGCCCCCGGTGGCAACATCGGCATACGGAGGGGGGCGTTCGAAGCCGTCGGCGGCTTCGACGAATCCCTCTCTCTTGGCCAAGAGGACGTGGATCTTGGCTGGCGAGCAATTGAGCTGGGCCTTCGCATCGGTCATGCCCAGGGGGCTGCGGTGGACTACTACCAACGCGACGATCTCAGGTCAGCGATTCGCCAACAGCTTCGATACGGCAAGGCGCACGTAATGCTGTACAACAAGCACCGGCAGAATCCAGACATCCCACCCCCCGCATCGGACAAAACATCCGTTCGCTGGTTCTGGGAATGGGCCAAGCAGCTACCTAGAGCCGTCGCCGCGGGTCAGGTCAGGCCGGCCATTGCGGCCGCCGCGTTCCAGGCGTCACGCTTCTATCACTCCATCAGCTTGGGGAGGAGCCCCCTATGAATCTGCTCAGCGTGGTGATTCCACACTATGGGGCGCCCGAACCAACGCTCGCCTTGGTCAACCAGCTAACTGACCAAGCCGGCCCTCTCCGACTGGAGATCATCGTCAGCGACGACTGCTCACCCGTACCGTTCCCTCCCTCGGGCGCATACAAACTGGTGAGGCGGACTGAGAACGGCGGCTTCGGTTCGGCGGTCAACAGCGGCGCTGCGGTGGCCACCGGCGACTACCTTCTGATTCTCAACAGCGACCTGGAGATCGATCCGACATTCATCTCCTCGCTGATCGACGCGAGCGCACCATGGCAGCCGGCGGTGACCGCTCCCCGAGTGGTGACGCCCGCCGGGCGCGTCGACCACACCGCACGCTCCTGGCCGAGTATCGCCAACCAGACTCTGGAGTGGCTCACGCCGCTGGCGCGCTGGCACCAACGCGTGTGGTTCCAGCGACTCTTGGGCCATAATCCTCGGACCCTCACCACCACCCAGCCCGTCGAGGTCGATTGGCTCGTCGGGGCGGCTTTTTTGGTTCCCACTGCGGACTTTCGTGCGGTGGGTGGGATGGACGAAAGCTTCCACATGAATTCGGAAGAGATCGACCTGCAGCGCAGGTTGGCCGCTCGCGGCCTGAAGCGGGTCTACCTGCCCGCTGTCTCCGTCGTCCACGAGGGCGGCGGATCGTCGGACCCCGCCAAGCGCCGGTGCTGGCTCGTCACCTCCCAGCTGCGGTACGCAGAGAAGTGGGGAGGGTTGAGGCGTCTCCGCGTCGCACTGACCGTGGCTACGTTCATCAACTTCGCATGGAACAGCATTCGGCGGCTACGAGGAATCGACGTCCAGCCGCTGACCGTTGCACGCGAAGAGTTGTCGCTCGTCTGGACCCGGATATGAGGACCAGCCCTCGACTCCTCTTGGTGAGCCCCGTCTTCCACGGCTACTGGCGGTCGATCGAGGATGGCTTCCGCAGCTGCGGGTTCGAGATCAACTCCCACCTCTACGACCGAAAGGACCGCCTCCTCGACAAGGTGGCGTACAAGGCGCTGCACGAGCTTCCGGCCAAGGCTGGCGTCAGGAAAGACCGCGTGAACGCGACCGTCACGGCGGGCACCGCACAGGCCATCCGGGCTCATCGGCCGGACGTCACGCTGGTGATTCGAGGGGATCAGTTCGGTGAGTCTGTCTTCGCGGCGTTGGACGAGGTGGGCTCGAAGAAGATCGTCTGGCTCTGGGACGAGGTGCGACGCACGTCTCATACGGACGACTCGCTCGACCGGTACGACCACCTGATGTCCTACTCCCCGCTGGACACCGCCGCCTTCATCGCTTCGGGCCGTGACTGCCTCCACCTACCCAATGCGTTCGACCCGGCCATGTCACCCGCGCCGCGCCACGCCAACGAGGTCGTCTTCATTGGCGCGCGCTATCCACGTCGAGAGGAGCTTCTCACCCATCTCTCGGCCCGTGGTGTGCCGCTTCGCGCGTTCGGACGCGACTGGTCGCGCCACCTCCTCGACCGCGCCCGCACCTGGCAGATCAGCCGACCCGACGTCCCGTCCTCCCGTGACATCAGCCGGCTGGATGGGTATGCGCTGACCGCAGGCGCGCCGGCCGCGATCAACATTCACGGGGATCAGGACGGCTTCACGATGAAGACATTCGAGGTGCCGGGCGTCGGCGGCGTGCAGCTCATCGACCGGGACGACGTCTCCGACTTCTACGAGCCGGGCAAGGAGGTCGCCGTCTTCCACGATGAGGCCGAGTTGCTGGAGCTGTGCGAGCGCGCCATTCGGGACGACAGGTGGGGCGACGCCCTACGCCTGGCTGGGCGCAAGCGCACCCTCGCAGAGCACACATGGGCGCACCGCGCGGCGAAGGTGGCGCAGCTGTGGGCCTGAAGTACTCGGACCTGGACTCCTGGCGCCGCTGGCAGCAATCCCGGCGACGCCTGCACGTGTTGAAGGACCGCGCCCGCTCCCTCCGCCGCTCGCCAGCCCCACAGCCCGCACGCCGTTTCTGGGTTCGAGGAGCGGACCCGACGATTCTTGTGGCGTGCGACTCTGACTCCCCAACGAACGACCACGCCCTGATCAAGCCGCTCGAGACCGCCACGGACCTGGGGGCGGTCGTCGCTCATCCTGAGGGCGTCCACCTCAAGCTGGGCGGCGAGTGGACCGAGCTCGGATCGATCGACGAGGTCTGGCCGTCCGTCAGGGCGGTCGCCTCCATCGGCGACCACCTCGGGACCGGGGCATGGGCGCACGGCCTCGCCCAACGTGAACAGCGGGGGCAGCTCGTGGTCCAGCACGGCCTCCTGACCCCCTTCTCACCTCCCCCTCCACGGAACTCCCGTGTGGCGGTCTGGTCCGAGGAGGACGCCTCTTTCCTCGGACAGGGGCGGCCCGACCTCAGCTTCGTGGTGACGGGATCACCGTTGCTCGAAGCTGCGGCCAGCGCGCCCGCTCGTCACGTGAGCCGCTTCGAGACCCCCGTCTTCCTCGGCCAGCTCCACGGCGCCGAGCTGTCCCGCAGGTCAATGGCGCGATCCGTCACCGCCTTCTGGCGCGAGACGGGCTGCTGGTACCGGCCTCATCCCCGCGAGGAAGACAAGCTGTCGCGTCTTCAGCACGCGGCCTGGAGACGCGCCGGCATGCAGTTCGACGACGCGGCCCGGTTGAGCGACGTCGACCGCCCCGTGGTCAGCGCTTTCTCCACCGGGGTGCTGGAGGCGGCCGCGCGCGGAATCCCCGCGTGGGTCTTTCACCTCGATCCCCCACAATGGCTGGAGGAGTTCTGGGAGCGGTACGCGATGTCGAGGTGGGGGATGACGCCGACACCCCAGTCGCCATTGACTTCTATCGGTGGCGTCTCGGCGAGCACGCGGATCGCCCACCTGTTCGAAGGAGAGCGCCCATGACCCGGGTCGAGGTGTCCGTAGTGATCTGCGTGCTCAACGGGGCGGCGACGATTCGACGACAACTCGACGCCCTGGACGCTCAGCGGGGCCACCCGCCGTTCGACGTCCTTGTCGTCGACAACGGGTCCACCGACGCCACCCCCACACTCATCGCGGAGTGGCAATCCCGACCCGGCGCACCGACTCGGAAGCTCGCAATCGAGGCCCACGAACGCCGCAACATCCCGTACGCCCGCAACGTCGGCGCCATGACGACGACAGGCCGGATCATCGCCTACTGTGACGCGGACGACCGGGTAGATCCGGCGTGGGTCAAGGCCATCGCCGACTGCCTCTCTGGCGACGGGATCCTGGGGGGTCGAATCGAGGGGGTGAGCCCTCGAGGGGAGCCGAAGCCTGACACCTTCCCCCACGGGCTCACGCGAACTCCCTATCTCCCCCATGGCGGCAACTGCAACCTGGCGATCACCAGGAGCTGCTTCGACGCGATCGGCGGATACGACGAGACTCTCCCGCGCTACGGGTTCGAGGATGTCGACATCTGTTGGCGTGCCCAGGAGGCAGGCTTCCCCATGACGTACTGCCCCGAAGCCGTCGTCTACTTCTCCATCTCCCCAAAGACCAAAGCCATCAAGAAGGAGTTCCTCATCGCCCAGGCACGGGTGGCCATGGCCCATCGTCATCCTGGGGCGTACCAGGGATTCACGCTCCCCGGCACGGTTGCGCACCTGGCGCGCACCACAGCACTGTTGCCAGTGCGCCTGGCCCGACCCGGCGCATCAACTCGCAGCCGCCACGTGAGGCACTTCATCGACGCCTGTGGATTCATGGTTGGGTACCTCAAGTACGGGCCTCCCCCGCGGTCGGCGAAGACCCAGCGGAAGTAACGCTGAAGCCGCACGCAACCAACTTGTGCCACCATGGGAGTGATCCCCTCAACGAGGGGCATGAACGACCAGCTCGCGGGGGGGCCGCTAGATGATCATCGAGCGCCGTGTGGGCCAGTACTTGGTCCGCGATGACGAGCCGCTGCTCAGCGCCCTCAGACGGATCGACGCCAACAAGTCACGCATCGTCTTCGTCGTCGACAACCACGGACATCTAGTGGGTTCGCTCACCGACGGCGACGTGCGCCGTTGGCTGATCGCAACCCCAGACGCCCTCCTCGACTCCCCGAGTCGGCAGCCCGCGAACGCCTCCTGCGTCCGCGCCCGGATCGACGACCCGCACCAGCAGATCTCGGCGCTCATCACAGGTGCCATCAGCCACGTGCCACTGCTCGACGACCAAGGCCGCCTGGTCGCCGTCGCCAGCAACGACCGCCGCGCCCTCCAGATCGGCCGCCACCGCGTCTCCGCCGAGGACCCGACGCTGATCATCGCCGAGATCGGCAACAACCATCAGGGTGACGTCGACTTCGCCAAGGAGCTGGTCGACCTCGCCGTCGACTCCGGCGCCGATGTCGTGAAGTTCCAGCTCCGTGACATGGACGCCCTGTACCGGCAGACCGGCGCCGCCAGCGGCGGCGAGGATCTGGGCGCGCAGTACACGCTCAACCTGCTCGCGAAGTACTCGCTGAGCGCCGAGCAGATGGTCGAGGTGTTCGACCACTGCCGAGCCGTCGACGTCGACGTCCTGTGCACCCCGTGGGACTCGCCCAGCGTGAAGGTGCTGGCCGACTACGGCGTCCCCGGCCTCAAGGTGGCCTCCGCCGACATGACCAACCACACGCTCCTCGACGAGATGTTCGCGACCGGGCTCCCGCTCATCGTCTCGACGGGGATGAGCACCGAGGCCGAGATCATCGAGGCCGCCGACCTCCTGCGCTCGTCCGGCTCGCCCTTCGCCATGCTCCACTGCCAGAGCACCTATCCGGCCCCGTTCAAGGACATCAACCTGCGGTACCTGTCCCGCCTCGCGGAGATCGCGGGCGGGCCCGTCGGTTACTCCGGCCACGAGCGCGGCTACCACGTGCCGCTGGCCGCCGTCGCGATGGGCGCCCGGATCATCGAGAAGCACTTCACCACCGACCAGAGCCTCGAGGGCAACGACCACAGGGTCTCCCTCCTCCCCGGCGAGTTCCGGGCCATGGTGGCGCGCATCCGTGAGCTCGAGGAGTCGCTCGGCAACGGAAGCGCCCGCGTGGTCTCCACCGGCGAGTCGATGAACCGTGTCAACCTCGCCAAGTCGCTCGTCGCCACCCGCCGCATCAACGTGGGCGAGCGGATCGGGCGCGACGACGTCACGGTCAAGTCCCCCGGCCGCGGCCTGCAGCCCAACAAGCTCCACGAGCTCCTGGGGCGCACGGCGGGCCGGGCGATCGAGGAGGGCGACTTCTTCTACGCGGGCGACCTCAGCGACGCCCCCGTCGGCAAGCGGAACTACTCCTTCCGGCGGCCCTGGGGTCTGCCCGTGAGGTACCACGACTTCGCGAAGCTCGCCGAGGGCACCAACCCCGACTTCGTCGAGTTCCACCTGTCCTACAAGGACGTGGAGCTCGACGTCGACGAGATCTTCGCCGGACGCCTGCCGTACGGCTTCACCGTCCACCTGCCGGACTTGTACGCCGGCGACTTCATCGTCAACCTCGCCAGCCCCGACGACGTCGTCTGGGAACGCTCGATCGCCGAGACGCAGCGGGTCATCGACCTCACCCGGCACCTGACGCCCTACTTCACCCAGGACGAGCCCCCGGTCGTCATCGCCACGATGGGCGGCTTCACCGCCGACGGCTTCGTCGACCCCGGCGAGCGCCCAGCCATGTACGCGCGGATCGCCCAGGCGATCGAACGCCTCGACACCGCCGACGTCCGGCTCACCGCCCAGACCCTGCCGCCCTACCCGTGGCTGATGGGCGGCCAGCAGTACCACAACCTGTTCATGGGGCTCGACGACACGGTCGACTTCTGCGAGCAGTACGGCCAGCGGATCACGCTCGACATCTCGCACTCGAAGCTCGCGGCCACCTTCCACAAGCTGCCGTTCAGCACCTACGTCGAGAAGCTCGCCCCGCTCACCGAGCACCTGCACATCGTCGACGCCGAGGGCGTCGACGGCGAGGGCCCGCAGATCGGCGACGGCGAGGTCGACTGGCCGCTGCTCGCGAGGCAACTCGACGACCTCTCTCCCGGCGTTGGTTTCATCCCCGAGATCTGGATGGGCCACACCGACGGCGGCGCCGGGTTCTGGACCGCCCTCGAACGGTTGGAACAGTGGTTCTGACGTGACCAGGCGAGCACTGTGGGTCACCCCGGTCAGCAACCTGGCGGGCGTCTCACGCAAGATCCTCGACGCGGCCCGCGTGGGCATTCCCGGATACGCCCTCACCGTCGCCGCTCCGGCCGGCCCCGTGCTCGACAGGCTGGCGCAGCTGGGCGTCCCCACCCACGTCCTACCCCTCGACAGCTCGCCCGTCCAGGCGGTCCGCCAGCTGAGGACGATCATCCTCGACCTGAAGCCCGCCGTCGTCCACACCCACCTCGCGCGGGCCGACTTCCTCGTCCCCGCCGCGGCTTTCGGCCTGCCCACGCACCTGGTGTCGTCCGAACACGGCATCGCGGCCGACGACCGGCTCTACCACAGCGGCCGGGCCAAGGCGCTCGTCCGCCGAGCACTTCACCACGCCCGATCCCGTCGCTACGACGCGCTCATCGCCGTCAGCGAGTCGACCAAGCGTGAGATGATCCGCGCCTGGCGACCCACCCCGCCGATCCACGTCGTCCTCAACGGCGTCGACCGCCCGCAGTGCCAGCCCCGCGAGCCCGGCACGAGGTTCCTCAGCCTCGCGCGGCTGGCCCCCGAGAAGCGCATCCCGGACACTCTCCGGGCCTTCGCGCGCCTCGCCGGCGACCTCCCCGCCGCGACCCTCACCGTCGCGGGCGACGGGCCCGCTCGAGCAGAGGCCGTCTCGCTGGCCCACGACCTCGGCCTCGCCGACCGGGTCACCTTCCCGGGCTACCTGGAGCCGGAGGACGCACTCGCCGACCACGACGTTCTGGTGCAGCTGTCGGCGTGGGAGAACGCCTCGTACTCGGTCCTAGACGCCGTGGTCCACGGCCTGGGCGTCGTCGCCACCCCCGTCGGCGGCAACCCGGAGATTCTGCCTGGCCACTGCATGGCCGACGGCGACGACGTCGAGCGCGTAGCGGCGCTCCTCCGCGAGCAGGCGCTTCAGGTGGACCGGCGCCCGACGCTCCCCGGCGGCTGGCCCTCGGTCGCCGACATGACCGCCCAGATCGCGGCGGTGTACGAAGAGGTCATCGGATGAGGATCAGCTTCGCGGCCAACCACGGCGACATAGGCGGCGGCGAGGTGATGCTGCTGGCGATGGCGAGGGCGGCGCGCGCACTGGGGCGCGACGTCGAGGTGGTCACCCCCGGGGGGGCCCTCGCGGAGGCGGCCATGGCCGACGACTTCCGAACCGTCACGATTCACGCCGGCTCCACGCCCAGCTACCTGGCCAACCTCCGACGGTGGGCGCGCCAGTCCCGGCCGGAGCTGCTCTGGTGCAACGGGCTGAAGCCGGCCTTCGCCACGTCGTTGCTGCCCAACCGGGTCGTGCACCTCCACTCGCTGCCGGTCGGGCCGATGGGCGCCCTCGCTGCCATCGCAGTGCGGCGCGCGACCGCCGTCGTGGTGCCGTCGCAGTGGATGAACTCGCAGCTGGGCGGGCACCTCCGCGTCCTGCCCAACTGGACGGAGTCCCTCGCCCTGGAGCCCCTTCCGCCGCCGGCCACTCCCGCCGACCGGCCGATCCGGCTCGGCTTCCTGGGGCGGCTCACCAGCGAGAAGGGCGCGCGCGTGCTGGCTCGAGTCGTCGCCTCGCTCAACGCGTCCGACCCGGGGCGCTACCAGGTGATCGTGGGGGGCGCCTCCCGGTTCACGAGCGAGTCGGACGCCGACGACACCGCGGCCGCACTCGCCGCGCTGGACCCGCCCACCGAGTTCCTCGGCTGGGTCGACCGCGGTGAGTTCTTCTCCAAGGTGGACCTGGCCGTGTTCCCCTCGGTGTTCCCGGAGTCGTTCGGCCTCGTCGCGGCCGAGGCCATGGCGGCGGGAATCCCGTTCGTGATCTCCGACGCCGGGGCCCTGGCGGAGGTCACCGACCACGACCCCCGGTTCATCGCCAAGGCGGGCGACGCCAACTCCCTCGCCGCGGCCATCCGGGCGGCGGCCACCGCCTATCCCGCCGAGCAGATCTCACGCTCCCGGGCACGTTGGGAGGAGGAGTTCTCACCTCGCGCCGGGACGGAGCGCTTCGGGGCCCTGCTGGACTCGCTGGAGGCCCGCTGATGACACTCGCGTCGATCGTGATCCCCAGTCGTGGTGGCGCCTCGCGCCTGCCCCGGCTGCTGAACGCCCTCGCCGCTCAGGACGATCCGAAGTGGGAGGCGATCGTGGTGGTGGACGGCGACGTCGACGGGTCCGAGCAAGTCCTCGCCCGCTACCAGCACCTCCCGGTTCGGGCCATCGTGTTCCCGGAGAACCGCGGCCGGGTCGCGGCGCTCAACGCCGGCTTCGAGGCCGCCGACGGCGACGTCTTGATTCGGTGCGACGACGACCTGGAGCCCGGAACCGGCTACGTGCGGCTGCACAAGGCCGCCCACTCCGACTCGCCCGGCGGAGCAATCGGGCTCCCCCTCAACGTGTCGGCCGTGACCCCCTACTGGCGCGTCTACGGGCAGCCAACCGACCAGAGATTCCGGTCGCAGGCGTACGCCACGGACCCAGCCAAGCAGTGGCGCTACTGGGGGGGAAACGTCTCCGTCACCCGCCCCGTCCACGAGGCTGTCGGGGCCTACAGCGCCGACTACCGGGCCTACGGCTTTGAGGACGTTGACTACGGGTACCGCATCCATCAGGCGGGCTACCCGGTCCGACTGGTGGAGAATCTGGAGACCCCACACCACATGGCGGCGGTGACGACGAGGATCCGCAGCAACCGCGCCTTCCACTCGGGAGCCGCGAGGCGCATCTTCGAGGCTCGGCACGGCGTCGGGGTCCTCGGGGATCCCACCGATCTCGACCCGAGCGCGTGGAACCGTCTGGTCCTGGGGCTCGGCGGCGCGCTGAACGCCCCGCTCGTGCAGATGCTCGCGGCTCTGGCTGATGCGGCGGCCCGACTCCTTCCGTCGCCCGTGGCCCGTAAGCTCGTGGCCCTCACGGTGGAGTCGGCGGCGCTCGCGGGGTACCGCAACGCCCACCAAGTGTCGTTGGAGGTGTAATGGCAGCCCGTCCCCGCGTGGCCATCGCGCACGACTACTTCACCCAGCGCGGCGGCGCTGAGCGCGTCGCGCTGGCGATGCTGCGCGCCTTCCCCGACGCGACCCTCTACACCACCGTGTACAACCCCGAGACCACGTTCCCCGAATTGCGCGACGCCCGGGTCATGACGCTGCCCCTCAACAACCTGGCGGCCCTCCAACGTGACCACCGCTTCGGCCTCCCGCTATACCAGGGCGCGATCGACCGGGCTCCGGTCATCGACGCCGACGTGCTGCTGGTCTCCACCACCGGCTTCGCCCATGGCTTCCGCACCACCGGCAGGAAGCTCGTGTACTGCCACTCCCCCGCTCGCTTCCTGTACCTGGCCGAGGACTACCTCGGCGGGGCGCCGGCGAAGTCGCCCGTCGGATGGCTGCTCTCCGCCCTCCGTCCGAAGCTGGTGCACTGGGATCAGCGGGCCGCCCGCTCCGCGGACCGCTACCTGGCGAACTCCACCGTCGTGAGGCAGCGGATCAGCGACGTCTACGGCATCGACGCGACCGTGGTGCCGGCTCCGCCGGCTGTGAACTCCGCCGTCGCCCCCCACCCCATCGCCGCGCTCGCCGACTGGGACGAGGGTTTCTACCTGGTGGTGTCCCGCCTGCTGCCCTACAAGAACGTGGACAAGGTGATCGCCGCCTTCCGCGAGTTGCCAATGGAACGACTGGCCATCGTCGGCCGCGGGCCGCTGTCCGAGGAGCTTCGCCGCGACCTCCCGGTCAACGTGAGGATGCTCGAGGGCCTCACCGACGGGGAGCTGGCCTGGGCATACGGCCAAGCCGCGGCGCTCATCGCGCCCAGCTTCGAGGACTACGGCCTGACCCCCCTCGAGGCCGCGGCCCTCGGGACGCCGACGCTCGCCCTCCGCGCTGGCGGCTACCTCGACACCGTCGTCGCTGGGGTCACCGGCGCGTTCTTCGATGCCCCCACGGCCGGGGCGATCGGCGACGCCGTCCGGGGCAACACCGGCCGGGCGTGGGACGCATCCCAGATCCGCGCACATGCCACCGCATTCGACGAGTCGCACTTCGCCGCGGCCTTGAGGCGGCACGTCGCCGAGCTTGTGCCACACTCGTGGGCTAGCACGGAAGACGGGAGGCCACGGTGAGTACCACGGACACCACCCTGGCTGTTCCTGACGCGGACTCACCAAGGGAGAACCGCTGGCTGGAGGAGTGGGGCGACATCGTCATCCCAGTGTTCCTCCTAGGCATGCTCATCCCCGTGCGAGGGGTTGAGTTCCTCATCCCTGCCCTGACTCTTCCGGTCAACACCCTCGCCTGCGCCGCATTGGTAGGCATAGGCGTCTGGGCGGGCGCACGCTGGAAGGCGGGCAGCGTCCTGGTCTCGCTGGCCGGGACGGGGCTCGTGCTCTGGCTGGTGGGCTGGACGCTCTGGATGCACGGCCTCGACGAGCTCCGGCGCTCCCTCAACATCATCACCCTCTTCGCCGTCGCCGCCGTCCTCGGCGCCGGCCGCCTGCACGTCCGCTCGGTCACCAGGGGGGTGGTGATAGGCATGATCATCGCCCTGGCTTTCAGCGCCGCGCTCATTCCAGGCAGCAGCTACGAGGGCAGGCTCACCGGCGTGCTGGGGGACCCGAACGCGGCGGGCTACGTGCTCACGACGCTTGGATTCGCGGTCATCCAGTCACTGCGCACCCGCCGTGCCCGCCTGGCGTTCTGGGCCGTGGTGGGCATCGGGGTGCTCCTGACCGTCTCTCGGACGACGCTGTTCGCCTACGCAGTCGCCACCCTCTGGGTGTGGTTCGCGCCGCGGATTAATCGCCTGCTCAGTGTCGCGACTCTCGGAGTGTCCGCGGCTCTCTACGCCTGGATGGATGCCTTGGCGGAAGAACGGGGCTGGTTCACCGAACGCTCAGGCTCGGACGACCTCCGCGCGGCCCTCGCTCTTGCCGAACAGCAGATGGTTCGGGATGCGGGATGGCTCGGCCAGGGGCTTGGCACGGCGGAGGTACAGATCAGGGGCACCACCCTGTTCTTCCACAACAGCTACCGGGCGATGCAGACCGAGGGCGGCCTCATCGCCATGGGCCTTCTGATCGCCCTGATCGTCGGCGTCTTCCTCATGTTTCACCAGCTACCCGCGAAGGACCGACCTGTCTGGGCCGAGGGCGCGCTCATCTGCGGCCTTATCTGTTCCTTCAACATTGGCTTTTCCCTGACCAGCCCGCCGATTGCCGTGGCTCTGGGTCTCTACCTCGCCTATCACGGAGCGGCGCGTGAGCGGATTGCAGCGGAGGCGGACGGAGGTCAGTGACCTGCGCTGCGCTTCGCGGAGCGTGGAACAGTCACCGGCGGAGTGACGTCACCGGGAATGCGAGCGAGGGGCTCTGACGGGGCTGCGGCGCGTCGGACCGTGATGGGCGCGGTGTCCTCCTCGGTGAGCAGGGTGTCTCCGGTGCCGTAGTAGGCCTGATAAGCGCCGCCGTGTCCGGCGCCGTACACCACATCACCCATGCTCTTGCGATGCGCTCGATGCAGAACCGTGCCCAGTACCGAGCCACCCACCTGCTTCAGCAGCTTCGTCGCCATCCGTAACTGCTCCTTGTGCGTCTTCCCCACCCGAGCAACCAGAACCGCCCCGTCGGTGGACGCCGTCAGGAGGCCAGCGTCGGTGACCGCCAGGATCGGCGGCGCATCGGTGATCACGAAGTAGTGCTTTGAGAGGCCCGCCAGAAGCGTCTTCATGCGCCGCGAGCCCACCATCTCCGAAGGGTTGGCCGGTACCTTGCCCGAGGTGAGGACCATGAGATTCGGCTCGCTCGTGCGCTGCAACGCGTCGTCCACGGACACGTCACCCACGAGCACCTGCGAAAGCCCGATCGCGTTGTCCGCGCCGAAGATCGTGTGCTGCACCGGCTTGCGCAGATCGGCATCGATGAGCACCACGGGCTGCCCCGACCGCGCGATCAACACTGCGAGGGTGGATGAGATGGTGGACTTACCCTCGCCCGGGTTCGCCGACGTGACCACGATCGATCTGGGCGGCGAGTCGATGTTGACGTAGCGCAGGTTGGTGCGGAGCTGGCGCAGCGCCTCTCCGGCCGGACCGAGCTTGGACAGGCTGATCCGAGCCCCGGTGCGCGCCTCGGACAGTTCCTTGGTGTCCGGGATCACACCGAGGACTCCGTGCCCGGTTTCAGCCTCGACGTCCGCCATAGTGCGCACCCTCACGTCCAGCTTCGAGCGGGCGAAGGCAACGGCCAACCCAAGCCCGAGCCCGGCGCCGGTCCCGATGAGGAGGAGTCGAAGCCAGTTCGGCGAGACCGGCTCGGAGGATGCGGAGGCGGGGCTGTATGTCGCGATCCGAACCGCGACATCGTCCGGATTCGCCGGCGTCCCCTCCTCAGTGGGGGTGCGCATCTCCAGGGCGAGCGCCTCGGCGGCGAGCGCCTCGAGTCCGGCGTCGGCCAGCAGCCGCGCCTCCTCACCCGAACCGCCGGTGGCGCTGACTGTGAGCAGCGGCGTGCCCGTCACAGTACTGGCGCTGATCGATCCGTTGGCGGCCGAAGGGTTCTCCTGGATGGAGGGTGCCTCCGCGGCGCGGTCCCGCACGGCCGCCGTCCCGGCCAAGGCCACGTAGACCGCCGCGCGCTGTTGCGCGAGCGCGCTGCCGCTCATGGCGCCGCCGACGCTCGTGTTGTCCCCGGCGACGACGATGCCCGTTGCGCTCGACTGGTACACCACCGGCTGCAGGTAGGCGTAGCCCGCCGCCGCCACGAGGCCCAGGAGGGTCATGATGGCGATCAGGCGCGCGTCGTGGCGCAGAAAGCGGACGAACTCGATGAGCGTCACGTACGGAACCCCCGGACATAATCGCGGGTGCCGCCCCGCGGTCCTCCCGAGTATAGGCACCGCCCGCAGGGCACGCACCGTCGAGGATTCGGCGTCCGCCACACCCACTGGCTAGAGTGCTCGGAAGGGGGTGTTGGGGAGCACTATGCGTAATCTGTATCGCTGGGCACTCGTCGCCCTGGATACTGCCCTGATTTCTGCTGCTGCGGTTGCCGCGGTGGCGCTGCGCAGGTGGGTCCCCTTCCTCCGGAGCATCAACGACGCGGAGCAACTCGTCATCCCCGTTGCCCCACTCATCGTGGTGGGATGGCTGCTCGCACTGGCCTTCGGCGGGGCATACCGCCCGCGCCACTGGGGCTTCGGAGTGGCCGAGTACCGCCAGGTGTTCAACTCATCGCTGCTGTTCCTGCTCGCTCTGGGCTTCTTCGCCTTCATCTTCAACTACCCGCTGTCCAGGGGATTCGTCGCCATCCTGGTGGCCATCGGCATCCCCGCCCTGCTTCTGGGGCGCCGCACCGCGAGGCGGATCCTGCAACAGCTGCGGGTGTCCGGTCGCTTCTGTCTGCCCACCCTGGTGGTCGGGGACAGAGGCGCCGTCGACGATGTCGTGGCCGTGCTGCGGAGGGAGACGTGGCTCGGCTACACCCCGGTGGGCGTGGTGGCTCCGCCCGACGACGAGTCGATCGACGTCGACGCGAGGTCAGACAGCGACATCGACGAGGTGGGCACCCTCGACGACCTCCTGAGCGTGATCGATCGCACCGGTGCCCGGGCCGTGATCTTCACCACGGGCTCCGTCCGACGCGGGCGCGAGTTCAACGAGATGGCCCGCAAGTTGGAGGGCCACCGCGCCGAGATGGTGGTGGTCCCCGCCATGACCGACATCTCCAGCCAGCGCATCCACGTGACGCCCGTGGCCGGACTCCCGCTCATGCACGTGGGAAAGCCGCAGGCGGAGCGGTCCCTCAGGTTCACCAAGCGAGCCTTCGACCTGGTCGCCTCAGTACTGCTGTTGGTGCTGCTGTCCCCCCTCATGCTGGTGACAGCCCTCGTCATCAAGCTGAGCGACGGCGGGTCCGTGCTCTTCAGGCAGCAACGCGTGGGCATGGGAGGAGAGCCGTTCCAACTGCTGAAGTTCCGCTCCATGGTGCAGAACGCCGAGCAGATCCGGGCCGAAGGCCTCGAGGACGCCAACGAGGCGGAGGGTGCCCTGTTCAAGATCAGAAACGACCCCCGCATCACCCCCTTTGGGCGCTTCATCCGCCGCTTCTCCATCGACGAACTCCCCCAACTGTTCAACGTGCTGCGAGGGGAGATGAGTCTCGTCGGGCCGCGCCCGGCCATGGAGCAGGAGGTGGCGCTCTACCTGACTCATGTGCGGCGTCGATTGGACGTGCGGCCAGGCATCACGGGCCTGTGGCAGGTGTCGGGCAGATCCGACCTCGGGTGGGACGACACCGTCCGTCTCGACCTCTACTACGTGGACAACTGGTCCATGCTTCAGGACATCGTCATCCTCCTGCGCACCTTCCGCGCGGTCGTGAGCTCGCGCGGCGCCTACTGACGAGGATGGAGCGAGCGCCAAGGCATCCACCGGCTAGGCTGGCCGCGTGACCAACGCTGTGCGCCCAGGGGAGGGGATCGCAGGGCTCAGCCTCTCCTCAACCTCGATCCCCGGCCTCCTGATCCTCACCCTGCCCCTCCACGGCGACGCCCGCGGATGGTTCAAGGAGAACTGGCAGCGCGCCAAGATGATGACCCTCGGGCTGCCCGATTTCGCGCCCGTGCAGCAGAACATGAGCTTCAACGCCGAGGCCGGCGTCACCCGCGGCATCCACGCCGAGCCGTGGGACAAGCTGGTCTCAGTCGCCACCGGGCGCGTGTTCGGGGCCTGGGTGGACCTGCGCGAGGGCGACACCTTCGGCGCCGTGGTCACTCACGAGATCGGCCCAGACACCGCCGTCTTCACCCCCAGCGGCGTGGGCAACGCCTACCAGGCCCTCGAAGCAGGCACCTGCTACTCGTACCTGGTCAACGAGCACTGGTCAGCCGAGACCAAGTCCCAGTACACCTTCGCCAACCTCAACCACCCGGGCATCGACTGGCCAATGCCCCTCGAATCGGCCATCGTCTCCGAGGCCGACCGCACCCACTCGGCTCTCGCCGACGTCATCCCGATGCCCCGGCCCCGCCCCGTCGTCACCGGGGCCGGCGGCCAACTCGGCCAGGCACTGCGCCGGCTCCTTCCGGACGCCCAATTCCTCGATCGAGACGAACTCGACATCACTGATGCCGACGCCGTCGCCGCCTTCCCGTGGGGACGGGCCTCCGCGATCATCAACGCCGCCGCCTGGACCGCCGTCGACGCCGCCGAAGCCGACGGACGGGCTGCCTGCTGGGCGGTCAACGTGACCGGCACTGCCAACCTCGTCGCAGCCGCCAACCGCCACCGGCTCCCCCTCGTGCACGTCTCCTCCGACTACGTCTTCGACGGCACCCGCGACACCCACGCCGAGGACGAGCCCTTCTCACCCCTCAGCGCCTACGGCGCCTCCAAGGCCGCCGCCGACGCGCTCGTCGCCACCCTGCCCCGGCACTACATCCTGCGCACCAGCTGGGTGATCGGAGACGGCCCCAACTTCGTGCGCACCATGGCCCGCCTCGCCGACTCCGGGATCAGCCCCGCCGTCGTCGACGACCAGTTCGGCAGGCTCACCTTCGCCGACGACCTCGCCCGGGCAACGCTCCACCTCGTCGAGACGGGCGCCCCCGCCGGCATCTACAACGTCACCTCCGACGGCAACCCGATGTCGTGGTTCGACGTGGCCACCGCCGTCTTCGACGCCCGCGGCGCTCAGGGCCGCGTGACCCGCACAGACACCGCGACATTCTCAGCCGGCAAGATCACCGCACCACGCCCGCGACACAGCACCCTCGACCTGGCCAAAATCAAGGCCACCGGATTCCAGCCCAGCGACGGCACCGAAGCCCTCCGCCGTTACCTCGACGCCCTGCGATGACGAAAGAGCCCTCCCTCCACGTCCGGCTACGCCTCACCCACGGCGTGCTGCAGCGCATCGCCGACAAGGCCGGGGCGGACGTCCTGCACGTCAAGGGGCCGGCCGTCGCGCGGGAACTGCTCGACACCCGCGACATCCACGACGCCGAGGGCAGCTTCGAACGCACCGAGATCATTCACCGCAACAGCAGCGACGCAGATCTCCTCATCCGCCCCGAGCACGTCCACCGCTTCCTCGACGGGGCCTCCCGGCACGGCTGGATCCGCAAGACCAGCTTCTCCACCAGCTCAGCCTTCGGCCACGCGATGAACATCTTCCATCCCACCCTAGGCAACGCCGACGTGCACCGCCGCTTCCCCGGCCTCGCGCCGGAGGCGTTCGACGAGCTGTGGCGGGCCCGCACAAGCACGGACCTGGGTCACGTGCCGTGCCCCACGCCGTCGGTCACGGCGCAGCGGCTGCTCCTCCTCCTGCACTCCGCGCGCAGCGGCCCCCACCACCCCGATACGGGTCGTGCTTGGGACCGCGCCACCGCCGACGAGCGCACGGGGGTGCTCGCCCTGGCGCGACATCTCGGCGCCGAGATCGGGGTGGCGGCCGCCGTCGGGGACCTGGAGGCCTTCAGGGACCATCCCGAGTACCTGTTGTGGAAGCACTTCCGCGACGGCAACCCGAGCCGCCTCGACGAATGGCGTGCTCGCTGGCGGGCAGCGACCACCGTCGGCAAGAAGGCCGCCGTCGTCCAGGGGCTGCTGTTCTTCGACCCGTCCCTACTCGAGGCCGAGCTGGGGCACGCGCCCAGCCACCGCGAGGTGGCTCAGCGTACGCTGCTGCGATGGAGACGACTGCTCGGCGAGCTGGCCGCCCGTCGCACCTCGACGGGGGGCAGAGCATGACGCACCGCCACCATCCCGAGGTGGTCTGGGAGGACGACGAGGATCGCGTGGTGGCCACGGCCCCCACCGTCGGGGAGGTGGTGATCCTCGACGGCACCGCCGCCCTCATCTGGCACTGCCTCGACGGCGCCACCACAGACGAGATCGTCGCCACGGTGAGCGAGGCAACAGGCACAGAGGCGGCGGAGATCCACGCCCACGTTGCCGCATATCTGGCCGATCTCACGGCGAGAAAGCTCGCGGTCTCCGATGAGTGAGGCACCCCACACGCTCACCCTCGCGGGCCTCGGCACAGGGATCGCAGTGGACCTCGGCGACTCCGGCCTCGACCTCGACGCCGTCCGGCACCTCTGGGCCCGCTGCCTCTCCCGCGACACCACCGCCCAGGCCGACGTCACCGTGAGGAAGAACTCCTCACAGGAGTCAGCCACCCAGCAGATCACCCAGGCGTTCATCGCCGCCCGCGCCGGGCAGCTCCTCATGTTCCACGCCGGGGCGGTGGCACACCCGGAGACGGGGCGCGCCCTGGTGTTCGTCGCCCCCGGCGGCACGGGCAAGTCCACGCTCACCCGCCGCCTCGGGAGGAGCTACGGCTACCTCTCCGACGAGACGGTGGGCATCGACCCGGTCACGCTGCGGATCCACCCCTACCCCAAGCCCATCACGCTGGCCCCGGACCACGGGCACCCGAAGCGGGAGAACTCCCCCGACGACCTCGGGCTGCTCCAGGCCCCCCCGTCTCCGACGCTGACTGACCTGGTGTTGCTGCGCCGCACCCCCGGCCGCGACAACGCCGCCTTCACCCCCCTGCCCGTCCTCGACGCCCTGGCCATGATCGCCCCGGAGACCTCCTCGCTCTCGAAGCTGCCCCGCCCGCTGCACCTCATGGCCGACGTGCATCGTCGCGCCGGCTGCACCCTCGTCGAATACGGCGAGGTGGAGCAGATCCTCCCGTGGTGCACCGACCACCTGGAGGGACAACAGTGATCAGGTGCGCAGACCTCACGGACTTCCTGCCTGTCGACGGCGAGTCCCTGGTCCTCCTCGACGACAAGGTCCTCCGCCTGGGCCCCGTCGCCACCCTCATCCTTGAGCTGTTGGGCAACGGGCCGGTCACCCTCGACCAGCTCACCGACGAACTGGCGGCGGCCTTCGGTACCCCGCCCGACGGCTCCCTCACGGAGGCGGTCGCGGCCCAGTTGGCCGCTCTGAACGACAACGGGCTCCTCATCATCGATGAGGAGCCCGCGGGACAGGACCCAAGCGTCAAACGGTGACCCAGGTGGGCCTCTCCGGAAGCAGCGCCTCGAACTCGGCCACCAGGGAGTCCATGTACTCCCCCCGGTAGGTGCCGCCCAGGAACCTGGGCAGCGCCTCCTCGCGGAACCGCCGCCAGGACTCGGCCTCGCTACCGGGCATGATCGGGTAGAACAGCACGCCCTCGGAGAAGGCGCTGTCGCGGTCGCCGGGCGCGTCGCCGATCAGCATGATGTGGTCATCCGGGTACTTGCCCTTGGCGGCCCAGTGCACGTGCTGGGCCTTCGAGCCCATCTCCTGCCCGGCGACCACCTTCATGTACCTCGCCAGGTCGTGCTCGTGCCACTCGCGCTCGAGCGCCTCCATCGGCGTCGCGGAGACGGTCATGCAGTCCACGTCCGGCTGCATCGCCTCGATGGCCTCGCGCACACCCGGGAAGGGTGCGCAGCCGTGCACCATCCAGGCGATGAGCTCGTTGACGCCCTTGCCCCAGGCGATGCAGCGCTCGATCTCCTCTGACGGATGGGCCTCGGCGAACTCGGCGATCCCGCGATCGGAGCGCGGGTAGCCGGAGTCCAGGAACCTCCGCAGCTCGACGCCCTCGGGCACCTTCACGCCGCGCTCCACCACCTCGGGCCGCTGCCTCAGCAGCTCGAACAGCCTGGCCAGCGCCACCCAGCGGTTCTGGCCGCGGGTGGTCGAGTACAGGTTGACGAACAGGGCCGTCTCGCGGACCAGGGTGGAGGCGGCCTGCAGGTCGAAGTACTTGATGTAGGCGGGCGTGAAGCACTCCTGGTGCTTGATGTCCATGGCGTCCATGGCGCAGCCGTCGGAGTCGATCCCGACGAAGAACTGCTTCGTGGGCTGGAAGTCGAGGAGCACCTGGGCGCGCTCGGGCATCTTGTCAGTCATCGTCGGTCCTCAGATCCGGGTGTCGGGGAAGGGGAACATCTCGGTGTTGGGCGTGCCCTTGAACTCCGACTTGCCTTCGAGCTTGTCGAGCACGATGCCGAGGTTGAAGTCGTGGTCGTCGTTCGGGCGACCTTCACCGAGATCGAAGCTGATGGCGGTGCCATGCTCCTTGGCCCGTCCAGCCCTCGCTGGTGCACTGGATGGACCGGAACGTGGCCTGGGCCACCAGCATGGTGGACCGGATCACACCGGCCACCACCGACGGGGACCTCGTGGAGGTGGCCCGCACGCAGGGCTACGTCGACGCCTCCCCGGTGCCCACCGAGCCGTTCAGCGAATGGGTGATCAGTGGGGAGTTCCCCGCCGGCCGTCCGGATTGGGAGTCCGCGGGCGTCCAGATCGTCGACGAGGTGGAGCCCTACGAGCAGCGCAAGCTGTGGATGCTCAACGGGTCGCACTCGCTGCTGGCCTACGCCGGGCCCATCCTCGGCGTCGAGACAGTGTCCGAGGCCATCGCCCACCCGACGCTGCGCGCCTGGGTTGAGCAGTGGTGGACCGAGGCCGGGGTCGGGCTACAGGTGCCGTGGGAGGACTACGCCCGGGCGCTGCTCGATCGCTACGAGAACCCCAACATCCGGCACCTCCTGGCCCAGATCGCCAGCGACGGGTCACTGAAACTGCCCGTGCGGATCATGCCGACGGTGAGTGCGTTCCGGGCGCGCGGTGAGGTGCCCGCGGCCGCCGTGCGGGCGGTCGCGGCGTGGCTGCTGCACCTCCGCGGGCACGGCGCCCCTGTGCGCGACGCCGGTGGTGAGGGCCTTGTCGGGCTCGTCGGCGAGGACCTGCAGGCCGACGCGGCCCGCGTCGTCGCGTTCCTCGACCCGTCGCTCGCCGACGACGTGCAGCTGCGGGACGCTGTGGCGGCGGCCGCCGAGGAGATCCTGGAACTCGAAGGCAACGCCAGGCGGGGCTGACGTCGCCGCGGGCGGCTGCGGCGGTAGGGTCGGGCCATGCGGAAGGTGACACCCGAGGAGTTGGCGGACCGGATCGTCGCGGGATCGCGGGGGCACATCGCCCGCGCCATCACGCTGGTCGAGTCATCGAAGCCGGAGCACCGTGAGCAGGCGCATCAGCTGCTGCGGCTGATCGCCCCGCTCACCGGCAAGGCCTTCCGCGTCGGCATCTCCGGTGTCCCCGGCGCCGGCAAGTCCACCTTCATCGACGCCATGGGGATCAAGCTGATCGATGAGCGGCACCACCGCGTGGCGGTCCTCGCGGTGGACCCGTCGTCGTCGCGGACAGGCGGTTCCATCCTCGGCGATCGCACCCGGATGGCCGAGCTCGCGGCGCGGGAGGACACGTTCATCCGGCCCTCGCCGTCGGGCGGCCACCTGGGCGGCGTGGCGCGCGCCACCCGCGAGTCCATGCTCGTCCTGGAGGCGGCCGGCTACAACGTGATCCTGGTGGAGACCGTCGGCGTGGGGCAGTCAGAGGTCGCGGTGGCGGGGATGGTGGACACGTTCCTCATGCTCCAGGTGGCCCGCACCGGTGACCAGCTGCAGGGCATCAAGCGCGGCATCCTCGAGCTCGCGGACGTGATCGCCATCACGAAGGCCGACGGCGACAACGAGCAGGCGGCTAGGGTCGCGGCACGCGAGCTGAGCATCGCGATGAAGCTGATCACCAGCGACACGAAGAAGCGCCGGGCTCCGGTGCTGACCTGCTCGTCGTACACGGGGGTGGGCCTGGACGAGCTGTGGAACACCGTCGAGAAGCATCGTGCCGAGCTGGAGGCGGAGGGGTCGCTGGCCGCCCGCCGGCTGGACCAGCAGCGCGACTGGCTGTGGAACATGGTGCGCGACGAGCTGCTGGAGTCGCTGCGGACCTCGCCTCAGGTGCGTTCTGTCGCGAAGGATGTGGAGGCGCAGTTGGCGGAGGAGGCGCTGTCGGCGCTGGAGGGGTCTCAGTTGATCCTGCGCGCGTTCGCCGACGCCCTGCCCACCTTCCCGTGGGCCCACCACGCCCACCACGGCCACCAGGCCTGACCCCAAACCCCTGGGGGCCGCCTGGGCGCCGCCCTGGGTGTCCTGACCCGTTGACGGTGCCGGGACACGTGAGCCGACGCCCGGGCGGCCGCTGTCTACGGTCTCTGCGAGTTGCGGCGAGTCACGCGTGGGTCGGGTGATCGAGGCCGCCCGGGCCTCGCCTCCCGCCTCCCCGCACTCGATTCCCCGTGGCGTGGCCCTGGGTCAGGGCGTGTGCCGGCCGGGCGGCCCTGGTGAAAGTGGGTTGAGGCGGGAGGCCAGCCTGGTGATCCTCGGGTTGGGCATCCCGACGCGCAGCCGCCCCGCCGACCCCCACCCTCGCATTTGGCTCGCGACGCAGAGCCGACCTGCCGACCCCTACACTCGCACACACCTCGCGTCGGCTCGTCTCAGGGCGGCGGGCCCTGTGGCGCCTGCGATAAGTCTGGCCGCCCGCGCTACAGCGCTGGCTGCCGAACATAGGACAGGCGGCTCCGGGGCGCCTGCGATCTAGAGCAGGCGCCGAGACGCAAGCCAGGCGTCGAGACACAAGCCAGGCGTCGAGACACAAGCCAGTCGACGCGACGGGGACAGCCAGGCGGCACACACCCGAACCCGGACACGCCACCAGCAGACGAGTGTGAGGAGACCAGGGACGAGGCCCGGGCGGCCTCACCACCCGACCACCAACGCACCGGCACCAACGCGCAGACCGTAGACAACGGCCGCCCGGGCGACGGGGCTGGGCTCCCCGCACCGGCAGCCAGGGCCAAGACAGCGGGAGCCGAGGGGAACAGAGACGGCACCGGCGGATCACGCGGCCTTCCTCCTTGTCGCAGCCCGATATCGCACCCGCGCAGGCTCGACGGTTAGACTGGCGGCGAACGTGTGCCTGGGGGGAGGCGCTGTCCAAGCACCGAGAGGAGGCACATGGGAGTCTTTGACAAAGCCGAGAAGCGGATCGAGTCCGCCGTGGGCAAGGTCTTCGCGAAGGCCTTCAAGGGTTTCGTGCATCCCGTGGAGATCGTCGCGGGCATCCAGCGCGAGCTCGACGCGGAGGCCAAGCTGCTCTCGCGCGACAAGCGCCTCGTGCCCAATGCCTTCACCATCGGCCTCTCACAGGCGGATTTCGACAGGCTCGTCCCCTACTCGAAGACCCTCAACGCCGAGATCCTGCCCGGCATCCGGGACCACGCCGCGGACCGCCACTACGTGTTCAACGGGCCCGTCACCATCGATTACTCCCTCGACGAATCGCTGCCCACCGGGCAGTTCACCGTAACCAGCCACGCCCTCCCCTCCGAGGGCGCGGGCCATTCCTCCGTTCCTGCGGCTGTCCCTGGACGGCTGGTCGTCGAGGTCAACGGCGTGCGGCATCCGCTGGTGGCGCCAGGCCTGCTGATCGGCCGCGGCGCCGAGGCGGACCTGCGGCTCAACGATCCCGGCGTCTCCCGGCGCCACGCGATGATCAGCGTCTCCGGTGACCCGGATCACCCGGTGATCACCGTCGAGGACCTCGGCTCCACCAACGGCGTGCACGTCAACGGGAGCCGGGTCACCAAGACCCGTGTCGGCGAGGGGGCCAGGATCGAGGTCGGCAACACCAGGATGCTGATCCACTCACCGACGGGATCCTGAGCGTGTCTGACCTTCTCGTCGGGACGATCAAGATCGTCTTCATGGCCATGATCTGGCTGTTCATCCTCTTCGTCGCCAACGTGGTGCGCACGGACATGTTCGGTCGCCGGGTGCCCGTCTCATCGCTCGCGGCCATCCCCGCGGACCGGGGGCGGGGCCGCAACCGTTCGAAGCTGCCCACCCGGTTCGCCATCACGGCCGGGGGGCAGCAGGGTACCGCGGTCCCCGTCGAGCCCACCATCAACCTCGGCCGCGCCGCGGACTCCACCCTGCTCCTCGACGACGACTACGCCTCCGCCCGGCATGCCCAACTGGTGCAGAAGGACCCCACCACCTGGGTGATCACGGACCTGCAGTCCACCAACGGCACCTACGTCAACGGCAAACTCGTGACAGAACCCACGAAGGTCACCGTCGGGGACGTGGTCCGCATCGGCAAGACCCTCATGCGGTTCGAGATCTGATCCATGACCTTCTCCCTCCGCTTCGCCGCCCACTCGGAAGTGGGCAGGATCCGCAAGAACAACCAGGACTCCGGCTACGCCTCCCCCACCATGCTGCTGGTCACCGACGGCATGGGCGGCGCCGCAGCGGGTGACCTGGCCTCCGCCGTCGCGGCGCAGGAGGCGGCACGCTCGGATCAGCGCGCGGCTGACGGCGAGGAGATGCTGGAGCGGATGGCCGGGATGATCGCCCGCGCCAACACGAAACTCACGGAGCTGATCGAGGAGGACCTGGAGCTCGACGGCATGGGCACCACCTTCTGCGGCGCAATGTTCAACGGCACCCAGTTCGGGCTGGCGCACATCGGCGATTCCCGCGGCTATCTGCTCCGCGACGGCGAACTCACCCAGCTCACCCACGACCACTCGTGGGTCCAGTCGCTCCTCGACGACGGCAAGATCACCCCGGAGCAGGCCGCCACCCATCCGCACCGCTCGCTCATCCTCAAGGTCCTCAACGGACAGGTCGAGTTCGAGCCGGACCTCGAAGTCCTCGACGCGCAGGTGGGCGACCGCCTCATGTTTTGCTCCGACGGGCTCAGCGGCCTGGTGGACAATGCGACCCTCCGCGAGTTCCTCACCATCGACGACGCGTCGTCTGCGATCTCCCGGCTGTCCGAGACGGCCAACGCCAACGGTGGCCACGACAACATCACCATCGTGATCGGCGACGTCGTGCCTCAGGACGACGCCCTTGACGCGCTCGAGGGCCAGCTCGTCGGCGCCGCCGTCGACCTCAAGGTCCCCCGGACGGGGCAGTTGGCCATGACGAAGGGCGGCACTGGACGCGGGCCGCAGTGGCCGCAGTCCGCACCCGCCGTCGACGTGGAGCACGACGCGGCGGAGGTGGCGCGCTACGCGCCGCACGAGGCGAAGCACCGCTGGCCCGGCATCACGGCCCTGGTCCTCGCCGTCGCTCTGGTACTCGGTGGCAGCGCGTGGGGGGTCATCTCGTACTCGCGCACCCGCTACTTCGTGGCCGCCGACGACGGGTACGTGGCGATCTACAACGGCATCCCCGGCTCACTGCTGGGGCTGGACCTCAACACCCTCACCCAGCGCACCGACATCCCCGTGACCGACCTGCCCCGTTTCTATCAGCGCGTGGTGGACGGCGCTATCCAGGTGGACAGCCTGCCCGCCGCCCGGGGCACCACCCAGCAGCTGCGCACCCTGGCCGAGCGCTGCGTCGAGGTGCGGGAGGAGAGGCAGCAGCCCACGCCGCAGCTGTCGCCGTCACCCAGCCCGACGGCCACCCCGTCGTCGACGATCCCCGGGCTGCCCACCACCACGCTGTCGGCGGTGCCCGGCGCCACCGCGCAGTCCGCTCCCCCGAGCTTCCTGCTTCCCTCCACCCTCGTCACCGCGACCCCCACGGCCAGCGCCGAGGCTGACCCCGAGGCCTGCTGATGACGGCAGCGGTCCAGCCGGCGGTCTCGGATGAGGTGATCGTCTACAAGAAGCGACGGACGGTCGAGCTGTTCCTGGTGCTGTTCGCTCAGTCGTTCGGTCTGGCCGGTTGGGTCATCACGAGCCTCAACCTCTACGGCGAACTGCCCCAGAACCTGATTCCGGTGACCGCTCTCTGGTACGGGATGGGGGTTGCCGCGCACCTCGTCGTGCGCTTCCGACTGCCCTATGCGGACCCGGTGATCCTGCCGTCGGTGTTCCTCCTCAACGGCCTGGGCCTGGCGATGATCTCGCGGATCGACCAGATCCCTGAGCCCGTCAACGACGACGCGGCCACCCAGCTGCTGTGGACGGCGCTCGGGCTGATCCTGTTCGCCGCCGTCGCGATCGGCCTCCGCGACCACCGCCGCCTCCAGCGCTACCCCTACCTCCTGTTCATCTCCGGCCTTGTGCTGCTGCTGCTGCCGCTGCTCCCGGTGATCGGCGTCTCCTCGGGTGGCGCCCAGATCTGGATCCGGGTCTTCGGCTTCTCGTTCCAGCCCGCCGAGGTGGCCAAGATCGCGCTGTCGATCGCGTTTGCCGCCTACCTCTACGAGAAGCGCGAGGTGCTCGCGCTTGCCGGTAAGCGGTTCATGGGCATCGAACTGCCCCGCGCCCGCGACCTCGGGCCCATCGCGGTGATGTGGCTGCTGTGCCTGGTGGTGATGGTGTATCAGAACGACCTGGGCACCTCGATGCTGTTCTTCGGGCTGTTCACGGTGATGATCTACGTGGCGACGGAGCGGCCCGCGTGGCCCATCCTCGCCGGCCTCTCCTTCGTCGTCGCCGCCCTTGCCGCCAACCAGTTCACCCACCACGTGCCGCGCCGCGTCAACGCCTGGCTGGACCCGTTCAGCAACTACGACCAGAACCTTCAGATCATCAGCGCGCAGTTCGGGTTCGCCTGGGGCGGACTGTTCGGCCGCGGCTGGGGCCTCGGCCGGCCCGGGCTCACCCCGCTGGCCAAGAGCGACATGATCGCGGCCGCCCTGGGTGAGGAGATCGGCGTGCTCGGGCTCATGGCCATCGTGCTGGTGTACGCGCTGCTGGTTGCGCGCGGCTTCAAGACGGCAGTCACCTCGCCCGACGGGTTCGGCAAGCTGCTGGCCACCGGGCTGAGCTTCACGTTCGCGCTGCAGGTGTTCGCCATCATCGGCGGCGTCACCCGGCTCCTGCCGCTGACGGGCCTCACCACGCCGTTCATGTCCCAGGGCGGCTCCAGCCTGATCGCCAACTGGATCATCATCGCCATCCTTATGGTGATCTCGCATCGCAGCCGGATGCCCCAGGCCGCCACGGCCGCCCCGCGCGAAATGGGTGCGGTCAACGATGAGACGGCGGTGATCAGCCGATGAACGTGCCCATCCGCAGGGTGACGGTGTTCGTGGCCCTCATGATGGCCGCGCTGCTGCTCAACCTCACCGCCATCTCGGTGGTCCAGGCCGAGGACCTCAACGCGCACCCGAGCAACCGTCGGGTCCGCGACGCCGAGTTCGCCCGCCCCCGCGGCGCCATCCTGGTGGGCAACGAGCCCATCGCCGTCTCGGTGCCCCGGCCCGGCCGGTTCCCCTACGTGCGGACCTATCCCGCGGGAGAGCTGTGGTCGACGGTGACCGGCTGGTACTCCTACGACTACGCCCGCTCCGGCCTCGAGAGCTCCTTCAACGAGGAGCTGGCCGGCACCTCGTCCGAGCAGTCGATCGACCGGATCGTCGATCTGGTCACCGGGCAGAGCTCGCAGGGCGCCAACATCTCCACCACCCTCAACCCGCGCGCCCAGGCCGCGGCCGTCCGCGCCCTGGGCAGCCAGCAGGGCGCCGCCGTCGCGATGAACTACGAGACCGGCGAGATCCTGGCCATGGTCTCCACGCCCACCTACGATCCCAACCGGCTGGCCACCGTCGACCTCGAGGTGGCGCGGGAGGCCTGGACGGAGCTCCTGGACTCCCCGGACGAGCCGCTGAAGAACCGCGCCGCCCGCGAGGTGTACCCGCCCGGCTCCACCTTCAAGCTCGTCACGGCTGCGGCGGCTCTGGAGGACGGCATGGTGCCGAGCAGCGAGTTGGATGCCCCCGCGTCGCTGCGGCTGCCCAACTCCAGCCGCTCCATCGGCAACTCCACCAACTGCGGCGGCACCACCGTGACCCTGCAGCAGGCGCTCCAGACCTCGTGCAACACGGCCTTCGGGTCCCTGGCGCTGGATCTGGGCAGCGACAAGCTGCAGGCGATGGCCGAGGCGTTCGGGTTCAACCAGGAACAGAGCCTGGACCTCGCGGCCGCCACGTCACGGTTCCCCACCGAGCTCGACGAGGCCCAGACCGCGTTGTCGGCGATCGGTCAGTACGACGTGGCCGCCTCCCCCCTGCAGATGCTGCAGGTGGCGGCCGCCATCGCCAACGACGGCGTCATGATGTCTCCCTACCTGGTCAGCACCGTGACCAACCAGGACCTGACGGTGCTGAGCTCCCGTGGCCCCGAGGTGATCGGCCAGCCGATCAGCGGCTCCACAGCCGGGCTGCTGCAGCAGATGATGGTGGCCACCGTCGAGGACGGCACCGGGCGCCCCGCGCAGACCGACGGCGTCGTGGTCGGCGGGAAGACTGGCACCGCCCAGACCGCGCCGGACCGCCCCCCCTACGCGTGGTTCGTCGGCTACGCCGAGGACCCGTCGGTGGCCATCGTCGCGTTCGTGGAGAACGCCGACGTGGACCGCGACGACATCTCCGGGGGTCGGCTCGCGGCCCCCATCTTCAAGGCCGTACTGGAGGCTCTCCGATGAACTTCTCAGACACCTCTCAGGTAGATGGCGCACTATTGTGCGTGACTGACCGAAAGGATCGTTAAGCGATGACAGAGCGAGGAGCGCTGCTCGGCGGCCGCTATGAACTCGACCAGGTGATCGGTCGGGGCGGCATGGCCGAGGTGTGGCGCGCACGGGATCTCCGTCTCGAGCGCGATGTGGCGGTCAAACGGTTGCGGGTGGACCTGGCCAGCGACCCCACGTTCCAGGCCCGTTTTCGACGGGAGGCTCAGTCCGCGGCCGGTCTGAACCACCCCAACATCGTCGCGGTCTACGACACAGGCGAGGAGCGCGACCCCTCGTCGGAGGTCTCTGTCCCCTACATCGTGATGGAGCTCGTCGAGGGCGTGACGCTGCGCGAGGTCCTGCGCGACGGCCGCAAGATCGTGCCGGACCGCGCCATGGAGTTCACGGCCGGCGTGCTCGACGCCTTGGCCTACTCACACCGCGCCGGCATCATCCACCGCGACATCAAGCCCGCCAACGTCATGCTCACCCCCAACGGCACCGTCAAAGTGATGGACTTCGGCATCGCCCGGGCTGTCGCGGACACCTCCGCCACCATGACGCAGACCGCGGCCGTGATCGGCACCGCGCAATACCTGTCCCCCGAGCAGGCGCGCGGCGAGAAGGTGGACAACCGCTCGGACATCTACTCCGTCGGCTGCCTGCTCTACGAACTGCTCACCTCGCAGCCACTGTTCAAGGGCGACTCCCCCGTGAGCGTCGCCTACCAGCACGTGCGGGAGATTCCCGTGCCGCCGTCGGAGATCGACACCGAGATCAGCCCGTCGATGGACGCGATCGTGCTGAAGTCGCTGGCGAAGGACCCGCGGGACCGCTACCAGGACGCCTCCGAGATGCGCGAGGACCTTCTCCGCGCTCTGAACGGGCAACCTGTGCTGGCCGCGTTGCCGGCAGAGCCGGCCACGAAGGTGA
Organism: Tessaracoccus sp. MC1627; assembly: GCF_014164725.1. NCBI lineage: Bacteria > Bacillati > Actinomycetota > Actinomycetes > Propionibacteriales > Propionibacteriaceae > Tessaracoccus > Tessaracoccus sp. MC1627. The sequence goes on along the minus strand of NZ_JACJGA010000005.1, from coordinate 28,540 downwards.
TTCCGAGCGATCCGATGACCACCACCGCGCGACGGGGGGCTGTGGTGCCTGCTCCGTCGCCGGTGCTCTCTCCCACCGACACGGACCTGATGGAGCCCGAGGAGAAGAAGTCCAACAAGGGCGTGATCGCGCTGGCGATCGTCGCCGGGCTCATCCTGATCGCCATGGGCGTGGCCATCTGGACCATCCTCAACCCGCCTGAGCCGCCGTCGACGGCAACAGTCCAGATTCCGACGGTGGTGGGGCAGACCGAGCTGGCGGCCACCAACATCCTCACCGACGCCCGGCTGGTGCCCAACGTCACCTACGAGGCGCGCTCGGACGTCGACGAGGGGGTGGTGCTGAGCTCGGATCCAGTGGCGGGGACGATGGTGGAACCCGGGTCACGGGTGGCACTGGTGGTCTCCAGCGGGCCGGACGAGAAGACGGTGCCCGATGGGCTGACGGGGGTCACGGTCGCGGAGGCTCGACGGTTGCTCGAGGCGGCCGGACTGACCCAGGTCACCGAGGAGGATGCGGACCCGGCCACCGAGCCGATCGATGCTGTCGCGGGGAATGTGGTGTCGGTGAATCCGGCCTCCGGTGCGACGGTGCCGCCGGATCAGCAGATCGTGCTGACCGTGGCGACGGGTCGTTCGCTGGTGCCCGTGCTGACGGAGCGCACGGCGTCGGCGGCGCAGCGTGAGGCTGAGGCTGCGGGCTTCCGGGTTGAGGTCACTGAGGAGGAGACCACTGAGGTGTCGTCCGGCCTGGTCTTCGATCAGGATCAGACCGCCGGTACGGCGCTGGACCGTGGAACGGTGATCAACATCAGGGTCGCGGTGGCTCCCCCGGAGGTTGAACCCACGACGCCTCCGCCCACGAGTGAGCCACCCGTCGTTGAGACCCCGACACCTCCCCCTTCCCCGCCGGCCTCTGAGCCCCCGACTCCTGACCCGTCCGCGACCCCGTAGCCCCGGACGACGCGGAGCGGCTTGGCCCGGCCTTCCCGCTCCCTGAGCTGAGAAGGGCCGCCCATCCGCTCCCTGGGAGGGCCGCCCGCGTAGCGGCGCGGATCGTCCCCTCGCTCCCTGAGGAGGGCCGCCCGCGGAGCGGCGCAGCCGTCTTTCCGCTCCCTGAGGAGGGCCGCCCGCGGAGCGGCGAGGACCGTCCCCTTTCGCTCCCTGAGGAGGGCCGCCCGCGAAGCGGCGTGGACCGTCTCGAAGGGTCGTGACTACCACCTTCATGCAGTTCTGGTGGTCGGGTGCGGGGAGCCGTGAGTCGATGCCCAGGCGGCCGTTGTCCAGGGTCCGCTGATCGCCGCCGGTCAATCTGTGGTCGGTTTGTTGAGGCCGCCCGGGCATCGTCTCCCGTCTCCCCGCACTCGGTCCTCCCTGTGGCGTGGTCCTGTCCCGGGTGCGGGCCGGCAGGGCGGCGTTGGGGTTGGGTCTGCTTGGGCGGGATGCCAGCTGGGTGATCGTCGGGTTGGGCACCGCTGCGCAGTGCCGCCCTGCCGTCCCCAACCCGTGCGTTCACGCGCAGGTTCTGGAGCCTTCGAAATCTCCCGCGGAAGCTCGGAAATCGGGGGTGCCCGCAGAGTGTGACCTCGGGGTCGGTCTACCATCCCGGAATCCACACTCTGCGGAGGGGTGGTAGCCCCCGGGGGCCGGGATCAGTCGAGGGTGGTGGTGACCAACGGGGACATGCCCTCGGCGCGGCGCGGGGCGTCGTCGTCGCCACACTCGACCAACCAGTTGGCCAACATCTGATATCCCCCCTCGGTGAGCACCGACTCAGGGTGGAACTGGACCGCCTCGACGGCGAGGTCGCGGTGCCGGACCGCCATGATCACACCGGTCTCCGTCCGCGCCGTGACCTCAAGCACGTCAGGCACGGTCTCCTCGACGATGGCCAGCGAGTGGTAGCGCGTGGTGGTCACCGGCGATGGCAGGCCCTTGAACACGCCCTTGCCCTCGTGGAACACCGGGGAGGTCTTGCCGTGCAGCAACTCCGGCGCGCGGTCCACGACACCGCCGTAGGCCACGCCCATGGCCTGGAGGCCGAGACACACCCCGAACAGCGGCTTCACGCCGCCGAGCGTGCGCACCACGTCGACGCACACCCCGGCCTCCTCGGGCGTGCCGGGCCCCGGGGAGAGGAGCACGCCGTCGAAGCGCTTGTGCCAGCCCTCCTCCGCGAAGCGCGGATCGTCGTTGCGCCACACCTCGACCTCGGCGCCGATCTGCGCCAGGTAGGACACGATGTTGTAGACGAACGAGTCGTAGTTGTCGATCACGAGGATGGCTGCCACGCGGCCATTGTGCCACCGGGAGCCCGATCCGCCGCGCGCCGTTCGGCGGCGCCGCGACACCGTCAGCCGGCGGCCTGCGCCAGGGAGATGCCGGTTGTGCCGCTGAAGGCGGGTAGCTCCAGCTGCTGGGGCCGTTCCACCGCGTAGCCGAGGCCGTAGGCGTCAACGTACTGCCGGTAGATCTGCACCGCCTCGGACGCATCGAGCCCAGCCTGCAGCCGCTGCTGATCCCCGACGGCCTCGATCACATACGGCGGCGCGTACGGGATGCCGTGCAGCACGACGGTGTTGCCGACGCACTTGATGCCGGTGGTCGCGATCACGCGCTGGCCCTGAATGGTCATCGCCTCCGCCCCGCCGGCCCACAGCGCGTTGGCCACCGCCTGGATGTCCTGCTGGTGGACGACGAGCGCGTCGTCGTCAACACCTGCGGGGCGGACGTCGTTGGGGGCGTCGGTCAGCGTCACCCTCAGGCCCGGCCCGCCCACCGCGACCAGGCCCGCCCGGAACTCGGCTTCAGCGAGGTCGTCGGCGAGATCCCCTGTGCCCACCTGGCCCGAGCCGAGCGACGCCACCTCGGCCCGCAGCTCGTCAGCCTCCAGGCTCAACTCCGCGTTGCGCTGGCCCTGCGACACGATGAGGTCGCGCATGTCCGCGTTGCGGTCCGTCCTCAGATCCGTGCCTCGGGCTGCCAGCGCCGCCACCGTCATCATGAAGCCCGCCAGCACACAGACCAGGATGGTGGTCACCCGTCCGCGGCCGGAGCGGTGCCGAAGCTGGTTCTTGCCGATGTTGGCGCGCACGCGCGGCACCCGCTGCTTCAGCGCGCCCCACATGCCCATGGCCCCACGGTACCCGGCGCGCGGCGCGCCAGGGATTCCTCAGGCGCCGATGTGGGCGATTCGTCGACGCTGACCTAGGCTAGGTGCCCGACGAAGGAGGCAAAAGTGCCCGAATCAAAGGTGCGCAAGACCGCCGAGGACAAGAAGAAGTCCAAGGCGAAGGCAGAGCTCACGGAGCAGCGACGTGAAGCCGCCCGGTTGGCGCCCCGCGGACGGTCCTGGGTGCCGGCGGTCTTCCTGCCGATCGGCCTCATCGGCGTCGCCTGGATGGTCACCTGGAACCTGGCCTATGAGTACATCGGCTTCATGCGCTCCCTCGGGGACTGGAACCTGGCCATCGGCCTGGGCCTGATCGTCGTGAGCTTCACAGGAATGACCCTGTGGAAGTGACCGGGATCGGCACATTCGACGCTGTCATCTTCGACTTCGACGGCACCCTCGCCGATTCCATCGCCTCGATGCATCGCGCCTACAGGCTGTGGGCCGCCGAGTACGGGGTGGATCTCGAGACCCTGCGGCAGTACACGGGCCGGCCGGCCGAGGCGGTGGCGCGCGCGCTCCTGCCTGCAGACATCGCGCCCGCTGCCGGGGCACGGATCGACGAGCTGGAGGTCTCGGACACCGACGGCGTGGTGGCGCTCCCAGGAGCGGCCGCTGCCTTCGCGGCCATCCCCACCCACCGTCGCGCCATCGCCACCTCCTGCACCACCGCGCTGTTGGACGCCCGCCTGGGCGCCACCGGCCTGCCTCGCCCCGAGGTCATCGTGACCCGGGACCAGGTGGAGAACGGGAAGCCGGCCCCGGACAGCTTCCTGCTCGCAGCCCTGCGGCTGGGCGTGGATCCCGCGCGCTGCCTGGTCTGCGAGGACGCCCCCGCCGGGGTGGCCGCCGCCCGATCGGCCGGCATGAAGGTGCTGGGCGTCCTGACCGAGCACCGCGCCGACGAGCTCGCCGCGGACTGGACCACCGAAAGCCTCGCCGGCGTGGTCTTCGAGGACACCGTCGACGGGGTGCGCGTCAGCTGGGCGTGAGCCCTCGCCGTGACGGGCGGGACACCCCCACCCGTTAGGATGTCCCGCGTGACTGATACCCCCTCCGCCCTGCCCAGCGACTCGGAACAGACCGCCATCCGCAAGGAGAAGCGCGCCCGGTTGCTGGACGCCGGGGTTGAGCCGTATCCGGCGGACCTGGAGCGCAGCCACACCCTGCGGGCAATCCGGGGCACCTGGGGACACCTTGAGGCCGGGCAGGAGACGCAGGACCTCGTCACCACCGGCGGGCGCGTGGTCTTCATCCGCAACACCGGCAAGCTGGCCTTCGCCACCCTGCAGGACGGCTTCACCCCCGACGACAACGGCGAGCGCCTCCAGGTGATGCTGTCGCTGGCCGAGGTGGGCGATGAGGCGCTCGCGGCCTGGAAGGCCGACGTGGACCTCGGCGACTTCGTCTGGGTGACCGGCCGGGTCATCTCGTCGAAGCGCGGTGAGCTGTCCATCATGGCCTCCGAGTGGCGGATGGCATCCAAGGCGCTTCGGCCGCTGCCCGTGATGCACAAGGACCTCTCCGAGGAGGCGCGCGTGCGCCGTCGCTACGTGGACCTCATCGTGCGCGACGACGCCCGCCAGATGGTCCGCACGCGCGCCGCCATCACCCGGGCGGTCCGCCAGACGCTGTACGCGCAGGACTACATCGAGGTGGAGACGCCCATCCTGCAGCTCGTGCACGGCGGCGCCGCGGCGCGCCCGTTCACCACCCACATCAACGCGTTCGACATCGACATGACGCTGAGGATCGCCCTGGAGCTGCACCTCAAGCGCACCATGGTGGGCGGCGCGGACCGCGTCTTCGAGATGGGCAGGGTGTTCCGCAACGAGGGCATCGACTCGACGCACTCCGCGGAGTTCACCATGCTCGAGGCCTACATGGCGTGGGGGGACCAGCGCACGATCGCGCGACTGATCCAGGACATCGTCGTGGCGGCGGCGGACGCGGTGGGGTCGCGGCAGATCGAGACGCCGAAGGGCGTCATCGACCTCGACGGCGAGTGGCCGTGGCTGTCGGTCTTCCCGGCCATGTCCGAGCGGTTCGGGGAGGAGATCACCGTCGACACGCCCCTGGAGACCCTGCACCGGATCGCCGACGCGCACGAGGTGGAGTACGACCCCAAGTGGGCCGCGGACAAGATGGCGATGGAGCTGTTCTCCGAGGTGATCGAACCGGACCTGCTGCAGCCCACGTTCGTCTACGACTACCCGTCGATCGCGCAGCCGCTGGCCCGCCAGCACCGCACGGATCCGGGCAAGGTGGAGGCGTGGGATCTGATCATCGGCGGCCTGGAGCGTGGGACGGGCTTCACGGAGTTGGTGGATCCGGTAATCCAGCGCGAGGTGCTGGTGTCGCAGTCGCTGAAGGCGGCCGGGGGTGATCCGGAGGCGATGCAGTTCGACGGCGACTTCATCGAGGCGCTCGAGTACGGGGTGCCGCCGATGGGCGGTCTGGGGTTGGGCATCGACCGGTTGATTATGCTGCTGACGGGCGTCGGCATCCGCGAGACGATCCTCTACCCCCTCCTCCGCCCTAGCACCAGCTGATGAGGTCGGGGCCTGAACTCGGGGGCCTTAACGCGTGGGTCGGGTTGGCGCTGGATGGTGGCGGCCGGTCCCGCCCGTGACTCCTCGATGAGGCGCTGACGCGCCTGACCTCGTCGCACATGCCCGAGCCAACCCGGCCCGGCCGCCACCACCCAGCACCGCTTCACGCCACAGCGGGCGCAGCCCGGCACCACCCGACCACCAGGAACCATCCCCAGCAGTCATCGGCGGCGGCGAAGTCAGGGCAACCCGCACCTGAGCGCCGAGCGGTGGCTGAGGGGGACCGGTCGCGGTGGGTCGGGCGTTGGGGCTAGGCAGGCCGGCGGTTTGGGCCTGCCGACGGGGCGCCCCATGGGCGAGGCCGGTCCCCCTCAGCCGCCGCGGACCGTAGGCCCCGTCCGTGGGGAGGGCAGAGCCCGCGGTGGGGCCCAATTATCACAAGTTGATAACCCCGGTTGACTTTCGGCGGGGGTCGCACATACGCTTCTAGCAATCCCTGAGAGCGCTCTCGATGATTCGCCGAAGACAGATGAGAGCGCTCTCTACGGGAAGGCACACAGTCATCACAAAGGAGTCACCGTGCGTCCTGTCATTCGCAATCTCGCCGCCGTCGCTTGCGTCGGCGCCCTACTGACGGCCTGCTCGTCGGGCACCCCCGACGCCACCACGTCCCAGGACGCCTCGGCGAACCCGGACGAGAAGATCACCCTCACCGTCGCCACGTTCAACGAGTTCGGCTACGAAGAGCTGATCAAGGAGTACATGGCCGACAACCCCAACATCACCGTCGAGCAGCGCAAGGCCGCGACGGCCAACGAGGCCCGCGACAACATGAACACCCGCCTCGCCGCAGGCTCGGGCCTGGCCGACATCGAGGCCATCGAGATCGACTGGTTGACCGAGCTCATGCAGTACCCGGACAAGTTCGTCGACCTGGCGGACCCCGAGCTCGAGGGCCGCTGGCTCGACTGGAAGACCGCCGCCGTGACCACCGAAGACGGCAAGCTCATCGGCTACGGCACCGACATCGGCCCCCAGGGCATCTGCTACCGCGCCGACCTCATGGAGAAGGCCGGCTTCCCGACCGACCGCGAGGAGGTGGCCGCGCTGCTCGAGGGCGACTGGGACAACTACTTCACCGTCGGGAAGGATTACGTGGCCAAGTCGGGCGGCGTCGCCTGGTTCGATTCCGCCTCGGCCACCTTCCAGGGCATGGTCAACCAGGTGGAAAACCCCTTCGAGAATTCGGACGGCACCCCCATCCCGCTGAGCGAGAACGAGGAGATCAAGGGGATCTACGACCAGATCGCCACCGCTGCCGTCGACGACGGCCTGTCCGCCGGCCTGGCGCAGTGGACCGAGGACTGGACCAACGCCTTCCAGGGTGAGAAGTTCGCCACCATGCTCTGCCCCGGCTGGATGCTGGGCGTCATCGAGGGCAACGCCGAGGGCGTCGAGGGCTGGGACATCGCCAACGTTTACCCGGGCGGCGGCGGCAACTGGGGCGGTTCCTACCTGACCGTTCCTGAGCAGGGCCCCAACCACGAGGCGGCCAAGGAGCTCGCCGCATGGCTGACCGCCCCTGAGCAGCAGATCAAGGCGTTCGAGGCCAAGGGCACCTTCCCGTCGCAGGTCGATGCCCTCGAGGACCCGGCCCTGCTGGAGTCCACCAACGCGTTCTTCAACGACGCGCCCACCGGACAGATCCTGGCCGACCGCGCCAAGGCCGTCACCGTGCAGCCTTTCAAGGGCCCGAACTACTTCGCCCTTGCGCAGCTGGTCACTGACGGTCTGAACCGTGTCGACGTCGAAGGCACCGACGACGCCGCCGGCTCGTGGGACAAGGCCCTCGCGGCCTACGACGCCCTCGGCCTCAGCTGAGTCTCACCGCGGGGTCGGGGGTCGCCCCCCGGCCCCCGACCCCGCCCCGTCCCCGCTGCCCGAAAGACATCCCCATGAGAGAGCTCACCCTGAGCCAGCGCCTGAGCCGGCTCGACGTCAAGGCGTCGCCTTACCTGTACATCAGCCCGTTCTTCATCCTGTTCTTCATCGTCGGCCTGTTTCCGCTGGTGTACACCGCCTACGTGTCGGTGCATGACTGGCACCTGATCGGCGGTCAAGGCGACCTGGTGGGCCTCAAGAACTACACCGACGTGCTGCAGCAGCCCAACTTCTACAAGGCGCTGCGCAACACCTTCTCGATCTTCCTTCTCTCCTCCGTGCCGCAGGTCATGGCCGCGATTGTGATCGCCTACCTGCTCGACACCAACCTCCGCGCGAAGACCTTCTGGCGGATGGGCGTGCTGCTCCCCTACGTGGTGGCGCCCGTGGCCGTCTCCATGATCTTCGCGAAGATCTTCGCCGACCAGTCCGGCCTCGTGAACGCGGTCCTCGCGAACCTGGGCGCGGCCGGCATCGGCTGGCACGCGGATCCGCTGGCCGCCCACATCGCCATCGCCACCATGGTGAACTTCCGCTGGACCGGCTACAACGCGCTGATCTTCCTCGCCGCCATGCAGGCCATCCCGCGGGAGGTCTACGAGGCCGCGATCGTCGACGGCGCCGCCCGCTGGCGCACCTTCTTCTCCATCACCATCCCGATGCTGCGGCCCACCATCATCTTCGTCGTCATCACCTCCACCATCGGCGGCCTCCAGATCTTCGACGAGCCCCGCATGTTCGACACCCTGGGCCAGGGCGGCGCGGACCGGCAGTGGATGACGCTGACGATGTACATCTACGAGCTGGGCTGGGGAGCCCAGAAGAGCTTCGGCCGCGCCGCGGCCGTGTCCTGGATCCTGTTCCTCATCATCATCCTGGTGGGCGTCATCAACTACCTCATCACGCGCTCCATCGCGTCATCCTCGAGCGGAAAGGCGGGCCGTTGATGTCCACGCAGATGTCCTCCCCCATGGTCGAGCAGTTGGCAGGCAAGGGCGCAGCCCGCGCGGTGCGACGCAAGCTGCACGGCGTTGACAAGCGCCCAGGCTGGGCGACGTACGCCGCCCTCGCCGCCGTCGTGCTCATCTCGATCTACCCGATCTACTTCACGATCCTGCTGGCCTCCTCGACCGCGCCCGAGATCGCGCGCAACCCCATCCCGTCCTTCATCCCTGGTGGCAACCTGATGGCCAACATCGGTCGCGTCATCACCTCGGACATCAAGTTCTGGACGGCGCTGGGCAACTCGGTGATCGTCTCCACGATCACCGCCATCTCAGTGGTGTTCTTCTCGACGCTGGCCGGTTACTCGTTCGCGAAGCTACGGTTCCGCGGCAGCAGCGGCCTGCTGGTGTTCGTCATCGCGACCATGGCGGTTCCGACGCAGCTCAGCATCGTGCCCCTGTTCATCCTCATGTCCGAGCTGGACTGGGTGGGCAAGCTCCAGGCGGTCATCGTGCCCGGCATGGTCACGGCCTTCGGTGTGTTCTGGATGACCCAGTACCTGCGCGAGGCGCTGCCCTTCGAGTTGATCGAGGCGGCCCGAGTAGACGGCGCCTCCATGATCCGCACATTCTGGTCCATCGCGCTCCCGGCGGCCCGTCCCGCCGCGGCAATGCTGGGCCTGTTCACTTTCGTCGGGTCCTGGACCAACTTCTTCTGGCCCTTCATCATCCTGGGCTCTGCCAACCCCACCCTCCCGGTGGCGCTGCAGCTGCTCCAGGCGTCCTACTTCAAGGACTACTCGCTCATCATGGCCGGCGTCCTCGTCGCCACGCTGCCGCTGGTTGTCCTGTTCGCCGTCGCCGGGCGCCAGTTGGTGGCCGGCATCATGCAAGGAGCAGTCAAGGGATGACCGCCTATCAGTTCCCCCCAGGCTTCCTGTGGGGCAGCGCCACCGCGTCGTTTCAGATCGAGGGGGCCACCCACGAGGACGGCCGCACGGACTCCATCTGGGACGTGTTCTGCCGTGAGCCGGGCGCCGTCTTCGGCGGCCACGACGGCACGGTCGCCTGCGACCACTACCACCGCATGCCGCAGGACGTGGGCATGATGGCGGACCTGGGACTGCAGTCCTACCGCTTCTCGACGTCGTGGCCCCGCGTGCGCCCCGACGACAAGGACCTCAACCCCCGGGGCCTGGACTTCTACTCACGTCTGGTCGACGAGCTCCTCGGCCACGGCATCACGCCGTGGGTGACGCTCTACCACTGGGACCTGCCCGCCGCACTGCAGGACAAGGGGGGCTGGACCAACCGCGACACCGCCTACCGCTTCGTCGAGTACGCCGAGGCGATGCACGCCGCGCTGGGTGACAGGGTCAACATCTGGACCACGCTCAACGAGCCGTGGTGCTCGTCGTTCCTCTCCTACGCCTGCGGGGAGCACGCCCCCGGGCATGCCTCGCGGCGCGAAGGCCTGCACGCGGCGCACCACCTGCTGCTGGCCCACGGGATGGCGACGGCGCGGCTGCGCGAGCTGGCGCCGTCGGCCACGCTGGGGATCACCACCAACCACACGGTTCCGGACCCGCTGGACCCGTCGTCGGCCAACGACGTGGAGGCCGCCAGGCGGATCGACGGGATTTTCAACCGCTTCTTCCTGGACCCGATCTTCCGCGGGGAGTACCCGGCGGACGTGCTGGAAGACCTGGCGGGGCTCGGCCTCGAGGACGCCATCCAGCCGGGGGATCTGGAGATCATCTCCACCCCCATCGACGTGCTGGGCGTGAACTACTACCACGGTGAGGCCGTCACCGGCACGCCGTCGTCGGACTACGCACCGGTGGTGCTGCCCGACGGGCGGGTTCGGGGGAACCCGAACATCGGCTCCGAGTGGGTGACGTCCGTGCCGCGCGGGCTGCCGGTCACGGATCAGGACTGGGAGATCCAGCCCGAGGGCCTGACCCGGCTGCTGGTGCGGCTGCAGGAGGAGTACACCGGCCCGGCCGGCATCCCGCTGTACGTGACTGAGAACGGCGCCGCGATGCCTGACGTGGCGAACGCGGAGGGCTTTGTCGACGACCAGGACCGGGTGTCGTTCGTGCGCGACCATCTCGTCGCCGTCCACGACGCCATCTCGGCCGGGGTGGACGTGCGCGGGTACTTCGTGTGGTCCCTGATGGACAACTTCGAATGGGCGTGGGGCTACGACAAGCGCTTCGGCATCGTGCGCGTGGATTACGAGACACAGCAGCGCACCCCGAAGGCGTCGGCTCTATTCTTCCGTGACGCTGCGCGCCAGAATGGCGTGCAGGGGTAGTGAAGGGACCGACGATGGTGAGGCCGACGCTGGAGGACGTCGCACGGTTCGCGGGCGTCTCGCGCGCCACGGTGTCACGCGTCGTGCGTCACGATCCCGGGGTGGCAACGGAGACCGCTGCCAAGGTGGGGGCCGCCGTCTCCAAGCTGGGCTACGTGCCCAACGCGTCGGCCCGGTCCCTGGCGACGGGGCGCTCCAACACGCTCGCGATGGTGGTGCCGGAGCCGGACGGGATGGTCTTCTCGGACCCCTTCTTCGGCCTGGCTGTGGCCGGCATCAACGACGGCATGGCCGGCACAGACATGCAGCTCGTGATGGTGTTCGCGTCACACCCGGACCGGTCCGGTTCAGTCGTCGACTTCCTGCTTGAGGGGCGCGTTGCGGGGGCGATCGTGGTGTCGCACCACCGCTCCGACGGGCTGGTCGCGGCCGCGCTCAACCTGCCCATCCCGACGGTGTTCCTGGGGGCGCCGCTGCTTCCGGACACTGATCATCATCCGTACTTCGTGGACACCGACAACTTGGGCGGCGCACGTCTCGCGGCGGAGCGGATGCTGGCGACGGGGGTGCGCCGCCCTGCCACCGTCGCTGGCCCGTCGGACATGTCGGCGGCGCTGGACCGACTCACCGGCTGGCGCACGGTTCTCGAGGATGCGGGGCTCGAGGTCGCCGTCGCGCACGGCGACTACACCCGCGAGTCGGGCGCCCGCGCGGCGGCTGAGCTGCTCGACGCAGACCCAGCGATCGACGGGATCTTCGCGGCCTCGGACCTGATGGCCCAAGGCGTGATGGATACGCTCCGGGCGCGCGGGATCCGGATCGGCGAGCAGGTGAAGGTGATCGGATTCGACGACTTCGCGGCCGCCGCGACACTCGACCCGCCCTTGACGACGGTGGTCAACCCCGCGGTCGAGTTGGGCCGGCAGGCCACCCTGATGGTGTTGGGCCTCGTTGAGGGGCGGGAGATCGCGTCTCCGGTGACGCTGCCGGTGGAGTTGAAGATCCGCGCCTCCGGCTAGCCGCCCGTAGACTTCCCGCGACACACAGAGCGGGAGGAGGAGCATGCGGAAGCCAACCGTCGCCACCCTGGCATTGCTCGTGGTGACGGCGATCTGGGGGTCGACGTTCTTCATCATCAAGGACGCCGTCAGCAAGATCGACCCCATCGACTTCCTCGCCGTCCGGTTCGCCGTCGGAGCCGCCATCCCCGCCTTCGTCTTCTGGCGACGACTCAGCCGCCTCACCGCCACGCAGTGGCAGATCGGACTGGCCCTCGGCTGCCTCTACGGCCTTGCGCAGATCGTCCAGACCGTGGGCCTGCAGACGACGGCGGCCTCAGTCTCCGGGTTCATCACCGGCACGTACGTGGTCCTGACCCCGATCATCATGTGGATCGCCTTCAAGGCCCGACTCAACGTCCGCACGTGGGTGGCGGTGGCGCTGGCACTCGCCGGGCTCGCGGTGCTGAGCCTCACCGGGCTCGGCAACGGCGGAGTCGGCGAGGCGCTCACCCTCGTCGGCGCGGCGCTGTACGCCGTTCACATCGTCCTGCTGGACCGGTGGTCACGCTCCATGGACGCCATGAGCCTGGCCATCGTCCAGCTCATCGGCGTGGCGCTGACCACCGGTTTCCTGGGCCTCCCCGGCGGCTACCACGTGCCCGCGGACCCCGGCGTCTGGGGCGCCATCGTCTACACCGCGATCATGGCCGGCATCGTCACGATGCTGTTGCAGACCTGGGCGCAGCGCCACATCACCCCCACCCGGGTGGCCCTACTCATGACGTTCGAGCCGGTCTTCGCCTCGGCGTTCGCCGTCGGCTTCGGCGGCGAGGCCGTCACAATCCGCCTCGTGGCCGGCGGAGCTTTGATTCTGCTGGCCACCCTCATCGGCATCCGCGGTGGGCAGGCCGATGCCGTGAACGACACCATCTCAATCCCGGGGCGCGACGACGCCGACCCCCCTCCCCGCGCTGGGTGAGGCCTACTCGGGGCGGAGGACGGCGAACGGGTCGGTGACCACCAAAGCATGGTCGCGGAAACGGAACACCCGGGCCGGGCGGCCACCCTTCGTGCCGGGCGCCGACATCTCCCCCGTCGGCACCAGCTGGCCGCGCCTCGTCAGGACGCGCTCCAGGTTCGTCGGCTTGACGTCGTGGCCCAGGGCCGCGACATAGACCTCCCGCAGCTCCGCGACCGTGAACTCGGTCGGCATCAGCGCGAACCCGAGGTTGGTGTAGCTCAGCTTCGCCCTGAGCCTGGTCACCGCTTGGGCCACCACGCTGTCATGGTCGAACGCCAACTCCGGCAGATCGTCGACGGCGAACCACGCTGCCCGCTCGGGCAGATGTGGCTCCAGCACCGTCGGCACGAGGCCGAGGTAACTGGTGCCGATGGTGCGCTGCGCCGGGTCGCGGCCGGGGTCTGAGCGCGTGCCCAGCTGCTCGAGGTGCGTCAGCCCCGCGACGTCCACCTTCTGCGCGAGATGCCTCAGCACCGCAGCCTCCAGGGTCTCCTCCGGCTCGACGGGCCCGCTCGGCAACGCGAACCGGCCCGCGTAGGGCTCGTGGTCCCGGCCGGCGAGGAGCACGGAGAGCCGGGGGGCGCCGTCGTCGACCCCGCGCACCTGCAGGACCGCCCCGATGGCCTCGTGCCGGTACAGCGCGACGCCCACGGAATCGCGCGGGGTGTGGGGAGCCATGGATGGCATGCTACAGTTCCCCTAGTTTTCGCCTGATAGTCGAAAACCGGAAAGGAGCAGGAGATGACTCTCCTCCAGGAGCCCGCCGTCGGCCTCGAGGCCTGGGAGCGTTGGACCCCCGACGAGGTAGCCGCGTGGCAGACCCGCGTCCACGCGCTGGCCGCGGAGCGCAACGCCGTCATCCTCGCCCACAACTACCAGGCACCGATCATCCAGGACGTCGCGCACCACGTGGGCGACTCGCTGGCCCTCTCCCGCATCGCCGCCACCTCCGACGCCGAGACCATCGTCTTCGCCGGCGTCCACTTCATGGCCGAAACCGCCAAGCTCCTCTCCCCCGCCAAGCGCGTCCTCATCCCGGACCAGGCGGCCGGCTGCTCGCTCGCCGACACCATCAACGCGGACCAGCTGCGCGCGTGGAAGGCCGAGCACCCCGGCGCCGTCGTCGTGTCCTACGTCAACACCACCGCCGAGGTCAAGGCCGAGACGGACATCTGCTGCACCAGCTCCAACGCCGTCGACGTGGTGCGCTCCATCCCCGAGGACCGCGAGATCCTCTTCCTCCCGGACCAGTTCCTCGGCGCCCACGTCCGCCGCGCCACCGGCCGGACGAACATCCACGTCTGGCTCGGCGAGTGCCACGTGCACGCCGACATCTCGCCGTCGGACCTCATCGAGTCCGTGCGCGCCAACCCCGCCGCCGACCTGTACGTGCACCCCGAGTGCGGCTGCACCACTAGCGCGCTGTGGCTGGCCGAGTCCGGCGAGCTGCCCGGCGACCGCACCCACGTGCTCTCCACCGGCGGAATGCTTGACTACGCGCGGCGGGAGACGTCGCGCCAGGTGCTGGTGGCCACCGAGATCGGCATGCTGCACCAGCTGCGCAAGGCCAATCCCCTGACCGACTTCCAGCCGGTCAACCCCAAGGCCGCGTGCCCGTTCATGAAGATGACCACGCCGGAGAAGCTGGAGGCGTGCCTCGGTGACCCTGCGCTGACCAGGGCGTACGAGGTGGATGTTCCGGCGGACGTGGCCGCCCGGGCGCGGCAGGCCGTCGAGCGGATGGTGGCGATCGGCAACCCCGGGTCGGGGGAATGATGCTGCCCGCGGCTGCCCCCGCCTGGACGGGGCGGACCGACGTCGTGGTGGTCGGCACCGGCGCGGCGGGCCTCTCCGCGCTGCTGCACCTGGCCGCCGCCGGCGTCGACTGCGTGGCCGTCACCCGCGGCGAGGTCACGGACTCGGCCACCGCCTGGGCGCAGGGCGGGCTCGCGGCGGTGTGGGACGACGGCGACACGCTCGCCTCCCACGTGGCCGACACCCTGACCGCCGGGGCGGGATTGTGCGACGCGGGGGTCGTGTCGGATCTGGTGGCGAGTGCCCCGGGCGCGATCCGGCGGCTGATCGGGCTGGGGGCGCGGTTCGACCGGGCTTCTGGGGGCGGGCTGGACCTGCACCTCGAGGGCGGGCACTCCGCGCGGCGGATCATCCACGCCGACGGCGACGCCACAGGCGCGGAAATCGAGCGTGCGCTGTGGGCGGCGCTGTCGTCGGCTCTCGCGGGGTCGCGGACGCGGGTCATGACCCGGACGCGACTCGTCGACGTGCTCACGGATGCCGAGGGGCGGGCCTGCGGGGTGCGGCTGCTCGACGCCGACAGTCGGGTGGGCGAGCTGTTCGCCGGCGCCGTCGTGCTCGCCACCGGCGGGATCGGTCAGTTGTGGCCCGTCACGAGCAACCCGCTGGGCGCGACGGGCGACGGCGTGGCCGCGGCGCTGCGGGCCGGCGCCGAGGTGCGCGACCTCGAGTTCATGCAGTTCCACCCCACCGTGCTGGCCGACGCCGACGCGGGGTCGCGGGGGGTCCTGGTGTCCGAGGCGGTGCGCGGCGAGGGCGCGTGGCTGGTCGACGACGCGGGCCGCCGGATCATGGCTGGGGTGCACCCGCTGCTCGAGCTGGCGCCGCGCGACGTCGTCTCGGCCGCGATCATGTCTCACCTGGAACGGACGGGTGCCGCGCACGTGTGGCTGGACGCGACGTTCTTCGGGCGGTCGACGTGGGAGGGCCACTTCCCCGGGATCCTGGCGCTGTGCCGGGGCCGAGGCGTCGACCCCGTGACCGAACTCATCCCGGTGCACCCGGCGGCGCATTACGCGTGCGGGGGTGTCGCGGCGGACCTGTCCGGGCGGACGTCGGTGCAGGGGCTTTTCGCCGTCGGCGAGGTCGCGGCGACGGGCGTGCACGGGGCGAACCGGTTGGCGTCGAACTCGCTGACCGAGGCGCTGGTCGCGGGCGACCGGGTGGGCGCGCTTCTCGCTGCGGAGGCTTCGTCGCGGCCCGGGGCTGGGCCGGCGGTGCGCGACCAGGTCAACGTGCCACTCGCCGACCTCGACCGCGCACGGCAGAGCGTCTCCGCTCGTCACCCGTCGGTTGAGGCGGATCTCCAGTCGGCGGCCGGCGCCATTGAGAACGGGGGCCGAGTCGTCGATCCGGCCTTCCTGCCCGCACTGCGGGGATGGATGCAGCGGGAGGCGTTCGTGTCGCGGACGGGCTCCGGGCTGGCCTCCCTCGGGGTGGCGCTGGCGGCGGCACCCGTCGTTGCCCACCCGGTGGATCATGCCTCGCTGACAGCCACCAACCTGCACGCCGTCGCCACCGTCATCGCGGCGGCCGCGGCGGAGCGGACGGAGTCGCGGGGGGCGCATCGGCGCTCGGACTTCGCCGCCACGTCACCCACCTGGGAGCGGAGGATCGCCATCCGCCTCACGGAGGGCGGCCTTGAGCTCACCTCTGCGCCCCTCACCATCGCCGAAAGGACCGCAGCATGAACGCCCTGTCGACCGAGATCGACCTTGCCCCACTGGACCGCGACGTGGTCGACGCCTGGGGCGCCGTCGACCCAGCCGAGGTGCGGCGGATCATCGCCGTGGCGGTGGACGAGGACCTCCGGCTCGGGCCGGACGTCACGACGGAGGCGACGGTGCCGGCGGGCGCTGTCGGGGTCGCGGAGGTGGTGGCGCGCGAGGCTGGAGTCGTCGCGGGGGTGCCGGTGGCCGTCGAGGTGCTGCGGACGGTGGCGTCGCGGCTGGGGGTCGAGGCGTCGGCCGAGGTGGTGCTGGCCGACGGGGCGCGGGTGGCACCGGGGGACGTCGTACTGCGAATTGCCGGTCCCGTGCGCTGCCTGCTGACGGCCGAGCGGACGCTGTTGAACTTCCTGGGGCAGCTCTCCGGGGTGGCGACTGAGACGGCTGAGTGGGTGTCCGCCGTGGCCGGGAGCGAGGCCCGGATCCGCGACACGCGCAAGACCGTGCCGGGGATGCGCGCCCTGCAGAAGTACGCAGTCGTCTGTGGCGGCGGGGTGAACCACCGGATGGCGCTCGGGGACGCGGCGCTGATCAAGGACAACCATGTCGCGGCGGCGGGGTCGGTCGCGGCGGCGTTCCGGGCTGTGCGTGCGCACGCGCCGGGTGTCGCGGTGGAGGTGGAGTGCGACACCGTCGCGCAGGTGCGCGAGGCCGTCGCGGCAGGCGCCGAGCTGGTGCTGCTGGACAACATGACCCTGGCGGAGACCCGCGAGGCCGTTGCTGTGTGCCGCGAAGCGGGGGTCCGGACGGAGGCGAGCGGAGGGCTGACGCTTGAGCGGGCCGCCGAGGTCGCGGCCACAGGAGTGGAGTTCATTGCCGTCGGCGCCCTGACCCACTCGGCAGAGGTTCTCGACCTCGGACTCGACCTCACTTCCTGACCAACGCCCGGATCTGGCCACCCCTGTCTGCAACTTGCTATCCAGAGCGCGGTTTCTGTGGATATCTGCAGAAACCGCGCTCTGGATAGCAACTTGCAGAGGCGAGGTCGTCCACAGGGCGTCAGGCGTGGCGGGAAATGCCCCGCCAGGTTGCCGAGAGTGGCGGCATGGATCTCCAAGGCATCTACTCCCCCGCTCAACTTCGAGACGCGGGCATCACCCGGCACCACGCCGCTCTGCTGGTGAAGAACGGAAGCTTGCGCCGGATCCGCCCGGGCTGGTACGCCACGGACGGAGCCGACGAAGACGTGCAGCGCGCCCTCAAGGCTGGCGCCAGGCTGGGCTGCCTCAGCGGATGCCGGCACCATGGACTCTGGGTCCCCAACAGGTCAGGAATCCATGTCGTCTACGGGTCTGGAACCGACCCCGTCAGGCGCAAGGGGTTGATCGCCCATCCTTACGGGGTCAGATATCCGCCAGAGGCAGTCTGGCCGTTGTCGGACTGCCTGCGACAGGTGGCGGTCCGACACCCGGTGGAGGACGCCATGATCGTGGCCGAGTCCGCCCTGAACCTCGGCCTGGCACCTCTGGAGGAAGTCCGCTGGGCACTCGGAGGGTTGCCGAAGAAGTACGCCGACTACCGCGACCGAATCGCACCCGCCCAGTCCGGGAGCGAAACGAGAGTCAGGCTCTTCTTCGTGCGCAGGCGCGTCCCCGTCAGGGCTCAGGCCGAGATCGACGGCGTTGGGTTCGTCGACCTCCTGGTGGGAGACTCGCTCATCGTCGAGTGCGACAGCCAGGCACACCACGGCGAGACCAACTACGAGAACGACCGACGGCGGGACCTTGCCGCGAGAGGACTCGGCTACACGACGCTGAGGCTCAGCTACCAGCAGATCTGGAAGAAATGGCCGGCTACCCAACAGAGCTTGATCCATGAACTCCGCAAACGCCGCCACTTGAGGCCCAAGTGATCTGCAACATGCTACGTAGAGAGCGGCATTTGTGTATATACACAAATGCCGCTCTCTACGTAGATTCCTGCAGATCAGTCGGCACGCCTCCCCGACCTCGTCGCCATCCGAGGTCAGGGAAGGGTGCGGCTACTCCTCGTCAGGGGTCAACGCGGCGCGTGGACCGACAGCAACCAGTCGACAGCCTGCCGAGCGGTCCACCCACCGGGATACAGGGCCGACAGCGCCTTGGCGCCGTCCAGGTCCTGCCCGAGGGTGACCGCAGGCTGCTCCTGGTAGCCGTCCTTACGGAGCTGCCCAAGACCGATGTTGGCCATCAGAGCGTTGCAGAGGCACTTGCGCCCCACCGTGTCCTCTTCGGAGCCGCCCTTGCGGAGGTAGGGCTTGAGGGGCTCCGACGGGCATCGGTAGGTGATCGACTTGTCTGGGCGCTCGACAGGGATGCGGAGGTACCCGAGGTCGCAGATGCGTTCCCGCGCCTGGTAGACGTCCTCCTCGGAGAGGGTGTCGGCCAGTTGGGCCACCTTGAAGGGGAAGCCGGTCGGCGACGCGCGCGGATCGTTGCGCACCACCAAGTCACCGGACTCCAGCTCGGCCATCAACTGCTGCCGGATGGCAGGGGTGAGGCCGGACTCGTCCGCCAGTGCGAACAAGGTGCCGATCTGCACGCCCTCGGCGCCTGCGGCGCGAGCCTCCGCGACCTTCTCCGGGGTGGCGTAGCCGCCGGCAACCCAGAACGGCAGGCCCACGCGGGCGATCTTGCTCAGGTCCGCGTCGTCCCTCGGCCCGTAGATCGGGTCCCCGGCCTCGTCGAGGACACGCACGCCGCGCGGCGGGGAGCTGTGCCCACCGGCGCGGGGGCCCTCGACGATGAAGCCATCGGGACGGATCTCGGGGTCGCGGTTGAGGTAGTCCGCCAGCACATGGAGGGTGACGATCGCGAGGAAGTTGGGGCGCCGCAGGGCGGGCAGCTCGTCGCCCATGGCGGTGACCGGGTTGAGGGAAGCCGTGTGGGTCGTCGTGGAGTTGACCACGTCGATGGTGAGGTGGCCGGTGCGGCCGGCCGCGAACTCCGTGAGCAGCCTGGGGATCTCGCGCGGCACCCCGGCGCCCATGATCACGTAGTCGACGTCGGCCAGCATCGCGCCGAGGATGGCGGAGAGACTGGCGGTCTGGATCTTCTCCAACATGTTGATCCCGACCAGGCCGGAGTGTCCCTCCTTGGCCAGCCAGACCTCGGAGAAGTTGCCGACGAGGTTGAGCTCGATGGCCGCCCGCCTCGGCGAGATCGTGAGGGTGGGGTGCGGGCGGTACGGCTGGCCGGGAGCGCGGCCGCCTTCGAGAAAGTAGGTGTCGAGGATCCGCTGGGCCATCGCGGGCGACGGGAAGTGCGACAGCGCCCGACGGCGGTGTCCGCCCGGATCGCCGTCCTGCAGCACCCGGGCCAGCACGCCGTCGAGGGCGGTGCCGGAGACGACGCCGAGTTCGCCGCACTGGGAGACCTCGCGGGCCAGCTTCCAGGACGACACTGCGACGCCCATGCCGCCCTGAATCACGGTCGGGGGATGTGTGATGGGCACTGATGATCTCCTCACAAATGGTGTTCCTACGGTACCGTAACTTACGGATGCGTAAGAATCGACTCCGGGGTCCACGGTTACCCGGTCTTCAGGGCGCCTCCGAGGGTGGCCCCTCCGCGCGATCTCCCTCCCCCGTCATCAACAGCCACGTGGTCATGACGCATCACAAAGAGGTCGATCCCCTGGGCCGCGCAGAACTCCTCGAGGCCACCGTCGGCCCGGATCTCGGCGAGCAACTGCGCTGTGGTCCGCATGGGGTCATCGTAGACGGGCAGGCACTTGGCGGTGCGTGAGAGGATGACGCCACCGTCGATTCGAAGGATTCCCGGCCAAGAGCCCCCCGCGCCGGCCGCGGACCGGCTCGTCGGGTACCGGGAGTCGCTCGGCAGCGCGGCGGCCGGTCCCGTGTGACGGGTTTGAGCAAATGGCACGGCTCGCGGTCAGCTCCGCGCTCAAGACGAGCGTGGCCTCCGTCGCGAGTCGTGCCATTTGCTCAAACCCCCTACCGGGCGGGGGCTCTCCGAAGAATGCGAGGGTAGGCTCGAATGCGTGACAGCCCCGCTCGTTGAACCCGGCCCGGAGCTCACCCGCGCCCAGCTCACCCGCTACTCGCGGCACCTGCTGGTCCCCGGCATGGGCATCGAGGCCCAGCGGCGCCTGCTCGCCGCGCGGGTCGCGGTCGTCGGCGCCGGCGGGCTCGGGAGCCCGATCCTGGCCTACCTCGCCGCTGCCGGCGTCGGGCACCTCACGGTCATCGACGACGACGTGGTGGACGCCAGCAACCTCCAGCGGCAGATCATCCACCGCGACAATGCAGTCGGCCTCCCCAAGGTGGACTCCGCCGCCGCGTTCGTGACCGGCCTGAACCCAGACGTCACGGTCACCACCCAGCGCACCCGCATCACCCCTGACAACGCCCGCAACCTCCTCGAAGGCCACCACCTCGTCCTCGACGGGGCCGACAACTTCCCCACCCGCTACGCCGTCTCCGACGCCTGCGCCCAGCTCGGACTCCCCGTGGTCTGGGCCGCGGTGCTGCAGTTCGACGCCCAGGTGTCGTCCTTCGTGCCCGGCCGCCCGGAGTCGGTCACCCTCCGCGACCTCTACCCGGTCCCGCCCCGCCCGGAGGACGTCCCGTCGTGCGCCGAGGCCGGCGTGCTGGGCGCGCTGGTGGGCCAGGTGGGGTCCATCATGGCCGCGGAGGCGGTCAAGCTGATCTGTGGATTCGGCGACCCCCTCGTCGGCCGCATCCTCCTCATCGACGCGCTCACCCAGCGCACCCGCGAGGTGCCGCTGCGCCCCGCACCCCCCGTCGTCCATACCCGCCCCCACACCCACCCCCACACAGCGGAGGCCCCCATGACACTGAACGAGCTCACCGTCGAGGACGTCGCCGCCATCCTGGAGAATCCCGCGCGGCCCACGCTCCTGGACGTCCGCGAGCCCGCGGAGCACGCACTGGGCACGATTCCCGGCTCGCTGGCGGTGCCGCTCGGCGAGGTGCTGACCTGGGACCGGTTGGACGACAACCTTCCCGACGGCCCCGTCATCGTCTACTGCAAGATCTCACCCCGCGCGCGCCGCGCCGCCGCGCACCTCATCGGGCTCGGCCACCCTGATGTGTCGCTGATGGAGGGCGGCATGATCGCGTGGGGCGAACGGATCGACCCGAGCTTCCCCCACTACTGATGCGACACTGGTTCCCATGGCGACGGTGAGGTACTTCGCCGCGGCCGCCGAGGCCGCGGGCACAGAGCAGGAACAGGTGGCGGCCCCCACGCTGGGCGCGCTCCTGGCGGACCTGCGCTCGCGGCACGGGGCGAGGCTGTCGCGGGTGCTGGAGGTCAGCTCCGTCCTCCACGACGGCCAATACGTGGAGGACCCAGCCACCCCGCTGGCCGACGACGCCCTCCTGGACGTCCTCCCGCCCTTCGCCGGCGGCTGACGGCGGGTTCGACGATGGCCGTGCTGATCGACCCGCCCCGCTGGCCGGCGCACGGCACCGTGTTCGGCCATCTCGTCTCGGACGCGTCCCTCGACGAACTCCACGACTTCGCCGCGCGCGCGGGCATCCCGCCCAGGGCGTTCGACCACGACCACTACGACGTGCCGGTGTCGCGCTATGACGAGCTCGTCTCCGCCGGGGCCCTCCCGCTGGATGAGCGGGAGCTGGTGCGCCGGCTGGCCGCCTCCGGCCTGCGGGTGCGCGTCCACGAGAAGACCCCCACCCGCCCGGCGGCCCGCGTCGCCGTCGTCACCGCATGGGAGCGTCTCCGTCTGCCGACGACCCTCCGCGACGACCTCGTCGCCCGATGGTCGGAGCCTCACCGCCACTACCACGACGTCCGCCACCTCGCGCAGTGCCTCACCGCCCTCGGGCAGTTGGGGTGCCGGGACGGAGTCGTCGAGCTCGCGGCATGGTTCCACGACTCCGTCTACGACGGTGTGCCCGGGGATGACGAGGAGCGTTCGGCCGCGTTCGCCGAGTCGTCGCTGGGTGGGCTGATTCCGGCCGACGACGTGGCTCAGGTGTCGCGGCTGGTGAGGATGACCGCCACCCACGCCCCCGACGACGAGCGCGGGGCGCTGCTGTCCGACGCGGACCTCTCGATCCTCGGCCAGATCCCCGGCCGCTACCACGTCTACGTCCGCGACGTCCGGCTGGACTACGCCCACGTCGACGACGACGCCTGGAGGGTGGGGCGGGCGGAGGTGTTACGGCACCTGCTCGCGATGGAGCCCCTGTTCCGCACCACCGGGGGCCGCGATCTGTGGGGGTCGCGGGCGCGAGAGAACCTGGCCGCAGAGCTCGCCCGACTCACCGCCTGACCTCAGCTCCACGGAGCCGCACGGTCCCCCCCACCGCTGGCCCCGCCGCTGGGCTAATGTGGGAAGACGACCGGAGGGAGAACCGATGAAGATCACCGACAATGGGCCGGAGCCCAACGTCTTCGACCTGGAGACCGCTACCAGGGAGAACCCCAACTACCGCACTGTCGCATGGACCGGGAAGTACCTGCAGATCACGTTGATGTCCATCCCCGTGGCCCACTCGATCGGGCTCGAGGTGCACCCGGACACGGACCAGTTCATCCGCCTCGACGCGGGCAAGGGTCGCTGCCTGATGGGTCCCTCCAAGGATGAGCTCAACGTGAAGGTGGACGTGGAGGACGGCTGGTCCGTCCAGGTCCCGGCCGGCACCTGGCACGACATCGTCAACACCGGCGACGAGCCCATGCAGCTCTACGTGATCTACGCCCCGTCGCACCACGCCAAGGGCAAGGTGCACAAGACCGAGGAGGACTCGGAGGCCGACGAGAAGGCGGGCAAGGACGAGCCCCCGACGTGGACTGTCCAACCGGACGAGTGACGTCCATCGCGCTCCGGTCAGTCTTGCCGCCTGCGTAATGTCGCGCGGCCTGCGCTTCAGCGCGGGCGGCGCGCACCAACGCAGGCGCCTCCACAGGCGGCCCAACCCAAGGCAGGCGACGGGAGCCAACGCAGGCGGCCCGAACTCACGCACGCGCCTGGAGACCACGCGAGGGCACAGCGCATTTGATGAGTGAGTGTTCACTCACTACACTTCCACCTGTGACCCGCGCTGCCCCGATGCCCCCCGAACAGCGCCGCGCCGCCATCATCGAGGCCAGCATCCCCCTCCTTGGCGAGCACGGCCAGGCCCTCACCACCCGCATGGTGGCCGAGGCGGCCGGGGTGGCCGAGGGCACGATCTTCCGCGTGTTCGACTCCCTCGACGACCTCATCTCCGCCACCATCAGCGAGGCGCTGTCCTCCGAGCGGCTGACCACCCGGCTCGCCATGACACACCTCACCGGCGACATCGAGACCCAGACCCGCGCCGCCATCGAGCTCATCGAGCAGTACCTGCACTCGGTGCACACCATGTTCGTCGCCGCGCACGGCGCCGCCAAGCACACCGCGCCCCACGCGGCGCAGTGCGCCCGCACCGAACTCGAGGCACGTACAGCCGAGCTCGACGCCTGGATGACGGACGCCTTCGCCCCCCACCGCGACCACATCACGATCCCCCTCAGCGCCTTCGCGACGCTGCTGCGCACGTTCGCCGTCGGGCACGCCTCCCGGTTCGTCTCGTCGTCGCTCTCACTCGACGACCTCGCCCGCCTCGCGCTCCACGGGGCGCTCCGAAAGGACACCGAATGCTCTCCCGCTTAGGGCGGCTCATCAACCGCTACATCCGCCCCTACTGGGGGCTGCTCGCGATCGTCATCGTGCTGCAGACCATCGCAACCATCATGTCGCTGTATCTGCCCACCCTGAACGCCCGCATCATCGACGAGGGCGTCGTCACCGGCAACACCGACTTCATCTGGAGCACCGGCGGCATCATGCTGCTGCTGACGGCCGTCCAGGGCGCCGCCCAGATCGCCGCGGTGTGGGCCGGCGCGAACGCCGCCATGCAGTTCGGCCGCGACGTCCGCGCCGCGATCTTCGAGCGCGCCCTCTCCTTCTCCGCCCGCGAGCTGAACAAGTTCGGGGCGCCGTCGCTGATCACCCGCAACACCAACGACGTGCAGCAGGTTCAGATGCTGGTGCTGATGAGCGCCGTCATGCTGGTCTCGGCCCCCATCACCATGGTGGGCGGCGTCTTCATGGCGCTGCGCGAGGACGCCGGCCTGTCGTGGATCATCCTGGCCGCCGTCGTGGTCCTGGGTGCGGGCATCACCGTCCTCATCGTCAACATGGGCCCGCTGTTCGAGACCATGCAGAAGCGCATCGACACCCTCAACCGTGTGCTCCGCGAGCAGATCACCGGCATCCGGGTGGTGCGCGCCTTCGTCCGGGAGCCCCACGAGGCCCGACGCTTCGACAAGGCCAACGCCGAGCTGGTGGACACCACCACCACCGTCGGACGGCTGATGGCCTTCCTGTTCCCCTTCGTCGGGCTCATCATGAACGTCTCGACCGTGGGCGTGATGTGGTTCGGCGCCCAGCGCATCGAGTCCGGCGACATCCAGATCGGCCAGCTCACCGCCTTCATCTCCTACCTGATGCAGATTCTCATCTCGGTCATGATGACGACGATGTTGCTGGTCATGGCGCCCCGCGCCGCCGTCTGCGCGGACCGCATCATGGAGGTCCTCGACACCGAGAGCTCGGTGGCCCCGCCGGCCAACCCGGTGGCGCCGTCGGGTGAGCGCGGCCACGTGCTGTTCGACCGGGTCAGCTTCTCCTACCCTGGCGCCGAGTCCCCGGTGATTCAGGACCTCTCCTTCGAGCTCACCCCCGGCACCACCACCGCGATCATCGGGTCCACCGGGGCCGGCAAGACCACCCTGATCAGCCTCATCCCCCGCCTGTTCGACGCGACGCAGGGACGGGTGCTCGTCGACGGCGTCGACGTGCGCGACCTGGACCCGGACACCCTCTGGGCCCGGATCGGCCTCGTGCCGCAGAAGCCCTACCTGTTCTCCGGCACCATCGCCAGCAACCTGCGCTACGGCAAACCGGACGCCACCGACGACGAACTGTGGTCAGCGCTCCGCGTCGCGCAGGCGGAGGCGTTCGTGCTTGAGAAGGAGGACCAGCTCGGCGCGCACATCTCGCAGGGCGGCACCAACGTCTCCGGCGGGCAGCGACAGCGCCTCGCCATCGCCCGGGCGTTGGTGAAGAAGCCGAGCGTGTACATCTTCGACGACTCCTTCTCGGCCCTCGACGTGGCCACCGACGCGCGCCTCCGGGCTGCGCTCAGGCCCGAAACCGCCGACGCCGCGGTCCTCGTGGTGGCCCAGCGCGTCTCCACCATCACCGCCGCAGACCTGATTCTCGTCGTCGAAGACGGCCGGATCGTCGGACGCGGCAACCACGACGAACTGCTGGCGTCCAACGAGACGTACCGCGAGATCGTCGAGTCCCAGCTGAGCGCCGAGGAGGCCGCCGCATGAGCGAGAACAAGGCAATCCCCGTCAAGGCCAACGAGCGCCCCAAGCACGCCCCCACCCACCGCGGTGGCCCCGGGCACGGCCCGATGGCCGGCAGCGGCGAGAAGGCGGCGAACTTCAAGGTGTCGGTCCGGCGGCTGCTCAGCCACCTGCGCCCGCAGCGTGCCGGCATCATCCTGGCCATCGCGATGGGCGTGCTGTCGGTGGCGCTCAGCGTGGTGGGGCCCAAGATCCTCGGCCGCGCCACGGACCTGATGCTGTCGGGCATCATCGGCGGCCAGATGCCCGCCGGCGTGACCAGGCAGCAGGTCATCGACGCCGCCGTCGCGGAAGGCAACACCGACTTCGCGGACCTGCTGCGCAACCTGGACTTCATCCCCGGCGAGGGCATCGACTTCGGCGCCATCGGCGGCATCCTGCTGTGGGTGCTCGGCCTCTACGTGGTGTCGTTCATCTTCTCCTACGTGCAGGGCTGGGTCCTCAACGGCGCAGTGCAGAAGTCGATCTACCAGATGCGCCGCGAGGTGGCCGCCAAGCTGGACCGGCTGCCGCTGTCCTACTACGACAAGCAGCCCCGCGGCGAGGTGCTCAGCCGCGTCACCAACGACATCGACAACGTGTCGCAGACGCTGCAGCAGACCCTGTCGCAGCTGCTCAACTCGCTGCTCATGGTGATCGGCGTGCTGATCATGATGTTCTGGATCTCCCCCATCCT
This sequence comes from Tessaracoccus sp. MC1627, assembly GCF_014164725.1. NCBI lineage: Bacteria > Bacillati > Actinomycetota > Actinomycetes > Propionibacteriales > Propionibacteriaceae > Tessaracoccus > Tessaracoccus sp. MC1627. The sequence continues at coordinate 1,983 of NZ_JACJGA010000005.1, read as the reverse complement.
GGCGCTCGTCGCGCTGGTGTCGGTGCCGATCGCCATGGTGGTGGTCTCCGTCATCGGGAAGCGCTCCCAGAAGCTGTTCGCGCAGAACTGGAAGTCCACCGGAGAGCTCAACGCCCACATCGAGGAGGCCTTCACCGGCCACTCGCTGGTCAAGGTGTTCGGCCGCCAGAAGGAGGTCGAGGCCGAGTTCCAGGTCCGCAACCAGGAACTCTACAAGGCGGGCTTCGGCGCCCAGTTCATCTCCGGCATCATCATGCCGGTCATGTTCCTGGTCGGGAACCTCAACTACGTGGTGATCGCCGTCGTGGGCGGCCTGTGGGTGGCGTCGGGCCGGATGAACATCGGCGACGTGCAGGCGTTCATCCAGTACTCGCGCCAGTTCACGCAGCCGCTGACGCAGGTGGCCTCGATGGCCAACCTGCTGCAGTCCGGCGTCGCGTCGGCCGAACGCGTCTTCGAGCTGCTGGACTCCGAGGAGATGTCGAAGGAGCCCGCCGGTGAGCTGAAGGTGTCGCGGGGAGACGTGGTGTTCGATCACGTCGGGTTCTCCTACAAGCCCGAGCAGCCGCTGATCCAGGACCTGTCGCTGACGGCGAAGCCGGGGCAGACGGTCGCGATCGTCGGGCCGACGGGAGCAGGAAAGACCACGCTGGTCAACCTCATCATGCGGTTCTACGACCTGCAGTCCGGTCGGATCCTCATCGACGGCGTGGACATCGCGTCCGCGCCCCGGGGTGAGGTGCGCGGCAACATCGGCATGGTGCTGCAGGACACGTGGTTGTTCGGCGGGACCATCCGCGACAACATCGCCTACGGCAGGCCGGACGCCACCGAAGAGGAGATCCGCGCCGCGGCCAAGGCCACGTTCGTGGACAGGTTCGTGCACTCGCTGCCCGAGGGATACGACACGGTGATCGACGAGGAGGGCTCCAACGTCTCCTCCGGCGAGAAGCAGCTGATCACCATCGCGCGCGCCTTCCTTGCGGACCCGGCGCTGCTGATCCTCGACGAGGCCACCTCGTCGGTGGACACGCGGACCGAGGTGCTGGTCCAGCACGCGATGGCGGCACTGCGCACCGGGCGGACGTCGTTCGTCATCGCGCACCGGTTGTCCACCATCCGCGACGCGGACCTGATCCTCGTCATGGAGGAGGGTCGCATCGTCGAGCAGGGAACCCACCACGAGCTCCTCGACGCGAGGGGTGCGTACTACGACCTGTACCAGAGCCAGTTCAACGCGGCGATCGAGGAGGAGACCGCTGCCTGACCCGCTCTCGCTCCTGAGGAGGTCCACCCGCGGAGCGGCGTAGCCCGTCCTTTCGCCCCCTGAGGAGGACCGCCCGCGGAGCGGCGTGGGCCGTCTCGAAGGGTCGTGACTACCACCTTCACGCGGATCTCGTGGTCGGGTGCGGGTCCGCGACGGCAGGGCGGGCCTGGGTCGGGCCTGCCCGGGCGGGACGCCAGCTGGGTGATCCTCGAGTTGGGCAGCACTGCGCCGAGCCGCCCCACCGTCACCCACCCTCGCGCCCCCTCATGACCCACCGTCGGCCGTGAAAGCCGGGGTCACCCGATGCGCAGGACGGAGCTGAGCCGGACACGGCTCCACCTTCCTCCAGACCCGAGCCTGCCGGAGCCTAATTGTCAGGTCTGAGGTCGTACTCGACTCCAGTCGTGACAATTAGGCGTGGGCCCATTCCCTGTCGGTCGAGTCAGTGGAGCGGGACTGACGCCCCCTGCCACAGGTCCCTTTGCAGCCGACGGAGGCTTCGACGCGGTCGGCGGCGCTACGCGCCCGACCGGCTCACCCAACGGGATGGGGTCCAAAGATCCCCGCGAGGGAGTGGGTCGGCAGGGTGGCGGGCCCTGTGGCGCCTGCGTTGACACCACAAGCCTGGCGACGCGACCAGCACCGCTGGCTGAGGAGCGAGGAGCGCCAGCGACGAGCCTCGAAGCCTGAGAAACGCAACCTGACAAGGGAACTCA